>JBBIGV010000025.1:0-44654 GCA_037447335.1 Ignavibacteria bacterium | reverse complement strand
CGGAACTGCGCAGTAAAATGCATCCATTTTATGCTCTATATCGGATTTAAGATAAATAACATAGCCAGGGTGCTTTTCTTGACATTCAACGGCTATAAGATTAACTTTACACGCTTTATCAATTTCAGGACAGAAGTTGGCTAAAACGCAAAAAGCCACCGATGAAAAATTACAAGACCAGTTAAAAAACTCTGGTGAAATTCCTGCTCACATTGCCATCATTATGGATGGGAATGGTCGTTGGGCAAGGAAACGTGGTTTACCAAGAGCTGCCGGGCATAAGCGAGGTGTTGAAACCGTTCGTAATATTGTTGAAGCCTGTGCCCAGGTCGGGGTAAAGTTTCTTACCCTTTATACTTTTTCTACCGAAAACTGGAAAAGACCCAAAGATGAAGTATCTATGCTCATGAGGTTGCTGCTCAACAGTTTAAGAGATCGCGTTGATGAGCTTAACGAAAATGATATAAGGCTTACTACTATAGGTGATCTGGATTCACTGCCGCGTATCGTTCAGAAACAGCTTCTTGAAGATATTGATAGAACAAGAAACAATAAAAGAATGGTTTTGAATCTTGCTCTTAGTTACAGCGGGAGATGGGAAATTTTAGAAGCTGTAAAGAATATTGCTGTGTTAGCTAAAGAGGGCAGCCTTGAAACCCAAAATATTAACGAGAGATTTTTTAGTTCGATGCTTACTACTGCAAATATGCCCGACCCTGACCTGTTAATCAGAACCAGCGGCGAGTTCAGAATAAGTAATTTTTTACTTTGGCAATTAGCTTACTCCGAATTTTATATAACCAATGTATTCTGGCCGGACTTCAAGAGGGAACATCTTTATGAAGCCATCAGAAATTTTCAATGCAGGGAAAGACGCTTCGGCAAGGTAAGTGAACAAATAAACATGAATGATAAAGGCTTAAAGAATGTTTCTATCCTTCCCCAAAAGACTGCATAAATTTATTCTTCCAATAATATTTTTTATTGCCTCTGCCTGCTCATTTGCTCAGGTATCAGGTTCAAGTTATAAGATATTAGGTATTTCTGTTGAAGGTAACAGGGCGGCTGATGCATCCCTCATAATAGCCAACAGCGGCTTAAAGATCGGGAGTGAAGTTCAGGTGCCGGGCGATCAAACTCTGAATGCCATAAAAAGACTTTGGGCGTTGAATATATTTTCCGACGTTCAGATTGTTATTGACAAGCAAATCGGTGATGGGGTCTTCCTTATAATTAAAGTGGACGAATACCCGCGCTTCGAGATGTACGTTATTGAAGGTGATGATGATGTTAGCCGCAGCGATATTGAAAAGAAAATCACCTTTATCAGGGGCACAATACTCAAGTCTCAGGATATTGCAAGACTTAAACAGCGAATTATTCAGCTTTATGAAGAAGAAGGTTATCTGAATGCTCAGATAAATATCAAACAGCTTAATTTCTTTCGTGCTGACACTACCACCAAAGGCATTGAAGTTACCTGGCGAAATGAGAAAGACCTTTCTGAAGAATATATTCACCTGTACGAAACCAAAGACCAGACTTATACCAACTTAGTTGACAGGATCAGGGACAGAGTTCTCCTGAAAATTGATATTGAAGAAAATGATCGTGTAACTGTGCGCAAGATCGAATTTACCGGAAATGAAGATTTTGACGACGGTAAGCTCAGAGGTGTAATGGATGAAATTGAAGAATCAAAATGGTGGAAGTTCTGGAGCAGAGCCAAATTCGACAGGAAGAAGTTCGACGAAGACAAAAAACTTATCGTAAGACACTACCAGAAAAATGGTTTCAGAGATGCCGAGGTTTTGTCAGACACTCTCATCTTTTTTAATAATAAAAAAGACCTGCATATTATAATGGATATTTATGAAGGTCCTCAGTATAGAATCAGAAATATTAAATGGGAAGGCAACACTATCTATCCGGCTGAAGTTTTAACTGCAAGACTCGATTTTGCCAAAGGCGATGTTTTTGATCTTGAAAAATTTGAACGCAACCTGCGTGGAAATGAAAGCCAGACAGATGTCTTCTCATTATACCTGGATAACGGATACCTTACATTTAATCTTAAGTCAAACGAAATAAAAGTTGCTGAAGATTCTATTGATATTGAAATAAGGGTCGAAGAAAAAAATCAATTCCGGCTTGGGAGAGTAGATATTGCAGGTAACGATAAAACAAAGGATAAAGTTATACGCAGAGAGCTTTTCTCTATTCCCGGCGATTACTTCAATCGCGGGCTTCTCCTCAGAAGCATTCAGCAGCTTGCAAACCTGCAGTATTTCAACGTTGAAAAGTTATACGGACCCGAAGGGATTGACTACAATCTTTCATCCGACAGTACCGTTGATGTTACATTCAGAGTTGAAGAAAAATCCAGCGATTATCTTAATGCTTCAGTTGGTTACAGCGGCAGTTTCGGGTTCAGCGGGGCTGTTGGTGTAACACTCACGAATTTTTCTATTACAGAACCCTTCCAGCTTGGTGGAGGGCAGATATTAAGTTTCAACTGGCAGTTTGGTGTAGGAAATTTCTACAGAACATTTACGGTTGGTTTTACAGAACCATGGTTGTTCGATACACCAACCTTAGTAGGCTTTGAAGTTTTCGATACACGACAAAGATATATATATGACCTGAGGCAGTCCGGAGGAACATTGAGAGTTGGGCGCAGGTTAAAATGGCCGGATGATTTCTTTTACCTGCAGGGGTTTTTCAGGTATCAGTATAATAATGTGATCGAAGGACAGGGATTTTATGCTGAAGGTAAAACCAATCAGTATACTTCAGGCGCTACCATCAGCAGAAGAAATATTGATAATCCCATCTTTTCATCTCAGGGTTCTTTAGTTTCGTTTGATGCCGAAATTTCCGGCGGTCCGTTCTTACCCGGCGATGTTGATTATTACAAACTGGGTTTTAAAGCCGAGTGGTACAGAAGATTATTCGGCACAAACAGGATAGCGCTTTATACGGCTGCAGATATCGGTTATATTGATGAACTTGTCAGGGGCACAAGAATTCAACCTTTCGAGTTCTTCTATATGGGTGGAAGTGGTCTTATAATCGCAACAACTTCTTTAAGAGGTTATGACGACAGAACAGTTGGTCCGCGTAATGCACAGAACAATGTTATCGGCGGTCGGGTAATGACCAAGTACACAACAGAATTGAGGCTTGCTGTTACACTCGATCCCATCCCTGTTTACGTGCTTGCATTTGCTGAAGCAGGCAATGTGTTCGAAAGTTTTGATAAAGCCGATTTCTTCGATTTGCGAAGATCAGTTGGTTTTGGTGCGAGGCTGCTCATAAACCCGATAGGATTGATCGGGTTTGATCTGGGCTATGGCTTCGACAGAAAACTTACAGATAACAAAGACCCGAAATGGATGTTCCATTTTCAGTTCGGAAGAGGTTTCTAATTTTTCATAAATAATAAAGGAAATACAAAAGTGAACAAGTATATTTTAACAGCAGCAATTTTAGCTATTGCTTCGGTCTCCCTTATTGCTCAATCACCATTGAAGATAGGATTTGTTGATTCTCAGATTATTCTTAACCAATATCCCGAAGCAATAAAAGCTCAGGGCGACCTCGATGCAATTACTAACCGCTGGTCAGCACAGATCGACAGTATGACCCTTGCCTACCAGGAAATGCTTGCAGACTACCAGAAGCAGGCAAATACAATGACAGACGATAAAAAACTTGAAGCCCAGCAAAAGCTTATTAACATGGAGCAGACGATTCTCGATTTCAGAAGACAAAAGTTCGGACAGCAGGGCGGCGAGATTTTCAAAAAGCAGGAAGAAATTTTTAACCCGGTAAAAGATAAAATTTATGCTGCAATTCAGGCTGTAGCCGTTGAGGAAGGAATGCAGTTTGTTTTTGATAAGAGTGGTGATATTATTTTGTTGTATGCAGATGAAGCATTTGATATTACGTTTAAAGTTCTTGATAAATTAAAAAGAGGAAATTAAACCGGTCTTTACCCGGATAACCTTAAAAATATTCCCGCCGTCTTTTGCGGGAATATTTTCTTTATACCAGCCCGGGAAAGACAGCACAAGTTGTTTTTAAGATAAAATCAATCTCAGAACGGAGACGATATGAAAAGGTTATTTTTTTTAAGTGTGGTTATCCTGTTTGCAGGTGTTTCTTTTGCACAATTGAAAATTGGTTATGTTGATTCTGATACAATTTTTGATCAGTTACCCGATGCGCAGGATGCAAGGCAAAAACTCGACTTGCTGATACAGGAATGGCAGCAGAAACTTAACCAGATGCAGTCTGACTGGAAGGCAAAATATGATGACTATGAAAAAAGAAAGCTTATCATTACCGATCAAACGCGTGCCGAGCTTGAATCTGAACTTATAAAACTCGAACAGGAAATTGCTGCTTACAGAGAAAAAAAATTCGGAACTAATGGCGAGCTTTTTCAGAAACAGGATGAACTTATGAAACCTATTCAGAACAAAGTATTTAATGCAATAAGCGAAGTTGCTGTCGAAGAAAATATGGATTACGTATTTGACAGAAGCGGCGATATACTTCTCCTGTACGCAAAAGATGATTATGATCTCACTGTAAAAGTTATGAATAAATTAAAGCTTCAGTAAAAATGAATATAACCGCTGAAGAGATTGCATCTTTTGTTGGGGGTGAGGTATCCGGGGATGCCGGTACTCATGTTACCGGAATTGCTAAAATTGATGAAGCTGTAAAAGGTGATCTCACCTTCTTATATCTGCCCGCTTACGAAAAATATTTCTCTTCAACAAAAGCTTCTGTTATACTTGTAAAAAACGAATTCAAAAAATCCCGCAATGATATTACTTACATAGAAGTTAGTGATCCGAATAAAGCCTTCTATAAAATAATTGAAAAATATTTTTCCGATGTACATAAACTTACCGGCATTGATCCCGCTTCATTTATTCATCAGGGGGCTGTACTTGGTGAAAATGTTTCTATAGGCAGGAATGTTGTTATATCTGATGGATGCAGAATCGGCAGCAATGTTAAAATTTTTCATAACACAGTACTGCTTGAAAATGTTGAGATCGGAGATGATTGTCTCATCTATCAGAATGTAAGTCTTCGTGAAGGATGTAAAATTGGTAACCGTGTTATTATTCATTCGGGAACGGTTATCGGTTCGGATGGCTTTGGTTATTATACGGATGATGCGGGCGTTTACCATAAAATACCTCAGATAGGCAATGTAATAATTGAAGATGATGTTGAAATTGGTGCAAACGTAACTGTTGACCGCGCTGCGCTTGGTTCAACAATTATTAAACGCGGAGTAAAGATTGATAATCTCGTCCAGATCGCCCACAACGTGGTAGTAGGAGAACACACAGTAATTTCATCACAAACAGGTATTTCCGGCAGCACAAGAATTGGTAACCATTGCATACTTGCAGGGCAGGTCGGTATCGTCGGTCATATTGAAATTACAGACAACGTCATCTTAATGGCGCAGTCAGGAATTTCAAAATCAATTACAAAACCGGGGCAGTATTTTGGGTCTCCGGCTAAGGAATTAAAAACGTCTCTTAAACTTGAAGCACACATCCGCAATCTTCCCTCATATCTGGAAAAAATAAAGCGGCTTGAAGATGAAATAAAACAGCTTAAGGAACAGATAAATAAATCTTCTGATAAAAAGTAATTTTCCTGCCGAAAGAAATTACTTATTGCTCAATTCTTTTTTATTTTCCGTTGTAAATATTCATAGCGTGATAAAATGTTTGATACCGCTGTACCGGTGCTTTTTAATTTATGTAAGCATCATCTTGGTTATATCCGTTATCGTATAAACGATATTACAACAAATGATTATCCCAAATTCAATTCTGTTCAGAAAGAATTGTTGATTATAGGTGATTCTGTGATGGATTTATACACCGGTTCACTTCTGCCTTCGGATATTTCAAATGAAATAACCGGTATCTTAAAAAAACAAAATGCCTTTAACCGCAGAGCATATATAAACTGGATAAATGAAAGCAGCCGGAACTACCGGCTGTTAAAATTAAGCGACGGTTCTGTTTGGACTTTAAGAACAGGTAATGATGAAGAAAAATTCGTTCATATTCATCCGGGGAGACAGTCAGTACATACTGTACGGGTGCGGGCTGTAACACTTAAGACATCTGTAATTGTGCTGGCATATCTTCGTCTTAATGATTTATATTTATATGACCTTGAACTCGTTAATAAGTTAAGAAAAAATTTCCTGTCACTGCCGCCGCTCAAAGTTCTGAATGCAGGTGCAGGTTTGAATAAACTAATCGGAATAATCAGAAGCGCTGATGCTAACAACAGTCATTCTCTGACAAAAAAATTCACGTGAAGAATATCGCTTTAAAATATGATTATGATGTAATAGTTATAGGCGCCGGTCCTGCCGGTGCGCTTGCAGCATACACTTTAGCAGATAAAGGAATAAAAACACTCATCATCGAAAAAGCCCTCCTGCCGCGCTATAAAACCTGCGGGGGCGGATTGGTAAACCGTGCTGTTCAGTTTATCCCGTTCGCAATTGATGATGTAGTCGAGATAAAATGCTGCACTGCTGAAATGTATGATCACAAAGCCGGTTTACACTTCAGCGTAACTAGGGACGAGCCGATCATTTCAATGGTGATGAGAAAAGATTTTGATAATTTTCTTACAGGCAAAGCTCTTGAAAAAGGTGCTGCTCTTATACACAACTGTGAAGTGAAAAATATAATGCTCAACGGGAACGATTGTGAAGTAATTACACAGCGTGAAAAGTTTACCTGCAGGTTCATTATCGGTGCGGATGGCGCTAATGGAATAACAGCCCGATATGCAGGCAGAGCGGGTTCTGTTATAAAAATACCTGCGCTTGAGTATGAATTGACGGTAAGCGATGAGGATTTATTAAAATTAAATCATTCAGCAAGATTTGATTTCGGCATAGTGCCTTATGGGTATGGATGGGTTTTCCCGAAGAGAAACCATTTATCTGTTGGTGTTGCAGCAATGAAAAAGAAGAACATCAATCTCAACGAAAGGTTTGAAGCGTACATTAAATTACTGGGTATCAAAAAAATCATAAAATCAGAAAAGCATGGTTTTGTAATACCAATAAAGCCAGGAGAAAAAATCTTCACACATAAAAATCTATTTCTGACTGGTGATGCAGCCGGTTTTGCCGACCCGGTAACTGCTGAAGGTATAAGTTATTCGCTTCTTAGTGGAACACTTGCTGCTGAGGCAATTGCTCTTTCAGAGTTTGATGTGAATAAAGCAGGAATTCTTTACAGAGAACTGGTTAACAAAAAAATAATGAGGGAATTGAAATATGCCGCTATGCTTGGCAGGATTATTTATTCAGGCGAGAATATCCGTGAGTTTATTTTCAGGCGATACGGAAGAAAATTTACAAACCTTATGACAGATGTAATAACGGGAAAGAAAAAGTACAGTTCACTATTAACCAGACCTGCAAACTTTCTGAAGCTGTTTTTCCCAAAGAAGGATTACCGGCTTGGTTAATAAAAGGGCATCAATACTTTTCGTAAATAAAATAATTATAGTGCAGCAATATTTTGAAAATTCGACATTAACTGATAGAGCAAGCAATAAAGAGGCTAAAAAGCTATGAGAACTTTAATTATGATTATTGCTTTTGTTTGTATTCTGGTTACAGAACCAGCAGCCCAACAGTATTATCCACAGCAGGATACGACAACAGAAAAACCCGTCCAATACAGGCGAGGTATTGAATTACAGGAAGGCTACCAAAGCTACGATGAAAAATACTCCGGCAAAAACCTGTCTCTTTGGGAGAAGAGAAGCTTATTTCCGCTTGAGAGCACAGAAATTTGGACAGAGTTAAACCCTAAGGTGCCACGGGTAGATTACATTGGAATACACTTTTTCAATCCTGATACTGGATGGGCTGTTGGCGCTTCTGGTTCAATTATTGTTTCAACAAACAGCGGTATAAGTTGGAAAGTTGCAGAATCATCAACCACAAACAATTTATATAATGTTCATAGCTTTGACGGAATGGTGGTAATTGCAGTCGGTTCTAATGGCATTATCCTGAGGTCGGCAGATGCAGGAAATACCTGGCAGCAAATACCCGGTGGTGTTTTCGGCGATTTGCGGCGTGTTCAAATGTTAAATGATACTTTAGGTTGGATTTGTGGACTTGGACCAACTTTACTAAAAACAACAAATTCGGGCTTGACATGGATTCCTGTAAACACAGGCTTTCCGTCTTTCGATTATTGGTCACTGGATTTTTATAATGAAAATATCGGTTACATCGCCGGGTCCGGATTGAACATACAGAAAACAACTAATAAAGGATTACTCTGGAAAGGCTGTATTATAAATGATGATTTCAATGACGTGTTTTTGTAAATGAGCAAACCGGCTGGGCTGTATCTGATTTTATTTTCTACCCGACCGGTTTTATATGACTTTAAAAAAAACGATTTATCTCTTTCCCTATTTATCTGCCTTTGGCAGAAGTAATTTTAAAAAGGTAATAAAGTGATGAAGATTAAAATAGTTTGCTATTTATTATTTGCTGTCAGTATTTCTTTTGCACAACAGAGCCGTGAACAAAAGTTACAGCAGTTAAAAAGCAGAACCGATATTAAAGTAACTGAGATAGAAAAGGATATTTTAAAGATAGAATATCCCCACGGAAAAGTAATGTATAAAAGCATTGGGGACTACCAGTATCCGGAATCCGGCATCCGGCATCCGGTTTCCCCCACCTTTGACAGCACAATAATAGACCTACGCTACATTGATACAACTCTTTATTACCACAAATACAGATTTTGGCAGGAAGTGCCTTTAACAAACTTTGACTTTAACCATCTTATAATTGGTGATGTTAACAATAATGGGAAACCGGAATTGTATGGTGCTAGAAAATACTTTTGGACTGAATATGAACCGGTGACTGTTTACGAATTGAATGACGAAGCCATATTTGAAGAAATATTTCAATACAACCCGCCTCTATTTACTTCCCGAAATATTTATGATGTAAATGGTGATGGAAATGCTGAGGTTCAGTTAGTTGATAATTTCTATTATGAAAGATTTTTCTCCAAAGATTCAGATAGTTCATTAGCTACATCATTAAATTTTAGTTTTAATCCATTTGAATTTCCTACCCAGCTAAATGATCCAACGTTAGGTGATTTTGATGGTGATGGTTATACTGATTTAATACTTGCAAGGTTTTCTTCGCCAAGTGTTTATATTTTTGAGTATAACCCTGTTATAAATAATTTCGATTCAGTATATCGCTTTGATGTATCAGAGCCCGCACCTTGGGGTAATTCTGGTTTCTCGATTGGCGATTTTGATTCAGATGGAAAAACAGATATTGTATTCGGCACAGGCAGAGGAAATGTTTTTATAATTGAAAATGAAGGCGATAACCAATACACAAATTCATGGCAGGGAAATGTTGAAAGCTATCACGCATATATACATACCTGGACTAATGATATAGATGGTAACGGGAAGCCGGAGTTTTGGGTTTTAGCAGATGCATACTATAACGGTATAGGCACAACGCGGATAACCATTTTTGAAACAGATGGAGATAATAGTTATCAGGCAGTTGGAAGAATTGACCTTGTTGGTGTATTCTCATTTTATGCAGGAACAATGCAGGCAATAGATATTGATTGTGATGGGGTTGAAGAAGTGGCAATTTGTATAGATCAAAATTTCCTGATATTGAAGTTCAATGGAAGTAAAGACCATCATACTTATGAGGTTTATTACATTAAAAAAAATGAACTTAGTGGAGAAGAAGAATATCAGGTTTATTTTGGTGCAACGATGTATGATATAAATAATGATGACAAGATAGAAATATTAATTTCCATGATACACATTATTGAGCAGGGAAGTCAAACCCTTGGAAGGCAGATTACTAAGATATATATACCTGATTCAACAACATTAATCATTAAGGATGATGATTTAATACCTAACATAATATCTTTATCTCAGAATTACCCAAATCCCTTCAACTCATCAACACAAATAATATTTCAGCTTCAGACAGGTTCAAATGCAACACTAAAGGTCTATAACATTTTAGGGAAAGAAATAACAACACTGTTAAATGATTATCTCCCATCAGGTAAATATACCGTTAATTGGGAAGCAAAGGATGAAAGAGGCTATTCACTTCCATCCGGCATTTATTTTATCAAGCTAAGCTCGGGTGAATTTACAAAAACGATCAAGGCTGTTTTAATTAAATAACAATTTCAACTTTTCAAAGAATGTTAAAGAGCCAAGTGAATTTTGTTTTTATCAAAACCGCAATTTACCGCCGCTAATCCGCCAATATTTATAAAAAATCATTCGCGCATTCGCGGCTAAAAACAGAGCGGGTAAAATTGTTATTGATTTTTTGATTTGTTTAACTTAGGTTCACAACAGTTTCTTATTAACAATAGCGGGTTAGGAGGTCACGGTTACTTGATGAGAAATTTGTGGCATAGTTTTTACTCTCTCTCTCTCTGTGGGGCGAAGAGATGAGAATGGAATTTTGTTCCCGTTTCTTTTTTTGAAGTATGAAATACAAAAACATTTCATACAGTCATTCATTCATACAATCATTCCCGGCGAATATAAGAGCAGCCGGATTTATCACGGCGAACACCGGTTTATCGGAGGAAGCCGGAATCATTCCTTCTATCCAACCGGTTTTACGTAGCTGCAATAAATTGAATGTCACACTGAGTATATCTAAGTGCGACTTAGAATTTATTTCTTTCCCTAACAATATTTACATAGTTAAAAGGTAGTAATGATGAAAGCGATTATTGTTTGTTGTCTGTTGTTTGTGGTTAGCGGTACTGTTTCAGCTCAGTATAGCAAAGAAGAAAAGCTTGAGCAGTTAAAAAGCAGAACCGATATTAAAGTAACTGAGATAGAAAAGGATATTTTAAAGATAGAATATCCCCACGGAAAAGTAATGTATAAAAGCATTGGGGACTACCAGTATCCGGAATCCGGCATCCGGCATCCGGTTTCCCCCACCTTTGACAGCACAATAATAGACCTTACAATAATTGACACGCTTCCTTATTACCATAAATACAGCATCTGGCAGGAAGTTTTAATTGCTAATTATGGATTTGATGGACTTGTAGTTGGAGATATAAATAATAACGGCAGGGCAGAACTCTACGGATTTGTAAAAGACTATACAAGTGAATACAGCGATGTTGTTGTAAAAGAACTGAATAAAACCGGAACCTTTGACTCACTCCATCTATATGAAAACACTAACCTGGCTGTTGGAATCTATGATGTAAATAAAGATGGGAATCTTGAACTTGAACTAAATAGAGTCTTTTATGATTCTACCATTGGAAGCTGGCCAATATCCACCCGATTGTTTTTTGAAAAAGAGACAGATACTTCTTTGGCAACTGATTTATCCTTTATTTTTCAAATAACAAGACAAGATGCGGCAATAGACAGACCTCGTTTGGTAGATTTGGATGGTGATGAATTTACTGATTATGTCTTTACAAATCATTCTCAGGGCTATCTGCAGGTTTATGAGTATAATCCTATGATAAACAATTTCGATTCAGTTTATTATTACAACTTACAGCCAATAGCATTGTATTTTTTAGGTTTTGCTATTGGTGATTATGATATGGATTCAAAGCCGGAATTCTTTATTGGAAGCAATTCAGGCAAAGTAGTAGGTTTTGAGAGCACAGGAGATAATGCTTACCAGGTTATCTGGATAAGTGAGGTTGCTACCAAGAATGCATATTTATTTGCAGAAACCAATGATATAGACGGCAACGGGAAAAAAGAATTCTGGATTGGCGGTAATTCTTTTTATAACGGAGTTCCAATTACAAGACTAACCTGCTTTGAATCTACGGGAAATAACTCCTATGAAGCTGTTGCACGAGTTGATATCATAGGCTTTTTCTCTTTCTTTGCTTTTAATATGCTGGCAATGGACGTAACCAAAGACGGAGTTGATGAGCTTATCCTCTGCCTTGAGCAAACTGTAATCATCTTAAAGTTCAACGGCAGCCCTAATAATCATTCTTACAAGGTTTATTATATAAAGCAGAACGAAAGAGCATTAGTTGGCGAGAACAGCGTTTACTGGAATGCAACAATGTATGACATAAACAGCGATGGTAAAGAAGAAATATTGATTACTATTGATCACGGGATGCCAAATATAGGTCCAAGATTATTCACACAAATATTAAAACCAAACAAAACTGCTAATATTGATGATGAAGAAAACAACATTTTTTCCTATGAATTGTATCAAAACTATCCAAATCCATTCAACTCATCAACACAAATAAGATTTCAGCTTCAGACAGGTTCAAATGCAACACTAAAGGTCTATAACATTTTAGGGAAAGAAATAACAACACTGTTAAATGATTATCTCCCATCAGGTAAATATACCGTTAATTGGGAAGCAAAGGATGAAAGAGGCTATTCACTTCCATCCGGCATTTATTTTATCAAGCTAAGCTCGGGTGAATTTACAAAAACGATCAAGGCTGTTTTAATTAAATAAGAAATAAGTTTTTACAAAAAATAAAATTGGAGTTTAAAATGTTAAATAATTTAAAATCCCTTTTGTCAGGGGGAAAAGTATTTTTAATGGCACTGCTATTAACTGCACTTATTTATCCACAGTGGAAAAATGATTTTAATACATCCATTAGTGAGCCGAATCTTGCAATGCTCGAAAACTTTGCAAACAAAGATGGTATCCATGTTGTAGCTCAAAGAGCTGCATCTTCCAACTCAATTATGTATTACAGGCTAAGTAGTTCTGGCGCGGTAATAAATACAACCGTAATTGAATCTGCGGGAGGCGCTGAATTCCCAAGCATATCAGGATCAAATAATGCCCTGTATATCAGCTACAGATTGGGAAGCAGTATAATCACAAAAAAATATAACTATTCAACTGGTAACTGGGATGCACAGCGGTCTATAAATATCGGTTCAGGTGTATTTCGTGGTTTGGATAATGTTTATGATATACAGAGGGGTCTTCACTTTGTTTATTCAGCAGACGGAAGCACTCATTATTATCTCTATCCAACAAACAACCCTAATTATACACAATATCAGGAAGTCAGCGATCAGGCTTATCAGGGATTATATCCAACAGTTACGGTAAGTTCAAATAAAGTACATGTTGGATTTAATGCTTACGGTGATGCTAAAACCCGTGATAAAAACTTAGTTAATAATGTGTGGGAAAATACCCAAACAGTAGCATCCGGTTCTGTTTTTGAACGGGTATTTTCAGGCAGTAATAAATTATTTGATTTTTACCACGTTTTAGTTCCCGGATTACACGTAAATTTGTATGTCAGAGAAAGACCACTAAATCAATCTGGCTGGTCCACACCACTACTTCTAAACTACTCTGTTCACCCATTGGAAGAGGGATTGATAAGAACATCTCAAACTGCTAATCTATTCACGCACGTTGTATACGATCGAGGTAGCTCCGGAAGCTTGACTCACAGACAATATGACCCCACTTTTGCATCCTGGTCGAATGAAGTTAGCATATCTTCAACCGGATTAACAAAGAGTTATGGACTTTCCTCTGTTTCAAACGATTTATTTGTGGTGTTTAGGGATTATCAATCAAATAATCTCAAGTTTATACACTATGATGTAGCTCCGTTAGCACCAAAAAATCTCACAATTACTCAAGGTGGAAATAATCATCCAATACTGTCCTGGTCAGCAAACACAGAACCGGATATTAGCAAATATTATATTTATAGAAATCCCGGTTCAGGATGGGTTTATATAGGGCAAACAACCTCAACTTCCTACGAAGATGGAACATTGGAGTACTGCACTCTACAGCCGCCAAAGGGCTGCGTTGATGAGAATACATATTTCTATCACGTTAAAGCTGTTGATATTGGTTCAAATATATCCGCAGCCTCGAATGAAGTAAGGGCACAATTAGTTGGCGGCGGACCTCCGCAGAAAGCAGGCTCAGACAACCCTATTGAAATTAATGACTATAACCTGGTGCAAAACTATCCAAATCCATTCAACCCAACAACAATAATCAGCTATTCTATTCCTCAGGATGCGTTTGTAACGCTTAAAGTATACGACATACTTGGAACAGAAGTAGCTGAGTTGGTAAATCAGGTAAAGCCGGCAGGATATTATGAGGTAAATTTTAATGCGTCATCAGCCTCTGGCGGACTAAGCAGCGGAGTTTACATTTACCGCATTACAGCAACGAGTAATGAAAGGATTCTATTTACTGATGCAAAAAGAATGCTGTTAATGAAATAACGACAAATGTTTAACAGTAAATAAACATCTGTCATAAAGACTATAAAGCCGCTTACGATGGTAGGCGGCTTTTCATATCCCAAAATGAATAGACTTATCACCCACGCCAAAGGCATCAATTAAAAATCAGATTCTACTACGGTTTTTATTGATTTTCGATAAAATAATACTAACTTTTGACTTAACAGTAAACAAGTAATAGTACATAAAAATCAGAAATTATCATCCCGCTCTTTCGATCAACAGGGTAATGATGTTTCGTTAACAAGGAGGTTGAAATTGAAAAACAATGATTCAATCCTTGAACAGAAAGTCAAATCCATTGAGGTGAAAGCAGGAAAGTCTGTTTCCCGGCTTCTTTCAGAAATGGAAAACACAGGTTTCCAGGGCAGGAAGCTTGCCGAATCAGTTTCCGTGCTCGAAAAAATGATCAAAGACCCCGCCGTTACTATTCTTTTCGGATTCAGCGCTTCTTTAGCCGTTGCAGGGCAGTGGAAAATCGTAAAGTGGTTAATCGAAAATAATTTTGTTGATGTTCTCGTATCAACAGGCGCCAATATTTCTGAAGATTTGATTGAAGATATGGGATACTCATATTACAAGGGAAGTGATAAGCTGGACGCCTCGAAGTTATTTGATAAAGGCTTTAACAGATATTATGATATTCTTGGAAAAGAAAGTGATTATATAGAAATGACTGAAATGATTTCCGATTTTATTTTATCGCTTACCGAAAACTATAATTACTCATCAAGGGAATTACTCTTTCAGTTTGGTTTATGGCTGGAGGATAAAGAAATTGAAAGCCTGACAACTACAGCAGCAAAACATAATGTGCCGGTGTTTTGTCCGGGAATAGCCGACAGCCCCTACGGCGATGCTGCACTAATTGCAAAAAGCAAAGGGTTTACTTTATCAATTGATGCGATGAAAGACTATATTGAATTTATGAGCCTCGCCGAACACGTTGATGAAACCGGAATTATTTATATCGGCGGCGGTGTTCCCAAAGATTTCATACAATTATTTGCCGCTACAAATAATTTGCTGTATGAAAACAGGATCATTCCAAACAAAGAAAATATACGAAGCAGGCAGGGTACGGATGAAACCTATTACCCGCATAAATATGCCGTGCAGATAACAACCGATTCACCGCAGTGGGGCGGGCTGTCAGGCTGCACTTTTGAAGAAGAAATTTCATGGGGCAAAGAAACTGCAGAAGGAAATTTTGTGCAGTGTTATTGTGATGCTACTATTGGCTTGCCGATTATATCTCACGCACTTGCTGAAAGAATAAATTTCCAAAGGGCTGAAAAGGAATTGAGCTTAAAATATTCAGATATCGAACAGCTTAAGAATAACGGCGATTATTAAAACCACCGGAATAAATCCTGCGGCTGCTTTGCAAGTGCTATTTAAGAGTATTTGTGAAATGATTTAGAGAATCGAAAACAGGCACTCCGCATTTAAGAAGCCTTGCTTTGCTTTGATGTCCTTCTGCAATAAGTACACAATCAGCGCCAATTTCTGCTGCAACCTCAAAATCATGGATAGTGTCTCCAATCAACAAAATTTCATGATCTGTTGGCGCAAGTTTTTTTATTAATTCTTTTCCGAGTTCAAGTTTACTGGTTGCGTAAATGTGATCAAGTCCTGCAAGATTCATAAAGTAATCACTAATACCATATTTGTTGACCATCTGCTCTAAAGAATCTTGTGAATAAGCAGATAGTATTGACTGCCCGATCCCTTCTTCTGAAAATATCTTCAGCAGATATGGAGCAGAATTATACAATTTACACTCGTGTTTTCTGTTCTCATATTCATTCATCCAGTCGCTCCCCAATTTCTCAAATGAATATAAGCTGAAATCGAGACCCGCCTCAGCATAATATCTTTCAACAGGAAAGGTGAAAATTTCCAGGTATTTTTCTTTGCTTAGCGGTTGGATGCTTTGATAAGAAAGTATCCTGTTAATTATACTCAGGCAAAGGTCAACATCGTTGAACAGAGTTCCGTTCCAATCCCAGATGATGTGCTTGTATTTTTCGATCATTGCAATCCTATGAAATTTTTTTCACCGGCAGTAATCCGTAAGCGAAGATAATTTTGTTTTGGTGGAAGAGGACAGGTAGCGTATTTCGTAAATACACAAGGCGGATTATATGCTTTATTAAAATCAAGTATAACGATACCATTTGTATCCGCTTTATCAGTATAAATATATCTTCCGCCGCCGTAAGTTTCCTCGCCGCTGGTTTCATCGGTAAATATGATGAACAGCCTGTTCCCGCTGTCGAGAGCATCTAATCTGTATTCTTTATCATCATGGATAAATACGAGCGAACCAATCGAAACAGCAGTTTCAGTTCCGCCCTGGTAAGATGGAATTTCGATTTCCTTTGGAGGGTCAAATTGAATGAATCTGGCTTCCTTTCTCCAATCTGAGTTTACAGGATATCTGTCAATTCCTTTAAATTCGTTCAGAAGATTTGATTCAACATCTCTAAGTCGTACACCATAACGGTCGCCCCGTTTAATGATGTACCATCTTAAAGAACCGGTACTTAGCTTTGTCGGGTTTCCGCTAAGATCATGTTTTAGCCCGATTTGTTTTACAGCATTTCCGTCATTAAGCACTTCAATCCCTTCGTTAACCTCAAGTGTAATAACAGAATCCTGTTTATGAATTGAACCGATATACTGCGGTGCTTTATCTTCAGGGAAAAATATATCGTTATCTTTTGCTGATCCGATTTTATTCTCGCCTTCTTTTAGCCAGAATAAGCCGATAAGATTGAGCCAGCTTTCTTCTTTCTTCAGATTGCTAATTCTTTGGCTGTGCCATTCTTCAATTTCTTTAAGGTATTCGGGATCAGCATTTCCGATCAGCTTTTCCTCCGCACAACCTGCTATAACGAATGATGTGATAAGCAGAACGAGCAATAATATATGCAATATTAATTTATATTTCATAAGCAATTAAAATCAGGATTTATTAATGATAAAAAAGTTAGAATAAAACATCCCCAAATTTTTTTACAAATGATTTTATCAACACAGCAGTGATACCCCATACTACACCGTCATCAGTTTCATAAACATAAACAGGTTGATTTTTTTCAATCCATGGTTTTAAATATCTCTCAGGAAGGTTTAACTTTTTCACCGGAAGCAATACAACCATTTCGCCTTTTTCGTTGATGTAATAGGGCTTTGCTTCAACTCTTATGTGAAATATTTTTGGCTCATTTTTAAAGAAAAAAGATACCGGGACAAGAAAAACTTTTTCAACCTCATTGTGATCAATATTGAGAGAAGCTAAGTTATCAATATCAAGTAATGCAACAACCGGGTCAACTGTAACACCCGTGGGACCAACAAAAGTATCAAACCTTCCAAGTACATTTATTTTAGATTTTTCGATCCCGATCTCTTCGATGGTTTCTCTGACGGCAGTTTCAACCGGATCAGAATCCTGATCAAGATCGAACTCACCGCCGGGAAAACAAATTTCGCCGCCCTGCCGTATATGTTCAGCTCTCTTTTCAAAAAGAAAACACAATTCGTCATTGTTCATTACGAGCGGCATAATAACGGCAGAATTAAAATATTCTTCTTTACCAAGAACGCCGGGTGGTTTTGAGAGATGATTTTTTATTGACTCTAATTCTTCTTTACTCATTGAGCATTTATTTTTTCTGCGGGTGCAAAGTTACAAATAAATAGTATTTATTTTAATGTTGAATTTCGGCCGCTCACACGAGCTTGCCGCAAGCCCATGTTTATTGGAATTCAGAAGCCATCTTGCTATTTTGAACTATCATTTTTGAATAATATTCAGGCAGTAAGTACCAACAATAAAGGCATAAGAATGTTAGAGTTACAGCGAACTATTGAGAAACCGGTTTCAATGTCCGGTATTGGTTTACACACCGGTACATCCTGCAGAATGACCTTCAAACCTGCAGCGGAAAATTTTGGGATAAGATTTGTAAGAGTTGACCTCGGCGGTCATCCCGAAATTCCTGCAACTGCCGATAATGTTGTTGATGTTTCACGCGGGACAACACTCGGTATCGGTGAAGCAAAGGTTCACACTGTTGAACATGTATTGGCTGCGATTGTTGGGCTTCAAATAGATAATATAATAATTGAGCTTGATGGTATCGAACCGCCCATAGGTGATGGAAGCGCCATGCCCTATGTTGAATGTTTACAGAAAGCCGGCTTTGTTCAGCAGGAAGCACCGAAAGATTACCTGATTATTGATGAAGCAGTTAATTATAAAGAAGAAAATAAACAGATAGATATTGTTGCACTGCCGCTTGATCGGTACAGGGTTTCTGTAATGGTTGATTATCAAAATCCCGCGCTTGGAAGCCAGCATACAGGTTTGTTCGATCTGGAAAAGGAATTCGTTACGGAGTTTGCTCCTGCAAGAACTTTCTGCTTTTTAAGCGAAGTCGAACAGCTTGCCGATGAAGGATTAATTAAAGGCGGCGATATAAATAATGCGATAGTGATAGTTGACCGGAAAGTAAGCAATGATGACCTGACGGCTCTCGGTAACAAGCTCGGGTTAAAAGAAAAATTAACACTTGGGGAAAATGGCATACTTAACAACCGCAAGCTTCATTTTAGAAATGAACAGGCAAGACATAAACTGCTTGACTTAATGGGAGACCTCGCATTGATCGGTGCGCCAATCAAAGCTCAGATTCTGGCAGCGCGCCCCGGTCATCGAGCTAATGTTGAATTTGCAAAACAGATAAGAAAGCTTTACCAGCAGAAAAAACTTGTTAAAAAGTTTCAATTCGTTAAGAAGGAAGGAATTGTCTTTGATGTTAATGCGATACAACGAATACTTCCTCACAGGTATCCGTTTCTTCTTGTAGATAAGATCATCCATCTTGAACTTGATAAAAAAGTTGTTGGTGTTAAATCTGTAACAGTTAACGAACCATTCTTCCCCGGGCATTTTCCCGGGCAGCCTATTATGCCGGGTGTGCTGATACTTGAATCAATGGCGCAAACCGGCGGAATACTTTTATTGAATGCGTTTCCCGATCCGGCAGAGAAGCTCGTTTATTTTATGCAGATAAATAATGCAAAATTCAGAAAGCCTGTCGTTCCAGGCGATCAGCTTGTTCTTGAAATAGAACTTACTAACAAAAAAAGCAAAGTTGTGATGATGAGCGGCAAAGCGTACGTAGGCGATGTACTCATTGCCGAAGCTGATTTTATGGCAGGTATTGTTGATAAGGAACAAAGCGTATCAGATAACAAGAAATAACTAATGAATAATATCCATCCGACTGCTATTGTTAGCAGTAAAGCTAAGTTAGGGGAAAACATCGTTGTCTCTCCCTATGCAATCATTGAAGATGATGTTGAAATCGGAAACGACTGTTACATCGGTTCTCACGCGCATATTTATAATGGTGCAAGAATCGGTAACAGGGTTAAGATATATCAATCAGCTTCGATAGCACATATTCCGCAGGATCTTTCCTTTAATAATGAATACAGCCAGTTTATTGTTGGGGATGATACGGTTATCCATGAATTTGTAACACTTCACCGCGGCAGCAAAGTAACGGGTAAGTCGATGGTTGGGAAAAACTGTATGCTGATGGCTTATAGTCACATAGCCCACGATTGTTATGTTGGCGATAATGTTATTCTTGCAAATGGAGTTCAGATTGCCGGGCACGTAACGCTTGAAGATTACGTTATCATCGGTGGTCTTACACCCGTGCATCAATTCTGTAAAGTCGGGCAGCATACTATGACAGGCGGAGGTTTCCGAATAACACAGGATGTCCCGCCGTACATTCTTGCTGCACATGAGCCGTTAAAATTTTCAGGATTAAATGTAATCGGTTTGAGAAGAAGAGGATTTACAAATGATGAAATTGCTTCAATGAAAAAAGCATACAGTTATATTTATGATAAATCGTTAAATGTATCGCAGGCACTGGCTAAAATTGAAAGCGAAATGGAGATTATTCCGCCAATCAATAATATGATTGAGTTCATAAGAAGCAGTAAGCGAGGTTTGATAGGAAAGTGAAGTGGAATTTTTTAAACACCGGATTTAATACCGGCAAATTTAATATGGATTTTGATCTTGAACTTACAGAAAATTGTAAACCGGGCGAAGCGTATTTCAGACTTTACCGGTGGAAACCGTTTTGTATTTCACTTGGTGCTAATCAGAAGATAGATTCTGTTAACAAATGGAAAGCTGATGAAGACCAAATTGATATAGTATTTCGTCCAACCGGCGGAAGGGCAATTCTTCATGCGGAAGAAATAACTTACTCGGTAATTGTACCGGCTGATAGTAATTTCTCCGTAAAAAATCTCTACCGTGATATTAATCTTGCGCTGATTGAAGGTTTGAAAAAATATGATGAAAGATTAGGTTCAACAGAGCTCGAATCACAACAGACGCACTTCCCGTCTTTTTATAAAGAGGATATCAGTGCTGTTTGTTTTGCAGTTCCCGCCAAATGTGAAATTAAATTCAACGGAAAGAAACTTGTCGGGAGCGCGCAAAGAAGATTGTCTAATGCAGTTCTGCAGCACGGTTCTATTCTATGCGGCAGTTATCATAAAAAAATAGCTGATTATCTTAATGTGAACAATGAAGTTAAATCAGGCATTATTAAAGAACTGGAGCAATCCACGATAGACATACCGGAAATCATTAATTCCAAAGTTGAATATGATAAGTTATCAGACTGTCTCAGACAGGGTTTCGAAGAATTTTTTAGTGTTGATCTGTTATTGAACAAGAGCAATTAAATTTTTTTGATGTACACGGAGAATTTTCAAACATGAGTCTCGAAAAAGAAATAAAAAGAATAACTACTAAAAGCCTTTCATTAATGAAGAAGAAAGGAATAAAAATCACAGCGCTTACTGCTTACGATTTTATTACGGCAAAACTTCTTGATGAAGCAGGAATTGATTTAATACTTGTTGGAGATTCTTTAAGCAATGTTTTCCAGGGAAATGATACGACGCTTCCTGTTACTATGGATGAAATGATTTATCATACTAAAGCAGTAACTAAAGGAGTTTCCCGGGCTATGGTAATAGTTGATATGCCGTTCATGTCATACCAGCTAAGCATAGATGAAGGATTCAGAAATGCCGGCAGAATAATGAAAGAAACACACGCCGGCGGCGTAAAGCTTGAAGGAGGCAAACGTGTGGCTGAAACAGTAATGAAAATTACTGAAGCCGGCATACCCGTTATGGGTCACGTAGGATTAACCCCGCAAAGCATACACCTTTTTGGAAGCTACCGTGAAAGAGGCAAGAATAAAGAAGAAGCTGACGAAATTATCAGAGATGCAAAAGTCCTTGAAGAAGCCGGTGCTTTTGCCATTGTGCTTGAAAAAATTCCTGCTGCCCTATCAAAAAAAATTACATCTTCGGTTTCAATACCAACAATTGGTATAGGCGCGGGCATACATTGCGATGGACAGATTCTTGTTACACCTGATATGCTTGGACTGAACGAAGAATTTCATCCAAGATTTGTCAGAAAGTATGGTAAACTTGCTGATGCAATCTCGCAAGCCGTGAAGCAGTACGTTACCGATATAAGGAAATCGGAATTCCCTTCAGATGTTGAGAGTTACTGATAATTTGTCGGGAAAGTTTTTCATGTAACCGGCTAATTTCCTTGAGTAAAAGCGAGGCCCTCCTTATTATGTATCATACTTTTAGTAAAAATATGCTTGTTGAAAAAACTATCTCTGTAAAAATCATAATGCAAAGTAAAACGTATTTAATATTATTCCTGTCCTTTATCATTTTCGGTAACATATCGGCTCAGGTTGATTCGGAATTATTTCTTGAAGGCGCATCGGTTACTGCCATAATTGAAGAAGGTGAGAACATGTGGGTCGGGACTTATGGTCAGGGGATTTTTATGTATTCAACAAAGGATGATAAGTGGGTAAGCTACACATCCCGCAACAGCGGGCTTGATAATGATCTTATCTATACTCTCGCTGCAAGCAAGGATTTCGTTTGGGTTGGTACAACTGAAGGACTTATCACTTATGACCGAAAGAAAAATCAATGGCGGAAAAGAAAATTTGCGCAGGGTGGTGAATTCGGTAACTGGATACGATCTCTTTATTATGATGCGAAAGACAATGTTTTATGGATTGGCAGATTCAGAAACGTAACCAGGCTTGATGTTGCGCGTCAGCGTTTTGCTGATCGTGATCTTACAGTTGCGAATGATCCTAAAACAAACACGATTAAAGCTATACGTGCTGATGGTGACAGCGTAATCTGGTTCGGCAGCGAAGCAGGCGCCCATCGTTACAATAAAAAACTCAGATTCGACGACCCCAAAGCATGGAGTTTTATAAGCAACAAACGCGGCGCTTTTAATGGCGATGGTGAAGCCGTGTCAATTTCAGGTTTTGCTTTTGATCCGCTAAATATCTGGTTTGCAACTGATGAATTCGTAACACCGCAGCAGCCCGAATTTAATGTTGGAGGTGTTTACCGCTTCGACAGGAGATTGAGATGGGACAGGTTTGCAAGAGCACAGGGTTTAAATGGTAATGGTATATACTCTGTTGAAAGAACAGGTAACTTTATTTGGGCGGGCGTGTATTCGTTCGACAGAAAAGAGAAAAAAGAATATGGTAAAGGTCTTGCCATGATTAACCGCATAACCGGCACCGTTCACGATGTTGATCTTAATTCAATAAAAACCAAATCGGCATCAATTCAGGCAATGTACTTTGACGGCAGGTATATGTGGCTCGGCACCTCTGCCGGTCTGGTAAGAGTTTTAGTTGATAATCCACTCGCAAAATGGACACTCAAAAGAGAACCGGTAAAACAGCAGTTTCCGACACAAAGAACAAGGCAGCAGCAGAGAAGGTAATTGTCATTCTAATTAAAGATTTGATCCCAACCTGCCGGGTATAAGCGCTTTATATCATCTTATTTTATAATTATCTTTCCATCACAAATAATCAATTTAAAGGAAAATGATGACCAGGCTTTCCTCTGCAAGAATAAAAACCTTAAGAAAAAACTTTCAGGGAAAAAGAATTGCCGTTGTTGGCGATATGATGCTCGATTGTTACTTCTGGGGCGATGTTAAGAGAATATCGCCGGAGGCTCCTGTGCCAGTTGTTGAAGTTGAGGATGAATTTTATCGTTTTGGAGGTGCTGCAAATGTTGCACTTAACATCTTAAAACTTGGCGCGAAACCCTTACCTGTGGGTGTTATCGGGTATGATGGTTATGGAACAATATTCACTTCACTCTTTAATGAGCTTGGTATTTCGGATGATGGAATAATTATTGACGAATCAAGACCAACAACAACCAAAACCCGTGTAATTGCAGATAAGCAGCACGTTGTCCGTATAGATAAAGAAGATAAAAATCCGGTTGATAAAAAAGCAGACAAGCAAATGTTTGACTTCTTATCATCCAACATCCGTTCGCTGGATGGTATAATACTTCAGGATTATAATAAAGGAGTTCTTGGAAGGGAACTGATAAAAAAAATAATTTCATTGGCTAACAAGCATAAGGTATTGATAACCGCCGATCCGAAGTTTATCAACTTTTTTGAATACAAAAATGTTACTGTATTCAAACCAAACCGGAAGGAAGCTGAAGATGTTCTTGGTATGAAAATAAAAACCTCTGAGGATGTTGATGCGGCAGGTAAACAGCTTCTTGATCGTCTCAAAGCGAAATACGTTCTTATCACTCTTGGTGCCGAAGGCATAGTAGTTTTTGAAAGGGGCAAATCCCCTCGTCGGATGCCAACAAAAGCAAGAAAGGTAGCGGATGTATCGGGTGCCGGTGATACAGTAATATCTACATTAACTATGGCTTTGGCTGCAGGCGCTGACATTCTCGAAGCTTCCTATCTTGCAAATTACGCAGGCGGTATTGTTTGTGAAGAAGTTGGAATTGTACCCATTGAATCAGATAAACTCTTCGATACCATTTTAAAAGAAAATTAATGAATAACATTCTCTCACTGCAGGAAATAAAATCTGTACGGCAAAAGCTTAAAGCAGAAAACCGTAAAGTTGTATTTACTAACGGAGTCTTCGACATAATTCATGCCGGGCACGTAGATTATCTCATCAAGTCAAAAGCGCTGGGCGACATACTAATTGTTGGTTTAAACAGCGATATCTCTGTAAAAAAAATTAAGGGAAAAAATCGTCCCATCGTAAATGAGTTTCAAAGAGCCTTTGTTTTAGCGAACTTAAAGCCGGTTGATTTTGTTACTCTGTTTGATGAGGAAACGCCGCTGAATCTTATTTCGGAACTCATCCCGGATATCCTTGTAAAAGGTGCTGATTGGTCATTAGATAAAATAGTCGGGCGCGACATAGTTGAAAAAAACGGTGGACAGGTAAAAACAGTTGAGTTCGTGAATGATCAATCAACCTCTAACATAATTGATACTATAATTAAAAGATATAAATAACTCACGTTACACAAGATACAGAGATGACATCTTTTATTAAGAAAATAAACACTCATTCTTTAAATAGAATTTATTTAAGATGTGAATTAAATAAAGAAAATAAAGATGTCATCTCTTTACTCATTATTTTTATATAAGGTGACTAATTAACATCCCCGCAATAATCGGAATTTTTCCCGTTGACGACTGATAAAAAAATATTGAAAGAAAGAACCCTCTTTCAGAAATTTGTCAATGTATTCTTATACACAGGACTGGGAATTTTTGTGCTCTTTTTGATTGCACTCGGGTTTACACAAACATCAACATTCAGAGAATACCTGAGAGATATTGTTGTTACTGAAGCAAACGATGCACTTAATGGCACTTTGGACATTGGTCAGATTGACGGTACGATTTTTACCTCAATAATTTTAAGGAATACCGTTTTAACCCAGCAAAGGGACACTTTACTCAATGCTTCAAAAATTGATATAAGAACCAGTCCGCTAAAGCTGATGTTCAGAATAATCTATTTCAGAAAAATTGAAATTACAGATGCAAAAATAAATCTGATTGCAGACAGCACCGGCGAACTAAACATATCAAAATTATTTCCTCCATCAGAAGAAGAACTGGAACCGACAGAATCAGAATTTCCTTACAAGATACAGGTGTATGATCTGAAGCTTAATGATCTGGATTTTTCAATGCAGGATTACCGCTTCCTTAACAGCGAATCCTATTATGATAATATCAACACTGATGATCTGAGAATAAAAAATCTTAATCTTGCTTTAGGCGCTTTTGCAGATATTAAGGAAGATTATTACCGCCTCCATTTACGCAGTTTTTCATTCAACCCTAACTTTACCTTTTTTGATCTGAAAAATCTTAGCGGAAAATTTGAGTTCAGTAAAAAAGGAACTGCGATTCGCGGGCTTAATCTTCTAACGAATAATTCAGACGTGAATATAGACCTTACATTACTTGGGTTTAATCCCCTGGACACCACAGCAATTGATAACCTGGGCAGTGCTATGCTTGATTTAAAACTCGAAGCATATCCTTTCAGCTTTGCTGACCTTTCGACATTTATTCCTGATACGGGTTTCTTAAAAGGGTCGGTTTATCTCAGCACTGCTTTTAAAGGAGAGATTAATGAAGTGAAAATTGAAGACCTTTCATTGAAATTGAACGATACAGAGATTGAAGTAAAAGGAAAAGTTTTAAATCTGATGGCACCGGATGACATGTATTTTTCAACAACACTAAACGGTTCAAAAATTAATCCTGCTGACATTAATAATCTTCTTCCGTCACTTGAACTTCCGGATTACTCATCCGCAGGTACTATCCGGTTGGATACATTGAGTTACGAAGGAAATCCTCTGAACTTCATTTCAGTATTCAATATTAATACAGATGCCGGAAGACTATCCGGAAAAGCTGCAATGGATTTTAGAAACGAGCCTGCTAAGTATGACATAGAATTTAAAACACGAAACCTTGACCTTAAACCATTTGCCGGTATACAATCAAAATTAAATTTACTGGGTACCGCAAAAGGAATGGGCTTTTCAACCGAAGAACTTAACTCAAAGATCAGCCTTGCCGCAAACAATTCTGAAGTAGAAGGGATATTGCTGAGTTCATTCAGCTTTGATGCCATCGGTGCCGGTAATATGATTGAGTATGAACTAAAGTTAGCCTCCGATACAACATTTATCGATATGAAAGGAAGCTTTGATTTCCATGAAACGGAAAAAGCATCTTATACTCTTGCCGGAAAAGTGCAGAATCTTAACCTTGCTGATTTAGCCAGTGATTCTTCTTTAATCAGTAATATAAATCTTACTCTTAATGCAGATGGCAGCAGTTTTAATGTTGAGGAACTTGATCTCTTCGTTATTTTATCTGTTGATAATTCTCACTTCAACGGATTGAGAATTGACAGTACACGTGCAATAGTAGATATCAGAAGCGGAAACGGTGATGAACGTATCATAAACTTTATTTCTGATCTTGCTGATATTACTGTTACCGGAAATTTTTCAGTTGCCAACACAATTGATATGATAGTTGATGAACTTGACTATATCATAACTGCGTTCAATGAGAAGTATAAAGAAATATTTCCGGAAGAATTCGACACACTCGATTTAATCCCGGTTGTGAACAGGGAGAGACATTTTACAGGTGCTGTAGACCAACCAACAGATTTGCTTTACCAGATAGAGTTTAAGGACTTTACTCTGCTCTCGCTCATATTGGGTGATGATCATCTTGAAGTTGATGGAGAAATAAGCGGTGGATTTAAAAGTACTGCCGACGGACTTCATTTCGCGTTTAATACAAATATGAACTATCTGAAATATTGGGGTGAGAAAGATGTTTTCTTCTTCTCCGGGTTTAACCTCGGGCTTATTGTGTCAAATGATTTTAATTCTACAACATCTGAAGGCATAAATCTGAATTTAGGGGTGGATCTTGAAAGATTATTCGCAGGAGTTGATCTGTATGATCTGTCACTGAAAATTAACCTGAAAGAAAACTTCCTCAGGTTTGATGTGAATGGAAAGTATGAAGAACTTTCCAGTTTAGCAATTAATGGATCGGCAGACCTGGGAAGCACACTTCACATAGAAATAGACAGGTTTAATGTTGCATACAATCAGTTTGAAATTGTAAACAGGCATGCACTTAAATTCAAATATGCTTCGGAAAAACTTCAGATAGAAGATGTTATACTTGTTCGCAATGACGGAAGTATTGTAGTTGAAGGAGTTCTCGATAAGAAAGGAAATCAGGATCTCAAATTTACAGTTACCGATTTGAGGGCGTTAGATATCGGGTGGAATTTTGCCGGGCTTGGTCCTGACCAGATGCCTGATGCGTCAATAAATATTGAAGCTTTAATCAAAGGACGGTTCACCAATCCTTTAATGAATGTAAGCATTAACATTGACAGCATATTC
The DNA here is from genome assembly GCA_037447335.1 of Ignavibacteria bacterium. Taxonomy (GTDB): domain Bacteria; phylum Bacteroidota; class Ignavibacteria; order Ignavibacteriales; family Ignavibacteriaceae; genus JBBIGV01. The sequence goes on along the minus strand of JBBIGV010000025.1, from coordinate 16,805 downwards.
TTTAAAGAAAGAGACTTTGGTTATATTACCAGCACGTTCAATTACCGCAATGAAAACCTCAACGTAGAACTTAATTTTATAGATTCATTAATAAATCCGGTCAAACCGGCATTGTATCTGTCCGGCAGCCTTCCGCTTAATCTTTCACTTGAAAAGCAGGAAGACCGTATGATTGAATACAAGCCGATGAATTTAACATTAACATCTGATGACTTTAATCTTGGGTCGCTTGGAGATGTTGTTCCGGGAGTTAGAAAACTTAGGGGCTTCTTTAATGCCGGAATTACATTAACAGGCTCATTGGAAGAACCGGTTCCCACAGGATTCGTTACAGTTACTAACAGCGCTTTTATTCTCGAAGGGAATAATCTCGAATATAATGCCGGATTTAAGATCAACATCTCCCGTGATGAAATCAGCATTGACAGCCTTCTGATTACAAATGCACAGGGAACCCGGGACGGAGGCAGAATGACGGGCGGTGGTCTGATGAAGCTTGATAACTTTAAGATAATCTCTTACGATTTCTATATGAATGGCGACCTGAAAGTGCTCAGTGAAAACTCTCGTTCAGTCAGCCCTTCGGTTTATGGTGACCTTGTTATAGCTACAATAGGTAACATCAGGTTTACCAGGACCGGCGACAGGAATCATCTTGTTGCACCAATTTCTGTAAGAGTTGCTGACTTAACATTTGCACCGGTACAATCAGCATATCAAAGCGCTTCAGAAAGTTTTATTTATAGATTGATTGAAGATACCATAACAACTACTGAAGAAGAGATGGATTTTGATGCACTCATTAGATTAGCTCAGCAGCGCCAATCTGAATCTGTGGCGATTGCGGAAAGGACAAGCCTCTTCGATTATGAACTTGATATAAGAATGGAAAGGGAATCAAAATTTACTATTTACATTTCACGAGAATTCAATCAAAGGCTTATTGCTATACTCAGTGGTAACTTCAGGTATGAAATGATCGGGGGCAGACAAAATGCACAGGGAGAATTCAACCTGCTCGAAGGCTCAACTTTGCAGTTCTTCAAAACTTTTAGCGCCGAAGGTTCATTAAGATTCGAGAGCGAACCGGATAATCCTTACCTTAACATAACGGCTACATACATAGATTATTACACTCCTCCTGATACAACCCTTGGTGAAATTGAGGTTGCTGTCAAGATCAGATTAGAAGGACCTCTTAATGAACTTGATAAAAATTTCATTCAGCATAAAGAAAATATTGCCGTTTATTACGGTGCAAACAATATCGAAAAGAACCAGCCGGATCCTTCTAAAGATGCATCCGATGCAGTGATGTTCATCCTTACAGGTAAGTTTGTTTCAGAAGCTACTCCTCAGGATAAGTCGAATGCAGCCGGTCAACTGTCCGGTACGGCAACCTCGCTGGCAGGGTCATTGCTTGGTGGATTTCTTAATAATCTGTTTGGTGATTATGTGCGAACTGTTGAACTTCGTACAGTTGGCGCCAATACAAAATTTCACATTACCGGGCGGGTTCAGGACATACGATATTCAATCGGGGGTACGACCGATGTTTTTCAGGATTTTAGCAGAGCTAACGTAAGAATTGAATATCCACTCTATAGTAATCTTTTACTCAGGCTCGAACGTAAAGAACCTGTTACAGAGACAACTTTCTCAGGTGAAATGATAAATGAAATGGGCATTAAATACAGATTTGAGTTTTAATGAAAAAAAAGATCATCTCCTTCTTTAAAAAAAATCCAGGCGGCAGTTTTAAAACAAAGGAAATTGCGAAGCAACTTGGATATTTTGCAGACCACGAATACCAGTCGCTAAAGCATGTTCTTCATCAGCTTTATGAAGAGGAAATCATTATGCGTAAGGGTAAAAGATTCATGCTTTATTCTATACCTAGCTCGAATGTAGTTACAGGAACACTCGAAGTAACAAATGCCGGTTATGGTTTTGTTATTCTCAAAAATTCAAAACTTAATGACGTGTTTATTTCATCGAGAAATATGGGAACAGCTTTTCATGGTGATACTGTAGAAGTTGTTCTGTTCGCAAAGAAAAAACGCAAAAATATTGAAGGGCAGATCATCAACGTTATTAAACGAAAGAGGGAAAAGTTCATTGGTACAGTCAGGAAAACAAATTCTTTTATTATAGTTACGCCGGATGATCCGAAAATCCACCGCGATATTTATATTGATAAGAGCAAGCTTAATGGTGCAAATGTTGGCGATAAAGTAATAGTTGCTAATATAATTTGGAATTCATCCATGCTTAATCCTGAAGGCGAAGTAATAGAGAAGATCGGGAAGGAAGGGCTTAAAGATACAGAGATTGCATCCATAGCAAGAGAGTTTGGTCTCCATCATATTTTCCCGGAAAACGTTCTGCATGAGTCAGATGAAATTAATCCGGTAATAAATGCTGCGGATATAACAGACAGGCTTGATTACCGGGAAGTAAATGTATTTACCATTGACCCGGAAGACGCTAAAGATTTTGATGATGCTCTGTCTGTTAAGGAACTTGAAAACGGTAACCTTGTGGTTGGAATACACATTGCGGATGTTTCTCATTATGTAAAGCCGAAATCAATGCTTGATAAAGAAGCGCTGAAACGGGGCAATAGTGTTTACCTTGTAGGGAAAGTTATTCCTATGCTGCCGGAAAAATTGTCGAACGGAATTTGTTCATTAGTACCCGGGCAGGACAGGCTTACATATTCAGTTATAGCAGAGCTTACACCTCGTGGTAAGGTTGTTCAGTACGAAATAAAAAAGTCAATTATCAACAGCAAGAGAAGATTTACTTACGAGGAAGTACAGGACATTATCGAGAAGAAAGAAGGTGATTTCTACACCGAAATAATTAAACTTAACAACCTTGCTCAAACTCTAAGGAAAAAAAGAGTGCGTGAAGGCAGTATTGAATTCTTTACGCCCGAAATTAAATTTACACTTGATGAGAATGATCATCCCGTTGATATATTTAAAAAAGAATTAAAACAAAGCAACATGCTTGTTGAAGAGTTTATGCTGCTTGCAAACAGAATAGTTGCACAGCATATCGGGTTAACGAAACGGGCTGTGCCGCGCCCGTTTGTTTACAGGATACATGATTTACCCGACGGCGAAAAAATTTATGAGTTTGCAAGATTTGTTAAATCACTCGGATATTCTTTTAATCCGCATTCGGCAAATCAATCGCAGCAATTTCAGCAGCTTATACACTCTGCCAAAGGTACTGAAGAAGAAGCCCTTATAAATGAGCTTGCAATACGTTCGATGGCAAAGGCAATATATTCCATCCATAACAACGGGCATTACGGGCTGGGATTTAAATATTACTCTCACTTCACTTCACCAATCAGAAGATATGCGGATCTGATTGTGCACAGACTTCTTTACGCATACATTGAAGAGAGGCCAAAGGTAAATTATCCGTTAAATATACTCGATGAAATCTGCGAGCACGTATCCAATTGTGAAAGACGAGCTATTGAAGCCGAAAGATATTCGGTAAAACTGAAGCAGATTGAATATCTTAAGGATCATTTAGGCGAAGAGTTTCATGCTGTGATTTCAGGAATAATGCATTTTGGATTATTTGTAAAAATCACTGATATTTTAGCGGAAGGTCTTGTCCGTTTAAGAGATTTGGAGGGAGATTTTTACGTTTACGATGAACGAAAATATGCTTTAATTGGGCGTGCCACCAAAAAGCAATTCAGGTTAGGAGATAAAGTTCTGGTTAAATTAATCAGGGTTGACCCCGAAAAATCCGAATTGGATTTTATAATAGTTGACTAATAAATGGTGACAATATGCGTACTATAATAATATCGCTTGCTTTTATTCTTTTGATGCCTTTTTCCGATGCTTTCGGGCAGTTCGGTAAAAACAAAGTTCAGTATAAAAGCTTTACCTGGTACTATATACAATCAGATCACTTTGATATATACTATTCCCAGGAAGGACCAATGCTTGCTGAATTTACCGCCCGCGCGGCTGAGGATGCTTTAAAATCTATTCAGGAAAGTTTCAGATACAGGATAAATAACCGGATTACAATAATTATTTATAACTCTCAGAATGATTTCCAGGAAACAAACGTAACCGATGTTTATTTAAGCGAAGGCATTGAAGGGTTTACAGAATTATTTAAGAACAGGGTTGTTATTCAGTTCCAGGGTTCATACAAACAATTCCGCCATCTCATACATCACGAATTAGTGCATGCTGTAGTAAATGATATGTTCTACGGCGGGTCACTTCAGAATATAATATCGAAAAACATTGCAACTTATATTCCTTTGTGGTTTAACGAGGGAATGGCAGAGTACCAGGCTCTCGGATGGGATACAAATACAGATATGTTCATACGTGATGCGGCAATTTCCGGTTATCTGCCGGACGTGCAAAACCTCGGAGGTTACTTCGCCTACAGAGGCGGGCAGTCGGTATTCTATTACATTGCAAATAAGTACGGTAAAGAAAAGATTGGCGAACTGATCAATAAACTAAAAAGCACAGGCAACGTTGAAGATGCATTTAAAGCCTCAATCGGACTTACTCTTAAAGAATTCAACGAGCGCTGGAAAAAAGAAATCAGAAAAACATTCTGGCCTGATATTGCAATCAGGGAAGACCCCGATGAATTTGCCAAACGATTAACAGACCACAGGGAAGACGGCGGCTTCTATAATACAAGCCCCGCAATTTCACCTCAGGGTGATAAAATTGCATTCATATCGAACAGGGATTATTACTTTGATGTATTCCTTATGAGTGCAATTGACGGGAAGATTATCAAAAAACTTGTTGAAGGTAACCGCTCCCCTGATTTTGAAGAGCTTAATATTCTTACACCCGGATTAAGCTGGTCGCCTGATGGAAGTAAAATTGCACTATCGGCAAAAAGCGGAGGCTGGGATGTGATTTATATTATTGATATTGAATCGCGAAAAAGGAACACTCTTCCTGTTAGGCTCGACGGGATCAGGAGTGTTACCTGGTCGCCGGATGGTAAATGGATAGCTTTTGTAGGACAGACACCGCGCCAGTCAGATCTTTACATTTTCAATCTTGAAACTGAAGAACTGAAAAACCTGACCGATGATATCTTCTCCGATGATGATCCTGCGTGGTCTTATGACGGAAAGTTTATTTTCTTCGCATCCGACAGAGGCGAATATATCAGTAAGGATATGTATGACGATAAACTGCGAATTTATAACCATGATTATAGTCAAACTGATATTTATGCAATTGAAGTAGAGACGCAACGAATTACAAGATTAACAGATATGTCCCATAGTGATGAATCTTCACCTGTTGCGGGCCCCGATGGAACCGAAATACTTTTCATTTCAGATGTTAACGGAATCAATAATATCTATAAACTAAAAATAAATCTTGATGAAGTTGATATGGATCGCCCGGTTATTATGTATGATCCTGTGCCTGTAACAAACTCGCTCAATGGATTGTATCAGCTTTCAACCTCATATGACGGAAAGAAGATAGTATTCACTTCACTATACCAGGCTGCATTCAATATATTTATGATGAACAATCCTTTCGAGATTGATCTTAAAATGGATAAACTCGAGCCAACTGTTTACATCGCTAACCTGCTTGATGAAAAAAATTCTGATAAAAGAATTTTTGAACCAGAAACAGAACTATCCGATACACTTGAAGCTGTCTCGGATAAAATCGATACCACAGATATTTCGCAAAGGGAATCGAAAGTATATGGCGATTCAATTCAGATAGACTTTGGTTCATATGTTTTTGGCGATGATGCAGCTAAAGTTCCTCAAGATTCCGTTGTGAATGAAAAATTTCAATTGACGGATAATCTTGATCAGCACGGCGATTACATTTTGAACAGGTACAAGATAACTTTTTCGCCGGATCTTGTTTATGCAAATGCAGGTTATAATACTCTTTATGGTTTAATAGGAACAACTGTTATTTCATTCAGTGATGTTCTCGGTAATCACAGGTTAATTGGAGTAACCAGCCTTCAGATAGATCTTAAGAACAGCGATTACGGGCTTGCATACTATTACCTCCCCGAGCGAATTAATTACGGGTTAGAAGTATTTCATACTGCAAGATTCGTTTTCTTATCAAGAAGAGAAGGCGTTAATCTTTTCCGGTTCAGGAATTTTGGGGCAGTGGGTTCGGCAAGCTATCCGCTTAACCGTTTTTACAGGCTTGATATGGGATTAAGCTGGCTGAATCTTTCAAGCGAAAATCTGGATAACCCGAATGTGGAAACGGAAAAAATATCTTATATAATACCAAGTGCGAGCTTTGTCCATGATAATGTTTTATGGGGTTATACTTCTCCCGTTGACGGCACCCGCTACCGGTTCGATCTGTTCGGCAACCCGGGTTTTGGAAAGAATAAACTGAGCTTCTTTTCGCTTGTAGGAGATTACCGGACTTATTTTAGAATGGGTGCTGATTATTCATTCGGGCTTAGGTTTTCCGGTGGATATTCAGGTGGCAGCAACCCACAAAGATTTTTTATCGGTGGAATTGACAACTGGATCAACAGAACATTTGCAACAAATGATATTCCCGTTGAATCAGCTTCGGATTTTGCTTTTCTTACTGCAGCTTTGCCTTTAAGAGGGTATAATTATGCCGAACAAATTGGTACTAAGTATGCATTACTGAATATGGAGTTGCGCTTTCCGCTGATCAAATATCTGTTAACTGGTGCGCTGCCGATTCTTTTCAGCAATGTACTTGGTGTTGCCTATATTGATGTAGGATCAGCCTGGAACGATACTAAAAAACTTCGTTTCTTCCAGAGGGATCAGTTTAATAATGTTGTATCAAAAGACCTGTTAATTGGAACAGGACTTGGTGCGCGGATATTCCTGCTTTATTTCCTTGTAAGATTTGATGTTGCCTGGGCTTATAATGTTGATGGTTTCTCAAAGCCTAAGTACTATATTTCGCTCGGGGCTGATTTTTAGAATTGTGTAAACGATAGTCAATCAGGGTTGGCTGAAAAATCTGTTGATTGATTTTTCAGTACAACCCTTTTTTTAGTCATTTTTTTTATCGGTTGGAGCCGGAGCCGGTTTTGCTTTTACATCTTTTTTATCATTACCGTTTGAAGGAGACGATGCATTGTTTTTATAATCGGTTTGATAAAAGCCGCTTCCTTTAAAAATATGTCCTGCACCAGCACCGATCAATCTTTTCACTTCCCCGTTACATTCAGTACAATTCTTAAGTGGTTCAGAGCTCATCGGCTGAAAAAATTCGAACGAATAGCCGCAGTTTAAGCACTTATAATCATACGTTGGCATTAACTATCTCCTTTATTTTTGGGAGCTAAACTTAATGAAATTATTCTAATTTTTCTATAAATTGAATCACATTAAAAATAACACTTGATTTATTTCGTATTGATCAGAAAGGTTCGGCATCCGAGTGAAAATAAAATTCTTTTTCCTTTGTCTCCCACTAATTATTTCCGGTTGTTTAAACTATGAACAGGAAGCAGAAATATATCCGGATGGTTCAGGGAAAATAAAAATTCATTATTGGACACCGCATCCCGACCCCGAAAGCCTTGCATTGCTAGATAAGCTTGGTATTTTCAATCCTGATTCAATAAGAAATAAGTTTTCTTCAGCGGCTACAGTAATTGAAGATGTTGTTGCATATACCGATACAGTTGACAGCACCTCACATGCATTTATCACCATCACATTCAACCACGTTGATTCCCTTAACAGTATAAAAGCTCTGGAAGATTATGAATTCACTCTGCGGGACGGCGCGGCAGGACAAAAATTGTTTTCGCAATTCATTCCATCAATTGCTACAGGATTTGGTTTTGATGGCAGCGCTTATACCGTTGCTTATAAGTTCAGCTTTTCGGGGGATATAATAACTCACAATGCAACCAAACGACAGGGTAAATGGCTGATATGGGAGTATAATCTTTCTGAAATTGGCGGCGGGAAAACCATTTCGGTAACTTTCCGACCATACAAGCTGAAGGAAACACCTTATTGGATTTATGCACTTTCAGGCTTTGTGCTGCTTGTTGTTATATTCTTCCTTTTAAGGAAGAAAAAAGACTGATATCAGATGCTCATATCTGTCCAAAACAATTTTTTTATTTCGTCCCTACGGGACTGTCTGTCGAATTTATCTATAAATATTCAGTCCATAAAAGGGACTCTTTTATTGTCTCAATTTTAAAGTTTTATTGTTATTTGTCCCGTCAGTAGGGACGTTCAATTGAACGCCCCTGCTGATGGATCAAATCCCGATAGGGACGAAATAAGTATCCATATTAAACTGCATAAAATTCACCGGAAATTAAAGTGTCTGGCTTTGCCTCAATTTAATCAGATCTTTTAAAATATTTTGGACAGCTCTGCAGATGCTATTCTTATCAGCACATCAGGCATAATTTATTTGTAATTCGCAGCGTGTTTAGGTAATTTTATATCTCGATAAATAACCCATAGTATATGAGAGCAATAATACCCGTTGCAGGTATAGGCAGCAGACTGAAACCACATACATATTCCACTCCAAAAGTGCTTTTAAACGTTGGCGGCAAGCCAATGCTTGGGCATATTCTCGATAAGCTGATTGAAGAAAAAGTACACAAAGCTACCTTTGTTATTGGTCATCTTGGTGATATGATCCGGGACTATGTAATCTCCACTTATAAAGAAATTCAATCTGATTTCATAGTTCAGAAAGAAATGGAGGGGCTTGGTCATGCAATCTACACCGCAATACCTACATTTGATGATGATGAAATATTTATAATTCTCGGCGATACGGTTTTTGATGTTAACCTGAAAGATGTTTTCAAAGAAAAAAAATCTTCACTGGGTGTAAAAGAAGTTGATGACCCGCGAAGGTTCGGAGTTGCCGTATTAGAAAACGGGTTCATCAAACGGCTTGTTGAAAAGCCGCAAACGCCTGTCTCAAATCTTGCACTGGTAGGACTTTATTATATCGCAAATAAAAATGTTTTGATAAAAGGGCTTAATGCACTGGTTGAAAAAAATATCCGGACAAAAGGTGAACTGCAGCTTACCGATGCCCTTCAGATGATGATAGATAACGGCGAAAAGTTTACAACTTTCCCGGTTGAAGGCTGGTACGATTGCGGTAAGCCCGAAACACTGCTCTCCACAAATAAATTTCTTCTTGATAAAAAAAGCAGCTCAAGGGAATTCAGTAATGTAGTGATCAACCAGCCGGTTTTTATTGCTGATGATGCAAGTATTGAAAACTCAGTTATTGGTCCTTATGCAACAATAGATAGTAAGACTGTAATAAAAGACAGCATAATTCGCAACTCGATTATCGGGTCGGAAGCGCAGGTTTCAAAGGCGCTGCTTGAAAATTCGATCATCGGGAATAATGCTGTAATAAAGGGTAACTTCAAGCGATTGAACTCAGGCGATTCTTCCGAAGTAGATTTTTATTAATTCATTTTAACATTATAAGGTAGAAAAATAATATGTCCTTTTTCTTTACATCAGAATCAGTTTCTGAAGGTCATCCGGATAAAGTAAGCGATGCAATATCAGATGCAGTATTAGATGCTATGTTTGAACAAGACCCTCATGCAAGAGTAGCATGTGAAACTTTTGTAACCACAGGTCTGGTGCTTGTTGGCGGCGAAATTACAACTAAAGCTTATGTTGAAGTTCCGGATATTGTAAGAAAGACAGTAAAGGAAATTGGTTACACAAAAGCAGAATATAAATTTGATTCTGAATCCTGTTCTGTATTGAATGCGATTCATTCTCAATCGCCCGATATTTCTATGGGTGTTGATAAAGGTGGCGCCGGCGATCAGGGGTTAATGTTTGGTTATGCCTGCAATCAAACTTCGGAACTTATGCCAATGCCCATTATGTATGCTCATAAACTTGTTAAGAAGCTTGCTGACATCAGGAAAAGACAAAATGGATTAATGCCTTACTTAAGACCTGACTCAAAATCGCAGGTAACCATTGAATTTGATGATAATAAGAAACCTCTTAGGGTTGAAGCAATTGTTGTATCTACACAGCACGATGCAGATGCCAAACAGAAGGCTATAAAAGAAGATATTATTGAACAGGTTATTAAACCTGTTATACCCGCAAAATATCTTGATAAAAAAACAAAAATTTACGTTAATCCTACCGGACGATTTGAAATCGGCGGGCCACACGGCGACAGTGGCTTAACAGGCAGAAAAATTATTGTTGATACTTACGGCGGCTGGGCGCCTCATGGCGGCGGCGCTTTCTCCGGTAAAGATCCTTCTAAGGTTGACAGAAGCGCTACCTATGCGGCAAGGCATATTGCAAAGAATGTTGTTGCTGCAAAAATTGCTAAAGAATGTCTCGTTCAGGTCGCTTATGCTATCGGTGTTGCAGAACCGGTTTCTGTCTGGATAAATACGTACGGCACCGGAGTTATACCGGATAAAGAAATTTCCAAAATGATCAGAATGGAAGTTGATCTTACACCACGCGGTATTATAGAAAGATTAAAACTTAGAAGACCAATTTATCGTCAGACTGCCGCTTACGGTCATTTCGGGCGTAAGGAAAAAGATTTTACATGGGAACATTTAGACCTCGTTCCTGTGTTCAGTAAATATATTTAAGTTTAATAATAAATAAAGGATTAAAGAATGAGTCAGATAACTGAAAAAGGTGTAAAAAAGTTACCTTACAAAGTAAAAGATATTTCCCTTGCCGAATGGGGAAGAAAAGAAATAAACCTTGCCGAAGCCGAAATGCCCGGCTTAATGGCTATTCGTGAAGAATTTGCAAAGAAAAAGCCGCTTAAAGGTGCACGGATTGCAGGGTGTTTGCATATGACAATTCAGACTGCAGTGCTTATTGAAACTCTAATTGAATTAGGCGCTGAAGTTCAATGGTCGTCTTGCAATATTTTTTCCACTCAGGACCATGCTGCTGCTGCAATTGCCGCTGCCGGTATTCCGGTGTATGCCTGGAAAGGTATGAGCCTCGAAGAGTATGATTGGTGCATTGAGCAAACTTTCTTTTTTGGTGATGATAATAAACCTTTAAACATGATACTCGACGACGGCGGCGACTTAACTAACATCGTTCTTGATAAATACCCTGAGTTAGCTGCAGGTATTAAAGGTATTACAGAAGAGACAACTACCGGCGTTCACAGACTTTATGAGAGAGAGAAAAAGGGAACTCTTCCTATGCCCGCCATAAATGTTAATGATTCTGTTACCAAATCAAAATTTGATAACAAATACGGATGCCGTGAATCTCTTGTTGATGCTATACGCAGAGCAACAGATCTTATGCTTGCAGGTAAGGTTGCAGTTGTTGCCGGTTATGGTGATGTTGGTAAAGGTTCCGCTGAATCACTTGTCAATTCTAACGTAAGAGTTATAGTTACTGAAATAGACCCTATTTGTGCTTTGCAGGCAGCAATGAACGGTTTCGAGGTCAAGTCCCTCGAAAAGGCTGTTGAAGAAGCTGATATTATTGTTACTGCCACCGGTAACTGCGATGTTGTGACTGGAAAGCATTTCCGAAAAATGAAAGACAAAGCTATTGTTTGCAACATTGGTCACTTCGATAATGAAATTGATATGGACTGGCTTAACAAAAACTATGGTCACACACGCGATACAATTAAGCCGCAGGTTGATAAATATACAATTGATGGGAAAGATATTATCGTTCTGGCTGAAGGCAGATTAGTAAACCTTGGCTGTGCGATGGGTCATCCATCTTTCGTAATGTCGAATTCATTTACAAACCAGGTGCTTGCACAGATTGAACTATGGCAGAATCGTTCAACTTATGAAAACAAAGTTTATGTTCTTCCAAAACACCTCGATGAAAAAGTTGCAATGCTTCATCTCGAAAAGCTTGGTGTTGAACTTGAAAAGTTAACTCCCAAACAGGCAGAATACATTGGCGTGCCTTTGGAAGGACCTTTCAAGCCCGACTATTACCGGTATTAATTATAGTATCCATTTTAAAAGCGGGATTGTTTTTCTCAAAGCAATCCCGCTGTCAGTTTAAATGATAAAAATTCTTATTGCAATAAATTTATCAAAGCCTTTTGAACATCTTTAAATTTAAATTCGAAACCAATTTCATCAAGTTTTTTGGGAATCACTCTCTGACTTGAAGTTGCAACTTTTCCCATCTCTCCAACTACAATATCGAGAACAATTTGCGGCACTCTGAACATTGCCGGGCGTTTCAATACTTTGCCTAATGTTTTTGCGAATTCATTCATTGTAACGATGCCCGGAGCAACGGCATTAACCGGACCGGTTAAATTTTCATTATCAATCGCCTCCAAATATATTCTTATAACATCATCAATATGGATCCACGGAAACCACTGCGTGCCCGAACCTAATGGTCCGCCGATAAACAGTTTGTAAGGCAGCAGCATTTTCTTTAATGCACCATCCTCAGTGGTAAGAGAAACTCCTGCACGTACGGAAACCCATCTTGTAGCGTAATCGATTGCGCGGGATGCTTCTTTTTCCCAACGGACACAAACATCCGAAAGAAAATCGTCCGACGGCGGACTTTCTTCGCTCAATAATTCATCACCCCGGCTGCCGTAGTAACCAACCGCAGAAGCACAAATAAAAACAGTGGGAAGATTATTAATTCTGCTGAAGGCATCAACTATGTTTCTGGTGCTTACCTCACGGCTTTCGATTATTACTTTCTTAAATGATTTTGTCCATCGCTTAGAAGAAAGATTAGCACCGGCAAGATGCACCACTGCATCCTTATTTTCGAGCAGATGCTGCCAGCTTCCCGGGCTTTTGTAGTTCCACTCGTAAAAGTCGGTTGCAAAAGGGACCGCGTCTTTTGCTTTTGTCAGATTTCGCGAGAATACGTACACCTCATCGCCTCTGTTATGCAATGCATCACAAAGTTTTTTGCCAATTAATCCTGTTGCACCGGTCATGATAATCTTTTTCATACTCATCCTGTCTTCTTTCTAACAAATATTTCAGTCTCAAGTTAACAAAAAGTATTTCGTTAAAATTACTTCAACAATATCATTTTTCTTGCCTGATAAAAGTTTACACTCCGGATAGAATAAATATACACACCGCTGGAAAGTGCTGCTGCATTAAATTTTACATCGTATCTACCCGGAAGCATGAATTCATCAATCAGAGTTATCAGTTTCCTGCCCAGGATATCAAACACAGTTAAATTTACAAGCCCGGCTTCAGGCAAATCAAATTTGATTGTTGTTGAAGGATTAAACGGATTAGGATAATTCTGGTATAAAAAATATTTATCGGGTATTACAGATATTGATTCTTCAGTTGTAAGCGGAATTATTATTGTTGGATCCGGAATGCCATCACCATTAGTATCGGGCAGCACAGATACAAGAAATATGAGGCTGTCGGGGCCCGCATCACCATTTACATCGGGATTATCGGGGGCAGAATCACCAACACCCCAGTTAAATCCTCCGGCAATCACACCAACAAATTTAAGTTCTACATTTGGCGGAACGAGCCCGGCGCTGAGTCCGTAAATTGTATTCCATGCAATTGCCATTTCTGCTCCGCTTGCATTTTCACCTCTGTGCGGATTGGTTTGTGAAGTTATGTTAATACTTCCCGGTGGTACCGTTGTGAATACACTGGGAATATCCAGATAATAAGAAGCAACAAATAAATTTATTGCATCAGCTTGGCGGAACCTGAAATTTTTCGGGTAATCGCCTGTGTAACCCTGTGTTGAATTGAAATTGGTGATACCGCCTTCTACACCTGAATCTATGTACAGAATCATTGTATTAAAATTATCGTTACAAACATAATCAATCCCGATATAGAGAGAATCGGCATCCCAGGTAACAAGAATAGCAAGCATTTCATTATCAAGGGAATCAGGCGGTCTCCAGTAGCTGTCCGAATCTGAATCAACAACCCTTATCCATTCTTCGAGCCAGTCATCAGCGCCTATATTTATATTACCATCCAGAAAAGGTTTACCGTAAGTATATATTATACTATCCTGTGCCGGCAAAACATTCAGAGTAAATTGTGTTGAATCGAATGCACCTTTCCCATCAGTTACTTTCAACTTAATGGTATATGAGCCTGTATCTTCAGGCGCCGGCGTTCCGCTTATTAAACCCGATAACTGCCCAATATTAAGCCATACAGGAGAGTGTGTTAAGGAGAAGTAAACAGTGTCACCATCCGGATCGCCCGCGGCTGCCTGATGCTCAAACCTTACTGCCGCCCTTATAGTTGTATCGCTAATATTGTTTACAAATGGAGGGAGGTTAAATTCTACTTCTACTTTAAATGTATCTATGTCATTTGCACCGAATGAATCAATAACTTCCAGAATAATAGTTGAGGTTCCGGTATCCGCAAAGGTTGGTGTTCCGTTCAACATGCCCGAAGGAGTAATGCTTAACCACAAAGGATTGCCTGTCATAATAAAAGTGCGGGGATCATTGTTGGCATCATTCACAATTACCCGGTAATTAAAAACAGAATTTGTATAGCCGGTAAGATCTGGGATCTTATTGAGAACTGGCGGATAATTTATTGATTGTGTGGTATCGGGTACATAAATAGCGTAGCCTCTTGGCGGTGCATAAAGTTCAACCCTGCCGTCTCCTGCTGCCTGCTTATCAATTGCAACGCCTGTGTAATCTCTGAACCATTGATTAGGATGGTCCGAATCGACCCAAACCCCGCGCCACTGGGTGGGGTGATCATTCAGAACAAGAACTGCCTGAGGCTTTCCGCTGCCTCCGTTTCTTCTTGCAACGTAAAGATCTTTGGAAAGCTCGTTTTGTGATCCGCTTCCGACAAACCATGGGTTAAGCTGCTGCCCTTTGGTTGTAGTGCCATAAAGAAATGTTTTACGTATCCAGATAAGTGTATCAATTTTTCCGCCATATCCATAGTCGAAATAATCTTTGTAAAAAACTGATGGCCTTCCCTCTGAAAAAATTATTAATGCATAACCCATTGGCTTATCGTACAGAACGGGGTCGTGTCCGTAATCAATACTGCCGTCCCAGCCTATGCGATCAAAGTCATGGTTTTCAACAAATGTAGTTACATTAAACGGGGACATTCCGTTATTGATTAAACCCGCGCCATAAAGGTTATTCATATCGTAAGAGCCGCTTGTATTATTGCACATATCTTTGATGGCATATCTTAAAGGAAAATCGAAGAAGGATACGTTTCCCCCTAGCGAGGAAACCTGGTTATGGTATGAAATAATTTCACCAGCACTGCTCCAGTGCTCGCCAGCCATATAAACACCGGGAAAAGCCTGTGAAAAAGCGGCAATAAAACCAGGTTCAATATGTTTTACAGCATCAATACGGAATCCGTCAAAGTTAAGTGTGTTCAGGATATAACTGCCCCATGCAATCAGGCTGTCGCCCGTTCCGCCAGAAAAATAACAGAGGTCTTCAAAAAATATTTTATTATGATAAGGCGGGTTTAAATCGCAGTGAACATTATTGGGATGAAAATTCGCAGCCGATTTTGGAAAGCGCCCGCTTAGCGGGTTAAAGATTACCCATCCGCTGTCAGTACTGCATTCATAAATGGATTTTGCATCGCCGTTACCGGCATGGTTAAGAACTGCATCAAAGAACAATTCTATGTTAAGGCTTTTGTATTTATTAACCATCCTTTCAAGTTGTGCTCTGCTGCCGAAGCGTGTTTTGGTCGAACCCTTCTGATTAAATTCACCAAAGTCATAGTGGTCATAAATGTCATAACCCATAGACATGCCGCCCCCGCCTTTGGAAGCAGGAGGAATCCAGATTGCACCAAACCCGGCAGAAGCTAATCTGCCGGCAATGTTATGCAGCGAATCATACCACTTCCCACCGGGGGGTGAATTCCAGTAAAAACCCTGCAGGTAAACATCTGTGGAATGATTATTGTAAATTTTCTCTGTTTTCTGTTTTCTTTCGTCTCCGGGATTGTTTATAAATCCCATTGAGATCAAGATCAGAAAAAGAAAGATCGCCGGCACTCTTTCCATATTGATTTTATTTAATTATTTTCAGTTAAAATTAAATGGAATATAATAAAAGAAAAATCAAATATTTTAACAATGAAGCAATCAACTTTCTCATTTTGGAGAACTTTCCGAATCCATTTAATCCTGTTACTACAATAAGATTTTCTGTACCGGGGTATATTACCGGTAACAATAACTCAAAAAGTGATGTAATGGTTGACTTAAGAGTTTATGATATACTTGGCAGAGAAATTGCGGTATTGGTTGCTGAGCCAAAGCCGCCAGGATTATATGAACTTCAATTTAATGCTGCTAATCTTGCAAGCGGTATTTACTTTACACGGCTTCAGGCAGGTGAAATTGTTCTGAATCGTAAAATAATTTTAATTAAGTAACACAAGTTAACCGAATGCATTAAAAAAGGGCTATAACTCTTCTTGTTTTATTGTTTTTTATTTTCCCCCGACTTTAGGGTCTGTTGCATAACGGTTAACTGTCACCCTGTCCCGATTCATCGGGATCAGGGTCTCAATAATTCAATAATTTAGTTGCTGAAAAACTTAACGAAAATGGTTTTTGACACCTGTCTTGACCTGGCAGTCAAGTCAAGGCGGGCAGGTTCAGAATATTACAAGAATTGACCTTGCAAGAGGTGAGTTAAGTAATGAAAGTGTGAGTTAATAACAATAATTTATTAACCCAGATTTGTCATTAGGGACCCACGACATAAGGGCAAGAAAATGCTTGA
>JBBIGV010000024.1:0-46667 GCA_037447335.1 Ignavibacteria bacterium | reverse complement strand
TTGTTAAAATTATTTGATATAAGTTTAGGGTGTCCCAATGCGTAAGTCAGGAAAAGTTAAACCGGTTAAAATAAAAACAGTTCTATAACAATAGAACTGCTTAGTAAGCTTATGATAAATAATGCCTGCTGTTCTTAGTGCCGACTAACCTGCTTCTCATAGCGTCTATTATTGAACCTGATAAAAAGAACTTTCCAAGATTTGCTTCATCTTCACGTTTGCCGCCATGAAAATCCGACCCCCCGCACTCTAAAAGAAAATACTCGTGCACAATACCCCTGTAAAATTTTACCTGCTGCGGCGAATGTGATGGATGTACCACCTCTATACCATCAACCCCAGCCTCGATAAGTTCTTTAAGTATTGCTTCAGACATATACCCGGGGTGAGCAATAAATGATAATCCACCTGCATCACTGATAATCTTAAAAGCACTTTGAGGTGAAAGATGGACTTTCTTTTCATACGCCGGGCAGTTATTACCAATGTACTTATAGAAAGCCTCGAAATAAGTTTCAACCAATCCTTTTTCGAACATCGTTTGAGCGATGTGAGGGCGCCCTACTGCTGAGTTTTTAGCTCTTTCAAGAACCTCATCAATAGTCAGGTGAAGTCCAATGTTATTTAGTTTTTTAACAATCCTTGCAGCACGTTTAATTCTTTCTTCGCGAAAAAATTTCAGGTAATGTTCAAGCTCAGGGCTTTCCGGGTCAACAAAATACCCGAGTATGTGAATTTCCCTGTCTTTTATATCTGAACTGATTTCTACACCGGGGATTATCTCAACACCCAACTCACTGCCCTTTTCAATTGCTTCATCAATGGCGTTTACGTTATCGTGATCGGTTATTCCAAGTACATCAATACCTGCGCTTCTGGCTTTCATCACAAGTTCCCCTGGGGTGAAATGACCATCAGAATGGGTAGTATGAGTATGAAGATCTGCTTTATTGATCATAATGTATGAATGACAAAGGATACTTAGTCAAAAAGTTCCTTGAATTGTTCGTAATTAAGTATTCGTAATTTAGAGCCCTCTAATTCAATCAATCCTTTCTTTGCAAATGAGTGAAGTGTTCTTGATATTGTTTCTCTTGATGTGCCCGCCATATTTGCCATATCATGCTGGTATGGCAGTTTCTCTATCTCTACTTTTCCCTGTTTTATTTTACCGAACTCATCAGCCAGTTGAAGAATTACAGTAGCTACTTTTCCTTCAGCATCTTTCAATGATAATGATTTTATTTTCATATCAGCATTACGAAGGCGTTTTGTCAGTTCCTGCAGCAGCGCTGCAGAAACTTCGGGATGTGAATAAAGCAGATCCAGAAAATCACTTCTTTGGATAATAAAAAGTTCGGAATCCTCCATTGCTGTTACATTAGCAGACCGGCTCATACCATCAAGGATTGCCATTTCGCCGAAGAAATCAGAATCATTAAGAATTGTGAGGATAACTTCTTTATTGTCATCACTAACGCGGGAGACTTTTACTTTCCCCTTAATGATGACGAAAAAAGCTGTGCCGGTTTCATTTTCGGTTAAAATTAAATTGTCTTTCGAGAATTTTGTCTTCACTCCCAGTTTAGTAATTTTTGCCAGGGTTGCCTCATCAAGTTCGGCAAAAATCGGCACAAATCTTAAAAAGTCGTTATTTTCCTGCATAGCATCATTTAATATTGATTGAAATAATTGAAATATAAATGCAGTAGTTCTGAAAGTCAACCTATACTTAAATTACATACAGGCAGGTATTGAAGTCAAAAATCAGAAATCCAACCCGTCTCGAGGTTTATTAACTCAAAAAAAGGGGGATATACCCGCATCAATAACAAGAACCTCTGCATTATAACATCAAATCAATGGGGATTGAATCTTTTACCCTGAAAAGCAGATCATTCATGCTAAAAATACATTGCTTTTTTAGAGCATCGTATCTAATTTTATATTCTTAGTTATCAATAAATTGGAGAATATAAAATTATGGCTATGATGGCCAAAATGAGGAGTTTGGCTCCTGCATTTATAATTACAGTTGGAGCATTGTTCGTTCTGTTTATGGTAATTTCCGATTCGAATGTTCTTGAGGTTATGGGTGCTCGTACAAACAATGTAGGTGCAATAAATGGCGTTGATATAACGTATCAGGAATTCATGGAAGCGGTTGAACAGCAGCGTGAAATGAGAAGAAATCAGAACGGAAATGACTATGAAGAAGAAGAAATGGACCAGGTCCGGGAACAAGTCTGGGATGCACTGGTTTCGCAGATAATCTTCAAACAAGAAATAGAAAATTTTGGGATTACCGTTACAGATGATGAAATAAAAGATGCAATCCTCGGACCAAACCCTCCGGATTTTCTCAGTCAAAATTTCATAGATTCACTTGGCAATTTTGACCGCCAGATGTACGAGAATGCTTTGTTTGATCCACAGAACAGACAGGTGCTCGTGCAGGCTGAAGAGTATGTCAGGCAAATGAAGCTGAACGAAAAGCTGCAAAGCAAGCTATTTGCTGCAATAACCGTTAGTGAAGAGGAAATTAAACGGAAGTTCATTGATCAGAATATGACAGCGAATGTTGAATATGTTTTTATGGACGTTGCAGCTATTGATGATGCTGCAGTTACAGATACAGATGATGATCTTAAAGACTACTATCAGAAAAACCTTGATAAATACCAGATTAAAGCGCAGAGAAAAGTAAAGTATGTGATGTTCAGAAATCAACCATCGGCAGATGACACAACTTTTGTTATCAGAACTTTTGAGAACATCAAAAACAAAATCGGAAATGATGTCGAACAATTTGCAGGAGACGTGGAAATATATTCAACCCAGCCCTTCAGCCGTGATACTGTTCAGATTACAGAACTTCAGGCAGAAGCAGTAGATGTACTTCTTACTGCATCACCGGGTACTATTGCAGGCCCTGTTGGATTATATGAGGGATATGTACTATATCATCTTGTTAACTTAATTGGCGGAGGAGATCTTGTTGTCCGTGCTTCTCACATCCTGATAAATGACCAGGAAAGTGAAGAAAAAAACTTTGAGAAAGCTAACCAGATATATGAAGAAATTATTGCCGGAGCCAGCTTTGAAGAATTAGCACGAAATCATTCCAATGACCCCGGGACTGAATCCAATGGCGGCGACTTAGGATGGTTCGGCAGAAATACAATGGTTAAAGAATTTGAAGATGCTGCATTTGGTGGTGCGGTTGGTGTAGTTCAAAAGCCGATCAAAACTAACTTTGGTGTCCATTTGGTTAAAGTTACAGGTCGGTCTGATCGCAGATTCGTTGTTGAAAAAATTGTGATACCTGTAAAGCAGTCAGCTGCTACCCGTGATGCAATCTTTAATGCAGCAAATGATTTTTCTTACCTTGCCCAGAAAAACGGCTTTGAAAAAGAAGTTGAAATTATGCACTATGAAGTAGCGGAATCACCTCCGTTTCAGGCAGATGCCGGCGCAATTCCCGGTATCGGAATGAATAAAAGAATGGTTGAGTTTGCTTTTGATAATGGACTTAATACTGTAAGCCCCCCATTTAAAACCCCGCAGGGATATGCCGTATTTAAAATATCAGAAATTATTAAAGAAGGCGTAAAACCTTTCGACGAAGTAAAAGAACTCATCAGACCAACAGTAGTTCGGGAAAAGAAATTTGAAGTATCCAAAAAAATAATGGAAGACATTGCTAAAAAAATAGGCGGCGACCTCTCAAAAGCAAAAGAGCTTGAACCCAAAATTACATACGCAACAACCGGAACTTTCAACACAAATGGGAATGTCCCTGTGGTTGGCCGGGATTTTATATTCACGAATAAAGTTCTTGATACTGATGTGAATAAGGCAAGTGAACCTTTCAGAGGCTTGCGAGGTTACTTTATGATAAAAGTAATTGAACGCAGTCCCTATGATGAAACTGCCTTCCAGCTTCAGCGAAATACCATCAGAGACAATATTTTGCAGGAGAAAAAAGCTGCATTTTTTAATCAATGGCTGTCGCAAAGGAAGAAGGATGCTAAAATTGTTGATAACAGGTATCTTTTCTTTGGGCAGTAGCAACAGATGATTTTGCTTCTGCAGCCCTCATTCATTACAGTATTGAATGAGGGTTTTTATTTTTAAAACATTTTGTCCATTTTTGTCAGGGCTTTGCCGAAAGGATTATTATGAAATACTTTAACCTGATAATATTATTTCTGCTTTCATTTGAGGTTATCTATCCGCAATATAATGATAAAGATTTCAGTGTATCTGTAAATGGAGTATACACAACATCAGCATTGGTTTACCTTACTCCTTTTTCATCAGATCCCATTCTTCGAAATAATGCTTTTCCTTTAGAGGATATTTTTAATCCTGCCATAGAATTCCGCTACAAAGTCAGCGAAGGGATTATGCTCGGGTTTGGTACTGAATATATGAAGAGCGTAAAAGCCGGTCCTAACTTAACTGTTTTTGGTGGTAACACTACCATCAATATTATTGTTAATGATGGCTTTATATTAATTCCGCTTGAGTTCACATTGTTTTATATATTACCCTTTTCAACCGAGGACTTTAAGTTTACGATGGGTGGTGGAATCGGTTACTATTTGGGAGAACACATCAGGCAATTTGGTCAGGTTAAAGTATCAAATGTTGAAAGAAAAACTGCTTATGGAATTCACGTTTTAATCTCCGGAGATTATATGATAACGGACTTTTTATCTGCCCGGGGTGAGATGAAATTCCGTGATCCTCAGTTTACGGTAAAAAGCAGATATAATAAGCGGGAAGTCGAATACAACGGCGTTCTGATAACTTTACCACAGCAAAGTTTCGATTCGAAAATTAATGTTGATGGCGTTACTTTTATCTTTGGAATTGCTTTTCACTTTTAGACATGATAGTAGTGCTATAAAAAGGTTTACTGCTGGTATCATTTTACGTAAGCCAGCATAGTGAGCATTAATTATGAAAAAAAATATAATATATCTTACAGGGTTTATGGGTGCGGGTAAAAGCACTATTGGTCCTATACTTGCAAACACGCTCGGATGGGATTTTTTTGACCTTGATAGGGAAGTTGAGAAGCTTTTTAAAAAAAAGGTGAGAGAAATTTTTCAGGATGAGGGTGAGGAGGCATTCAGGCAATATGAATCCGGTGTTTTAAAGGAATTATCAGAAGGTTCTAATCTTGTAATTTCTCTTGGCGGCGGCACGATCGCAGATGACGACAATCTGCATTTTATGAAATCTCATGGTTTCATCATTCATCTGAAAACTTCGCCGGATATTGCTTACGAGAGGCTGAGATTCAAAAGAGACAGACCAATTCTTCTGTTCGATGGAGATGATGAACCAAAAAAGGTAATGCTGCTCGATAAGATAAATGAAATTCTTGGCGAACGGATAAAGTATTATAATCAGGCAGATATTGAAATTGATACTGATAAAAATACTGTTGGTAAAACAATTGATAAAATTGTATGGATTATCAGCAAAGGCATAAAAATTTGAAAAGATATACTCTTGATATAAAATCTAAGGTTGCTGATTATCAGGTTAAAATCGGAAATAACATTCTCACACAGCTTCCGGGTGCAATCAAAAAGATTTCAAATCCCGCTTTGGTGTGTGCTGTTATTGATTCTGAAGTAAAACGGCTGCATTGGGTAACGATAAGCGAGATACTTAATGATAATTTTCAAAAAGTAATATTCCATACTGTGCCACAAGGCGAAAGATCGAAATCATCTGAACAATTAAATAAAATTTATTCCTTCCTGCTTAAAAATAAATGTGACAAACACACTGTGATGCTCGCAATTGGCGGCGGCGTAACAGGAGATATTGCCGGACTTGCAGCTTCTACATATTTGCGCGGCATTAAGCTGGTTCATATTCCCACGACCTTACTTTCAATGGTTGATAGCTGTATCGGAGGAAAGACGGCTATAAACTTTAATGATGCGAAAAACATTATAGGTACTATTTATCCTCCGCAGCTTGTTTTTATAGAAACAGACTTTCTTAAAACTTTACCGGACGTTGAAATCAAAGCCGCTTTTGGTGAGATAATAAAATATGCATTCATTGCTGATGAATCGTATTATAATTATCTAAAAAAGAATATCAACTTGTTACTGTCGGGCAAACTATCAGGTTACACTGAATTAATCTACAGATGCTTACAAATAAAAAAAGCAGTAGTTGAAGCCGATGAATATGAAGCAGGTATCAGGCAAATCCTTAATTTTGGTCATACATTCGGGCATGCAATCGAAAGCGGTTTAGAGTTCAAAGTGAAGCACGGATATGCAATTGCCGCAGGGATTATTGCGGCAATTATTCTATCACGGGAAGTTGGGTTGATTACCAAGCAGAATGCTGAAAAGTTTTTTAGTCTTCCTCTGAAAATTCATATCCCCAAGGAAATATTAGCTTTGAAAATTCCGGCAGCCTTATCTTTTATTGATTATGATAAGAAGCGAAGGGATGGAAAGTATAGATTTATTTTGATTTCAGATATTCGAGAAATTGTTACAGGTGTTAATCCTGACAGAAAGTTAATTAAATCTGCATTAGAAGAAATGTTGGAGGTAATAAAGGTTCTGAATAAGGTTTATTGATTAAAGTGCTTTAAAAGAGGAAACTGTCGGATTTTGAGGGCTAAAACCCGACAGTTTGTGTGTCATTTCTGGGAGGGATGCTATGCTTAAAACTATTTTCTATTTCAGGTATTATATTGCAACTTGCATGCCAGTTTACAAGACTTCGATTTTAAGTGAAAAATGCATTTTTTCCTGCGCTGAAAAGTAATTAGAGCAGTATTTACCGGTAAATTTATGGATGAAAAGTATTACTGAAAGTCTTGGCATTTATATTTTACGTTAATTTTACTGATAATATGATTTGAAACCAATAAAGCTGATTGTTGTTAACAAAAACCACTGCGGCTGATATTACCTTTACTTTTCTCCGGAAATTTTACAAGTTATATGCCGTGTGAAGCAATCCTGAATTTCTGATTATTTGAAATGAACTGTGACCTGAATATTCGGGTTGTTCGTAATAATTACTTATCTTTAAGAAAAATTTATGAAGGGAGTTGAGTTCAGTATGTTATTGGAAGAAGTTGACATAAAAATTGATTTCAAAGAAGAAATTCTAAAACTGAAGAATGAATTAAACGCAGTAATATTAGCACACTATTATCAGTACTCTGAGATACAGGACCTTGCTGATTTTGTTGGCGATAGTCTCGAACTTGCGCGCAAAGCAAAATTGACAGATAGCGATGTAATAGTTTTCGCCGGTGTACACTTTATGGCAGAAACAGCGAAGATCCTTAATCCTGACAAATTGGTGCTGCTGCCCGATCTTGAAGCAGGTTGTTCATTGTCTGACAGCTGCCCTCCGCCTTTATTCAAGGCATTCCGCGAAAAGCACCCGGATCATATCGCAATTACTTACATCAATTGTTCGGCTGCCGTAAAAGCATTAAGCGATATTATTTGCACCTCAAGCAATGCAGAAAAAATCATTAACCAGATCCCGCCCGATAAACCAATACTGTTTTCTCCTGACAGAAATCTTGGAAAATATTTAATGAGAAAAACAGGCAGAGAGATGTTGTTGTGGGATGGGACTTGTATAGTTCACGAGACTTTCAGCGAGCAGAAAATATTCGAGCTAAAACTTGAGCACCCAGCGGCAAAATTAATCGCTCACCCGGAATGTGAGGATGCCGTTCTTTCTAAAGCGGATTTTATAGGTTCAACAAGCAAGCTGCTTAAATTTGTTCAGGAAGATACTGCTGCAAGTTATATTGTTGCAACAGAGGTTGGAATAATTCATCAGATGACGAAACTTGCTCTAAATAAACAATTTATACCAGCGCCACCGGATAAGAATTGCAATTGCAACGAATGTCCGTTTATGAAACTTAACACACTCGAGAAATTGTACCTGTGCATGAAAAACAGAGAACCTCTGATCAGGCTGGATGAAGAACTTATGGCAAAAGCGCTGTTGCCCATAGCACGAATGCTTGAAATGAGCTAAGCTTTTTTGAGTACAATTTTAAAAGTTGTGCCTTCACCGGGCACAGAATATTTAACACTAATCTTACCATTGTGATAAGTTTCAATTATTCTTTTTGACAGGCTTAATCCCAGACCCCAACCTCGTCTTTTCGTACTATAGCCGGGTCGGAAGATGTCTTTTCTTCTTTTAAGATCAATGCCTTTTCCGTTATCACTTACCTCTATTTCAACTTTGCTGCGGTTTTCTTTTATAAGAATATTTATTTTCCCGTCAGGATGTTCAATTGCATCAAGTGCATTTTTAAAAAGGTTTTCAATAACCCACTCAAATAATTCAGAGTTAAGATTTGCACAAACCTGCTTATCGCCATCAATTTTCAGCTCGGCACATTTGCCTGTTTGAGGCAGTCTTCGCTGGAAGTATTCAGTTACCTTCTGAACTTCATCAAAAACAACATGCTTCCTGATTTCGGGGGATGCACCTATTTTCGAAAACCTGTAAGTAATCTTATTAAGCTTTTCAACATCACTTCCAATCTCTTCTGTAATATCCAGTACTTTATCCGGATCATTGTAATGCAGTTTTAGCATTTCAAGCCAGCCCATAAGACTCGAAATAGGCGTCCCGAACTGATGAGCGGTTTCTTTAGCCATACCAACCCAGATGTTGCTCTGTTCATTCTTTTTAATATTACTGAAACCGATATATCCAAGCATTATAAACAACGATGCAATAATTATCTGAAGGTAAGGGTAGTATTTCAACTGATTAATTAAATCAGAATCACCATAATGAATTTTTGTCAGAACGATCGTATCATCATAAGTAACAATTATGGGTGTATTGACTTCGTCCATCTTCCTGACCAGGCTGGCAAAGAATTCCTCAAGCTCCGAATCTGATAAGGTAGTATCATAGTCAACGTTTCTTATATCGGTCTTGCTGAAGATGTTAACACGATCGTTCGGATCGGTTAAGATCATCGGAAAATCAATTGGCTTGATAATATTATCGAAGAGGAACGTAATATCCACATCAGGGTTTGAGGTGTTGGCAATATACTCAATTCCTTTGGCATACAACTGAACTATTTGCCGCTCCTTCTCCTGCAGCTTATGAACAAGATTATTTGTGTAGTACAGCGTGCCTCCGGCAATCAGCACGGCTATGCACAGAAGAATGATTTTGATATTTAGCGAGGCGGGACCTCCGGACATTTTCATCTTAGACACTCCGGTTTGAATTATTAAAATGATAAAATCTTTTCAATAAAATTCGCTTATTTTAAAAGGAAATACCACCCAATATTTTTTGCTGCAAAACGAATACAGCTATCAGATTATCGCCCGGTATAAAAATCCTGCATTCTTTTAGGTCCGACAGAAATTATATCCGGCTTTATTCCCGCGTGTTCTGAAATAAAGGAAAGGTAATTTTTGGTATTTGCGGGAAGCTCATCATAAGATTTACAGTTACTTATGTCCGTATTCCAGCCGGGCAGGGTTTCATAAACAGGTTTTACAAGTGAGAGCCTTTCCGGGTCGGTCGGGAAGGATTTAACCGTTTTCCCATTAAGTTCATAACCGATACAAACTTTTATATTTTCGAATGCGCTTAGAACGTCAAGTTTTGTGATTGCAACTTTATCAATGCCATTTATCATAGCAGAGTATTTAACAAGGAATGCATCAAACCAGCCGCAGCGCCTCGGACGTCCTGTAGTTGCACCATACTCGGCGCCGATTTTTCTTAATTTTTCACCGTCATCGTCTAACAGCTCTGTAGGGAATGGACCGTTACCAACACGGGTAGTATATGCTTTGACGATCCCGTAAACCTCATCAATTTTATTTGGTGGGATACCGGAACCGATACATGCCCCTCCCGAAGTAGGACTTGAAGAAGTAACAAAAGGATATGTGCCAAAATCAACGTCGAGCAGGGTTCCTTGTGCACCTTCGAGCAGGATAGATTTGCCATCGGCAATTGCATTATTGAGATACGCAGGAACATCTTTAATATACTTATCAATTCTTTTATCAAATTCAACATATTGTCTGATAATTTCCTCAACGTCCAGCTCTTCACGCTCATAAACTTTTTTAAGAAGATTGTTCTTTTCCAAAAGGTTCATCCTGATTTTTTCTTCAAGTGATTTTCTGTCGAGAAGGTCAACAATACGAATGCCCTTTCTTGCATATTTGTCGATGTAGCAAGGTCCGATTCCTCTTCCTGTAGTTCCGATTTTCCTGTCACTGCTTTCGCTTATTGAATCGAGTAATTTATGATAAGGCATAATCAGGTGAGCACTATGGCTTATAAGCAGCCTGTTGTTCACTTTAATATCATTCTCTTCAAGCAGATTTATTTCTTCGAGTAAAGCTGAAGGATCAATTACAACGCCATTGCCAATAACACAAATCACATCATCTCTTAATATACCTGATGGGATAAGGTGAAGAATGAATTGCTTGTCGCCAATAATAACAGTATGCCCTGCATTTGCACCGCCCTGGTAGCGGGTAACTATATCGTAATTTTCACTGAGTATATCAACTATTTTTCCTTTACCTTCGTCTCCCCACTGGCTGCCAACTAATATTGTAACACCCATTGATTACCTGTATGATTTTTTAAAATTGCAAAATAAAACTCCGAATTCCACAACCCGGAGTTAGTATAAGATAAACTATTTTAGCATAGATTAATTCGAGAAGCTTTTAACTGCTTCTTCAACGGTCTCAAAAGACTCAAAAATTGTAATAAGTTTTGTAATAATCAGTAAACTTTCAATTTTCTCCGTAACGCGGGCTAACTTCAAATTGCCATCTGCTTTCTTCATGGTAGTTAAGCCGCTGATAAGCATCCCCAACCCGGAACTATTCATGAACTTTACATCAGAGAGATCAATAACAATATTCTTTTTCCCCTCATCAATAAACTTATGCAGAAGCCCGGTAAAGTCTTTTGTGTCTTCACCGCCCATCACATTTCCCTTTAGTTCTATAATGACGGCTCCGTACCTTTCGCTGGTTTTTATTTTCATGAAGAACTCCTATAATTGTCAGGTCAATTTAAGTAGATGTGTATATTCATGCAAGTAAACTATTTTCAAAAACTTATATTTAACAGCATAATAACAGTTTTTATTGTGGAACCATACAATTCATTCTGCGTCTAAAACAATGAATTCAAATAATAACAAAGCAGATTTGCAGCAGCCAAGAATACTGGAACTTGAAGAGGATTTTTCGCTGATTAAACGTTTCGTTGAAGGTGATCACTCAACTTTCAGACTGCTGGTTCAGCGTCATAAAGAAAAGGTAAGGAACATTATTTTTCTTACTCTGAATGACCATAAAAATGTTGATGATATAGCACAGGAAGTTTTCATTACGGTATATAAAAATCTGAATAAATTCAGGTTTGAATCTCAATTTACCACCTGGCTGTACCGGATTACAATCAATAAGTGTAAAGATCACTTAAGAAAAATGAAACTCAGAAATATTTTTTCGCCTATTAAAGATGTTGAAAATGAACCCGGTTATTTTCAGGAGCATGAAAGCAAGGACGTTGCAGAGCTGATTCAGAAAGCCATTGCGAAACTTCCCGATAAATTGAAAATACCTCTCTTGTTAAAAGATATCGAAGGTATGAGTTATAAAGAAATTTCCGAAACAATCCAGTGTGAAATTGGAACTGTTAAATCGAGGATATTCAGAGCGAGAGAAGGCTTAAGAGAGTTGCTTAAGCC
This sequence comes from Ignavibacteria bacterium, assembly GCA_037447335.1. Taxonomy (GTDB): domain Bacteria; phylum Bacteroidota; class Ignavibacteria; order Ignavibacteriales; family Ignavibacteriaceae; genus JBBIGV01. Next base: position 34,867 of record JBBIGV010000024.1, on the reverse strand, counting down.
ATACGAAAAGGAATTGTTCGTATGAAAGAGAAAGTTAAAATATCAGAACAGCTTTCGGCTTATATTGATGGTGAACTCAGCGATGCCGAAGCACAGGCGTTAGAGCAGAAACTTGAAAACTCCATCGAGCTTCAGAATATTCTGCAGGAACTTATTAAGTTGAAAAAACTTACGCAGAAGTTTTCCGGCAGTTTAAAAGATTCACCTTATTTCGAGACCCGGCTTGAAGGTATCATCAGCGAACGGACCCGAACTCCGCGTAAATTTGTTAAGTGGCTCCCTGTCACAGGAATTGCCGCAGTTACGGTCGTCCTGATGATATTATTGAAATTAAACCCGCATCTGATTGAAGATATAGTTGAAGAGCAGAAAAGCAATATTGCCGGATTCTATACCGAGAAATTAAAGCCGCTTCTCTTTGCAGCCGAACTTACCAATGAAGATATTTTTAATTTTGCCTTCTATCATGAACTTCCGCTTGATGAATCAAAAACAAACGTGATTCATCTTGGATATGATCAGGCTGGCAAAGAGTTTTTTGAGATTAGAAATGCCTCATCTGTCAGTATTGGAAAAAACTATGAGGTTTTTACCGAAGCGCTCAATTTTGATGACGAACAGCGTAAAAAAATAGATTCCATTATGTCTTATTATGCTGATGCTCTTCAGTCTCAAATTCTTGTAGATGATGAACAAACCATTGCTATAAGCCCGGTGTTGTGGAATTATCAGAAAGCAATTGTTGCCGATATTCTCACCTTTGCAGCAAACTCAAACCCCGAAAGATTTAGTAAACTCGTCCCGGTTATTCTTGATCCTCAGAATTTTGCTGAAGTAAGAAATGCATTCAAAGAAAAACATGACATGAAGCATCCTAATGAATATATAATTCTTACGCCGGACTCAATATTCAGAGATAGTTTTACCTTTGATATGCAGAAGTTCAAAGATGAAATGAAAGAAATGCGTAAGAAAATACACGTAGAAAAAAATCTATCGCAAGAGCATCTTAAGATTGCAGAGCTGCATATGAAAGACCCGAAACATAGACCGCAAAATTTTGTGTATAAATTTAAAAATGATCAGGGGAAACCAGGAGATAATGATGTCCACAAGACACAAAGACACTTTAAAATTGAAATAGATACAAATTATTACCGGGTTGAGTTAGTAAATATCGATTTCCCGACCATCGTATTACCGGATTTTGATAGTATTAACGAGCAAATCGAAAAGGCAGCACGTCACCTGAGAAATCTCCATGTACCAATACTGCCGGATACAAAATTCAAAACAAGAGTGAGAGCCGGGGAGGTTTGGACAGATTCACCTCCTGCTGCTCCCACACCTCCTGATATAAATAACTTAGAGCTTGATTCACTGTTCAGGTATGAATCTGATCCGAAGGATTCTCTCAAATCACTTTTTAAGAACGGAGGCGCTTTCGAGTTCCGGATGGATTCGCTGATGACTATGTTTAACCTGCGCGGAAAGGACTCTGTCTTTATTTTCAATGATAAAAATTTTAAAGAAGAAATGCAGCGTTTTCAGGAAGAAATGAAAAAGCTGAAAAAAGAAATTCAGGAATTACGGCAGGAGTTAAAAGGCACACCTGCCCCGGAAAAAAAACCACCCACCCAGGTTGAAATCTGAAAATAAATTGGGAAAATGTAGAAATAATCAATAATAACCCGTTAAAAAGGGATTCTGCCGTCTTTTTGAGATATTCCCCGCTTATATAACTATTCTTTACAAAAAGCTATTTTTAAGTTAATTTGCTCACGGATTACTGTCGCAAAATGTTGGAAATTCTCCACCGCGGCAGTAATTACTTTTGAATCCACAGAATTAACATCGTCTGATGAGCAAAATACACGGAATACTAAAAAATTATAGTTATAAACTTCAGCTTACAGTAGCATTTGCGATCATTCTGTACTTTTTCAGATTGTTTTTTTATGATCCGGGTTCTGCACTTTTCATTTTTATTAATGAATTGCTGATTGGATGGAGTGCAGTTTTCCTGGTACTCTATATAACAGAACTGGCAGCCCTCCGAAAAATAAATCCCCTATCATTAGTATTGAGCCTTGGTATCCTGAATGCAATGATCTTCTTCTTCATAAGTTTTTCAGGTTCAATTCGTTCCATGCTGAGCGACACCGGAACCGATAAGTTACTGCAGCCTGATTTGATTGATTCAATGATAATATTCTTCTATGCATATTTGCTGCTTTGTGCGGCCGCTTTCATATTTCTGGTGTTCAGGGAGTTATATTTTTATAAGCAAAAGAAAAATGTATCAACGTATTTCAATACGATGATAGTTTTCATTCTGCTCACAGCTTTTACTGCGGTAATAAAAGACGGGTCACTCAGTTACATACATAATACTTTTTTAATAATCTCCATAATTCTGATAATCATCAATTCGATAAAAATTTCCTGGATAGCTTTTATCGTAAAGAAAGAAAAAATTGCCCTGCTGATTCTTTCAGTTGTTATATCAGTACTTTTTGCAGTTAACCTGGCTAACAGTTCATCTTCAAGCGCACATTATAAGATGCTTGAAATATTTTCACCTTCACTTGAAAAGTTTATTTCAGTGATTATGGTTTATGGTGTTATTTATTTCAGTGTGCTTTTCTTTACTACATTATTCCATCTTCCTACTGCCGAAGCATTCGACAGGAAAGCACAGGAGGTTTCTTCACTTCAGTATTTCAGCAGGCTTATAACTCAGGTGCTTGATTTTTCCGATCTCGCAGAGACGGTTACAGAAATTGCTGCAAAGGTCTGCAACTCCGACGCATCCTGGATTGTGTGGAAAGAAGATTATGATCTGAAAACTATTGCACACAAGAACATTGGTTATCTTGATGCTGGAAAAATCACCTCGTATATTTTTAATGAGAAAAGAATAGAAAACCTGGATAAAACATTCACCATTAATCTTGCAGATGGGGGTAATCATATGAATTTAAGCGACAGATTTACTTCTGTTGCAGTTTCTCCGCTAAAAGCACATAATGAAACGAGAGGCTGCCTGCTCTCAGTTAAGAAGAACGAATTTATTTTTGATGATGAGGATATAAATGCACTCGATACTTATTCTGATTATGCATCTGTTGCAATAGAGAACTCAAGGCTGCTGGAAGAGTCAATAGAAAAAGAAAGGCTCGAAAAAGAACTCGATGTAGCAAGAGAAATTCAGAAGAATATAGTTCCCGCTAAAAATCCCGTGCATCCAAAGTTATCAATCTCTTCCGTGTTCATACCGGCGTTTGAAGTAGGCGGAGATTATTATGATTTCTTTGAACTTGAAAATGAAAAAATGGGTTTTGTAATTGCTGATGTTTCAGGCAAAGGGATTTCGGCAGCATTTATAATGGCAGAAACAAAAGGCATATTCGAGTCTCTTTCAAAAACGATACAGAAGCCCAGAGAAATTCTTATATATGCAAATCAGATTTTAAAAAGAACCCTCGACCGTAAAAACTTCGTGAGCGCTGCCTATGGTTTGATTGATTTTGAACAGGAAAAACTTGTTATTGCGCGTGCAGGTCACTGTCCTCTGATCCTTTTAAGAGATGGTAAGGTTCAAAATATAAGACCGCGTGGTCTTGGACTGGGATTAAATTACGCATCATTCTTTGCAGATACTCTTGATGAAATCGAAATTGATTTGAAGGAAAATGACACGCTTGTTCTTTATACTGACGGCATAACTGAAGCAAAAAACACAAACTTTGAAGATTTTGGTGATGCCCATTTCCTGAAAATTCTGGCAGGGAATCACGATAAAAGCGCTGATGAATTGTCAAATTTAGTTATTAAAGAAATCACTCTTTTTTCTCAGGACAGTTCACAGCATGACGATATAACACTGGTGATATTTAAATGGAAACATAACTCAAAAACCGATGGAGATACGCAATGGCAGAGTTTAACGCCACAGTTACAGAAAAAGGGAACATAAGTGTAATAAATCTTAAGGGCTTTCTGGATGCCCATACGGCGCCAGCCCTTGAAAACACATTCGCTGAACTGATTGATAAAGGTAAGTATTCTACAGTCGTAAACTTTAACGACATTGCCTATATCAGCAGTGCCGGATTAGGTGTGTTCATGGCGTTCATAGAAAAAATGCGGGAAAATAAAGGCGATATCAAACTTGCAGGCATGAGTGATAAAGTTTATAACATCTTCGACCTGCTCGGATTTCCCCTGCTTTATGAAATATATAAGACCGAAGATGAAGCCATAAAAAAATTTAGCGAGAACAAATAAGTTGAAACCCGACAAAGCTGTTCAGCAGCAAAAAGAACTTGTAGTTAAAAGCAGAACGGAAAATCTTTCCGATATAAGAAATTTTATTCAATCCACTGCTAAGAGCATCGGCTTTTCCGATGATGCGATTGATAATATAATCCTCGCTGTTGATGAAGCTTGTACAAATATTATTAAGCACGCATATAAATTTTATCCGGATGGTGAAATAATTATCAGGCTGAAATATTCAAATAAGAAGCTAACAGTTGAAATAATAGACTACGGCAGCTCATTTGCACCTGATACTATTCCTGATCCGGATCTTCAACAATACTTCAATCAGAAAAGAGTCGGTGGTTTGGGAATGTACCTGATGAAATCATTAATGGACGATGTTAAGTATTCCTCTGTCCCCGGCAAATATAACAGCGTATCATTATCAAAAAACTTAGCCACTCAGGTTGATAATGAATGATCCTGAATTACTTAAACTAAAAAGAAACCTTACAGCCCTCGCAGAATTCAGCAGAATAATTAACTCCAGTCTAGACCTGAATTTTATAATTAACAACATACTTCTGAGCTGTATGGGTAAATTCCATGCTACGCGCGGGTTCGTTGCAATCCGTGATAACGGGCATTTGAGGCTTCACTCATCAAAAGGTATTCCCGATTCAATAATTAAAAACATCCCTGACATTCCTGCCGGTGAAAATATTGAAGAGGATGATGCTTTCATAAATTTTGTTCAAGCTGCTAACATAGTTGCAGTAAAGCAGATCAGTTTATCAAACCAATGTCTTGGTGTGCTGTGTCTTGGTGAAAAAATGAATAAAAAGCCATACACTGAAGACGACCTTGGATTTTTAGGAACAATTCTGAATATATCATCAACAGCAATTCAGAATTCTATAATGATAAATGAATTGAAAATAGTTAACCGCGAACTGGACTCCCGTATTCAGAGATTGAATTCGCTGTTTGAGCTGAGTAAAGAGTTCGGTTTATTCACAGAAACTACACGTGTTACCAAACTTCTCGTTTATTCTGTAATTGGTCAGTTTCTCGTTTCAAAATTTGCTGTCCTAACATTTGAAAATGGTGCTGTTCAAATTCTGGAATCAAAATTTGATAATTCAACTCTGTTGAAATCTTTAGGTAATTGTGACGCAGCAAAAATTAGTATATCTTTAAGTAAAGAAGAAATCGAAAAGCGCTTCCCTGACCTGCTCAATCTTGATATTGAAGTAGTAGTACCCATGCAGCTTCAGGGAAAAACACGAGGACTTATACTTCTTGGCAAAAGAATAAATCAACTGGATTATACCGAAGCTGACATTGAATTCATTTATTCTGTCGGAAGTCTTGCGATAGTTTCACTTGAAAACAGACGATTGTTTAAGGATGCACTCGAAAAACAAAAGATGGAAGAGGAACTCGATATTGCAAGAGATATTCAGCGAAATCTTCTCCCGCGAAGAATTCCCGGGATCAATGGATTTGATATTGCAGCAGTTAACGTTTCCTCAAAGCAGGTTGGAGGTGATTACTATGACATAATCAGGCTTGACGATGAAAACTTCTGCTTTGCAATTGCTGATGTTTCCGGAAAAGGAGTTCCTGCTGCACTAGTGATGGCAAATCTTCAGGCATTTATCAAAACCACCTGCCTGCAGGGAATGAAAATAGATGAAGCAACTGCTTTAATAAATGACCTTATCTCTGAAAATATTACAGATGGTAAGTTCATAACTTTCTTCTGGGGTGTGGTTAACATACCTGATAAAACTTTAAGATATGTTAATGCCGGGCACAATCCTCCGCTACTGATCAGGAATAATCAAATTATAAAGCTGAATGTTGGCGGTATTATACTCGGCGTAATGAAAACAGTACTTCCATATCAAACCGAAGTTTTGCAATTACAAAAAGATGATCTTATCGTTTTATTTACTGATGGTGTCTCAGAAGCACTTAATAAGGCAGGGGATGAATATTCCGATGAGCGGCTTGAAAAGCTTATTCTAAAAATATCTGAATATTCTGCTTCAGAAATACTGGAGCTTATCAGGAGCGATGTGCAGGAATTTTCTTCAGAGACTCTTCAATCTGATGATATAACTCTGGTTGTTATAAAGGTTGGTTAAAGCAAGGTTTACTTTTCTATATTTATATAATACTATAACTATAATAATTCTTATAATTAATTTATCGTTCCGGCTGAAGTTCAATGATTAATGACTTAAAGAAACTCTGGTTAAGGATAAGAGAGAAAGCAATTATTGGTATTACCATTCCTTTGGCAATTCTTTCTCTCGTTAGCATTTATTATGTACTTGAGGTAAATGTAACCTCAAATGATGAATGCCTTTGGATGCATAAAAGAATTTCACCTGACAGCACAGCTATAGTTTTTGATCATGTTAAAGTTGAAGGCGTAACATGGAATGCCGGAATAAGAAACGGTGATTACCTGCTTGCAATCAACAACACTGAAGTTACATCGCCTTACCAGGCACAAAACCTTTTGAACTCTGTTCCTGCAGGTGAGTATGCTGAATATACAATTCTAAAAGATGGCGAAATAGTTAAAACGCGGGTTTACATCAAAAAGCTTGTTAACTTCGGTATGCTGGCGGTTTCTCTTCAGGCTTTTATATGGCTGCTTATAGGACTTATTGTTCTGCTTGCTAAGCCGGATGGTGTTGTTCAGAGATACTTCTATCTTATAGGTGTAATCAATGTTTTGGTTGGTGCAGGCTCTATTGTACCACAATCATTTTTCTTTGGAACAAGTACCGAAAAAGAGCTGCATTTGATAGCAATATTCGGCAGCCTGCGCCTGCTCGGTGTTTCCGCCATATCATTTGTGCTGATTCATTTCTTCTGGATTTTCCCGAAGCCTTTCCGCTTTACGGAAAAGAATTATTATAAGATCATAATGGTTACTCTGCCGGCGATAATATTCATTTCGCTTATGTATCTCTTTGGAGGATTTTATTACGGCAATACTTCGGATATAGCCGCCGGCTCAAAAGCAATGAACCACCTTGCAGTATTTTTTACGGCGGCGAATTTTATTGCCTGGATTTCGTTAATAATTAATTACTTCCGGTTAAAAACAAAAGAAGAAAGAAAGCCAATATTTATAATACTTGTTGCAGTAACTTTGGGCATTGTTGTAGGGTTCTATACATCAAAAATTGCTCCGGCAATTTCTGACACAATATTTAATTCGCCGGAGTATTATGCACCTATAGTTCTTATCGTTATTATACCAGTCGCATTCGCATATTCAGTCTTTAAATACCAGTTAATGGATGTTTCTGTCGTAATTAAAAAAACTATTCTTTACGGTGCGGCAATGCTTACGATTGCAGCGATATACTTCCTGACAGTTTATTTACTGGGACAGTCAATTGGTATTGCTATCGGTACTGAATACCAGGGAATTATAGCCGGAATAGCGTTTATAGTTTTTGCAATCATATTTCAATCTACAAAAGACAGATTTCAGGATTTCATTACCGAGAAAATGTATCCTGAGCAATTTGCATATCAAAAGGTCCTGATAGAATTCAGTAATGATATTGCAACTGTCGTGGGCAAGGATAATATTCTCGATCTCATGACAAAAACTTTTGTTGATGCACTTCGAATAAATAAATTTGGAATCCTCCTCTGGAGTAATGAAAAAGGCAGCTTTGAGCTTGTCCGGAAAAAAGGTTTATCTGAATTGGAGCTTAGAATAGCCGCAACAAATATTGATGAATTTCTTTCCTCCTGGTCAAAAGTAAACAGAAAGATTGCAATTGAAGAGCAGCATTTTGAGCAAATCTTTCCGGCAGATTCTGATCGGCTGAAAGAAGAAGGAATTCACACTGTAATTCCAATGCAGGTAAATAACATGGTTGTTGGATTGTTGTTATTCGGATTAAAGTACTCAGGGATGAAGTTTGCCGGTAAGGATATTGAGCTTCTATACGCTGCTGCCAGCCAAACCGGTATTTCTCTTGAAAATGCAAGATTGTATCAGTCAGAAACTGAAAAGTTAAACATTGTCCGGGATCTGGATATCGCGAGAAGAATTCAGCAAAGCTTACTTCCGCAATGTATCCCTGAGATTAATGGTCTCGATATTTGCGGTGAAATGAAACCCGCAATGCAGGTTGGCGGAGATTATTTTGATCTGATACCGGCAGGTAAGAATAAGATATTTATTATTGTCGGAGATGTTTCTGGTAAAGGATTATCGGCTTCCTTATATGTTAGTAAGCTGCAAACTATGGTTCAGGTTGCTTGTACTGAGGACAGAACACCCAAAGAAATTTTATCTGACCTGAATAAAAAGTTTTACAACTTACTTGAGCGGAGCTGGTTTGCCACGATGACCATCGCACTGATAGATTCAGAAAAGAAGATAATGAAGTACTGCCGCGCCGGGCATGTGCCGCTTATTGCCGCCGGCAACGGAGCAATTACTTCTTTCCGGACAAAAGGTCTGGCAATCGGTATTGAGAAGGGAACATTGTTCGATAATACCTTAGTTGAAGAAACAATACCTTTGGAAGATGGCGGCGTATATGCATTTTTCTCAGACGGTATTACTGAAGCAATGAATATAAATAATGAAGACTTCGGGGAAGACAGGCTCTCTCATCTATTGATGAACAATCGGGCTAAAACGTCTTCACAAATACTTAATAGCGTATGGGAATCGGTATCAAGATTCCGCGGCTCAGCGCCCCAAAATGATGATATGACTTTGGTGGTGGTGACAGTTAAGTAATTTTTTAACCTTCTTTTCCTTTTCTATAGTTTTACCGTAATTTATAGGGTAAAATATCCATCAAATTGGCAAACCCGTTAAATGGCAAGTAACAATAACAACTCCAAGTCCCTTGAATCCTGGATATGGGATGCGGCTTGTGCCATCAGAGGAGCGCAAGACGCCCCCAAGTACAAAGACTTTATACTACCCCTTATTTTTGTTAAACGACTGTGTGATGTATTTGATGATGAAGTGCAAAGAATTACTGATAAGATTGGTGATAAACAAAAAGCACTAAAACTTATAGAAAAAGACAGAAAGTTAATTCGCTTTTACATTCCTCTAAGACCTAAAAATATCGAAGATCCAACTTGGTCTGTCATACGTAAGCTCTCAACAAAAATTGGTGAAGAACTAACCAACAAACTCCGAGATATTGCAAGAGAAAATCCACGTTTGCAGGGAATTATTGACAGAGTTGATTTCAATGCAACCACTCACGGGCAAAGAGATATTGACGATGACAAGCTCAGTAACCTTATTGAAGAAATAAGCAAAAAACGATTAGGTCTTAAAGACGTTGAACCTGATATCATTGGCAGAAGCTATGAGTATCTAATTAGAAAATTTGCTGAAGGTGGAGGACAAAGTGCTGGTGAGTTCTACACTCCAAAAGAAGTTGGAATCATTATGGCTCGTATTCTTGATCCTGAACCCGGACAAGAAATTTACGATCCCTGCTGTGGCTCTGCAGGCTTGCTTATAAAATGTCAGTTAGTCCTGCAGGATAAAATGCACTTGCGCAGCAAAGAGAAGTATGCACCGCTTCAATTAAACGGACAGGAATATATCTCTAGCACCTGGGCAATGGCAAATATGAATATGGTTATCCACGATATGGAAGGTACTATTGAAATTGGTGATACAATGAATACACCCAAGTTTAAAATTGGTAACAAGCTAAGAAAGTTTGACAGAGTAATTGCAAATCCGATGTGGAATCAATCTGCATTTAACCAAAGCATTTATGAAAATGATGAGCTTGAAAGATTTGCTGCAGGGTTCCCGCCTAACGGAACAGCAGATTGGGGTTGGGCTCAACATATTCTTGCTTCTTTAAATGAAAAGGGAAGAGCAGGAATTGTTTTAGATACAGGAGCAGTTTCAAGAGGTTCAGGGAATCAAAGCACTAACAAAGAGAAAGAAATTAGAAAATGGTTTGTTGAGCAGGATTTAATTGAAGGAGTTTTATACTTACCCGAGAATCTTTTTTATAACACCTCCGCACCTGGTATTGTCTTATTTCTTAACAAGAAAAAAGCTAATGGTAAAAAGAATAAAATTCTTTTAATAAATGCTTCCAAAGAATTCCAGAAAGGACAGCCAAAGAACTTTATACCTGACGAAAACCAGAATAAAATTGTTGAAGCATATCTAAACTGGAAAGAGATAGATAAATTTAGTAAGGTTATTGAGAAAGATGAGATTGTTAAAAATGATTATAACTTATCTCCAACCCGTTACATACACACAGCAGAAGAAGAAACTTACAGACCTATCGGTGAAATACTTGAGGACTTAAAAGAACTTGAGCAGGAACAAAAAGAAATTGATAAAGAGTTAAAAGATATTTTTCAAAAATTGGGTTATTAGTTTGAAACCGTTGAAACGGTTTTGGTTTTGGATTCGTTTCATTAACCCCTGACTTAAGTCAGGGGTTAATAAAGCAAGGTGTTGATAAAAAATGCTGAGAATATCATTAACACCTCGATTTATCGAGGTGAATAAAAAATAAACAAAAAAAATTTAGCCGTTTCAACGGCTTAAAAATGAAAGAAATAAATAAAATGTCGCTGCACTCATACTCAAAATGCTGGCTTCATATTATATTTGGTACACTTAACAGAGAAAGAGTATTGCATAAAGAAGCAAGAGTTAAGCTTTCGAATTACTACTATGAATATGCAAAAGAAAAAAATATCTATATGAAAATAAACTATGTAAACGCTGATCACCCTCATTTATTAATTGACTTACCAACTAATCTGAGTATAGAAGATGCAGTTCAGCTATTTAAAGGAAGCTCATCTAATTGGATTAACAAAAGTAATTTGTTGAAAACTAAATTTAACTGGGGCAGAGGTTATGGCGTATTTTCAGTATCAGAATCAGCAGTTAGTAAGGTTTGTGAATATATTGCGAATCAGGAAGAACATCACAAGATAAAATCGTTCGCTGAAGAATATAAAGAGTTCATAACTAAGTATGGAATGAAATATTTTGATGATTAAAAAACTGCTGAAGCAGTTGCACGTGTGTCTTGTTTGTAGTGGTAATATCACCTTGCTGAAGCAAGGTGTTAGTGAGAATACAGGTAAAGAAAAGTATTAATGAGAGTTCTTAGAATAAATCTCATTAACACCTCGATTTATCGAGGTGATAGAGAAAGACAATACATAAACTCAAAGCCGTTTCAACGGCTTAAAGATGATGACGATAAAGAAAACAGAAATAGCAAGCGATTCCAATCTAATCCCCGCTGGTTTCAAACAAACTGATATCGGGTTAATCCCTGAGGATTGGGATGTAAATGAAATAAATGAATGGGCAACAGTTGAATATGGTAAGGCAAATCCCAAAACAACTGGTAATATTCCACTTGTTGGTTCAGGTGGTATTTTTGGATTTGTTCAGGAACCTTTGGTTGATTTCCCAACTCTTGTCATAGGTAGAAAGGGAACCGCAGGATCAGTTCAAAAATTTTATAGTCCAACTTATCCCACAGATACTACTTTTTATTTGAAATGGATTAAAGAATTACCACCAATGGAAATGATATATAATTGGTTTTTAATCAATCCTCTTTCTGGATTACACGCAAAAACTACGTTACCGAGCATCCAGAAACCTGATGTTGAAAAATATCAGTTTCCCTTTCCATCACCTTCTGAACAAAAAAAAATTGCTCACGTGCTTTCCAAAATTCAGCAGGCAATTGAGACACAAGAACAAATAATTAAAACCACCCAGGAGCTTAAAAAAGTTTTAATGCAAAAACTCTTTACAGAAGGACTTAATGGCGAACCACAAAAACAAACAGAGATTGGTCCCGTCCCAGAAAGTTGGGAAGTTAAAAGAATTGATGAAGTTTATGTTTTTACTAAAAAACCAAGAAACAGAAATCTTACTAATTATAAAGACCTGCCATTTATTCCGATGGAATTGATCCCCGATACTGGAATTGAAGCTAATACTTTTATACCGAAAAATTTTTCTGATATTCCTAGCGGAACATATTTTGAGAATGGTGATCTGTTATTAGCCAAGATTACTCCATCGTTTGAAAATGGAAAGCAAGGCATAGCTGATATCAATTTCATTTTTGGTTACGCAACAACAGAAGTAATCCCAATTCAGCTAATTAAAGAAGTAAGTGACATACACTATTTATTTTATTACTTACTAAAAGAAGATGTTAGAAAAACGTTGGCAGGTAAAATGGAAGGAAGCACTGGACGACAAAGGCTTCCCAAGGGAGTGGTTCAGTCCACATTAATACCCTTTCCTAAATTAGCTATTCAGAAAAAAATAAGTTCTATTTTTTCTGAACTTGAATACAAAATTCAAATCGCTAAATCAAAAACGAAGAATCTTCAAGAACTCTTTAGGAACACTTTAAATCTTCTAATGACTGGTCAAATCCGTGTAAAAGATATTGAATTCAAATTAGAAGAAAGCATTAACACCCCGCCTACCTGCCGCAGGCAAGTTCATCGGGGTGACTAAGAGAGTACGAGAAAATTAACACCTTGATTTATCAAGGTGTGTAGAAAGAAATAGTGAATCGTTAAGGGGCTGACCAAAAAGTAAATTTTGCAAACAACTCTGAATTTATATGTCTGATTTCAGATTAAATTTAAATTCATCGTAGCACAGATTAGTAATCTGTGCTACATTTTGGACAGCCCCAGAAGCTAAACCGTTAAAACGGTTATATTCAGTCTATCGGAGTTCACAAACACCGGCATAAATGCCGGTGTTAATATCATTATGATAAATCAAAGGCTATAGAAATGTCTCTTCACTCATATACAAGATGCTGGATTCATTTGATTTGGGGAACTCACAACAGGGAAAAGGTATTAACTGCAGAAGCCTGTGAGCAGTTAAAAAAATATTTACTTTCCTATGCAAAGGGAAAGAAAATATTTATCAGACAAATCTTTGTAAATCCTGATCACGTTCATATCTTGTTAGATTTACCAACTAATATGACGATTGAAGATGTTGCACATTTATTAAAGGGCAGTTCTTCTAATTGGATAAACAAAAGCAATCTGCTCAAAACAAAATTTAGTTGGGGAAGAGGATATGCTGCATTTTCAGTTTCGCATTCAGTAGCAGATAAGGTTTCTGATTACATTTCAAACCAGAAAGAACATCATCGGAAAAGAAGTTTTTCGGAAGAGTATGAAGAATTCATAAAACTTTATGGATTAAATTTAAACCGTTGAAACGGTTTTCTTTAGTCTTTCGGTGTGCGTAATCACCGGCATAAATGCCGGTGTTAATTTCAACTCGATAAATCGAGGTGTTAATATAATTTTTGAGATGAATAATAAAAACCCCGTTTGTCCTACTTACTGCTTGACACATAACGTCATACTTCGAACAAACCGGGTTGAAATTCTAACGCAAAAATAAAGTTGTTACTTATTAGTATCAATAAAATTTAGATATATGAGCCAATCATTCACAGAACATACAACTGTTCAAAAAAGAATTCTCAAATATGCGAATGAGATTGGCTGGGAAGTTTTATCTCAGCAGGAAACAGAAAAGCTAAGACACTTCGATACTTCAGCAACATTACCTTCAGAAAGAGCTAAAAATTCTTATCCTTTCTTAAAAGATATTTTATTAGAAAAAGTTTTTGAGTTTAATCCCAAATACATAGAAAAAGACAATAACCTTTTTTCAAAACTTAAAAGTCTTCGCATAGATATTCAGGGCAACAAAGATTTTCTTCAATACCTCAGAGGAGAAAAAACATTCTTCTGCTCAGAGGATAACCGTGAGTATAACCTAAAGCTTATAGATTATGATGATCACACCAATAACACCTATCACGTTTCGGAAGAATATTATTTTTACAATGGCAGATATGGCAACAGGGAAGATGTTGTATTTTTTATTAACGGCATTCCTGTAATTGTTATCGAGTGTAAAAACGCAGCTAAAGATGAAGCTCTCGCAATAGGAATAGATCAGATAAGACGATACCACAATGAAACTCCCGAAATGTTACTCCCTCAGCAAATCTATACTGTTACGGAAGCACTAGGTTTTTTGTACGGTGTAACCTGGAATACAAACCGTAAAAATCTTTTCAACTGGAAATCCGCCGAAGGCGGAGAGGAAATTGGAAATCTTGAGTTGAAGGTAAAAACATTTTTTGCAATCGATAGAATTCTTGCTTACCTAAAAAAATATATTGTTTTTGTAGAGAAGGATGAAGAACTAAATAAATATATTTTACGTCAGCATCAGGTAGAGGCAGTTGAGAAAGTAGTAACGAGAGCTTTAGATACTAAAAAGCGAAGGGGATTAGTCTGGCATACACAGGGATCAGGTAAAACGTTCACTATCATCAAGTCATCAGAGCTATTATTCAAAAAACCGGAAGCAGATAAACCAACTATCATTTTATTGATTGACAGAAATGAACTCGAAGATCAGATGATTCGTAATCTTACTTCATTGGGAATTCAAAACGTGGCTCACGCAAACAGCATCGCAGCAATGAGAGATTTATTAAAAGATGATTATCGTGGTTTGATAGTGAGTATGATTCATAAGTTTAATGATATGCCTCCCAACATCAACACGAGGAGTAATATTTATGTTTTAGTGGATGAAGCACACAGAACAACTTCCGGTGATTTGGGTAACTATTTGATGGCTGCCATTCCTAATGCAACTCTAATTGGATTTACAGGCACACCAATAGATAGAACAGCTTACGGCAGAGGAACATTTAAAACTTTCGGAGTTGATGATCCCAAGGGTTATCTGGATAAATATTCCATTTCAGATTCTATTACTGATGGAACAACTTTACCTCTTTATTACTCACTTGCTCCAAACGATTTAAGAGTGCCAGAAGAAATACTTGAAAAGGAATTCCTTAAGCTTGCAGAAGCTGAAGGTATAAGTGATATTGATGAATTAAACAAGATTCTGGAAAGGGCTGTTCAGACAAGACATTTCTTAAAAGGTAAAAGAAGAATTAATAAGATTGCAAAGTTTGTTGCAGAGCATTACCAGACTTATGTAGAAAATCTTGGTTATAAAGCATTTTTAGTTGGAGTTGATAGAGAAGCTTGTGCACTTTATAAAAAAGCTTTGGATAAATACTTGCCCCCCGAATACTCTCAGGTTGTTTATACAAGCGCTCATAACGATACCGAGCAGTTAAAAGAATACCAGATAGATAAAGAAGAAGAAAAAACTATTCGCAAGAACTTTGCTAAGAATGAAGTCCTGCCAAAAATTCTAATCGTTACAGAAAAACTCTTAACCGGTTACGATGCACCCATACTCTATGCAATGTATTTAGACAAACCAATGAGAGATCATACATTGCTTCAGGCAATAGCAAGAGTAAATCGTCCCTATGAAGATGAAGAGGGAAAGAAAAAACCTTTTGGATTGGCAATAGATTTTATTGGAATATTTGATAAGCTTGAAAAGGCACTAGCCTTTGATTCAGATGATGTTAAAAGTGTTATAAGAGATTTAGCACTTCTCAAAGATTTATTTAAGAAGAATCTGGAAAGCACAGCTCCAAAATATTTGGGACTAATAAAGCCGCCTTATAATGATAAAGAAGTTGATAAGTTAATTGAACATTTCAAATCTAAATCAAAACGCAAAGAGTTCTTTAAGTTCTACAAAGAAGTTGAAATGTTGTATGAAATCATTTCCCCAGATGCATTCTTAAGACCTTATATTGATAATTATAAACTTCTTACTCAGTTCTATTACATAGTCCGCAATGCGTATGCAAAGCACATTTACATTGATAAAGAATTCCAGAGAAAAACAATTGATCTGGTAAAAGAGAATGTTGATATAGAAAATCTTGAAATGACAACAGATGCTTATGAGCTAAATGAAAAGACAATAGAGCTAATTAAAAAAGGGCAGAAACCGGATAATGTAAAAGTCATAAACCTTGTTAAGACTATTGGCAAATATGCAGAAGAACATAGCGGTGATCTTGTACTTATTTCTCTAAAAGAAAAAGCACAAGCCATCCAGGAAAATTATGAAGATAGGATTATTACAACTCAGTCCGCACTTGAAGAACTTGAAGCATTAATCAAAGCAGCATTAAGTCAGGAAGAAGAAAAGAAATCAAAAGGTTTTGATGATTTAACATTTTTCTTTTCAAAAAAGCTTACCGAGTATGGATTGAGTAACAGCGATAACACTGCTAACAGTTTTACAGAGAGCTTTAAGAAGTTCCCACACTGGCAAACAAGCGAAGCAGAGACAAAAGAACTCCGTCAGGAAATGTATTTAACACTTTTAGCAGGTACGGACGACATAGAAAAAGCCAAACAAATAATCGATGATTTGTTTAACATTATCCTAAAAGCTAATGAGTAAATGGAAAGATAAAACTGAATTTAAGAAAGAGGTAATGAAGTACGCAGACAAGCTAGATATAGCTTTAAAAGGCATCTCTGTGCGTCCTATGAGCCGTAAATGGGCATCCTGCTCAACAGATGGTAACTTAAACTTCAATGATGAATTAATTAATATGAACAAAAAACTTGGCAGGTATGTCATTGTTCACGAACTATTACACTTCCATTATCCCAATCACGGCAAACTCTGGAAAAGTTTAATGCGTGCTTATCTGGGGGATTATGAGAAGTTGGAGAAGAGATTAAAAAATAATTGATGTAATATCAGAAGTACTTTATAATAACCTTCTTTTATTACAAACCTTCCTAAATTATTTTGCTGCACTGGGGTTTGCTGCGTAATTGTAACCCTAACAGATGACAAATCGCAATAACCATCAATAATTTAATCACTTACTGATACTAGTGAACCTCAATATGACTTTGGTGCAGGTGAAAGCCGGATAGTTAGTCTATCCTTAAAACCTAACTTTACATTTTTATTTTAAAAAAGATAAGGCTGTTTCAAAAACTTTTTTTATTTAACAATAAATTTGAAACAGCCTTTGACCAGAATTTATTTGGAAACGGTAACGAGCCACTTACCCTCTTTTTTAATCAGATCAATTTTGTCGTTGTCCGAAGATCCATCCCCGAAATTTATTTTCGTTTTAAATTTTGCTTCATTTGCTTCAATCTTTTTATCAGTAAATTCTATAGATGATATTCCGCCTTTCTTAGCAAATTTATCAGCCTGGTCTGCTAAGCCCTGTTCAATTTTTTCTTTGCCAAACATTGCAACAACTTCAGGAGCCATAAGGTCAATTGCAGATTTGTCACCTTTGCTTACGCGCATCATAAATTCCTCAGCAACACCTTCGGGGGTTGAAGGCGTGCTTCCACAGCTAATTAAGAACATGCTGATAAATACAGCAATAACAGATAGTGTTGTGAATTGTTTCATACTTTCCTCACTTGAATTGTTTTGAATAAATGTAAGTTAATTGTTCACTCTCAAGTATTGTGCTCGGGAGTATGTACTGACCTTTGCCGAGCGGCACTGCCAGCTCGTCAAACTTATTGTTTATTAAATCCAGTCCTGCTTCCAGAAACGATTTCCAAATTAGTTCTGTGCAGTAAATACGCGTGTTATCATCCAGGTCAAAACCTCCGTCAAATGGAGTGTTTTCTATTGCAAATTTTTCAGCAGCCAAAATTGCATTTCTGATTACAGAGTCCTTGAATTCCCCATTCAATCTGTACAAACCAATTGCCGATGCTCTGTCTTTTCTTAAAAAGTCTTCAAGCAATTCTTTTTTTACTTTATCAGTTTCCCATTTCTCTTCGGCAGGCACTGAGTGTATCACAAAAATTTTTTCATTTTCTGTTTTTATTATTCCTGTATGTGAATAGGGGGAACGGCTATCGGCAAGTAAAACCATCTGGCTTATTAAACTTATACCTCTGCGGAAAATTATATCACCTGATTGAAATATTGCTGTACCAACAGACCATGATCCCGTATTTCTGCTGATTGTATCTGAAGGGAAAAATAATGAAAGAATTAAAAGCAGTAATGCTGCCTGAAGAAATTGGCGGGAGTATTTTCTGTGCTTGAAAGTCATTTGAACTTTCCCCTTGTCATGTTTGTGCACAAGTTAAGTTACTAATTTCAATTACAAGATAAGGGAAAAAAGTCTCATTAGCGCACAAAAAAATTTATTCACAACAGAAAACAATTGTGCTTTGTTATGTAATCAGGACTGAAATGGTACTAAAAAGGCTGTCCGAAAGACAGCCTAAAAAAAGCGGGTGCCGGAATAGATTAAAACTCGACGCGCTTTTTACTTCTGTTTGCATATTCGAGTACGAGAGAACTTGCAACAAATATTGATGAGTAGGTTCCGATAATAATACCGAAACAAAGTGTGAATGCAAAGGCTCTGAGAACATCGCCGCCTAACATCAGTAGTACGAACAGAACTAATAAGGTAGTAACGCCTGTAATTATTGTACGGCTCATAGTCTGGTTGATGCTTTTGTTTATTACTTCCATAATAGGTTGTGTTTTATGGATCTTCAGGTTTTCTCTTACTCTGTCGAACACTACCACAGTATCATTTATTGAATAACCAACCAAAGTTAAAAATGCTGCAACCACAGTCAGGTCAATATCAAGGTTTAATCCCGGTATCATTCCGTGAAGCACCGAATAAAGTCCGAGAGTAATTAGTACGTCGTGAAATAACGCTGCAACAGCGCCAACAGCAAAGATGAATTTGAAACGAAAAGCCAGATAAATCAGCATGGCGATCAAAGCAAGAAAAACAGCAAGCAAAGCATCACGCTTTAACTCGGCGCCGATTTTAGGACCTACTCTGTCTGCTTTCAGAACAATAAAAGGATTTTCAGGCATTTTCTCGCGTAGATTTTCTTTAATCCAGTCAGATATACCGATATTTACCAACATTTCTCTGTTAGCGGGTTCCTCGGAAAGTTTGCTAACCTGCAAACCGGCTTCATTAAGTTTTGTAATAATGATATTTGTGGTATCCGGGTTCGGGAAAGAATATGTGAGAGAAGTTTGTGCTGAATCTGTAATCTGCCTGGGAATACCCGGCATGATCTTGTCAATTTCATTTTCAACTGAAGCAATAACATCGGGGTAAATTTCTTCAGGAATATCCTGAAGTTCAGTTCTTATAAGAATACCGGTTTCACCGCCAAATGTTTTAACCTCAACATTACCAAGACCGATATTATCAACATAACCTCTGACCTGAGCGATGTTAATCGGGGTTTGAAACTGAAGAACAATTTCCGAACCGCCTTTGAAGTCAATACCAAGCTCAAGCCCGCGAAAGGCAATGTTTATAAGCCCGATCAAGAACATAGCTGTTGATATAACATAAAAGATCTTTCTTTTGCCAAGAAAGTCGAAGTTTAAATTTTCAAATATTCGCATTTAGTGATTTGCTCCTGAAACTTTTTTTAATTAACCGATACTGAGTTTAGCGCCTTTTGCAACGAGGTAATCGAACACAAGCCTTGCAATAACCAAAGCGCTGAATAAGGTTGATGCAATTCCTATCATAAGTGTTAATGCAAATCCCTGAACTGGTCCGCTTCCGAACTGGTACAAAATGATTGCAGTAAAGAATGTCGTGATGTTTGAGTCAATAATTGCAGAATAAGCTTTAGAGAAACCACCGTCAACAGATGCTTTTACTGTTTTACCGGTAGCAAGCTCTTCTCTTATTCTTTCATAAATAAGAACGTTGGCATCAACAGCCATTCCAATAGTTAAAATGATACCTGCGATACCCGGCAATGTGAGAGTAGCGCCAAATCCGGCGAGCACTCCGAGTATGAACAGCACCGTTAAAACAAGAACTGAAGATGCAACACCACCGGCACGCTGGTAATAAATTATCATAAACACACAAACAAGCAGGTAACCGATCAGAGCAGAATTAAAACCGCTGCTTACTGAATCCTGACCAAGTGAGGGACCGACGATTCTTTCTTCAATTATATCAACGGGCGCGGGCAGTGCACCTGCTTTAAGTACTATCTCCAGCAGTCTTGCCTCCTGCAGATTTGCCATACCTTCAATTTGCGAACTACCACCGGGAATTTTTCCTCTTACTACAGGCGCTGAGAACACCACACCATCAAGCATAATAGCAATTCTCTTATTTACATTAGCTCCTGTAATACGCGCCCATTCAGTTGTGCCTTCAGAATTCATTTGCATGGTTACAATCGGTGCAGATGTGTTGGGATCAATATTTGCCATTGCATCAGTTATTACTCCACCGGTTAGCTCGGGGTTCTTATTAACCAGGTGAAGAACATAAATTCCTCTGCCGTCCTGTGTTGCGATCGGTTTAGCAGAGAAAACAAATTCTACGTTATCAGGAATAACTTTCTGTACATCCGGTCTGTTAAGGTAAGATATAAGGCGGGTGCGATCTTCTTCCCTCACATATGCGTCTGCTGATTGACCCTGCGGATCCAGCATCGCAATTGCAAAGAAGGGATGTTCACGTGCCCATTCTTCAGCCGTTAATTCTTTTTGTTCGCCGGTATCTTCAGCCGCAACTTGATTTTCTAGTTGAGTTGTGTCGGTAACTGCTTCAACCGTAGTATCAACCGCAGTTGTATCATCATCTAATGGTTTTCCTGCAAGAACATTGTCAATCTGCTGCATGATATCAAATGTAAATTCCGGGTCTCTTACCAGTCTGAACTCAAGTAATGCAGTCCCTTGCAGAAGCTGTTTGGCTTCCTCTTCCCGGGCAACGCCCGGAAGCTCAACAATAATTCTTCTTGCGCCTTGTCTTTGAATGGAAGGTTCTGAAACTCCGTACTGGTCAACTCTGTTCCTGATTATTTCCATTGCACGCGTAACCGCATCCTCTGTAACCTTTTCGAGGTTTGATAGAATCTGGCTGTCATCTTCGCGAATGGTTCCGAAGTAGCGGCTTAACCTTACACCTCTCTGGCTCATTAGTCTTCCGAAAATACTTACAACCGATTCATCAGAAAGTCCGGCTTCTTTTTGAGCTTCCGCAAGAACCTGCTTGAATGTATCATCGGGCTTTCTTGCAACTTTTTCGAGAAGCTTTCCGGTGTTCACTTCAAGAACAACGCGCATACCGCCTTGCAAATCCAGACCAAGTTTTAACCTCTTCATTCTCGCATCGAGATAAGAAGGGTCACTGTTATTGATACTATCTTCAACAGCAATAAGGTAAGAATCAATCTGTTCTTTGCTCCAGTCAGAATACCTTTCAATTAAACTTGTTCGTTCCAACTCGATAATTTCTGCAATTTTCTTATTATTCTGATAATCAACGTAGGTGGGATACAGCAGATAAACTGAAAGAGCAATTGCGCCTAAAATGATAATAATCCGAAATCTGAATTCTTTCATACTTAAAATTTTGTTTCTGAATGAGATTATAAAATTAATTAAGGGCTAAAATTAGAGTTTAAGCATCTGAAAGTCAATAAATTTGATAATCGGAATAATGCGAATAATCAGATTAGAGAACGTTTTTAATGAATGCCAAATAAATGATTCTCAAAATTTCAGCGAAATGGATTTAAGACGAATTTATTGGGTCCGGCTGCACGACTAAGACTGATTTCAGCTTTGCCCGTGATTTATCCTGAACTTAAAATTTGAATCACTTCAAATAAAAAAGGCTGCCTGCAACAGACAGCCTTTTTCGTTAACCTTATAATCCCAAACTATTTGGTGAATATCATCTTCTTTGTTCTATTAAAAAAAGGAGTCTCAATAGTATAGAAATAAACACCGCTTGATAATCCGCCTGCGGCAGAGGAAGCATCAAAGATAACTTCATGCTTTCCTGCCGGCTTTTGTTCATTCACAAGTGTGGTTACTTCTCTGCCCAGTGCATCGTAAATTTTTAATGTAATATATCCCGCGTAAGGTATTTGATAGATTATTGATGTTGCAGGGTTAAATGGATTCGGATAGTTTTGCTCAAGCCTGAACTCTTCCAGTACAATTTCCATACCTGTTCCAACTGCAGAAGGTTCAAGCAGCGATCTTTCAAAAACACCGCGTCCGTGAGTTACGGCTCTTATTTTTCTATTGACCGGTGAGATGCTCAGATCAATTACCATCGCGGCATCTTCAATTCCTTCCATAAAAATATTCCAGGTTGCGCCGCTGTTTGTTGATACGTACACGCCGATATCATTTCCCACATAAATGTATTGCGGATAATCAGAATCAACTACTATGGCGGAAGTTGGAACGTCAGGCAGGTCTCCGGTTATATCTGTCCAGTTTGCACCCGAGTTAGTTGATTTATAAACGTGCGGTGTTCCGAATCCGGAGAATACAACATAAACATTGTTATCGTTATTCGGGTCAACTGCAAAGTTTTTAGGATAACGGTCGGGAAGATCACCGGTTATATCTGAATAAGTTGTTCCGCTATCGGTTGTAACGAATATTCTTGCGCGGCTGTTTACAGGCGCTGTTGATACATAAACTTTTGCAGCGTTAGAATAAGAAATTGCCATAGCAATTGTGGGGTTTCCGTCAAGCGACTGATTGTTATTAGTAACGCTCCAGTTTGAACCCTGGTTTGTAGAGCGAAAAACTTTGTCTCTTCCTGCATAGAGAATTGCGGGGCTTGAAGGCGAAAGCACAAACGGTGCAACAAAAGCAGTAGGACTGCTGCCCGGCGGTGATATTGATGTCCAGTTATTGCCCTGGTTTGTAGTTCTTCTTAGAGAAAGATTTTGTGAAGAACCATACATGATATTATTATTAGTTGGATGGATTGCAGTCATACATCCATCCCCTCCGATAACTCTTTTCCATGCAACAGTTCCCAGATAAATAGCCGTTGCATTATCCTGCATACCGCCAATTGCAATCAGAGAGTCACTTTCTGATGAAGTAAACTTTGCGTAGAATTGAGTTGATTGGTAACCGCCATTACATCCTTCAAACGTCTCGCCAAAATCAAGCGTTCTGAAAACACCGCCGTCATTGCCAAAGTAAACCACATCGGGGAAGTCCGGGTGAAATACAAATGCGTGATGATCAGCATGTGAATAATTCGGCGGTCCTTCAGGACCACCCGGAGGCGTAATACCAAAATACCATGCTGCCCAATCTGACTTTCTGACAAGATTTGCACCGCCATCGGTTGATTTAAATACATCTACGCCGGCTGTTAAAACAAGATTGGGATCAACGGGATGAACCGCTACAAAATGTGAAAACCAGCCCTGGTAGGTAGAGTAATCTGTTGTGTTCACTATCGTCCATGAATCGCCGCCATTTGTGGTTTTGCACAACCATGTGCCTGCATTACTGCTGAATCCGTTTCCGATACTCACGTAAACTATTTGCGGGTTGTTCCAGTGAATAGAGAGAAGCGCTTTCCCTCCGAAAGATGCGGGCAAACCGTTAGTTAATTTTGTCCAGTTCATTCCGCCGTCAACTGTCCTGTAAATGCCATGATTGGGAGAAGAAAGATTTCCTAGCGTAGCGAAGACGATATCACTGTTCTGCGGATTGATCTCAACATCTACAGCCATTAAATAATTAAGTGATAAATTCCATGCAGCTCCTGCATCTGTTGATTTATATACTCCTTCAGTTGTTGCTGCCCAAACTGTAGTTGGATTAAGCTGATCAACTTCAACATCCTGCACACCGCGTTGCTGGTTGTAGCTCCAATCAAGACTTTTAGTCCAGGTTAAACCACCGTCGGTAGTTTTGAGAATTCCTATGCCATAACTGCCGCGGGTTGTTCTTACCGCAATTCCTCCTAAAGCATTCTGATAATTATAAACCTCGCCGGTACCGATGTAGAAAGTCAAAGAATCATTAGGGATAAAAGAAATTGAACTAACACCAAGCACGGGGAAACCCGTTTCAACAAACTCCCATGCCATTGGTCCTACTCCGGCGGTGTAACTCTTCCACAATCCTCCGGAAGCTGAGCCGGCAAATATTGTATTGGAGTTCTGCGGGTTGAATGCCACAGCGTTAGTTCTACCGCCAATATTATGCGGACCGATCTGTTTCCACTCATCTGCAGCATTAAGCTCTTTTAGTTCTTTTGCGAAATGTGAAAGCGAATATTCATATGCCCGCGTGTATGCATCCGATGGTATATCATCATTGGGATACGCTCTTTCGAATGACCATAATTCCAGCGTTTCTTTTGCTCCGGATGTTTTAATTTTTTTCTTTGGACTGTCATCAAATATATCTGAAGACGAAACGAATAAATAAGCTGCAAGAAATGCAGTTATAAAGAGAACGAATACTAACAGATTCTTTTTCATTATGTACTTTCCTTAATTCTGATAAAAAAGTAGTTCATAACAGTTATTGAAAAATTATTCATTGTAGGTTATCCGGTAAATCATCCCGGCATAATCATCGGAGACAAGCATTGAACCATCCGGAAGGACTTCAACATCTACCGGTCTGCCGGAAACCGATTCACCCTTAAGCCATCCCTCTGCAAAGGGTTCATAACTGATCGATTTATTGCCATCTAATCGAACCAATGTTACCCTGTAACCGATTTTTTTACTTCGGTTCCATGAACCTCGTTCGGCAATGAATATCTGGTTTCGGTATTCTTCTGGGAACATTTTGCCGGTGTAAAATCTCATGCCAAGCGAAGCTACGTGTGGACCAAGATCCTGAACGGGTTTAACGAACTGATCAAAATCAATATCCTTTCCGAATTCCGGATCGGGAACATCTGTTCCGTGCAAAAATGGAAATCCGAAATGTAAGCCCTGCACCGGTGCATGATTCAGTTCATCCGGCGGTATATCATCACCCATCCAATCGCGCCCATTATCTGTAAACCATAATTCGTTAGTTTCGGGATGCCAGTCAAATCCAACAGTATTACGAACTCCATGAGCAAAAACTTCAAGATCGCTTCCATCGGGATTCATTCGCATTATGGCTGCGAATCTTTCATCTTCCTCAAGACATACATTGCATGGTGCGCCAACAGGTATATATAATTTACCATCGGGACCGAAGCGAATGAATTTCCAGCCATGATGCGTTTCGGTAGGGAAAGTATCGTTAACTATTTCAGGTATCGGATTATTTCTGAATGTTTGCTCTATATTGTCGAATCGGATTACCCGATTAACTTCTGCAACATATAAAGCGCCGTTTCGAATTGCTACGCCATTAGGCATATTAAGACCTGAGATAATGGTTACCACCTCATCAATTTTATTATCATTATTATTATCGAGGAGAGCGTAAACATTTCCGCTTCGGTCGCGTGTACCGACAAACAAAATCCCGCTTTCACTGCGAGCCATTGATCTTGCACCGGGTACGTTTTCAGCGTAAACGTCAATGCTGAATCCGGGTGGAAGCTTTATTCCTGAAATTCCTTTCCCGCCAAAATGATCTGAGTTGCAGAACAACCCCACGCTTAATACCGGCATTAATAAAATAAAAATTTTGAACTTCTTCATCTTAAACCAAATCATAATTATTCCTTCTGTTTATTATAGTGAATTGTCTTGTGGCATAACGACCCAAAGTATTATATAAATAAGAATACCGGGAAATGCAGCGCTGAAAATTGAAAGCAGGACATAACCAATTCTTACAAGTGTCGGATCCCACCCGAGCCATTCGGCTATGCCGCCGCATACGCCTGCAATCATTTTATCTGATGATCTTTTTAACTTCATTTTTATCCCTTTATCAAAAACCAATTTAAATATTTACTCAAACTTATGAAATTCTATTTAGAGTAGTTAAGATTTATGACAGTGCTGTCTAAAATATTTTTTAAATATCTAATTAAATTGTGGTAAATCCAGACACTTAAATTTCTAATGAATTTTATGCAGTTTAAAATGGATCCATATTTCGTCCCTATCGGGGTTTGATCCATTAGGTAAAGAGGCTGACCAAAATGTAGCACAGATTACTAATCTGTGCTACGATGAATTTGAATTTAATCTGAAATCAGACATATAAATTCAGAGTTGTTTGCAAAATTTACTTTTTGGTCAGCCTCGACTTATAGATAAATTCGACAGACAAAGAATTCGGAGTCCCGTAGAGACGAAATAAAAAATTGTTTTGGACAGATATGATTTATGATGAATTATACAGGATATTTTATGTGGTTATCAATTCATACAGTGCAGTAAAAAATTCTGACATATCCGGTTCTATCAGATAAAATGCTTTTGCTTTCAACAGGGATGTGGTTAATTTTGCAGCAGTAAAACAATTAATTTTGAAGGGGATTATTTGACCGCTTCATTGCAAATCAGTAACATCTTTTTGTGTGACTCTCAAATAATACCCGCGTGCAAAAATTCTTACTATAAATTAATAGGGAATTATTACAGGAGGAGAAAATGAAAAACGAATTATTCAGCGGGATTGATACCAAGTGTGTTCACGCCGGAATTGACGAATATGAATACGGGTCGGTTGTTCCCCCGATATATCAAACATCTACATTCAAATTTAAATCAGTAAAGCATGGCGCATCTCTTTTTGCGGGTGAAGAAAAAGGATATATTTATACTCGTATGCTTAATCCCACCGTTGAGGCGATGGAAAATGCAATTGCAGATCTTGAAGGCGGTCACAAAGCGCTCGGCTGCGGAAGCGGAATGGCTGCAATTCATACAGTATTCGCTGCACTAACACAGGCAGGCGATCATGTGACATGTTCCTCTGCAGTTTACGGACCAACGGTTACATTACTTAATTCTATAATGAAAAAATTTGGTGTTGAATCCACATTTGTCAATACTGCTGACTTGCAGGAAATCAGGCAGGCAATCAGAAAGGACACACGCGTTATTTATGTTGAAACGCCCGGTAACCCGACACTTTGTCTCTCCGATATAAAAGCCATTTCAGAAATCGCTAGGGAAGCAGGTGCGCACCTTGTAGTTGATAATACTTTTCTCAGTCCCGTTATTCAGCAGCCGCTTTTACTTGGTGCGGATGTGGTTATTCACAGTCTTACAAAATTTTTAAATGGACATGCAGATGTTGTCGGCGGTGTGATAATAGTAAAAGATGAAGATTCATATTTAAAGTTCAGGAAGGTACTTAATCAGTTAGGCGGGGTTATAGATCCGTTTAATGCATTTCTGGTACATCGGGGTATTAAAACACTTTCATTAAGAATGGAACGCCACTGTATTAGTGCGCTTCAGGTAGCTGAATATCTTAAAGCACATCCTGCAATAAAAGAAGTTTATTATCCGGGGCTGCCAAATCACCCGCATTACGCTCTTGGACAAAAGCAGCACCGAAATGGTTACGCAGGCGGTGTAATATCATTTGAATTAGCCGGCGGTTATGCAGCGGGTATTGCAATGATGAATTCGGTAAAACTTTGTCAGCTTGCAGTAAGCCTTGGCGGTGTTGAAAGCCTTATACAGCATCCGGCAAGTATGACTCACTTTTCGATGGGAAAGGAAGCTCGTCAAGCCGCAGGAATATCTGATGGTCTGGTAAGATTATCCGTTGGTATTGAATCGGTTGAGGATATTATCCAGGATATCGAATCAGCGCTGAGCAAAATTTCAACTGAAGATATAACACTCGGGGAGATTGAGATGAAGGTGTAGATAGCAGGGACTATTCACCGGTAAAAATCGGCGTTTTGCCGATTTTTTCTTTTTAAATCCACTCTGCACTTTTACTTTTATACCGGAAATTTTATTAAGAAAGGATTAAACATGTTAGAAAATAAAAAAGGCAATATTTCACGCAATGTTTTCGGATTATTGCTTATAGTTATTGGTGGTTTGTTTTTGCTTTCCAGCCTTAATGTAATTGATCTGAGAGTTGGAAGAATTGTCTTCTCGAGCCCGATGGTACTGATAATTATCGGTTTGTTCATTTTAATAAACTCGCAGCGGAAACTGTTTGGTTCGATTGTACTTGGCTTAGGAATTTTACTAATGCTTCCGCGGATTATCCCCGGTATTTCAATAAGCAGAGAAGTAATTTTTTCGATTGTAATTACTGCAATCGGTGCATACATACTCTTAAAACAAAGGACAAAAACCGAAGACAGAACATATAATGCGCGCGGGACAATCAAAAAGGATGTTATTGATGACGTGGCAATTTTCGGCGGAGGAAATAAGATTATTTATTCAGATCAATTTAAAGGCGGTAATATAACAGCGATTTTCGGAGGCTCTGAAATTGATCTGACTCAATGCAAACTTGCTGAAGGTGAGAACATTATTGACGTTCTTTGCATTTTCGGCGCTACCGAAATCGTTATACCTAAAGACTGGACAGTGCACATAAATATTACGCCTATTTTCGGCGGCTTCTCAAATAAAACCAGAAGAGATCTGAATTTACCTGCTGATACAGAAAAGTCGCTCGTTATTAAAGGTGCTGTAATTTTCGGAGGCGGTGAAATCAAGTCTTTTTATTAATAATTAACCAGAGCAAAGAAGATGAAAGACAATCCTATCCACAGCCAGGCAAGAAACCTGTACTTTTATTTACTCTTCTGGTTTTTTATGACTGCAATTTATCTCAACCTGATTCTTTTCAGCAGCGATATAACATTTTTTACCGCTTTGGTAGATAGCCTTGTATTTAACATTTTACTTGCCGGCTTAGGTTTAAGCTTCTGGTTTTCAGCAAAGTATATTTCGATTGATCAGAACCCGGTGTTTAAGATTGTCTTAATTCATTCAGCAGGCGGTATCTTTGTTTCTGCAATTTGGTTAACTGCTGGATATCTGATAATGACAGGCATCTTTAATTATTCAACTGCCTATTCAGAATTTTTTATCAGCACATTACCATGGAGATTTTTAATCGGGCTGCTGATCTACTTTCTGATAATTTCATTTTATTACGTAATAATTTATTACTCGGGTTTCCACGATAGAATTCTAAAAGAATCCGATCTAAAAAACCTTGTAACGGAAGCAGAATTGCGCTCGTTAAAATTTCAGATAAATCCTCATTTTATTTTTAACAGTCTGAATTCAATGAGCGCCCTTACCACAATTGACCCTGTTCGTGCCAAGGAGATGATAATTAAGCTTGCCGATTTCCTTCGCTATACACTTGCCAATAATGACAAACAAACAAATTTGCTCTCGGAAGAACTTAAAAACATACGCTTATATCTTGATATAGAAAAAATAAGATTTGAGGACAAGTTTGAATACGAAGAAAAGATTGATGACGACGTGCTTAATCAGGAAGTCCCCAACATGATTTTGCAGCCGTTGTTTGAGAATGCAATAAAACACGCAGTCTATGAAACTCTTGGAAAAGTTAAACTGGAATTGTCGGCTAAACAGGAAAATGATTTTTTAAGAATAACCCTCCGGAATAATTTTGATGAATTCCCCGCAGCAAACAAGAAGGGAACCGGAACAGGATTAAAGAACATCCGCGAACGGCTTGCGCTCATTTACGGTCAGAATGATTTATTGGAAATAAATAAGGATGAGAATATATTTCGTGTAACATTATTTATTCCTGTAACTCAGAAAGAATTATCGCTTACGCTATTTTAACCGCAAATGAACGAAAAGATCAACGCCATTATAATTGATGATGAAAAGCTCGCACGGGAAATAACAAAAAAGTATCTTGCTGATCATCCCGATATTTATGTATCTGCAGAGTGTTCCAACGGCTTTGAAGGCATCAAAAAAATAAATGAAGAAAAACCCGATCTTATTTTTCTTGATGTACAAATGCCCAAAATAAGCGGTTTCGAAATGCTCGAACTGCTTGAAGACCCGCCGGTTATTATCTTTACAACCGCATTCGATCATTACGCATTGCAGGCTTTTGAAGTAAATGCAGCAGATTACCTGCTTAAACCTTTCTCTGCCGATCGTTTTAATGAAGCTGTTGAGAAAGCGAAGGTCTTCCTGAATGATAAAACAGCGCAGCGAAAAATTATAAATAATCTGATCGAGCATAACTCTGTGAAAACCGAATATCTTGAAAGAGTTGTTGTTAAGGAAGGTTCACAAATATCAATTGTTTCTGCAGAAGATATATTCTGGATTGAAGCACAGGATGATTATGTAATGATACACACAGCCAACGGAAAATTACTTAAACAGAAAACAATGAAATACTTTGAAGAACATCTTAACCAATCAGATTTTATAAGAATACACCGGTCTTTCATCGTTTCGATAAAAGAAATTGAAAAAATTGAGCTTATCGAAAAAGATTCATATCACCTCAAACTCAAAAACGGCGTATCACTTCCGGTCAGTAAGAAAGGTTACTCGAAGCTGAAGGAAATTCTATCCGGCTGACCTGATATACCTTTCTCCAATTTGTTAGATTCAAAATTAAGCCCGAACAAATATCTTATTCTGAGTGAATTGATGTTAACAGGACATTAATTCCGTTCGCAGTTAAAATTCTTTATCGCGTTTTGTTTGGGAATTCTCGAAGCAACATTTAACTTTACAGCCCTTGTCACATGCGATAATAAACAATCGCACCTTAATGAGAAGAGATCAAAATGATATGACAAAGCATTAGTTTCCCGAACAGTATTTTTATTCGTAACAAATGGAGTTTCAGAATCTTAAGTACCCTTTCGCTACAAAAGAAATTTTACTGAAGGAAAAAAGCAGGATCGTGTATGCAGATGAAGGGGAATCGGACAAGGTTTTGCTTTTCATTCACGACTTAGGGGGCTATATACCCGTCTGGAAATTTGTTATCCCGCCACTAAAAAATTACTTCAGATGTATTGCCATTGATCTGCCGGGATTTGGAAAATCCGATAAAACTGTTCACTCCGGCAGAATGACGTTTTTTTCAGACGTTATTTTTGAATTCCTTGAACAAATTGGAATAAAAACAGTTACTGCCGTTGGGCATGGAATGGGCGCACAGATTGCGATCAACTTTGCTTCTTATTACCCTGATAATATCGAAAGCCTTGTCCTTGCAGCGCCCGCAGGTTTTGAAATTTTTACCGAAGATGAGGTTGAGTGGTTTATGAAAACCTTTACAGCCGAATCTTTTGCACAGGCAGATGATAAGCAAATATTTATAAACTTCAGAAATAATTTTTTCAAGCTTCCGCCAGAGGCCGAATTTATGTTTAAGGACAGGTTGCTTATCAGACGTGATTTTGAGTTTTTCAATTACAGCCGGATTATTGCCAATTCGATTGTTGGAATGATACGGCAGCCGGTATTTAAAAAGTTAAGCCATCTTGAAACACCTGCGTTAATTCTTTTTGGAGAAAACGATGCTATCATTCCCAACCAGTTCATTCATCGTGAAACTACCCTGCAAATTGCACAAAAAGGAGCGCAAAAAATCAGAAATAGTAAGCTTGTGATGATTAAAGAGTGCGGTCATTACATCCCGCTCGAAAAACCAACTGTACTCGTTGACGAAATAAAAAAATTTTTTGGTGTGAACAGCCAACTCCAGCCTGCTAATAATCACTGATTGTCTTTCCCTTTCTTTCCTGCCAGGCCTGTGCTGTCCAAAATATTCTATAAATATCTGATTAAATTGTGGCATAGCCAGACATTTAAATTTCCGATGAATTTTATGCAGTTTAATATAGACCCTTATTTCGTCTCTATCGGGATTTGAGCCATTAGTAGGGGCGTTCAATTGAACGCCTTGCTGACTGAATATTTATAGATAAATTCGACAGACAGAGAATTCGGAGTCTCGCAGGGATGAAATAAAAAAAATTGTTTTGGAAGATATTTGCCAGGCGATAATATCTGAAATGATATTTGAATCTGCATTATCCGTTCAATATATTTGCCGCTGAATCTCTGAAGGAAAAGTGATGATCAAAGATATAGACCTGCTCTCAATACAGGAAGCGCGCAGCATCGCACGCGAAGCAAAAGCCGCACAGGAACAATTCAAACATTTCAGCCAGGAAGAAGTAAACAAAATAGTTAAAGCCTTGGCTGATGCCGGCTATGAAGCATCGGAAAAACTTGCAAAAATGGCTGTTGAAGAAAGCGGCTTCGGTAAATGGCAGGATAAGGTGATCAAAAATCAGTTTGGAACAAGAAACGTGTGGGAATCAATAAAGAGCTTGAAAACAGTTGGTATTGTGGGTGAAGAAGCTAACGGAAAAATTCTTAAAATTGCTGTGCCGATGGGAGTTGTTTGTGCATTAATTCCTTCAACTAATCCGACTTCAACTGCAATGTATAAAGCTTTGATCTCTCTTAAAGGAAGAAATGCGATTGCTGCAAGTCCTCATCCCCGTACTGCTAATTGCACCGCCGAGTCACTACGGATTCTTTCAGAAGCAGCAGAAGCTGCCGGAGCGCCCCGCGGATTAATTCAGTGCATGACAAATCCCACAATCGAAGGTACAAATGCTTTAATGCACGATAAAAATGTTGATGTAATACTTGCAACCGGCAGCAACCCGATGGTTAAGGCTGCATACAGTTCAGGCAAACCTGCTTATGGTGTGGGGTCTGGAAATGTTCCGGCATTTATTGAACGCACCGCAAACATTAAAAAAGCCGCAGCCGATATTATTTACGGAACAACATTCGATAACGGAACGCTCTGTTCATCCGAGCAGGCAATAATTGTTGATCTACCTGTAAAAGAAGCAATAATTGCAGAACTGAAAAATTCGGGCTGCTACTTTGTTAATGCGGAAGAAAAGAAAAAGCTTGCCGCCGCAATTCAAAAAGATTTCAGAATAAATCCTGAAATCGTAGGACAATCAGCATCATTCATTGCCAGGTATGCCGGATTAAGTGTTCCCGAAGAAACAAAAGTGCTTATAGCAGAATGCAGCGAAGTCGGAAGAACAGAACCGCTTTCAATGGAAAAGCTTTCGCCTGTACTTGCATTTTATGTAGCAGACGGCTGGCTTGAAGGATGTCACAGATGTATTGAGCTTCTTAAATTCGGAGGGATTGGTCATACGCTGGTAATCCACTCAAATGATGAACCGATAATAATGAAATTTGCTCTTGAAAAACCCGCATTCAGAATACTTGTGAATACAGTTGCATCCATCGGAGCAGTGGGATACACCACAGCGCTTGCACCGTCAATGACGCTCGGACCCGGAACATGGGGCGGCTCGATAATATCTGATAATGTTACAGCAAAACATCTTATCAATATTAAAAGTCTTGCATTTGAAATTAATCCGGTAAATAGCGGTGATTGTATGTCAGGTTTTAAATTGCAAAGTAATAAGCCTATGCCCAGCAGCTTTATGAGAGAGATTGAAGAACGATTAAGAGCTCGTGCGGGTAATTTCCCTCTGAAAGATTCTTACCTGCCCCAAAAAATTGTTCAGTCAAAAACAGAAAAAAAACCTGCAGATGTTCCCGCCTCTTTTGGCAGTGGAATAACTCCCGCCGAAGTTGATGCTATTATGAAGGATTTTAAAGTAAGTCATTAATTTATAGCCGGTCGTCAACCGGTGTTTATTTTTCACACTGGTTTAAACTCTTAGAGGCTGGCAAAATGTAGGGCGAAATTCCATTTCGCCCATTTGCTTTCACAGATAATCTTTCGTTCCCACAAATTTTTCATACTAAATCAAATCTTAATTTTATTTTTGGTCAGCTTCTGAAGGGGCGTAAGCGATTTTTATTGCACTTTAAGATGCAATTATTTATGTTTGCCCTGTGGCAGGGTCTGATGAAAAATTTAGTTTACATATTGCCGTTGGTAAATGTTCATCTGGGTGGTGAAACGGCAGAAGTCTGTACCCCCCCCCAGAAGTTAATAGTAGTATTTACAAGCCTGCAATTTTATCCCACTGGTTTTATATGATCATATGAACCTCATTAACAAAACAAATTCTTAAAATTATAATTATTTGGAGGTTTTTATGAAACGGTTATTTTTAGTTACAGTCTTCATATTATTTTCAACTATAAGTATAGCGCAGGAGGAAGCACCTCCAGTTGAAATCTGGTTTGTAACGGAAAATTTACCTTCATCACCCATAATGACTTTTACAGTGACAGCACAAGCACAATGTTGGGGAGTAGTGTACCCAGTACCAATACCCTTATTAGAAGAACATTTTTATTTAACAAATGATTATGATCAAGATACTTACATTCCGGTTGGAAATAACCTAGGTAATGCTTCAGCTGGATTTGACTTTATAACATCCCAAACCATAGTAGGGGGAGAACCACAGTTTCCAGTAGTTGCTTTCGGTATTTATAAAGTAACTAATAACTTAAATTCTAAATATTTTTACCTCGATTATCGTGATTATCGTGCAGGCAGTTATATGTACTATTATCCCTTTAATCCTCCCTACACCATTGATATCTGGATAAAATATAACAATAATAAACAGCGGTTTGAATACAAAATAGCTCATGATTATTATCCAATTACAGATGGTCAATTGTTAAAAATATGGGAATTGAAAAGCAAACCTCAATCAACTAAATTATTCACTGATTATTGGGCTCACGCTCTGGCAGCTATTAACGATGGGAACGACCATCCTAAATTAGTTTGGGGTCCATATCCTTTTCCAAAGAACCTTGCAGGAAATATTATTGGTTATCGAATTTATAGATCGGCTAACCATCC
>JBBIGV010000023.1:0-46738 GCA_037447335.1 Ignavibacteria bacterium | reverse complement strand
ATTTTTGGCTCTTTAAACAGACCTTCTGATATTTCTATCTCGGAATTAAGAAAGTGATGTCTATTGACTAATCCACAATACAAAAATTTTGGGTTCAGTGCAAATTATTATAAATATTTTTCTCTTATTTTTTATATTGCAACTCCATCATCCCTGTTTATTTAAAGGATAGACAATAAAAAACAATATTAAGAGGTAATTATGATCAGTGAAAAAATGCAGGCTGCACTCAATGAACAGTTAAACAAAGAATTATTTGCATACTATCTGTATTTATCTATGTCCGCTCACTTTGAAACTCAAAATCTGAGCGGATTTTCAAGCTGGCTAAGGGCACAGGCAATGGAAGAAAATACACATGCTATGAAAT
The DNA here is from genome assembly GCA_037447335.1 of Ignavibacteria bacterium. Classification (GTDB taxonomy): domain Bacteria; phylum Bacteroidota; class Ignavibacteria; order Ignavibacteriales; family Ignavibacteriaceae; genus JBBIGV01. The sequence continues at coordinate 46,368 of JBBIGV010000023.1, read as the reverse complement.
TCTTCGATTTTATTTTACACGTTGGAGGAAAAGTAAGTCTTCTGAAAATTGACGCTCCAAAATCCGGCTGGAAATCTCCTGAAGAAGCGTTTAAGGACGTACTCGAACATGAAAGGAGTGTTACAAAATCAATTAATGATTTGGTAAACCTTGCAGTTGTTGAAAAAGATCATGCTTCAAATAATTTTTTGCAGTGGTTCGTAAGCGAACAGGTGGAAGAAGAAGCAACTGCTTCTAAAATTTATGAAAAAGTTAAAATGATCGAGGAAAACAAGAACGGTCTGTTTTTACTTGATCGTGAACTCGGGCAAAGAGCAAACGGCTCTTAAGTTCGGCGGTTTAATCACATAAAAAGTGTTTAAGAAATGTCGGATTTCAAAATCCGGCATTTCTGGTTTTGAGAGTTCATACTTAAAAATTATGAGAATAACTTCAATCCTGATAGAAAAATGAATTCTTCGCAAGAGGAGTTTAAATATTGATAAGTGCCTCGCCGCCTCACAAACAATTCCACCGGAAAACCTGAATAACTGGCAAGTGATTAGAAAATATGGCACATTGAAGCATCGATTTGAAATTTACTTTACTCTTTATAAACCAATTTTAATTGATGACGTGATTGGTATATATGACAGTCCACTAAAACTCTGAACAAATTTTGCATCAAGTATAATCACAAAATTATTAACCGGTTGAATTTCTGTGCCAACACCGAAATTTACCTGACCTTCGTTAAAGTTTTGCCCGGTATTTCCATAAATACTTGTAGTCTTACCGGAACTACCCTCTATCCAATCCGTCATCTCAATTTTTCCCTGCATAATAATCAGCGCTCCGATGCCCAAACCAAAAAAGGGTTTTAAGATAGAACTATTAAATGTATGGAATCTTCCGCCGATAGAAATTTCATAAACAGAACTATTCTCAGCATTAATATTATAACGATAACCAACTACTGCCGGGACAGCCAGCCTTAAAAGATTCTCATTAAAAAAACTTTTCTGATAGGAACCCGAAATGAATAAATTAAATCTGTCAGATAAATTATGATCAGCGGTTAAACCCACGATATAACCATTCTCCCAGTATGGAAGATTTGAATTATTTGAAGTTGTGAAATGATAGCCTCCGCCTAAAGAAATACTGACTTTCTGAGCGAGTGATCCTTGCACTAAAAGCGCAGAAAAAATTATCACAATTAATAATTTATTACTCATTTTAACATCTCCCCTGATAAATATTTTATACAAAGGTTGCAGGTTACAATGATTATAGTATTTCCGTCCTTAAATTATCCATAATAATGCAATGATGCAACTAACTTATTTCCGGTGGTTATTTACTCCGATTCACTCACGCAGGAAAACTATTTTTTAATGATACATTCCTTCAAAATCACGCCAAAAAATGCATAATTGTTTGTAACAATTTGATACTACTTCCCAAATTGAAAGTGTAAAAAATACATGGGGATTTTTTGCAATTTCAGATTATAAACAGTATTCACACAATAAAATTCAAAAAGGTTGAAAAACTTCTTAAGCCATTTCTGGCACAACGGTTGCCTTATTAGTCAGAATTTTTAATAAAAAAAGGTTATTAACGTGGGTTCAATTGAACTATTTAAAGAGCTGATTCTAACTGACCTGTTATCCGACTTTTTTAATAAGGAAGAGCTGTCCGAAATATCCACAAAAATATCTAAGGCAGTACCGGAGAAGAAGCACCTGCCTTCAGGTATAAGTAAAAAGAACCGGGAACAGATTACCCTTGATCTCCAGGATAGCGCAACCATCCGAACCCAGGTTGATGTTCTTATAACCTTTGCCGAAAACAGGCTGGCAAACGAAAAGTTTCTTGAATTCCTTCTTCACCTGGGACAGTTTACTATAACAGTCGGTGAGTTCACACTTGCGTCGGATGTTCACGAAAAAATACTTGCTGAAACCAAAGATGTAAAAGCTTTTGCCAACATTAATGCTAATGCGTTCTTAGCGCTTGGTGAGCTTCATTCACGACAGGCTCTCTGGAAGCAAAGTTTTGATTACATCGCAAAAACTTTCCGTGTCTTCAAAAAGCAGAATGATATGAAAGGATGTGCAAGATGCGAAAATCTTCTCGGAACTATTTACGGAGATCTTGGCAACTTTAAGAAAGCAGGCAGCCATTTTGAGAAGGCTCTTTCATATCTCGACCATTCCGCCGATAAAATTATATCAGGTAAAATTGAAATAAATCTTGGTATTATAAATACTGTGCTGGGAAATTTTGAATCTGCATTATCCTATTATAAGCGTGCTTTACTGAAGTTTGAAAAGCTTGGTGATCTTAAACGAATTGCGGAAATTCGTCATAATATGGGAATGACATTTCTGAAAAAATCTTATTTCAGAGAAGCTATTACGGAATTTGACCACAGTATCGCTGCATCACGTCAGTCGGGGTTTCTTCCAACACTTGGAATAACTTATATAAGCAAAGCATTCTTGTTCACATTAATAAAAGATCTGGATTTGGCAGAAGCTTTTGGCGATAAGGCGATGGAAATAAGTTATAAAACAAACGATAAATTATCTATCGCAGAAGTCTATAAAGTGAAAGGTATTATTCAGAGGAAATTAGCCAATTATGACCTTGCCGAAAATTATCTTCTTACAAGCCTCAGGATGAACAAGGAGCTTGGCAATAAACTTAATGAAGCGGAAACCTGTTTTGAGCTTGGTATTCTTTATAAAGATCTTAAGCAGAAAAAAGAAAGCAAGATGCACTTCAAAGAAGCTATAGAATATTACAAGAAAATAAATGCTGCCCGTGAAGTAAAGAATATTGAGGAATATTTATATATTTAACAGCGAGGTCAGCCTTAGAATTACTTGCTACTCTTTTTACAAAAAAATTATAATGATCAATTCTCCACTTCAACGTCAGATATAAACATTACCCCCGAAAAATCTTTTAACAACTGCTTTACTTCTTTAACAACAAGGTTTATTTTATCCGGTTCATCAACTATAATTACAAGTACATTTTTCATCACGTTTGAAAGTTCGCCACCCTGTCTTAATCCGCTGCTGCCTTTACCCAGCACTCTTTCAATTATAGAATACCCGGATATGTTTTGCTTTTCAAGAATTCTTATAACTGAATTCAACCCGATTGTTTCGATTATGATTTCAAGTTTTTTCAATTTTACCTTCCTTATTGTATCAGGTTACAAAGTGAATAATAAACCGGTATACCGAAAATAATATTGAACGGAAACGTAATAGCCAAAGACATAGTAATGTAATACGAAGGATTTGCTTGCGGCATTTCCAGTCTTATGGCAGCAGGAGCTACAATATAAGAAGCGCTTGCACTTAATACAGTAAACAATAACCGGTCACCGATATCAAGACCTATAATAAAAGAAAGAACAGCAGCAATTACACCGTTTATTACCGGCATCGATATACCAAAGAAGAAAAGGAAAATGCCTACTGCTTTGAACTCGCCAATCCTTTTACCTGCAAGCATTCCCATTTCGAGCAGGAACAGAGTAAGTATTCCATTAAATGGCGTAACAAAAAACGGGGAAACAATCTCCATCCCTTCACTGCCGCTGTAGTATCCAATCAGCATGCTGCCAAATAATAATACGATACTTGCATTGAACAATGATCCTTTTATAAGTTCCTTATAATGAAGTCTTGATTCGACATTTTCTTTTCTTTTAACAATACGCAGCATGAGGATAGAGATGAAAATTGCCGGTGATTCCATTATCGCCATCATTCCAACCATAAAACCGCTGTACGGAACTTCAATTGAGCCTAAAAAAGAAATCGCCGTTACAAAAGTAACAACACTTATCGAGCCGTAATGTGCGGCAATTGCACAGGAATTTATTGCATCTATTTTACCAATCTTGTTAAGAACAAAGTATGATATAACCGGTATTATACTGCCGAGTAATATTGCTATTATTGCCGATGTAATCACGACATTGGTCAATCCGCTTTTAGCAATTTCAGCGCCGCCTTTAAATCCAATTGCCATTATGAAATAAATAGCCAGTCCTTTTGCTATTGCTTCGGGTATTTCAAGATCGGATTTCAGCATTGTAGCAATGAATCCCAATATGAAAAACAGGATCATTGGTGATGACAGGTTCGAAAGGGAATTTATTAAAAGCTCTTGCATAGTTTTATCAACTGGTTTTATTGAATATTTGCCGGGTTCAGCACTTTTTGTCTGATAAGTTCCCGCGTAACTATTTCCGTCATATCACTCTTAAAATTAAATTCGTACCGGATGTCGAACACATAGGCTTTAAGACGCATCTTTAAGAATGAACGGAGCTGTTTTATCTCATTAAAGAACAATACTACTATAGGTTTATTCAGATAAATATATTGGGAAACCTGTGCTGCTTCAATCGCAATCTTTCTTACTTTATCAGTATCAATTGTAATTGGCAGGTAAATTTCCGCAACTACCTGGCAGTTTGGTTCTCCTGCGTTTGAGTTCGATACTGATTGGTTCATTATCTCACCATTGGGTATTGATACAAGCGAGTCATCAGGCGTAACGATTCTTGTAGAACGTAACCCGATCTTAACAACTTCGCCGTAGTGTTTCCCGATTTCGATTTTATCACCTACCTGGAATGGTCTGTCAAATAAGATCATAATTCCCCCGAAAATATTTTTAAGAATATCCTGTGAAGCAAAACCAACTGCAATACCTATAGATGCAGTAACTGCAAGTAAAGTTGAAACCGGCGGTTTGAAAATTCCAGCAATAATAATGTAGAGAATCAGCACCCATCCAAAAATTCTTATTACCGGAATAATACTTTTTATTCTTATCCTGTAACCAGCGCTTCGTTCTGCAAATATTTCAAGAATTTTTGTGATGAGCTTGATCAGGTAAAAACTTATGATCAGAAATAATATTGCCCATAAAACTTTTCCTGGTGAAATTATATCCCCGATTGATGGAGGATTAAGATCGCGGATCGGACCAGTCTTGTCATCAGAGTTTTGTTCAGAATCTTTTACCTGTTCTTTAACTTGTGCTAGTTGGGTTGTATCGGAAACAACAACACTATCTGATTTAAAACTTAATATGTTTGTGGTTAAGATGCTCAGCAGAATCAGAATTATAATTGATCTTGTAAATAAAAATTTCATGACATTAATGTATTATATTTTTTGACTGCAGCATTGATACCGTATGACGGTATAACAAAGGATTAATCAGGTACAGATTGTTTTTCTGAATTACGAGTCCATCATCAATCATAGAAATAAGCGATAAGCGTGTTTTTTCTTCAGTTTGATTGAATATTAATGAAATAGCAATGACAGAAAGACCGTCGTGCAATAAAAGCGCCGAGAGTAAAAATATCTTTTCAGATGCGAGTCCGCCAAGAAAAGAAAAATCAAAAACCACCACTGTTTTTATTACAATTGTGTTATTGCTTACTGCTTGAGTAGATCTTAGCCAGTAAAGAAGTGCCAGGCTCAGATTGCTCTTTGCAAATTTGTTAAGCTTTGAGAAGTAATTCTTTTTAAGATATTCCTGTTTTTCCTTCTCGTTTAATTTTTTATAAGCTTTATTGTTCACATCACTCTTCGATGGCTCAAATTTAATATTATACCCGCTTACATTATGACGCTTAAGAATTACATCTATGATCTTATCATCTGTAAGTAGCAGAAGCCTGATAACATATCCAAAGTAATCGTCTATTCTTATTGTCTTCCTGAGGTATTCCCATGAATAAAGTGTTGATGAAGTGACCCAGAATATTTTGGTGTTTGTTAAAGATATCAGTTCGGCGAGCATATTAAGACAAATGAAACCACTGACCTTCCTTAGATAGAGATGCTGAAGATTTTCCAGAACGATAATCATTTTTTCATCAACATTGTTCAGGTAGGAAATTACTTCAGCCTGGGATGAAAATTTATTACCGGGAAACATGTTCTGAAATATTCTGAAGCAGCCGTCTTCGGAAAAAACAAGATCCGGAGTTTCAACATGAATTTTCTTCAGCCTGAAGTTGTTCCTCAAAAAGAATAAATTTATAAGCGATGTTGTGCCATTGCCTTTCTCACTCACAACTGCAACCGGGGCAAACCTGCCTGCCTGCCAGTTATTGAACGCAGCCTCTATTTCCCTCATTTCAAATTCTCTGCATTCAAAAAATCTTTCGGAGGTTAAAGGTTTTATGTGAAAAAGGCGCTGGCAAACAAAAGGTAGTTTTTCGATGGCTTTTTGTGTTTCAGCAAGAAAATCTGAAAGCTCAGCGGTAATTTTTATTTGCCTGGTTTCAAGTCCGAAACGACTTTTTATGATCTGATAAAACTGAACAAGCTTCTGTCCAAATACTTTGAAAATACCTGCTGCTGCAGGTAAAAGATTCTTTAAACCTTTCCAGATGTCCGCTTTTACTTTTTTGGTGCGCTGTATTGCAACTGCTTTTGCAATTCTAAGTTTTATGCTGAACAATGTTTCATTATCAGTTAGCCCGGCAAGCTTTGTGTTGACATCATCAACGGCAACTTTTAAGTCTGATCTTATAAGGTTAATAATATTATCGAATTTACTTTTTATTTCATCTGTTCTTGCCGACGCCCGGTGCAAACTCTGCAATGCAATAGTTCTGACCAATTCTCCATCATCAGTTTCCCGCCCCGAAGCAGCAATGGCTGATTCTAGTCCAAAGTCAGCAATCTGATCAATCGTAATTAGTTCCTGCTGAACAGAATCCATTTCCATTATAAGTCTGCTTTTGATATTTTTTATAGTATTTAAAAACTGCGGTAAAATATCGAATGATATCAGTTCGTTCGGAGAGAAATAATTTATTTCAGAGTCTCTTACCTCGCGTGAATAATCTTCAGATTTTATAAGCGCTCTTTTTTTCGAAACATTGCTGAAAATTTCTTTTAAACGATTTTCAAACTTATCAGTAAGATCAGCTAAATTATTTTCATTTATTGAGTCCGATTCTGCTGGTATAAGGCTGCCTGCAAGTGAGTTATGAAAAGATTCTTTTTCCTGAAGAAGCATTACAAGTTTATTGTCATTACCGGTTTCGATTTTATTTTCAAGCTGTTTGATAAGGCTGCTGATCACATCTATTGTCGGAAGGATTTCAGTGTTTATTTTATTTTCACACTCACCGGCAAGATTAATAAATTCTTCTGTAATGCCTGCATATGCAGAATATAGTTCTTTATTTAATCTCCAGTCCTCAAGTAAAACAAATTTGGTGTTGTTCCAGCCGGACAAAGATCGTTCATACAAGCCCTTTCCGGATTTTTCTTTTGAGCTTAATTTTTTTCGTGAAAGCTTGACCAAAGGAAGCTCGATTGTGCCGGCTTTTTCATAAGCATCAATAAATCTTTCATACAAACCGGGCAGTATTTTCATTTCCGCTTCATAAAGTTCGCCCTGAACCTGCTCAATTTCATTAATAAATTTATCGAACTCATTTATATCTGTCCGGAGTGCATTGATCAGCCTCTCTGTTTCTTTTTTTTCAAAATAGTGCTGAACTTTTTCTTCCAACTTCCAAAAACTGTTCAGAAGATCACAGCATTTTTTTTCTGCTTGTTGGAACAGACTCAGCAGAGAAATGAACAGCTCATCCCTGAAATAAAACAGGATTAAATTTTTTAGCAGAACCGAATGATGCCAATCCTGCAGCGGTTTCTTTTCTTTTCTTAATAATCCTCTGATCGCATTTACAAATACAACAGGGAATTGTGAAATGTCATATAATATTTTTTTGACCCGTTTGAAGTTTCTGATGCGGAAATTATCAGCCTCAAGAATTGTAAATCTGTTTCTGTCCTGTTTCCTTCTACTTACATCCTCAAAATCTTCAGCTAATTTTTCAAGTTCAAGCAGCGCATTTTTAAATTCATCATTAAAATTTATTCTCTCTTTAGTAAAGAAGTATTCATTAAGCAGGTCAATTACTTTTTGATGATGTGATCTGGCTTGTTTTGTTAACAGAGCCGGATCGTTATTAGGATTTAAAGTTTCTAAATCTTTAAGAAGGGTTTCGGTTCTTTTCTTAAGTGCGGCTCCCAGTTCTGAAATGCGGCTAAGTCTTCCTATGATAACAGGATGATAAGCCCTGCTTATGATTTCTGCAATATCGTTTATTGCGGGTAGTTTTTCCCCTTTGAGATAATTGTTCTTCATAAAGAAAATAGTTTTTCAAATTTAATTAAAAATAATGTGAATTTGGAATTGAATCAACTGTTTGATATACACAGATATTCAATTTTATTTTTGATTCAGCATTTATTTCAAATAATTCTCACATATAACTAAAAGTTTTTCTGAAAAATGCCTTCGGATTAATCTCAATATTGATATATTTCCGAAGACTTTTTTACAAATTTTTACAGAGGATACTTTGAAATTAAAATCATACTATTTGCCGGTAATTTTATTCCTGGCCAGCTCCATGCTTACAGCTCAGGATGCCTCTCTTTATGAGGAATTCAAAAAATCATTCAAGAAAAAATATTTTAATGTAGGAGTCCTGTTTCAAACCTTATTTGAGTACCAGCCGGAAAGGATGGATGGTAAATTCAATGGGTTTGAATTTACCAATATTCGCTTAACCTTAGGCGGTGAGTTTGATGAGGGGTTTGGATACAGAATGCAAACAAACTTTATTAATACCCGCCCTATTCTCGATGCATTTATGTTTTACAAACCAACACCATCAGTGAGAATTGATATCGGTCAGTACAAATCACCCTTCAGCACTGAGTATTTAATTTCCGAATCCGCAGTTGATTTTGTTAACCGCTCACAGGTTGTAGATGTTCTCTCACCTAAACGACACATCGGTATTCAGACAAGAGCAGATTTTATGGATAAATCCTTTTCTGTTATTGGAGGGATATTTAACGGGACAGGCACATTTCAGCGTAATAACAATAAGCATTTTATGTATTTCGGGAAACTTATTGCACAGCCGAAGCTTCCAAAAGATTTTTCACTTATAGTTTCAGCTAATGCAGCATTTAATAAGGAACCGCAGATAATTACCAGTACTGACACAACAAATGCAATTGACAGAACCTATTTCGGTGGTGATTTCAGATTTACATACAAAGAATTCATGCTGAGTTCCGAATATATTCATCAAACTGCCGATGTATTGAATGCTGTTGAGCTTAAACATTCAGGTTACCACATTACCTCCGGTTATATGATAACATCTGAGATTCAGGCGCTGGCAAGATATGATTACTTAAAAATGCACGGCGGCAATGAAAGCAAGCTTATAGTGATCGGCTTTAATTATTGGCCTACGGAAGTAGTTAAATTCCAGGCAAACTATATTGTTGATACAGATAACTCAGAAATTAAATACAACAGATTTCTGTTTAACGCGCAGCTTGCTTTTTAGTATCGAGGGATTAACATTTTATTACTTGTTTTTCAACAACCTCGTAAAGATCTAATCTTCTGTCTTCAAGATTAAGGGTGGTGCCCTTTTTCCTGTGACGTTAATACTTCAATGTCGACATCATGAATAACAACTGTTTCGACGTTCGGATTACATTCAGCAGCAACACCATCGCGCGCAAAAACAAAATCTAATGGGGTTAGTATTCCGGATTGGGCGTACTGGATATCCATATTTTCAACCTGCGGTAAATTACCTGCCGTTCCAGCAATTACAACGAAAAGTTGATTTTCAATACATCTTGCCTGCGCACAGTAGCGTACTCTAAGGTATCCTTTTCGTTCGTCAGTATTGAATGAAACAAATACTATCTCTGCGCCTCGTTCAACTGCGAGCCTGCTTAGTTCGGGGAATTCGATATTGTAACAAATCTGGATGGATATCTTTCCTACATCAGTTTCAAATACTTCGATAGAACTGCCTGGTTCAACTCCCCACCAAAATCTTTCGTTAGGTGTAATATGAATTTCATATTGTCTTCTAATCTCTCCGTTTCTTTTAAAGAGAAACGAGACGTTGTAGAGATGATCATCTTCAACAACAAAATGTGATCCGCCAATAATATTTGTATTGTATTTAACAGCCAGCCCGGAGAATAATTCGATGTAATCGGGTGTAAATTTTGCCAATTCACGCGCCGCTGGTCCCGGCTGCATACTTTCCATAAATGACAAAAGCTGTGTGGTAAACAATTCCGGAAATAAAATGAAGTCACATCTGTACCCGCCTGCAACATCTACAAAATATTCTACTTGGTGAGCAAACTCTTCAAAGTTTGCAATTTTTCTCATTCCATATTGCACTGCACAAATTCTTACAGGACGAGAAACGTTATAGCTCCTTTTGGGTCTCGGTGAATAAAGAACGTTTGTCCACTCAAGCAATGTTGCGCAACCACCTGATTCTTTATCGGCGCCCAGATATTCGGGGAGAATTCTTTTGAGGACAAAACCATTTGCAACCTGGGCTGTTAATACCAAATCATAAATGCCTCTGTTCATTACTCTCTCAACATATTCTTCCGGTGTAAGTTGAGATTGATATTTTTCATAGTTAGGTATCCTCCCTCCGATTACAATGCGCATTAAATTTTTTTCACGAACAAGCTGCTTTCTTGCATAATACAGCCTTCGGGCAAGCCGCATTCCCCGGAATTTGGGATGAACCATTATCTCTATTCCGTATAGTGTATCTCCTTCCGGGTTATGGTTTGAAATGAAACCCCGTTTGCTGATTTCATACCAGGAATGATCGTTATCATAAATATCAAAATTGACTATAAGGCTTGCTGAGGACGCAATTGCCTTCTCTTGATATTCAACGCATATTTGTCCTTCAGGAAAATGTTTTAACTGACTTTCAAATTGTTCTATTGATCAAGGCTTCATTCCGGGAAAACACAGTTTTTGCAGTCCGATAACCTGTTCGTAATCATCCTGCATTATTTGCCTTACAATTATCTTTTTCTCAAATGTTTTAAGATTTATTTTTTTCATTGATAGTCCTTCGAATAAAATTCTATAATGGGGTAAATGGTTTAGATATAAATAGAAATATTTACCGGAAAAGCAAATTCAGGAAAGAAAAAGATCAGTAACCCGGATAAATTAATATAAAAAAGCCGCCAGAATTTTTTCCGGCGGCGTTTATTGTTTAAACTCTACCTCATATAATCTAGCATATAGCCACTGAGGAATATTCCTCCTACTATTGCACTGATTACAAAGTAAACTATTATGATCGCTATTATCAATATCAGAAAGTATCCTACCATCTTATCCGGCGGAACTTCTTTTACAGTTTTCATTCCCATGTAAAGAAGAGCTAGTGAATACAATCCAAGTATGCTTAATATTCCTAAAAATGGCAGTATGTTAAATATGCCGGCAATCCAGGCTGCTGTGTACGAGAACACTGTTACTTTCATAGATGCAACCATATTTTTTGTAGAGCCGAAAGATGGTGCGAGTGCATCCATTATGAGCGCTACAACATAAATACCTGCAAGACTGAGTACATACATAGAAATCATGTATCCTATTCCTGTTCCAATCGGAATCCGGTATGTTACTCCGATCAATGGAATAGTAATTCCGACGAAACATTTTCCGATAAAGTCGGCTACTGCAGGAATTGCGGCTAGTATTACCGCGTACTGCATAAACATCTGATTGATGGTCAGGTTTTCCGCTTTAATTACTTCCCACTCGGTTTTGGGAGTAATTAAAATATTTTTTACCCGTTCAACAAGATTCATACTAACTCCTGATTAATTGAATGAATATAAATTAATTAAGGTTAAGTTAATTTTAATGATATAGCAGATCACTTTTCTATCCCGTAGTCTTTCCAGCTATCAAGTTTGGACATATCAACCGAGCCTGCAGCATCCTTGATCTCAGCCATAGAAACGTTGTATCCTTCGACCTGAACAATAAATCTTTTCCCTACAATTACGGAGAGGGTACCACTGTTGTTTACAGTATCAAATTTTTCAAATGCACGGTTGCCTTTGAAAGTGGTGGTTTTTTCATAACCGGAATCAGTTTCCCTGTCGAATTCACCAAATGCCCATGCATACATTGCCATACCGGCAAAGCCAGCCATGTTGCCCATATCTGTAATATCAATATCAATTGATTTTGTGCCTTCTTCATCAGAATAGTCTCCGCGTGCATGCGAAATGCTTAAACCAAATGATGTGGTTTTTTCTCCGGTTGCGTTTGTTCTTTTCATTCCGGAAAGACTTTCAGGAAGGAGATTCCGCAGTTCACGGAAATCAATAGTTTCAACTTTTTTACCCTCTGTTAAAGCTTCACCCATTTGTTCAAAAGATTTTTGCCTGTTCTGAGCTTCCTTTTCCATTTCGCTCATGCTTTCCTTAATCTTTTCAGCTTCACTTTGAACTTTTTCCTCTTCGGACTGTCCGCAGCTGATAAAGAACATAAAAGCAAAGATCAGGAAAGAGATAGATAAATTATTGCGCATAGCAGCTTCCGCTCCGATAATTAATTGAATGTTTTAACTGAAATTTATTCTTTCTATTAAGAAAACCGGGGACATATTTAAACGAACAGAACATTATACAGAAGGTTTATGGTTAATGCATTCAAAACATAAGAAAATAAAAATATTGTTACAAGAAAGAAGTGTGAATCATAAGACTGTTTTTATCATATCTGTCCAAAACAATTTTTTTATTTCGTCGCTACGGGGACTCCGAATTCTTTGTCTGTCGAATTTATCCATAAAGCAGGGCGTTCCATTGAACACCCCTACTTTACCTAATGGATCAAGTCCCGGTAGGGACGAAATAAGGATCCATTTTAAACTGCTCAAAATTCATAAGAAATTTAAGTGGCTGGCTTTGCCATAATTTAATCAGAGCTTTAAAAAATATTTTAGACAGCACTGGTTTTTATAATTAAATCACTAGATTTTAGCTTATTAAACTTTTCTCCTTTCAAACTGCCAAAGAATTCAATATCAGTAAAACCTGTATTACTCAGTTCGTTTTCGAATTCTTCAGGTAAATACGGATAGAGTTTGGTGGTGTGTAATTCTCTCTCATGCGGATTTGAAGTGCTGAACTTCAGAATATTAAAGTTCAGATAGTTGTCAAAAAAATCATAAAATCTTACAAATATAAATTCATCCCGATTGGTGATATTAATGATTCTTTCCCTCTTTGATAAGATCAACTTATAATTAAGCACCTGAATAAAAAATGTGCCTCTATCTTTAAGAAGCATTTTAGATTTTTGAATTGAACCTAAAAAGTTTTGGCGTGGAATATTCGCAAAAGTATTTCCAAGCGAAATAACCAGATCAAATTGATGGTGGAATGATTCTTTAATAGCGTGAACCGGCGACTGAATAAATATTGCTTTAAGATTTAATTGCTTACTTCTCTGCGAAGCTCTCTCAATCATCTTTTCCGAAGGATCGAACCCGGTTACATCGTATCCAAGTTGTGCTAATGCTAAAGAATCAAGACCGGTACCGCATCCCAGGTCTGCAATCAGTTTTATCCCCTCAGGAATTAAGTTCTTGTATATTGTTTTTCTTTTTTCTACTGATTCATCAAATCCTATCATTTCATCATAAAATGTAGAGACGGCATCGTAAAAATCCTGATTGTCAATCCCTTTGTTTCGTTCAATTTCTTTCATTGTTTCTTGCCACTTCCTGCTAATAAAAGTAATTTTACAACAGATATTAAAAATGATTTATCTAAACTCCAAAATCTGAAAGGTATTATATATGTTATCCCCATTAATTGCACACATTGAAATTCCAAGTACTGACTTAGACAAATCAAAAGAGTTCTACAAAAATTTATTCGGTTGGGAATTTAAACCATTCGGGACAGGTTACTATCTTTTTAATAACCATAAAGGAATAATGGTCGGGCTAAGACAGGTAGAAAAAATCGTAGTTGGTGATACTACGCGATTTCATGTTCTGGTAGAAGATATTGATGCAATACTTAAAAAAGCCGCCGAACTCGGGGGTAAAACTGAAAGAGTCAAAACCGTAATACCTGTAATGGGTTGGTACGCTCTTTTAAGTGACAACATCGGAAATGTGATTGGTCTGTATCAAAAGAATTAATTTATTGAGGCAGACCAAAAGCAAAATTAAGATTTGATTCAGTATGAAAAATCTGTGTAAACGAAAGATTATCTATGAAAGCAAATGGGGCGAAATTGAATTTCGCCCTGCATTTTGGTCAGCCTCATAATTAAACTAAACTACTTCTTCTTCTTTACTTACGATTCTATAAGTGTGGTCAATCTTTATTGATGCTTCGAGCATTTTTGTTACAGAGCAATATTTTGTTTGTGAAAGTTCAATCGCTCTTTCAACATCCTTTGCAGGAATGTCATTACCGTAGAACGTATACTCAAGATTTATATGAGTAAATACCTGCGGATGTTCATCAGCGGTATCGGCAGATAAATTCATTTCAAAACCATCGATATTTATTCTCTTCTTTTTAAGAATTGAAACAACGTCACTGCCGGTGCATCCGCCTAAGGCTATAAGAAGTAATTCTTTTGGTCTGATACCTGCATTGCTTCCGCCGAACTCTTCCGGTCCGTCCATAACAACCCAGTGATTTGAATCTGCTTTACCAGCGAATGTTATTCCATCAATTTGTTTTACTATTGCATGTTTCTTTGACATAAAGTCCCCTTCCGGTTTATTTTATTTTATAAAAATTTTTTAACTCTCTGATATTTATTCATCAAATAAGATTCTTCAATATGTTATGTGAAAATAATTTGTGCACCGGCAGACTTCTCATAGAATTCACCAACAGAAATAATACCGTCAACCTGCGGACAAAAATCTTTTTCAGTAAGGTGAAACATATCAACTGTTGCTTTGCACCCGTATATTTCACAGCCGGCATCGTGAATCATTTCTATGAACTCTCTTACCGGGGGTATATCCAACTTTTCCATTTCCTTTTTCATCATGGATGTTGCAAACCAGGACATACCGGGAATAGCGCCCATCCAGGTTGGTAAACCGGGTCCCATTGCAGACGGAACACACATTGCGGGATTACCAACAGTAGCAACTTTAATTTTATCCATCTTCTTATCGATAATTGCATGCAATCCGAAAAAAGTAAAGAATAATGTTGCCTCAATACCTTCCATTCGTGCGCCGTTAGCCATAATAAGCCCGGGATAGACTCCCTCAAGTGAACCCCGGGATACAATGATTGAAACTTTTTGTATCGGTTCTGCTTTTCCGTTATTCATTTTATTCTCCTGTTTAAATGCAGCCTTTTGGTTTGGGAAGACCGGCGATCTTTGCAGCTTTTTTTGCCGGACCTTTCGGAAAGAGTGCATAAAGTTCTTTTGTGTCAACACCGCTTTCCTTTGTTAATTTTCTGATTGATGGGGCATCGCCTTTTTCCTGGAATTCTTTCCGCATATAATTTATTACAAGCCAGTGCCGGTCGGTTAGCTCCGATATCCCTTCTTCTTTGGCTATTTGGACTGCCAGTTCTTCGGTCCAGTCATTCAGGTTTTTGAGATGACCATCATTATCCAGTTCTATTGGTTTGCCCAATAATTCAGTTGTTGTCATAATTATCTCCTCTTAATTTATTTTTTGATTTCCAATTTGATTTGCATTACTGCTTTGCGTGAAGCAAGATTTTTTAAAAACTTAATGGCAAATGCAAGCCCTTTTCTGGTTTCGGGATTGTTCAATTCTTTAATTAATTTCAGCGTAGATATATCTTCCTCAATTTCGATGTCAAGCTTTCTATAAACCGATACGGCACTATTTATTGTCTGCAGCATATCGGGCTGAGTGAGATTCTTAACCGTCTCTAAAATTGTAACAATATTATCTCCAAGATTTTTTACATCATCTGCAGAAAAAGATGTTACAATTCTGTCAAGAATTTTTTCCAGTTCTTTCAGAAATGCGAAATATCCTTTCCTGTCGAATTCATCAAGTTTGTTCATCAGGTCAATGGTTAATTCGCGGGAAACGGGCGCAAAGTCGTTAAAGAAATCTTTTGCGCTTTCAAGCTGTTCAAAAGTGCGGGTAATATTATTAACATTCCTTAAAAGCTTTTTGAAAAGATACCAAATGTCACCGGTGCTAAGCTGGTCATGAACTTCCTCAAGCTCTTCAATAGCTGTTGAATAAACATCTTTACCAACACGCATCAGGTCATCCTTAAGATCATTCATTTCCCTGCGGTGTCTTCGCTGAAGCTCAATTTCTTCAAGGATTATGTTGAGCTTAGCCTGGATTTCGTCAAGCTGCTGCTGTGTAGTCTTCTCATTCATATCACATTCTCTTTCCAGCCATAGTCATGTGTGAATCAATCGGAAGTTCCAGTCCTTTCAGTAAGAAATTCCAGTACATCCATCTGAACATAACTTTACCGTAGTGGTTCATTTTCGTTTCTTCAAGAAGCGAAAAAGGTCCAATGCCCGGAAGCGGAAATTTTCCGGGCAGCGGTTCGGTATCATAATTAAAATCAATCAGTACACCTTTGCCGAAACCGGATTCTATAAAGCAGTTAGCATGCCCATCAAATTTTGCATGGGGTTTTCTTCCATCAACAACACTCATAAAATTTTCAAGAAGTATATCTGATTGAAAATGAGCAACAGACCCTGCCTTAGAGCTTGGAAGATATGTAGCATCACCAATAACGAAGATATTGTTATATCCTTTTGCCATAAGCGTTTCTTTATCGGTCGGAATGAAGTTCAACTCATCGCCCATTCCGCTGCGGGCAATTGCTTCATCACCTTTATTTGTTGGAATGGTTACAAGCACATCGAATGGGATTTCAATCTCATCCCACGAGATAATTTTCTTCTCATCGTTATCAACACGGGCAATATTGAATTCGGGTATAAGCCTGATATTTTTCTTTTCCAGAAAATCTCCAAGCACTGCTGAAGCTCTCGGTTTTGTGAATGCTCCCGGCAGTGGAGTTACGAAGTTAATGTCCACCTTATCCCGGATACCTTTTTCAGTAAAGTACCAGTCTGCCAGAAAAGCAAACTCCAGCGGGGCAACCGGACACTTAATCGGCATTTCGGTAATATGCACAACGAGTTTTCCGCCTTCCCATCTTTTGAAGAAGTCGGCTAATGCACAAGCGCCTTCAATAGTATAAAATTCAAAAATATTTTTATACCACAGTTTATCTTTCAGACCTTCAGTTTCATCCGGGTCAATTTTTGCACCGGTTGCAATAATCAGATAATCATAAGAAACGACGCGTCCGTTTGTAAACAGCACTCTGTTTTGATCAGGTTCAATTTTATCAATACCGGACATGATAACCTCTGCTCCGGTCGGGAAAAAATCGCGTTTGGGTTTTATTACATCCTTGCGCGTATAAATACCGAATGGGATAAACAAAAAACCGGGCTGGTAATAATGCGTTTCGTACTGATCAACTATAGTTAATTGCCACTCGTTTTTGTCAAGAACATTTACGAGCTTATTTAACATTAATGTACCGGCAGTTCCGGCACCAAGAATCAAGACTTTTTTCATATCAATAACTCTAAGTACTTTCAGGTAAGAAGTTCTTTTAATTTGTTTTTAATTATTTCGCAATCCCCATAGTTGTTGTAAACCACACATAATCTGCATTTCCTTCCGCTGCAAAAATCATTTATATGATTAAGCAGCCAGCAAGGTTTTGAATGCCTTCCCCATGCGTCACAAACTTCACGATCAGATAAGCTGCAGCTCATAATGGCAAAGCATGGAATGAGCGAATAAATCCTTTTGATACCCTCGATACTGATTTTTTCATCATTTATTGCTCTCCTGATGCATTTCAATCTTTCGATATCGCGCTGAGAGAATAATCTCTGCTTTGAATCTTTACGGAATGGAATTATAAGCCCTTCACGTTCATACATTCTTAAAGTGTGAACTGAAATATTAAGCATTTCTGCAGCTTCACTTATTTTATAAACGGGGGTATCAATCTCTAATAAAGCTTCTTCCATATTTAGTCCTCTTAAGTAATACGAATCTTTGCATACTTTTAACAGATCAATATTACCGGCTGATTAAAAGTTATATTTATAAATGTCAACTTCTTTGCCATCTGAAAAACTGCAAAAAATCAAAAAAAATTGAAGATAGTTTCTCATTTTATTTTTATTTGTAAGAAGAAGAAATATTTAGTTTCTCATTACTAAGAAGATAGCGGCAGTTAATAATCGCAATGATTTACCGGAT
The DNA here is from genome assembly GCA_037447335.1 of Ignavibacteria bacterium. Taxonomy (GTDB): domain Bacteria; phylum Bacteroidota; class Ignavibacteria; order Ignavibacteriales; family Ignavibacteriaceae; genus JBBIGV01. Next base: position 28,124 of record JBBIGV010000023.1, on the reverse strand, counting down.
GGAAATATTTACGCAGCGCTATTGAATTTTAAAATTGTTTTGTATAATTGCTTTGTGAGTCAAAAATTTCTGCAATAAAAATTTTGAAAGGGTTGATTATGACAGACCATGTTTATAAACACATTCAACTAACGGGCACATCATCCAAAAGTGTCGAGGATTCAATTCAAAACGCTGTAGAACGGGCAGCCAAATCTGTCAGAAATATGAGATGGTTTGAAGTGGTAGAAATGCGCGGGCATATTGATAACGGACAAGTTACTCAATGGCAGACAACCATAAAAATCGGGTTTACACTGGAAGACTGATCACAACTCCCGATCAACTTGTTTTGCTATAAGCCACTTAACGAGCGGATGTAACATCTTAAAATATCTCAGGTAAGATTTCCTTCGCCGGATTAGTGGCTTGTTTTCTTCACGCAGCCATTGTAATTACACAAAATTTCCGGTCAAAAAGTTTTTCTTTCGGGAACTCTTTTCTAATCTTTATGGTTTATTCAATTGACTCCTTGTAAAATAAGATACTTATGTATCAGGTTAAGATAACGTAGTTCGATCAGGGGCTGCCAAATTTTCCGAATTCTGTACACTTACAGTTATTGAAGGCAGCCTCTGAAATTTTTAAATTAACCTTAGATTCAAAAGGATTGAATCAAAATCAACCTTAATTATGCAGGAGGATCAATACTCAATTCTCTATTGAGAAAGTTCATTCGCCTTTCCTTTTATTAAACCGAACGCATTTTTTACATCCTCTTCCCCTGTAAACAATCCTGAGACCGAAAAACGCAGCACAAACTTTGACTTAAGCCTCGTGTGCGATATGAAAATTTTTCCTGAAGTATTAATTTTATTCAGAAGTGTGTTATTCAGTTTCTCAAGATGTGCTTCAACTTCACTTTTAGCAGGGTTGAAACGAAAACAAATTGTTGTAAATGGCATCGGCGCCATTAGTTCAAACTTAGAATCAGACTCAATCATTTCTTTAAAGATCTTCGCAAGCCGAAAATGTTCGCGAATTCTTGCGGCAAGCCCATCAACCCCAAAATAGCGTATTATGAACCAAAGTTTAAGTGCCCGGAATCTTCTGCCAAGCTGCATCCCATAATCCATCAGATTTTCAGCTTTACCTGTCTGTGTTTTAAGATATTCCGGTACCAAACTAAATGCACGCTTTAAAACTTCCGGTTTGCGTGTATAGAAAGCGCTCAGATCAACCGGCGTAAACATCCACTTATGAGGATTTATTACGAATGAATCTGCTTTTTCAACTCCACTCATTATCCATCGCATTTCAGGTAAGATTGCTGCTGTTCCGGCATGTGCAGCATCAACATGAAGCCAGATATTTTCTTTATTGCAGATTGCAGCAATTTCTTCTACAGGATCAATACTTGTTGCAGAAGTTGTTCCGATGGTTGCAACAGCACAGAAAGGAAGAAAACCTTTTCGTTTATCATCATCTATCGCATTTTCCAGTTCGGATGGAATCATTCTTAGCTGTGAGTCGGAGGGAATTTTTCTTATACCTTCTAATCCTAAACCCAAAGTAATAACTGCTTTATCTATTGATGAGTGAGCTTCTTCCGAACAATATAATCTCAATCTCTTCAAATCATTTCTTCCGGGCATTCCCTTTTCACGAATCATTAAGCCGGCGTGATATTCACGGGCAGCCGCTATAGCATGCAGTGAACTTGTAGATGCAGTATCGTAAATAATTCCCCAAAAACTATTATCCAGTCCAAGCATTTGCTTCAGCCAGTTTAAAGTTACAGTTTCAAGCTCTGTAACTGCGGGACCAGTCTTCCACAGCATCCCATTAACATTCATCGCTGCACAAAGCAGTTCTGCGAATATTCCGGGTGCGGAAGAGGTCGAATTAAAATACGCAAAAAAGCCCGGATGATTCCAATGAGTAACAGCAGGAACTATCCTTTCCCGGAAATCAATAAGAATTTCTTCAAACGACTCGCCCTTATGAGGCGGAGATGCAGGCAGAGAATCAATTACATCTCCCGGTTGAACATCAGGCACTACCGGATAATTACCCAGAGCGTTTCTGTATTCGATTATCCAATCAATAAGTTTGTAGCCAATTTTACGGAATTCTTCATCCGGCATATCTGCCTTTGCAATGAGATCATCTCGTATGAAATTCATTTTTACCTTCTTTTGATAATTTTATTTAAGATGAGTGGTAGATAGATTTTTTAACAACACTAAAAAATCAGTGATCATTTAAATCACTTGTAATTCGTATTTATTTATGTGTCATACTTATTTGGGGTACCTGTAATTAAACTTTCAATGAATACCTTTTTTATCTAAGTTAGAAGTCAAAAATAATTTAAATTGAAATTAAATGCGCAATTACATATTTCCTCTTCTCGTTCTATGTATCTCGCTGTACGGCTGCGGGAATGATTTCCCTCACAATGATAAACTAACATCAACGGAATTAACTTTTATTGATCAAAACAATACTGAAATTATTTTCAGCGATCTTATTAAAGATAAGACCACTCTGATTGGTTTTATCTTTACAAATTGTCCTGATATTTGTCCGATGACAATTCACAACATGCATCTGGTCGAACGGAGACTTTCTGAGGAAAAACTTAATAGCATTAAGTTCATTGCGGTATCATTTGATCCAAATCGTGATACGCCTGAAGTTTTAACAAAGTTTGCAAGCGCTCGTAATCTCAATATGGATAGATGGGACCTGTTGACAGGTGATGATCTCTCCACCAAAAAGTTGATGGATGAATTTGGAATTAAAGCCTTCCCTGATGATACCGTGTATTCAGCGGAAGGAAAAATGAGGTATTATTTTATTCATACCGATAAAATAGCGTTGATTGATAAGAATGGGTTTTTCAGAAAAACTTATTCCGGCAGCGCTCCCGAACTGGACGAAATTATTTCGGATATAAAATATTTAGGAGACTAAAATGAAAATTTCTATTGCCCTTTTCCTGTTGTTGTTTATTCAGGGTGATCTTGTTGTAAAAGATGCGTGGGTTCGTGCTACTGCTAACGAGATGGCTACGGCACTTTACTTCGTTGTGGAAAATAATACCGACCGGGCGGATACACTTTATGCAGTTACATCTTCAATATCGGATGAAATTGAAATTCATGAATCATTTATGAGGGGTGATATGATGGGTATGCGACAGATTGAATACGTTGTAATTCCACCAAATTCAACTTTTGAGTTTAAGCCTAAATCATTCCATATAATGATTCTTGAAGTAAACGGTGACCTTGAGCATGGGCAAAAAGCTGAGTTTACATTAATGTTCAAATCGAGAGGCGAAGTTAAAGTAACAGCTTTAATCAGGTAAAATCAGCCTTCAATGGATTCGGATTTTCCCGTTCATTTAGTGAAAGCTGAAATATTACCTACCTTCTGAAAAATTCCGATACTACTTTTTCCCAGTTCATATCCGAAAGTTTTTCAAGCTGACCGATATACAATTGATTCTCGTTCACATACTCGTCTTCTTCTTTCTTTTCTGCTTTCAATATTTCTTTCATTACTGATTTGAAATGTTCAATATCATTTTGGAAAAATGATACTGCAGATTTTCCTATGTGCAGATTTTTTATTTCCGAATCAATATCATCGGGATCAATAGCGCATATCCAGTTACGATCGTAAGGAGTAACATCGAGCGCGTCAGGATTTCCTTTCAATATAGTATTGATCGAAGCAACTACGCCGGTTACTGGCGAATTGAAAGTCACCTTCCTATTGCCCTGTCTTATTGTGAACAAAGGCTGCCCGGCTTTAACCTTCATACTTAGATTCGGAAGTTCAATAGATTCAACTTTGCCGATAAGTTTTTTGGCAAAATCATCAATTCCAACCTTACCAATACCTTCCTGATTCATGCTGACCCAGGTATGCGAATCAGAAATAAACACGCCTCCCGGAATTGAAAACTCGCCTTTTATTGTATCTCCTTCTGAAGGAATATGCGTTATATGAACTTTTGGTTTTAGTTGTTTCTTTATCCTGTCCTGCCGTTTTATTAATGCTTTTTTTGTAAACTCAAGCAGCTCCTCTTCGGTAAATGGCTTCTGAACATAATCCATTGCGCCGTATTTCATTGTTTCAACTGCGGTTTCAACAGAAGCATATCCGGTTATGATAATAACATCAATATCCGGACGCATATGCTTAACTGATTTCGTTACTTCAACGCCATCCATCAGCGGCATTTTAAAGTCAGTAAAAACAAAATCATAATGATGAGTTTGAATCAGCCCAAGCGCTTCCTGACCCGTTTCAACCGTATCAACCGAATAACCATCAAGCACAAGAATTTTTCTGAAACTGCTGAGGATAACTTCTTCATCATCAACGCATAAAATTCTTGCTTTTGGATTTGGCACTTCTGCGCGCTTAAGAGTTTTAGCTTCTCTGCTGAAATCAAGATTAAGGCTTTCCTGCAGAACAAGCTCACGTTCCTTTTTGGCTTTATTTTCCTGTATTCGTTTAGCTATCATACGGATTAGTATATCCGCAATGATGAATATTATTATAGCAAGTATGAACAGCAACATGATGTCCTCCGTGGGAATAATTTATTTCAATAATCTTATAGTAATGAACAGCAGCATGCCTGTTCCTGTAAATTTCTTTTTCATATCATTCTGTCCGAGCTGCATGGCACAAGATGCTTATGTTCGTAGTCGGGATTTGAAGGTATAATACGGTAAATCCATCCTTCGAAATAAGGATCTTTCTCAATCAAACCAGGATTATACCTTAATTTTTCATTTACTTCTATAATTCTTCCTGTAAGCGGAGACAGAACCTGATGAGTACGTCCGTCGCCGGATGTAATGGTTACGCAACTGTTGCCCTGAATTATTTCGTCTTCAAGTTGATTAAATTCAATTTCTTTTACACTCTCAATTATCTTGACAAACAAATCGCATACGCCTAAAAAAGCTGAACCATCTCTCTCCTCAACTACCCAGGATGAATTACCAAGCCTGTAATAACGTGATGGGCAGGATACGTATAACAGCGCCCGATTATTATGATTGCTTAATAATTCTTTTTGCTTTTTATTTATTAAGTAATATTTATCCGCACGAAAAACCGAATTAAGAAGTTCATCAACTGTAAAAGGTTTCGGTATAAAATCAATTGCTCCGTAGTAAAGCGACTTAACAGCATTCTCAACTGTCGAATAACCTGTGGTCATAATAACAGCGCTGTCAGTATTTTCTTTATGCAGATAATCAAGTATTTGAAAGCCGTCGCCATCCGGCATCATAATATCGCAAACGATTATCCGGTAATATTTTTTTTGAAGCTTTTCCATTGCAGCTTTAACATTATGTGCCTCGTCGGTAACATAACCGTCGATAGCGCATATCTTTCTGACTGCATCAATAATTACCTGCTCATCATCAATAACCAATATTTTAGATTCATTATTCATAACAGAAATAAATCTCTTTATCGGGTCAGGGGAAGCCTCATAGTAAATGTTGTCCCCTTACCTTTATCACTTTCAACATTAATGGTACCGTTGTGGTTATCTATTATTCCCCAGATAACCGCCAGCCCAAGCCCCGTTCCTTTTTGTCCTTTTGTTGAAAAGAACGGTTCGAAAATTTTTGAAATGTCTTCCTTACTTATTCCTGAACCGGTATCACTTATTTTAATTTCGATAAATTCCTGCAATTCAGCGGAGTCAACATGTTCCCATTTTTCATAAGTACATCCCTTGGTTGAACAAACTTCGTAAATACCCTGCCCCGGCACGTTAATACCTATTACAGGCGATTCGCATTTCGGACACTTGAGGTCTTCAATTATTAGTGAAGTATTACATTCCGGGCATACAAATTTTGGTTCTTTTTTTTCATTATAATCCGGCGCATAAACGTTGCGAAGCTTTCCATAGATCGGATCGAGATGAATTATGCTTTCTATACCGTTTGTAACAGCCTTAACCTTGATTGACGGAATACCATCTATTTTAAGTTCGGTGTCAAGCAGGTTGTGTCTTTTGGAGCATTCAGCTTTTTTGATTTGAGCCGTACCATAAGGTGAAAGTGAAATATGATTTGTCGAAACAGTGATTGTGCCGCCGTTTGGTCCTATAGCATCGCAGGCATTAACAAACAGATTGATGAAAACCTGCTGTATCTGATTCGCATCAACAGTAATTAAAGCGATATCTTCGGTTGTCTGCTTAACAATCTTAACCTTATTCATATTAAGCTGATTCTCAACAACAGAAATTGCACGTGAGATTATTTCATTTATATCAGCCCTGGTTTTCTTCGGTACAGACTGCCGCGCAAAATCCAGAAGGCTTTTAACTATTTCCTTGCTTCTCATAGTTTCACGAACAATAACTTTAAGGTCTTCCTGGAATTCAGGATTATCTTTTGTTCTTTTTAACAGAAAACTGCTGTAGGTGAGAACGCCCGTTAACGGATTATTTATTTCGTGAGCAACGCCGGCAGCCAATCTTCCTAAAGAGGCAAGTTTATCCGATTGAAATAATTGCATGCGGGCTTCTGAAAGTTTTTTAGTCATATTATTAAAAGAAGCTGCCAGCTTTCCAATTTCATCATCACTCAAATCTTCTATTGTATAACTCAGATTGCCAACACTAACCTGATTGGTAGCATCTAAAAGTTTTGTGACAGGAACAGCAACCCATTTACGAACGAAAAATGCTATCAAAAAACTTACAGCAAGTATAGCTACGATTGCAAAGATTATGATTTCTATCTCGCTCTTAACAATATTTTTATCAACCTCATCAAGTGGAATTGTAACATCAAGAACACCGAGCACTTTTTGACCTTCCGGATGGGCATGGCAGTCAGCTTCCCAGCATGACCTGTCATTATTTATTGGTGTAATGATCCCGAGAAAACGGCTTGATTCAGGAGAAATTCTGAATATTCGCGTTCGTTCGGTTATTGAAATATTTTCAAGCGGTTCATCTGCAACATGACATGCATAGCATGCTTCAGCATTCATATCCACGATTTGGTTTATGAGCAAATGATCACTTGAATAAGTAACAACACCTTCCTTATTCAGAATCCGTACATCACGAATATCAGGCTGGCGCCCGATAGTATTCACCAGGTTTTGAATGTGTTCTCTCTGGTTTAACATCATATCATACCGGGCGCTGTTAATCACCGTCTCACTTAACTGATGCGCGTGCCTTTCAACTTCTTTTGTTAATGCAGCTTCATGAGATTTGATGCTTATGTAGGCAAATACGCCAATTATGATTATTGACGTAAGACCTACAACAAATATTAATCGAAAGCCGATTTTCCTGAGCATAAATTTTCCTATTCAACACTTTATCTTTTGATTACTATCCCCGGTTTATCTTTCGGGTAAACATACTCATCACCGTGGCAGCTATCGCAGCTTGGTTTAACTGTATAATTATTGTTAGCATGACAATCCTCGCAGCCAAACATCAGATGCATATCATCCAGCTTAAAGCCTGTAACAGTGTGGTCGAAATTATCGGCAGTCCAGTTTTTATGACAGGATAGACAATCACCGCTTATTTTCCTGAATGGGATTGCTGTACCATGGCATTGCTGACAAGTCAGCTTTGCATGATAAGTTTTAATTGGCCAGCCGGTACTTTTCTGATGGTTAAACGGTTCGAGCGGTTTATCACTATGACATCTGCTGCAGTTATCATCCTTATGGCAGCTAATGCAATTTTTATGCTGTTCTTCAAAAGTTCGCTTCAATTTTACATCAGAAGCTTTAACAACATCATCACTAACTTTCCTTTTTACATCGTGGCAGCTTGAACAGCCTTCCTGCATATGACAGGTTGCGCAGTCTATCCTGAATTTTTTTGTATGATCGTCATGATAGAAAGCAGCAAGCTTACCTTCATCAGTTTTAGTCTGATATAGAATTTTAACCGGTTCAACAACCGCAGGATGATCCCTTCCGGCGTATTTTTTCTTTAGTTCTTCCTGGCTTAAAGCTTTGTATTCTTTAATTGGAACATGACAGGAATTGCAGGCTGTTGAATGACTCCACTCGCGGTGGCAGTCCATGCATTGCCTGTGATAGGCAGCCTTAAGATCGGGAATGCTGATATCTGTTCTTTTACGTGAAGGTTCGTGGCAGTGGCTGCATTTAAGAACCGGTCCGGTAGTGTTAAAATGATGGCAGCTTACACAACCACCGCCCATTTCAGACATTTGTGCATGAATTCTGTGAGAAAAATAAACCGGTCCGTATCTTTCACCCAATTTCTCAATCTTAATTACTTCAGGTGTGCTTTCGGGTTTAGCATAAACCGTTGCCATTTGTTCACGCGGGCAGGATACAAGCCCCGGATCACTTAGTGTAGGAACTTCAGTAGTATGACATGTTCGGCATGTAAAATCAACCTTTGCTTTCTCTCTATCCGGAAAATTCTGCGGATAAAGAAGTGATGCCGTTAACAGTAAAAGCAGTATGATTAAATTCGTATTCATTATTTTGATCCCCTTATTGTGTATTTAGCAGTCTGAGCCGCTGGTTTTCCCGGCAGGCTGACAATGGGGAAGTGCATCACAAACAGCTTGTATAACATAACCAGCATGGAAATAAAACCTACTGTTACAGAAATTTCTCCAATTGATGGGAAGTAAGTTGCTGTTGCATAAGGAGGATTGTAAGCAACTATAAAATTATTAATTCTGTTTAAGAGTACTCCTAAGACAACCAACGCTGAGGCTGTAAATAAAAGCGCCGGTGATTTTAATACCTTCGTTGACATCAACATTCTTAAAGGAATTACCACACCAAATAAAATTTCGATCGTGAACATTATGCTCGCTGTGTTAAGTTCAGCGAGGTAAACGAAGGTCTCACGGATAAACATATCGCCTAATTTAAACGCAAGATAAATTCCGAGCAGGGGTGCTATCATTGAGCCTAATTTTGAAAGGATGTGCATTTCAGGTTTTAGTTTAAGTGATCTCGAGGCAATCAAGGATTCGAATATCACCATTGGAAAGCCTACTGCAATTGCGGAAATCAGAAATAGCAGTGGTAAAATCGGAGTTTGCCACAGCGGATGCATTTTTTCTCCGGCTATAACCATTAATGTTCCTAATGAAGATTGATGAAGCGTTGAGAGAACTACACCTGCTATTATAAAGATGAACATTGTTTTGGCAAGCCCGCGATCCAGAAGTCTTAAAATTTTATCAATTATTTTATTTAAACCGGAAAGAATACCGGGCAGATTAACCTTGCCTATATATCGCTCGGTAACAATTGGAAGAAATTCAATATACAGCACTGTGAGATATATTATAACACAAATGCCGACTTCAAACAATGCGGAGTTTCCATTCCACATAATTAATGGGTGCCAGACGTAATACCATCTCCCAAGGTCAACAAACACACCAAGCGCAACAAATGTGTAGCCCAGCATAGCTGTAAGCAATGCAGGTCGTATAACAGCAGCGTACTCTTCCCTATGCATAACATGACCTAATGCAGCGGTAGTAAAACCACCGGCAGCAAGAGCAACTCCGGCAGCAACATCAACTCCGATCCACAATCCCCAGGGATATTGATTATCGAGGTTTGTAATTGCGCCTATCCCATAGAAAAATCTTATGGCTAAGAATGCAAGACCGTTAAGCGCAAGTATTAATAAAATGATTACACCTGGAGTAAAAAACTTTCTTTTTAACGGAACAGGATTTATATCTTCGTGTTTCATAGTGTTTCCTCCTGTTCTAATTCTTTACGACGTTTTGAAAGCCACATAATTCCGCCAAGCAAAGCGTATAATGAAACCGGCGGTATGAAATAAGCAAATATTCCATGCTGAATTGACTCTGAAACACCAGGAGCCGGATCTGAGCCAAGTTTGGGGAAACCCAATTCTGTAAAATCTTTGCTTGCAAGGTACAGCCAGGCAGTTCCACCAACCTCAAACTCACCGAAGATATGTTCAATATATCTATCCGGATTTCTTCTTATTCTGTCTTTGGCAACCTGCAGCAGATCTGTTCGGTGACCATAAGTAAGAGCTTCAACGGGGCAAATTTGAACGCACGCAGGAAGTTTACCTTCCATTGTTCTTTCAAAACAAAAATCACATTTCAAAATGTCCGGCTGCAGAGCTTTATTATATTCAAAGGCAGGCACCTGGAACGGGCAAGCAACCATACAATAACGGCAGCCGATACATTTCTCCGTATCCCAGATTACAGAGCCATTTTCTTCTTTTGTGAAAGCCCCAACTATACATGCTGATACACAAGCCGGATGATCGCAGTGCATACATTGGAATTTTACATCCACCGGCAAATTGGAATGCTTGCCGGGTGAGTGTTCATTAATAACTGTTAATGCTGTGTGGTCAGGGCGACGTTGCTTATTCAATACTTCACGATCTTCATAAGAATCAAGATCCCCAGCAGGTAAATTATGAGCATCTTTACAAGCCCATTCGCAGTTGCGGCATCCGACACAAACGGTAGTATCAACAAGCACTCCCATTCTATCAGGTGATAAAATATTTTTAGGGGCGGCTGTTGTTTTAGGAGTTGATAAGCCTGCAACTCCTGCCCCTATTAGAGCAGATGATTTGAGGAAATCGCGACGGCTTTTGCCAGCCATGTTCTCCTCCTTTCGGATTGTTCAGTAATTAGTAATAACTCTAAAAAAGTTAGTACTCATTACTCAAAATCATACCACATTTTTATTTTTTTTAGCTATTTGAATTCGTTTAGCTATTGATTGTCCGGTATAATACTTAACATTTATAAATCTACATATTTCTTCAAAATGAAAAAAAATGATTCTCATTGCTGACAAACTAAACGATCTTTAAGTACGAACCCGAAAAGTCCGTTCACATTATTGATGTAAAGTTCTATATGAAAACTTTATTCTTCTTCTGTTTTTTGGAATCCAGATTCATAAAATCATCTTGTGATATGAAATCGCTAATGATTAACAACCTTTTTGTGTTAACAACCAATCTGCTGTGAATTAAGATCCGATCATTCACCGGTCGGTTTGCATGATTTTTGTATTATATAATTAACTCACATTACGCAAGATAGAGACATGACATCTTTTATTAAGAAAACAAATACTCATTATTTAAAAATTTTTATTTGAGGAGTGAACTAAACACAGAAAACAAAGATGTCATTTCTTTACTGATTATTTTTGCGTAAGGTGACTAATTAATACAACTATTGCGGTAAAGTAATTTTTAATGAGAAATCTGTTAAGAGGAATATGATAAGATGAAATTAGGTAAATGGAATCGTTTGAGTGTTAAGCTTATTATTCTTATTTCGGGTACGCTTGTAGTTCATCTTACTGCTTACACTATTTACACTGTAGCAAACCTCCGCAGTGAACTGAGGGAGGCAAACACACGCAATGCATATAATATAAGCGACGTAATAAAAAAATCGACGCGCTACAGTATGCTTCTTAACAGGAATGAAGATGTATATCAAATCATTAACACAATCGGAACAGAAGAGGGCGTTGTTAAGATCAGAATTTACAATAAGCAGGGTGAGATAAGTTATTCGACGGATTCTACGGAAATAAACAGTTTTGTAAATCTGGATGACGAAGCATGCTATGTTTGCCATTCACGCACCGACCTTCCGGTTCATCTTCCTCAAAATGAAATGATACGTGAATTTGTGAATAAAGACGGCACAAGAGTTTTAGGTTTAATAAATCCTATCAGTAATGAGCGTGCCTGTGCAGGTCCGCCGTGCCATGCCCATTCGGAAGATATAAATATACTCGGTGTTCTTGATGTACAGCTTTCAACAGCCATGATGGATAATATTGTATATGCAAATACTATAAGTATCATCACAAATTCTGTTGCATTAACGCTGCTTATTTCTGCCATTTCAATTTTTTTTATTACAGTTCTGGTAAAAAGACCTATGAAGGAAATTTCAAAGGGCATTGATGCTATTTCAAAAGGCAATCTGGATTATAAAATCCCGGTGAATAAAAAAGATGAACTTGGTCAAATGGCTTCAGAGTTCAATAAAATGTCCGCACAACTTAACAGCGCATATAAAGAAATTAAAGAATGGTCCGAAACCCTTAATGAAAAAGTTGATCAAAAAAACAGCGAGCTTAAAGAAATTTATGCTCATATGACTCGGGTAGAAAAACTCGCATCACTGGGTAAGTTATCAGCTACTGTTGCACATGAACTTAACAATCCGCTTGAAGGAATTTTAACTTACAGCAGGCTTATTTCAAAAAAATTATCAAAACTCAATAACAACAAAAACACCGAAGAACTTATAACCTATCTTGATCTTGTTTCTTCAGAATCTGCACGATGCGGAAGGATAGTTAAAGACCTTCTCCTTTTTTCCAGCAGTGGAGATGAGATATTCAGAGAACATATTTTTACCGATTGTATAGAGAAGGCACTGAGTATTATCAATCATCATATTGAGCTGAATAAGTTAATTGTATCGAAGAATTACACTTCTAATGAAATTCGCTTTATCTGTGATGCAGCAAAAATTGAGCAGGCACTGATTTCAATTTTTATCAATGCCATCGAAGCAATGGATGAAGGCGGCACCCTCAGTATTAACCTGGAAGAATCGAAAAAAGAAATATCCCTGAGGATTTCAGATGCCGGTAAGGGAATCGCATCTGAACACCTGCCTTACATATTCGAGCCGTTTTATTCAACAAAAGCAGAAGGAAAAGGTACCGGCCTGGGTTTATCTGTTGCGTACGGAATTATCAAGCAGCACGATGGATCAATAGAGGTTGAAAACACTTCCACGAAAGGGACTACTTTTAAAATAACTTTTCCACAAAATAATATCATATGAAGAATTTTTATGAAGCACAAAGGGAACATACTTATTGTTGATGATGAACCAATTGTAAGACAATCTTTGTATCACTGGTTCAAAGAAGACGGATATATCGTTGAAGCCTGTGAAAGCGGTGAGGAAGCGCTTAAACTATTCGAAAAAAATATGTACGATCTGATACTTGCAGACATTAAAATGCCTGGTATCAGCGGACTCGATCTTCTCGTAAAAGTAAAAGAGTTTGATTCTGAAGTAGCTGTAATTATGATTACAGCTTTTGCATCTGTTCCCACTGCAATAAAAGCGCTTAAGGGTGGAGCATATGATTATATCACCAAACCGATTGACCCGGATGAGCTTTCGAACGTTGTTGAAAATGCAATAAGTCAGAAACATCTCAAAAATGAAAACATCAGGTTAAAAGAAAGTATAAGCGAATTAAGCAGACCGAATAGCCTGATTGGTGAAAGCGAAGAAATGAAGAAAGTTTTTGAACTGATCAATTCTGTTTCACAAACAGACACAACGGTTTTAATACGGGGAGAAAGCGGTACCGGTAAAGAACTTGCTGCAAAGGCAATTCACTCAAACAGCAGAAGAAAATACTTCCCCATCGTAACCGTTAGCTGCGGTTCATTAGCAGAATCTCTTCTTGAAAGCGAGCTGTTTGGGCATGAAAAGGGTGCATTCACCGGTGCTCACTACAAACGCAAAGGAAAATTTGAAATGGCTCATTGCGGCTCAATTTTTTTGGATGAGATCGGTACTATATCCAATAAAATGCAGGTAGAACTTCTGCGTGTTATTGAAACAAAACTATTTACACGCGTTGGAAGTACCAATCCGATAAAAAGTGACTTCAGGGTCATCGCAGCAACAAATGAACAGCTTGAAAAACTTGTTAAAGAAGGAAAGTTCAGAGAAGACCTTTATTTCAGGATGAATGTGTTCACTATTAATCTTCCACCGCTCAGAGAAAGAGCCGAAGATATACCTCTTCTCGCATATCATTTTCTGAACAAATTTTGTTCAGCAATGAACAGAAGAAAGGATGAAATTTCAGCGGAAGTTATGGACATTCTGATGAAGTACAATTGGCCCGGCAATGTGCGCGAACTCGAAAATGCAATCGAACGGGCAGTTGTTATCAGCAAGTCGAATAAAATAACAGTTGATGATCTTCCCTTTCAAATACATCAATTCGAACGTGAGTACGATAAGAGCGATCGCAGCATTTCTGCTTTGGAGAAGAAACATATTGCTGTCGTTCTTCGGGAAAACAACTGGAATATTACCAAGAGTGCAGAAGCGTTAAAGATAGACAGGGCTACTCTTTACAATAAAATAAATAAATACAGCTTACAGCGAAGAATGTGATCAACAACCACAACGGTCTCTGATAAGAATATTAGTTTTATGCTCAATTTTACCGATCATCGGAAAAATGGTAAAGTTTTTTAAGTGCTAACAACTCCTTAACAAGTCCAAAATCATATAAATAATCAGGATAAACTCCATACTCCCACCGGCATTGAATTTGTAAACCCATAGTTAAAAATAAGCGATAATTTTAGAGAAAATTGATAACGAATGGAGGATAAATGGAGCTACGGAAAATAGCATTCCTCGATACTTATAACCTGGAAAATAATTCGGGTATAATGGGTGCCATTTTGGTAACCGATGCCGACACTAAACCTTTAGAGTTCAGAGTAACCGCTCCGATAAAACCGACTAATTTCCAGAGGACACTTTACGGAGGCGTGCTTCTTGAGCATATTATGGTTGAGCTTGTTGCTATGCCCATTTTAAATGCATTAAATGAAGATATTGACCTGATCCTTGTACGCGACAGGCTGTTTCTCGGAGTAAACAATAAACAAGGTATCCGGGTTGTTCGAATTTTTTCTGAAGACGGTTCACCTCAAAAAACTCAATCAAAAAGAGAGGGGCTTAGTTCTTACCTGAACGGCTCTTTAAAAGCATTCATTGAAACAACAAAAAAGTTTGAATCTGAATTACCTGAAATCCGCGACAAGCTTAATGCAATAACTGATAACAGGAATTTGCTTGAACCATTCGAAAGATTAATGGTTGCCTGCGAACAAGTCCATCTTCAAAAGACAAGTGAATAATCATGATCAGACAGATAAGGAAGAAGGTTGCTTCTTCCCTGTCCGAAATTGAACTGCCCGATAGTTCAAGCTGGCAAAAGTGGCTTCGCCCTGCAATTCCAGTTAAACAGGAAGTTGAACCCTTTTATTACAAACTCGAAAAAGTTGCACATCTGAATAAGTGGATAAGTCCTGTATCCAACAGCACTTATACCAGTTCTATTACAGAACCTGAATTAATTGATGTTCATATTAATTATGCTTTTGCCAAAGTTCGCACAAACGCTGTTTTTTTCGGAATAGGTAAACCAGGGCAGCGCAAGGTTGAACTAAATAATAAATTTCCTCGAGTCACTTCATCCTCAGAAAAATTCTTTCTCGCTGAGACCGGCATAAGTTCAGAATTACCACTGATTAAACGACCAAAGCAATTACGTATTGTTTATCAATTTAAAGAACCAGAAATCCATGATAAGTTTGCATCCATTAAACCAAAGATAATCAACATCGATCTTTTGAATATTCAGAACTCTGCTGAGTGGACAGAGCAAATACAACAAATTTATTTTCAGAGCATTCATACACTTCCGAAATTGTTCAAGGTCAGAATTCAAAGTTTGAGCAATCTGGTTGTTCCACCGGTATTTAAAATTAAAACCGGGGTAATTACAGCTTATGAACCTCAGGTTATTAATATTCCTTCTGTTAATACACCCGTTCTGTCGGAAGCACAGTTCAGAATAAGCTCATCAAAAATCAAACAACTTTCTCTGAAGGATATAACGGCGAGTAAAATAAGGACGGTTGATTATAAGTCTTTTCTACCTCTATTACAACCTTCTAGAAAAATAGGAGCTAAAGAAGAACGTGAAATTTTAAGCCGGCTATATCCACACCAGATCGAAGCAGCTAAGTTATTGGCGGCTAATAATTATGTTTTCATCAAGGATGAGCCCACGCTTGATGTTTATGTACAAATAGTTTCAGCATTAAAAATTCTTTTCAGGCAAAATGATATAAAGAATACTCTCATTATTACTTCACAAAGCCAGATAAATCAGCCGGTAATTAAAGAATCCGGATATCTCAACCGGTGCTGGGAGCCTTATATAAATGAATTGCTTCCGCGTCATAGCTTTGCTGTTATATCGGGTGATGCTGAAACCCGAAAAGCTTTATGGAATAAACCTGTTCAGATAGCAGTTACATCGTATACAGATCTGTTCAAAGACATTGCGAATGATCTGCTTGATAATCGCAATCTCTCAAAATTTAACTGCGTTGTGCTTGATGAACTGACTCAGCTAAAAAATTATGGTAAATCTGATTCGGAATTTTTTCTAAACAGTCTTAACCCTGAGTTTTTGTATGCTGTCGGAACTAAAAATGATCCGCAAATCCTCAACACGCTTGAAGAAAAAATTGCTGTAACATCTAAAGAATTTAAAATTCTGGCTCGCAGCAGAAAGGAAATATCCTGTGATATTTTCCCGCAGCAGAATATTCTTTATTGGTCTGACATGGCAGACGAACAGCAGCAGGAGTATGAGCTTGCATTAAAGAAGGGTCAGGAAAATATTTACTTTTTACTTGATGAAGGTAATCCCGTAAGACTACAGGGAAACATTTTCACTCTTGTGCATCAGCTTACTCAAATAACAAACTTTAGCGGAAGAAAATCATCCGGAATAAAAGCTGATTTGCTGCTTAACATTCTGAATAATGCAATTACTGACAGACAGAAGTGTCTTATACTCTCTCAATATGATAAGGGAGGGACTAAAAAGATTGAAAAATTTCTTGAACTTAAAGGAGTGGACTTTATTTCATATCAACCTGGTATGTCAACTCAGGAATTAAGCCAATTAATAGAAAGATTCAATAAAAGTAAAGATGCTTCAGTGTTTGTTGCGGGGACAAAGTCAGCTCGTTTCAGATGGGAGCTTAAAAACCTCTCTCATCTTATCCACTTTGACAGATGGTGGAATCCGGTTTCTGTATGGAGCGCTGAAGAAGCCGTGGGAAATGACGATGCTACTATTTCCAGCATCCTGACAAAAAATTCCATTGAAGAAAAAATCTATCAAACACTTGCCGATAAAAGGATCTTGAACAGAAACGTGTTTGAAACTTTGTCTGCTGACTATGTTAACTCATTTTTCAATCTTAATGATTGGCTGAATATATTTAATCTATCTGATCTTATAAATGGAAAAGATAAACCGGGAATGTCAGAGTCATTATTTAACAGGATGAACAAACTGGGCGATGATGTCCGGCTGCAGGCTATAAAGAATTTCTTTATGAGATTAGGATATACCCGGCTAATAGAAGAAGAAGACAGGCTGATGAAAAACAGACTTATAATTCATGGAATGAATTATAAAAACGGACGTGAAATCCGAACACTCGCTGCAATTTTTTCCGGTCATAATATCAGCGCCGATAAAATAAGAGACTTCATACTTGAGAGAATGTCTTCAGACTATGAAAAACTATTTATTCTGCTGCCTGATATGTTCACACTGGAGGAGCGAATAGCCGTGCCGGCAAATACTTCTGTGATAGATGGTAAGCAGCTTGTTAATTATTTAAATCTTTTTGGTGTAATAAAAATCACACAAACATCTAACCGGGCATAAAAAATAATTCACTTTCACATTGAAAGGTTTTTTATACCAGCCGGCATGGGATTCAAAATCTAAGGTTTCAATACTTCAATAAAAAAGGCTGCCCGATCAGCAGCCTTATAAATAAAACGATCTTAAAACAAACAGTTACTTCAGCAGAAGCATGCTTTTTGTGCTCACATACTCGCCTGCTGTTAAGCGATAGAAGTAAACTCCGCTCGGTAGTCCGCCTCCGGCGGATGCAGCATCAAACACAACACTATGAGTGCCTGCTTCCTTATAGTCATTTACAAGTGTTGCCACTTCCTTACCCAAAACATCAAACACTTTAAGTGTTACAAATTGCGGGCTGCTGACTGCATACTGTATATTGGTAGATGGATTGAAAGGATTGGGATAATTATTCCACAGATGATAGCTGAACTCTGAAACATTTTCATCATCAATTGAAGCTGCGGGCATATAAGCATATAAGTATCGTGTATAATTTTCCCATGCGCCTGAATTCCATACCTGGTATAACTCTTCAGTCCGGTTGTTATTAGTATCATAACTATAGAACGCTTTGTCGGAATTTTGCCATGCAGCTCCATCCCAGAATTGATTAAGCAACTCGGTCAGGTTATTACCTGTATATACAGAAGCAGCTCTATAGCTATTTTGCCAGGCGCTGCCGTTCCACACCTGAGTAATTAACTCAATATTATTATTATTTGAATCATAAGAAAATGTTGTTTTCCAGACATTTACCCAGGCGCTGCCATCCCAAGTTTGTGTAAGTTCTTCAAGCACATTGTTGTTTGCATCGTAGGTGTAAAGAAACTTCCAGTCATTATCCCAGGCGCTTCCATTCCATATTTGGCTTAATGCTTCAGTAAGATTATTGTTCCCATCGTAAGTGAGCGTATATCTCCATTCATTTTCCCAGGCACTTCCTGTCCAGGTTTGCTGAACCCGTTCGATAAGATTGTTGCTGCTATTATAACTGTAAATTTCTTTCCACTGGTTTACCCAGGTACCACTGCTCCACACCTGCAGGATAAATTCCGACACATTATTATTAGCGTCATATACAGCTGAATATCTAGAGGAATTAACCCAGGTGCCTCCACTCCAGTCTTGAAAAACTATTTCGATTAAATTGTTATTTGGAGCGTATGTATAAATAGCTTTGGAAGTGTTCTCCCAGGTACCGCTAACCCAATATTGAGATATAGATTCTATGAGGTTATTATTACTATCGTAGGTATAAACATCTTTCCAAGTATCAGTCCAGGTACCTCCTGACCAAGTCTGCCCGATTGATTCAATCAAATTGTTATTACCATCATAGGTGTACGAATCCTTCCATTCATTAACCCATGCGCTCCCATCCCAGTGTTGAGTTATTGTTTCAGTTTGTAAATATCCTGAAGGAAGATTTATCATTGTGTAGATTTTTAAGTTTTTAACTTCTGATGATTCAGAGTTAACAAATCTGCGCGGATTGTCTGATAGCCTATCAAGACGAATGGATTGAAATTTTGAGAGAAATTCTTCCTGCTTTTCAGTAAGCGGAATTCCTGCTGATTTTAAATTACTAATATCCTGAAGTAACGGAATGAAAAACTTTTCCGGGGTTTTCAGATTGTTTGAAATAGATTGAGGAAATGCCGTAAAAGCAAAAAGTATCAATACTGCGGTTAAAGTATAAATGGTTCGCATAGTAACTCCTTTCAATTTTTAGAATAAAATTTTTATTCTATTGACCTCGCTGTGGTATGTTCAGCAACAAATAGAAATGTATCCTCAGATATTTAGGTAATAATTTGTCAATTGTCAAGTTTCTTTTACGCTTAAAATGAAGCTAATATAATACACCTTATATATTGCCATCATCTTCTTAACATTTATATCATAAGCTTCCTCAAATCTCATTGCATTTGTTTTTCAAATTTAACCCATTTTTGGCTCTTTAAACAGACCTTCTGATATTTCTATCTCGGACTTAAGAATCATAATTTTTACCCCAAAAAACCACACAAGAACACATTTATGATTGCAGGGTTAAATATATTAACCCTGCTCATCTAAAAACGTACAATAGTAGTGATTAACTGAATATCACTTCGCAAGAATCATTTTACGTGTGGCTGTATAACTTCCTGCCCGCAGTTGATAAAAATAAATTCCGCTTGTCAAACCTGCTGAATTGAATTCAATTTCATGCCTTCCTGCAGGTCGCTCTTCATTAACGAGAGTTGCTGCTTCCTGTCCAAGCAAATCAAATACTTTTAATGTATTAATTCCGTTCACCGGCGATTGCCAGCTTATAACAGTAGCCGGATTAAACGGATTCGGGTAATTTTGTCCCAGTGCAAATTCAATTGGAATATCCAACTCAACAGATACCACCCCGGAATGTTTATAAGTGCCGTCAAAATCTATCTGCTTCAGCCGATATAAGTATGTTCCTGTACTCGGGTTTGCATCTGTAAATGAATATGACCTTGTTTCGGTTGTTGTTCCGTATCCCGGTACATATCCAATCTTCTCCCAAATCTGGCTTCCGTCGTCCGTTTTCTGACTTCTCTGGACTTCAAACCCGGCGTTATTCAACTCAGTTGCCGTTATCCAGCTTATCACTACATTGTTATCACTAACAGCAGCGTTGAACGAAACGAGTTCAACCGGAATTCCTGCCAATGTATACTGAACCGCACTGAACGCATTTATCCTTCCATAGCCCATCTGATTATTCCATCCGCCAAGATTTAACTGACCGGCTTGATTGTAGGTATAACTGCCGACTTTATCTGCTGTTAAACAAATTATTTCTCTTACCTCTTCCCATGAAAGTGTAGAATCAACAGCAAGGATCAATGCAGCCACACCGGAAGCATTTGGTGTTGCAGATGAAGTTCCGTTAAAGTTTGGTACATAATTTCCTGATGTATAACCCGGCGCACCGGATCTGTCAGTTGAATAAATTTTTACAGCAGGCGCAACAATTTCCAAACCGGTACCATAATTAGCGCCCCACCAGGTTTCTCCATCACAGCTTGTGGTACTCTTCCTTTGATTGCAGGGTGAAAGTCCGCCTACTGAAAGAACATTAAGATTGCTTGATGGCCAGCTTATAGATGTAGAATTACCATTACCGGTTGCGAATGACCAAACAACACCTTTTCCGTTCCTGCCTAAATTCACTCCATCCTGTATGGCATTATTTGCAGCAGTAATGGGAGAACCTCCTCCCCAGGAATTGCTGCTTACCCATGAACCGCGCTGCCATGCAGCTATCATACCATTAATAATTGCATTTGAATTTGTATTGCCGGATGAATTAAAAATTTTCACCCCGAAAATTCTGCTTAATGGAGCTACTCCGATAACACCCATATTATTATTTCCTGTTGCAGCTACAATTCCCGCACAGGCAGTTCCATGATTTTGATCATCCCACGCATAGGGCAAATTGCTGAAAGTGTTGATGCTCAAGCCCACTATCATTCTTTCGTGAAGGTCTTCGTGTAAAGTATCAATTCCGGTATCAACAATAGAGACAATCACGCTCGGGTCTCCCATCGTGATAGTCCATGCGCTGTCAGTTCTCATATCGCAGCCAACTGTGCCGGTAACTCCGCCGGGAATATTATTGCCGGTATTTTTATGCGACCACTGCTGTGGAAAAAACGGATCGTTTGGAATAACCTGCTGCAGCAGATTAGTAAAGAATAAATTCGGTTCGGCATAATTGACCAATCCGCTCAGATAAAGATCATTTGCGTAGTCTATCGCATACTCACCTTTGGGAATCCGGATAAGATAAGTGCTGCCACCGGTCAGATCGTACTCGTGAATGATGTGCATCCCTCTGGCATTTAAATAAGAATTTATATGTTCCGATGTAACGGATGGTTTGAACTGTGCAATAACTTCTTTTTCAACACCGATTAAAGTGTTGGTGTTACCCTGCCCTTCCGGCATACGGAATACAGGAGATGCATTTTCTATTTCCGGTTTTGAATTCAGGTGATTTAATATTTGAATATATCTTTCGCTTTCCACACTTTGTGTAAGAGAGATAAAATCTTTCTTGTACTCGTAGCTGAAATTTTCATTTATAACAAGTTCAGAAAATTCAGAAAGAACCGATTCGAATGAAAGCCGATCTGTGTTTTCACTTAGTTCAATAAAGATCATATCGGCGGAAAATTCTAACGGGTATGGTTTACCTTCATAATAGTAAAAGTTGGTAACAGAGTTTTGCGGTGTTTGAAATCCCAGCCATAAGACCATCGGGAATACCACCGAAAAAAGGACGAGAGTAAATTTGTTTTTCTTCATACAGATGTAAATATTTAGTTGATAAAAAATTGAATTTAATTTGTTCTTATAGTTCTATAAAAAGCACAGGCTATTCAAAGTCAGAATGTTATTGGTTAGCATTGGTTTGAGAGATTTTCTCATAAAATGTAAACCAATATAGTTATTTATTTCACGATGCAAAAAGAAAAACTTCACTATAATAATTTTCTGTTCGTCATCATTTTGCAAATAATTCAACTTTTCAAATGATTTTAGTATCAGCTTTAGTCATACTGATTATAATATTTAATTTGTTCATTTATATCGCTGTTAAAAGATCAATTCAGGTTCCCGACAGTGAAGAATCTCTGATATTTATCAGCATAGTAATAGCTGCAAAGAACGAGGGACAAAATATTGAACCGCTGATTACTTCCCTTCGCAATCAATCTTATCCATCCGATTGGTACGAAGTAATAATTGTTGACGATAACTCTGAAGACGATACCTTCCAAACAGCATCAGAACTAACAAAAAATATACCTTATTTCACTGTTATAAAAAGTGAAGATGAACGGCTTTACGGAAAACGTGCGGCACTTTCTACCGGAATAAAAGCGGCAAAAGGTAAATTTGTAATGATAACCGATGCCGATTGCCAGCCGCAGCCATACTGGATCTCAGCTTTCGTTTCAAAATTCGGAGAGGGGTTTGATTTTCTGTTCGGTGCTGCTCCGTTTTACCAGACAGGTGAAATAGTAAATAAAATCTCCTGCTTCGAAAATTTTCGTTCGACTATTCTTACCTTCACGGCTGTTCAGCTTAAAATCCCGTATTCTGCGGCAGCAAGAAGTTTTGGTTTCAGAAAAGAGTCGTTCGAAAAGATCGGAGGTTATTTAAACACAACGGATACATTAAGCGGCGATGATGATCTGCTTCTTCGTGAAGCTGTTAAACATGATTTGAAAATCGGCACTGTACATCCGCAGGATTCGCTTGTATTATCCTCAACAAAAAATAATTTTAAAGAATATTTCAGTCAGAGAGCGAGGCATACGCAAACTTCTTTTCATTATCTTGCAAAGCATCAGCTATTGCTTGCATTTTACCACATAATAAATTTATTCAGCATTGCCTCAGCTTTTTTGTTTTTTGTTGATCAGCTTTTTCTTGTGCCTTTTATGATCAAGCTGCTTCTCGATACCCTTATGGCAGAAGAATATCAAAAAGACTTCGGATACAGATTCAGTTATGCTGAGATTGTATATCTGCAGGTTCTTTATGAAGCTTTTCTCATCATTCATTTCATTAATGCAAAGCTTGGCAGAATAAAATGGAAATGAAATCCGATCTGACAAGTAAAGAAAATATTAAACCGGCATGGCTTGATGAAGATCATCCTAACTTTGAAAGATGGAAAAGAGGAAGAGAGCTTTCCGTTCTTCGTGGAAGATTTGTTCTTTCGATTGTCAGAGAGTATATGACGTGCAGAAAACTTAAAGTATTAGACCTTGGCTCGGGTGAAGGGGGCACTTCAAAAGTTTTTTCAGAAGATAATTTTGTTGTGAGTTTTGATATAAGCACTATAAGATTGAAACGTCAGGCAGAAAACTTCGGGCTGATAAATATTGTATGCGGCAGCAGCTCCCGGCTGCCTTTTAAAGAAAAATCATTTGATCTGATAATCATTCAGGATGTGATTGAACACATTAATCAGGAATCAATTAAAGCAGAAAAATTATACGATTTGTTAAAAGAAAATGGGGTTATTTATCTGAGCACACCTAATAAATATTCATTGTTCAACATGATAAGCGATCCGCATTGGGGTTTTCCGATTATTGCTGTGATGAACCGCGAATCAATCAGAAAATATTTCTTAAAATATTTTCGTAAAAATGAAGTGAACCGGCAGGATATTGCCCAGCTTCTTTCTTTAAGTGAAATAAAAAAAAGGTTTGAAGAAAAATTCCTGATTGAACTGAATACTAAAAAATCTGTATCAGAACTTTTTAACGGGAATAAGGGTATTGTATGGAGCAACTTTCATCTCGGGCTGATAAAAATACTGATCAGTTTAAAACTTCACAGACTGATAATACGGTTTGCAAATAACAATTTTGGTTTTGTAAATAAGTTTTTAACCTCAACTTTTTATATAGTGATGCGAAAGAAATGAAAATTCCAGTGCTGTCCAAAATATTTTTTAAATATCCAATTAAATTTGAAAGACACTTAAATTTCCGATGAATTTTATGCAGTTTAAAATGGATCCTTATTTCGTCCCTAACGGGATTTGATCCACTAGGTAAAGTAGGGGCGTTCAATTGAACGCCCCTACTGACGGGACAAATAACCATTAAATTTTAATATTAAAACAATAAAGAGTCCCTTTAGGGACTGAATATTTATAGATAAATTCGACAGACAGTCCCGTAGGGACGAAATAAAAAAATTGTTTTGGACAGATATGGAAAATTCATATTTGTTTTATTTTTGATTCCTAACTGTTTAAAACATATTTTTGAATCAGTTAATAATTAAACCGAAAATGGATTATAAAGATTTAGCGCAGGCAGCAGTAAAAGCAAAGCAAAGAGCCGTTCCGACATATTCGGGATTCCATGTCGGATCTGCATTGCTTACTGCCGAAAATAAAATTTATCATGGTGCTAATGTTGAAACAAGTTCATACAGCTTAACAATTTGTGCCGAGCGTACCGCAATATTTAAAGCTGTTACTGAAGGAGAAAGAAATTTTAAAGCTATTGCAATTGCGAGTGATGCTGCGGGATTTTGTCCCCCATGCGGTGCATGCAGACAGGTAATAAGCGATCTGTGCGGCGATATTGATATAGTTATGGTTAATTCAAAAAATGAACTGCTTATAAAAAAACTTTCATACCTGCTTCCGTTAGCATTCGGAGACAAAGATCTTGTTTAACGAATTAAATCTTTTTCCAGCTAATCTTTTTTCTGTTCAATCATCAATCAATTCCGATTATAATTATTATGAATGAACTTTCTCCCCACTCAATGCCGAAAGATACCGGCTGGATAGAAGTAATTGCGGGTTGTATGTTCAGCGGCAAAACCGAAGAGCTTATAAGAAGATTGCGCCGCTCCATTTATGCGAAGCAGATTGTTAAGGTATTCAAACCGAAAATTGATACAAGATTTTCTGCATCCGCAATTGTCTCACACTCCGACCAGTCGCTTCCTTCAATTCTTGTATCCAATGCAGAAGAAATTTTAAAGCTTGCGGAAGATGCACAAGTTGTAGGTATAGATGAAGCACAATTCTTTTCAAATGAACTGATTGATGTCTGCAACACTCTTGCTAAAATGGGCAAGCGGCTTGTTGTTGCCGGTCTTGATCAGGATTACCGCGGAATACCATTCGAACCGATACCGCAGCTTCTTGCATTAGCTGAATACATTACAAAAACATTAGCAATTTGTGTTGTTTGCGGCAATCCTGCCGACAAAACACAGCGCAAACGGTTTTCCCCTGACCGTGTTCTTGTTGGCGCTTCGGATGTTTATGAAGCCCGATGCAGGCGTTGTCATTATATTCCTGAAGAAGATAATTAAAGGAACATTATGGATTTTATTTCTTTGCTGAGAGGTTTGCTGGGTATAATACTTATCGCAGCAATTGCATTTCTTCTTTCCAATAATAAAAAGAATGTTAACTGGCGGCTGGTTGTATCCGGACTTGGTCTACAGTTTGCACTCGCATTACTTATCATAAAAGGTGAATTCTTACGTTCATTATTTTATCCGCTCGGATTATTTAAAGATTTATTCAGTGTTGTAAGCAAATTCTTTGTGCTGATACTGAACTTTACAACCGAAGGTGCAAAATTTGTTTTTGGTACGCTGGCTATCAGCCCCGGTCTTGAAGGAAGTCTCGGGATGTTCTTTGCATTCCAGGTGCTTCCGACAATAATTTTCTTTGCAAGTCTCATGTCAATTTTATATTACCTTGGCGTAATGCAGCGTGTTGTTCAGGCAATGGCCTGGATTATGGCGAAGGTAATGGGTACCAGCGGCGCTGAATCGCTTTCCTGTACTGCCAACATTTTTGTTGGACAAACAGAAGCCCCGCTTATGATAAAACCTTTTATTAAAGGAATGACAAAAAGTGAAATCTTAACCATTATGGTCGGCGGAATGGCGACAATAGCCGGTGGTGTAATGGCAGCTTACATTCAGATTCTTGGTAATGCTTATTCTGTAACACACGGCATCCCTCTTATTGAAGCACAACAACTCTTTGCAACACAGTTACTTGGCGCAAGTGTAATGGCAGCGCCTGCCGCACTGGTAATTTCCAAAATAATCTTTCCTGAAACAGGTGAACCTGAAACCAAAGGAACTGTTAAGGTAAATATTGAAAAGAATGCTTCAAATGTTGTTGAAGCTGCAGCCAACGGCGCTTCCGACGGTTTAATGCTTGCGCTAAATGTCGGCGCTATGCTGATCGCATTTATTGCCTTGATTGCTCTTATAAATTATGTGCTCGGCTGGGTTGGCGATGTTTTTACATGGAATGAATATCTCAAAGCTGTTTACGGTCAACCGCTAAGCTTTCAATTAATTATCGGATGGGTGCTTCAGTTCATTGCTTTTGGTATTGGTGTGCCCTGGAGTGATGCATTAAATTTCGGCAGCCTGCTCGGCACTAAAATCGTATTGAATGAATTTGTTGCCTACCTTGAAATGGGTAAGCTGATAGAGTTGAAAACTTTATTTAATGAAAAAACTATTTATATGGCAACGTATGCATTATGCGGTTTTGCTAATTTCAGTTCAATCGCAATTCAGTTGGGCGGATTAGGACCGCTGGCTCCCAATCGAAAACCGGATATTGCAAGCTTTGGTATCCGGGCAGTTATCGGCGGTACGCTTGCTACTATGATGACTGCAACTTTAGCCGGAATTCTTTTTTAACAATCACAATTAAATTTACCCGCCGGTGAAAATAGACCTGTATTTCAAATACTTTGATTTATTAAAACACATTAAAGAGATAGCTCCATTCACTCCTGATATTTCCCTGATACTTGGAAGCGGGTTGGGTGATTTTGCTGATTCACTAAAAATTCATAAATCTGTTTTAACAACGTCACTGCCAGGTTATCCGCCGTCAACTGTCGAAGGTCATTCGGGTAAAATGCACTTCTGCGAATACAAAGGTAAAAAGCTGCTGCTGTTCCAGGGTCGCATTCATCTTTATGAAGGATATGAAATTTATGAAACGGTTCTGCCAGTTTTTATTTCGTACAAAACCGGATGCCGTAATATGATCATTACGAATGCTGCAGGCGGCGTTAATCCTGATTTTCATCCGGGCGACCTTATGCTTGCAGTTTCTTTTAATGGAATTTCTATAAAAAAAGAATTAACAAGACTGATCGGATTGGCAAAACCCGATTCAAAAACTTTTATGATTGACTTCCCTTCCGGTGAGATAAATGATAAAATCCGGTCTGCAGCAGAATTGGAAAATATCACCCTGCGTGAAGGGGTTTACTGGTATAATAAAGGTCCCTCGTATGAAACACCCGCCGAAGTAAGAATGGCAGCTAAAATGGGTGCTGATGCTGTTGGAATGTCAACAGTTCACGAAGCTGTATTTGCAGCATACCTTGAAATGAAGGTCGCATCAATTTCCTGCATTACAAATTACGGTGCGGGAATATCAGCACAAAAACTCTCTCACGAT
This sequence comes from Ignavibacteria bacterium, assembly GCA_037447335.1. Classification (GTDB taxonomy): domain Bacteria; phylum Bacteroidota; class Ignavibacteria; order Ignavibacteriales; family Ignavibacteriaceae; genus JBBIGV01. The sequence continues at coordinate 475 of JBBIGV010000023.1, read as the reverse complement.
GAGGTTACAGAAACAGCAAACAAAGTTAAAGGCGATTTTGAACGGCTGATAAAGGAGACGGTGGAGATGGTGTAGGAGTAAATATTAACCTGAAGTGAAATTCAATTTATAGTGGCTGGAATAAGTTATTTATAAATTTAAGTTTCTCAATCAACATTGATTCAAAGATGTAAAAGATCTCAGGTTGATCAAATAACATTACAACGTCCCTGATGCATAAAGTAGCCGCAGACTTTACGTCTGCGGTTTTTAGCTCATAAAACAGACACCTGCCCGGAGACCCTTTGCCTCAGGCGTAATCCGTCAAGGCGGACTGAGGCAACATTAATTCCACTCATCTAAATTATAAATTGTTGAACCTTTCATTTTATAATCCTTCCAGAAATCAACAATTCCTGCTCTTACCGGATTGTTTAAGATATAATTTATCTGAGCCACAAGATCTTCATCTTTTCTTATAATATGATCATAATAA
>JBBIGV010000022.1:0-46943 GCA_037447335.1 Ignavibacteria bacterium | reverse complement strand
ACACTCAAATGCAAGAGGAAAGTGAAATTCCAATTTCAAAAATTTCAAACTCCAATTATAAAATATTCAATTCAACAATATTAAATAACAGAGAGTGATTTATTACTAAATAAAATTATGAACGCTTAAAACCCAGACTTCCGTTCATGTGTTTTATATGCCTCTTTTTGTTGTATTAAATTGTCCGCAGCCCGATATTGCATAATAAAATAACAATTCAACTTTCTATTTTAGATCGAAGGAGAATAAAATGAAGTTAAAATCCTCTTACATTTTCCGCTTAATGCTTTTACTGATTTTCTTTGCTCTTTCAATATCAGAACTGTTTGCACAGAAAAAAGAACTGACTTTCAGTCAGGTTTATATGTTCGCTGAACCGAGATTATTAAAATCTCTTCCTTCTGTTAAAGAATGGTATGATGATGAACATTATCTTCAATCTAAAACAGAAGACGGCAAAGCAATGCTGATGCTTATAAATGCCCGGACAGGCGCAGAAACTTTGTTTCTTGATTATTCGGAATATGACGATCAGCATATTGATAAGGGCTTAACTCTTGACGGCAGCATAGCTAATACAGACGATTACGACGGATTCTTATTCAATAAAAATAATGATCTTTATTTCTTCTCACGTTCAAAAGGTAAAATTGTGCGTCTGACTAATGATCCGGCAGAAGAAAAAAATCCAACCCTTTCGCCCGATGGAAAAAAGGTTGCATACACACGTAACAGAGACTTATATGTATCCGAAACTGAGACGGGCAAGGAAACACGATTAACGTTTGATGCAACAGATGTTGTGTATAACGGCTGGGCTTCGTGGGTTTATTATGAAGAGATACTTGGCCGCCCGTCAAACTACCGTGCATTCTGGTGGGCGCCCAACAGCGAGAAGATAGCTTTCCTTCGCACCGATGATTCACCCGTTCCGAAATTTCCGCTTTACAGGGCAGACGGTAACCGCGGCGAACTTGAGTGGGAACATTATCCAAAAGCAGGCGAACCTAATCCCGATGTTAAACTTGGAATTGCGCATCTGTCAGATGGAAAAATCATATGGGTTGATGAGGACGAAACAGTTGATCAATATACTGCCTGGCCATTCTGGAGAGAGAACAGCAGTGAACTTTTTTACCAGGTGCTTAACCGCAGGCAGAATCATCTTGAACTTTTTGCCGCCAACCCTAAAACAGGAAAAAACAGATTGGTGTATGAAGAAAAGCAAAATAGCTTTGTCGAGTTCTTCGAAGATATTTATATGTTTAAGAATGAAAGCGGATTTATACTTCGTTCCGACGCTGACGGCTGGAGGCATTTATATTACTACGATATGAACGGAAATCTTATCAATAAATTAACAATTGGAGAATGGACTGTTAAAAGCATCGCATTGGTTGATGAGCTTAATTCGAAAGTATATTTCACTGCTGATAAAGATAATTCGCTTCAAACACACTTATTCAGTGTTGAGCTGGATGGTAATAATCTCACAAAGCTCACTTCATTCGGCGGAACTCATAGAGTAAATGTATCTCCCAACGGATCATTTTTCTTTTCAACATATTCAAATGCGAACACCCCTCACATTTATGAATTGTTTGATAATAACGGAAACTCTGTAAGAGTAATGGGTACAAGAAAGTCAGATGTTTATGACGAATATAAACTTGGTAATACAGAGTTCTTTACTATTACAACAGAAGACGGAGTCGAACTTCCCGCAATGTGGATACTGCCAAACAACTTTGATGAAAGCAAAAAATACCCCGTGCTGTTCTCTGTTTACGGCGGACCGGGAAGGAGTGATGTTTCCGATTCATACTTTCCATTTCTTGACAGGTACTTTATAGCACAAAGCGGAATTATTTATTTTGTGGTTGATCACCGCGGTTCTGAACATTTTGGTAAGAACGGAACGGCAATGATGTACCGAAATCTTGGCAAATGGGAAACTCACGATTACATTGAAGCGGTTAAATGGCTTCGCACTAAACCGTTTGTTAATGAAACTAAAATTGGTATTACCGGCGGCAGTTACGGCGGTTATGTTACCTGCCTTGCATTAACGCTGGGCGCTGATTATTTCACTCACGGAATTGCCGATTACTCCGTAACCGACTGGCGATTGTATGACAACATCTACACTGAAAGATATATGGACACGCCTGAGAATAATCCCGAAGGTTACGATTACGGTTCGGCATTAACACATGCAGATAAGTATAAGGGTAAGCTGTTAATTCGCCATGGTACATTGGACGATAATGTTCACATGCAAAACACAATTCAGTTAGTGGAAAAATTCACATCGCTGAATAAAGATTTTGAACTTATGTTGTATCCGAATGAACGGCATGGTGTTCGTCCGCCAAAATGGAAGCATGCCAGTACACAGTATATTAAATTCTGGTACCGCCATTTTCTTGGGAAGGAATTTGTGGAGTAATAATCGTTTGTTATCAGATATGCCGGATTATTCAAATCCGGCATATCCGGGTTTATTCAACCCACTTCAGTAAAATTAAATTCTTTTGAACGGGATAATCTCCCGCTGTAAACCTGTAAATATAAACACCGCTTGAAAGTTTTGAACCGTCAAAGTTAACTTCATACCTGCCCGCAGGATTTAGAATCGTTAGAAACTTTTGAGACCATTCTAATAAAGGCACATTAGAGGAAGAGCGGGATTATGATTAAGAAAAAGAGAACTTTTTATAGTAGTTATCTCTTTTCAGGAATAGTAAAACCAATTGGTTTTTTAAGTTTTTGCTTTTCAATAATAAGCTGCTTGATTGCTTCAAATATTATTTGTATTTGCTTTCCTTGCTCTGTGAATTTTGCAGTAGTCTCTTTTTCCAGTTTCTTTAATTGTGCTGCAAGCTCTTCGTGACTTTGCAGAAATTTTCTCATCTGAACAAATGCTCTCATAACAGCAATATTTACTTGAAAGGCTTGCTTGCTTTTCAGAACACTCGAAAGCATCGCTGCGCCCTGCTCGGTAAATGCATACGGCGGGTATTTGGAATGCTGACCTCTCTTTAAGGTCACAGTTTGTGATCTTAAAGATCTCCACTCGTCCATACTAAGTTGAAACATAAAATCCTCCGGAAACCTATCCCCATTCCTTCTCACGGCTTGCTTCAAAGCTCTGGTTTCAACTCCATAAAGCTCAGCTAAATCAGCATCTAACAGAACTTTTTCATTTCTGATCAAGCAGATTTTACTCGTTATCCTTTCAACCGGTATTAAGCTTCTATTATTCATCTGAAATAATTTCCTATAAACCTGGTGAACGACCAAAAATAAAATAAAGATTTGATTTAGTATGAAAAACCTATGTGAACGAGAGATTATTTATGAAAGTAAATGGGCGAAATGAATTTCGCCCTACATTTTGCCAGCCTCCAGTATCTAAAATTCTACCTCAAGAGAACCATCTTCCTCGTTTCTCTAAATTCTCCAGCCTGAAGTCTATAAAAATAAACTCCGCTTGAAAATTTTGAACCGTCAAAATCAACTTCATACCTGCCCGCAGGTGCATATTCATCAACGAGAATAGCAACTTCTCTTCCGAGTAAGTCATAAACTTTCAAAGTTACATACTCATCACTTCCTACTCTATACTCAATACTTGTAGAAGGGTTGAAGGGATTGGGGTAGTTCTGGTATAAATTAAAATCTTTTTGTTGGGAATTGAAATAATCAACATTGCCCATAAGTATATAATGGACTCTTCCAAACAATTGAATTTTATCACCTGAACTGTCTTCCCAAACAGTGTAAAAGGCTGCGCCATACCAGCTTCCATAACTCAGAAGACCAACAGTGGGGTGCGTAGTAACTACTTTAGTTTGAATGAGCGTATCTACCGGAACGATTGAGATATCATGATAATTAACTCTGATGAAAGAACTGCTGTCATCTCTAATCAATTTGTAAGAGTACGGCGAAAAAATCTCACTGTTTTGCCCTCTTTCTGAATTGTTAGTTACCAAAGCGGGAACATCTGAATCAAAATCCCCAACATCTCCGTTTTCATTCTCGATCAGTATTTCAGAGATTCGCTGCTGTTCCCAATCATTCATCACAAATATCTTTTTCCTGCCCTCTTCAATTTTTTCATAAGTGAGTACAGGATTCGCTTCATTAAAAATTACAAATTTTGGGTTCGTGCATTGACAATTTTGAATTATAATCTGCTCTTCCTCCCAATCACCAATATATGGTTTGTAACGATAAACAAGATCTTCGACTCAGGCTATTGTTGTTCTTAATGCAGCCACATGATATCCGTGGCGCGGGTAGGGGGGAAACGTGTTACTGGCAAATACTGCAGTGGGACTTGAGTAACTGTTATCAATATAACCGGGAAATAATTCTATAAGCTGAAAGCTGCTGTCTGCCGTGCTCGCATAATAAACAGAATTGCCGCTTTGATATATCAGAAATATTGAATCCTGAGTTGAACCAAAGGGCAGCCCCACAAAAGTTGTAGGATTGAACTCATCTGCTGATGATGTTGTAAGAAAATGCGTTTCTCCCAATCCATCCCAATAAAATATTCTGAAAGCGATATCTTTATTGCCATTCATATCAGTTTCAAAAAAAATAATCCTTCCCGAATAGCCGGCAGGATTAGTATTTCTGAAATTATTATCTGTTACGCTTGTCAGATTGTAAAATGAATCAGTTAAAGGATTGTAGTGCAGCATCTTTATATTAATAGCGCTTCCTTCGTGTGATTCAAAGAGAAGATTACCTTCATTCAATATGTTAAAATCCTTTGTAATTATTGGATTTCTTGCATCAACATCCAGGTTTGTTATTTGCTTAATCTGGAATTGAGAGTGAGCGGGCAAAGAAAAAAGAACTAAAAAACTTAAAAATAAACTTTTCATCTTCGAACCCTCTTTTTTAGTTTTACTGAACATAGTAAATAATCATTCATATATCAATACAAATTATAGACTGAAGTATTCATTTGTTGAAACCTGCTATAACCAAAAGGCAGGTAATTCAGAAGGATACTCAATCATCTTTCAATATATCCGGTATAAGAGCCGGTTTAAGTTTAACAAGTAAAAATTTTTATTTATTGATAAAGTGATAAAAGACTTAATTTTACATCTGAATTTATAAGGAGAAATATTTGAAACCCGCTTCATTACCTGCCCGCCTGTTCAGCAAAATGCTGGATTATATAGAACTTGTTGGCAATAAACTTCCTCACCCTGCAACTTTATTCGGACTGCTTGCATTGATAGTTGTGTTCTTCTCCTGGCTTGGAGGCGTTCTTAACTGGCAGGCAATTCATCCGGCAAACAGCACTATCATAACAGTAAAAAGTTTATTAAGCGATGATGGTATAAGATGGATTTATACGAACATCACTGCAAACTTTGTTAACTTCCCTCCTCTTGGTTATGTGCTTGTAATTATGGTTGGCATTGGTGTGGCTGAAGGTACCGGATTATTCACTGCGTTGATCAGAGCTTTAGTGCTGAGCGCACCTCCACGTTTAATTACCGGTACTATAGTTCTTGCCGGCATACTTTCACACGCAGCTTCTGAAGCAGGTTATGTCATTCTGATTCCGCTTGGTGCAGTAATATTCTATGCATTAGGCAGGCATCCGATGGCAGGGCTTGCAGCAGCTTTTGTTGGAGTAAGCGGCGGATTTGGTGCTAATTTCATGATCGGATCGGTTGAACCTATACTTGCCGGTTTATCTGAATCTGCCGGGCAAATTATTGATCCCGAAATAACAGTAAGCGCTGCAGCTAATTTTTATTTTATGTTCGTTTCTGCTTTTATGGTTGTAATAATCGGAACATGGGTAACTGAAAAAATTGTTGAACCTCGTTTAAAAACTTATACGGGTAAAGCAGAAAAACTTGAAATTGAAAAAATAACACCCATTGAAAAAAAAGCGTTAAGATGGGCGGGTGTTACAGCACTAATAATACTTGTACTGCTTGCATATACAATCATACCTGAAGACGGATTATTCAGAAACCCGAAAGATCATGACGTGCTTCATTCACCTTTCTTTGATGGAATCATAACAGGTATAACTTTATTATTCTTTATACCGGGAATTGTTTACGGCTTGATAGTAAAAACTATCCGCAATGATAAAGATCTGATGAAGCACATAATCAAGTCTATGGGAACGATGGCAACTTATATTGTACTTGTATTTTTTGCCGCTCAGTTTGTTTACTTTTTCAAGTACAGCAACCTGGGATTAATATTCGCTATTGAAGGAGCACAATTTTTAAGAGATATCGGATTAACCGGCATTCCGTTGATTGCTGCATTTGTTATACTCGCTGCGATTATAAATATGTTTATGGGAAGCGCATCTGCAAAATGGGCAATTATGGCGCCTGTATTTATACCGATGTTCATGCTGCTCGGTTATCATCCTGCATTAACACAGGCTGCATTCAGAATTGGTGACTCTGTTACTAATCTTATCACACCAATGATGAGTTACTTTGCTCTTATTGTTGCCTTCGCTCAAAAGTATGATGAGAAGTACGGAATCGGTACTATCATTTCTACAATGCTGCCGTATACAATTATTCTCACAATATTCTGGACATTGCTGTTGATAGTTTGGATGATGCTTGGATTGCCGGTGGGACCGGATGGACCGTTATATCTGTAATGAATGAGTTTGCAGACGCTGCTTATATGGCTGAGCATATGGAATAAGAATGTGCATAATTAAATTATATGGGTCTTACTAAAAAGTAATTGTTATTTAAAAGCAGGATACATATTAAACTGATTTAATTGATTTTCACAGATTTAGTGAAAACCTTTAACGTTATAGTGGCTATTCCCCTTCGTTAACGTTGAAAGTTAACGACTTATCAAGAACTTCTTACTTCGTTATACCTTGCCTGCCTGCGATCAGGCCGGTTCGATATTTATTATTCAGAAAGAATATCGAACATGGAATACAGAATAATGAATGATGAATTAGTTTGAGGTAAGCCTCAATGTATTTTAAGACTCATCCAGCATAGCTCTGTACTGATCTGCAATATCTTTTTTACCCATCTTATCAAAGAATGAAGCCGTGTTTTTGACAGCGCTTATTCTGTTGGGGTCTATTCTGCTTAACGATTTATTTAAAGCCTCGCAGCTCCGAACAAGCAGTATTTCGGCTTCATTATTTCTTCCCTGAAGCATAAGGCAGTAACCAAGTTCATTCTCGGTAACAGAGATAGCATAATGTTTCGGGTTTAGCGCTGCCTTTCTTATCTGAAGCGCTTTTCGGAGGTATTGTTCTGCAGCAGGCAGATTATTCCGTGCGATTAAAACCTTTCCGAGCCAGTGATAGGTCGAACCATACCATGCATGATTTTCAGGTAAGCTGCTTTTGTAAATCGCCAGTGCCGTTCTTAATTCATTCTCTGCACCGATATAATCCTTAATAAAGTATAATGTTGAACCAAGGTTATGATGAGCCTGTCCTACTTCAGGCTGGGTGCTTCCGAATAATTGTGTTTTCATCTCCAGTGCTTTTCTGAATTGCTGCAGTGCACCCTGGTAATCGCCTTTATCTGTCTTAATAAAAGCAAGATTATTAATTGTAGTTGCAACGAATGGATGAAGCTCACCAAATAATTCTTTTGATAATTCATGAGATTTCTGATAAAGCCGTTCTGCTTCTTCCAGCTCACCTTTGAAATGAAGTGCAATTGCAAGATTATTTCCGGCAGAAGAAACATTTTCATGAATTTCCGGCAAGACTTTTTGGTTAATTTCAAGCGTCTGTCTTAAGTGCGTGATGGCTTCATCAAATTTACCCTCGTCAGTTAACAGGACACCGTAATTGTTCAATGCTTCTGCATATTCTTTTGTCGGTGCTTTTGATACGGATTTATGGAGTTTAATAGATTCACGGTATAATGAATCAGCTAATCTGTAATCCCCGTAATAATGTTCAAGCAGGGCAAGATGGTTAAGACTTTCAGCATACTTTGAATGACGTTTGCCAAAAACAAATTCTCTTAATTCAAGTGCGCGCGAAAGCTGGGTTCTTCCTTCATCATACAAACCGAGATTCTGAAAAGTAATACCTGTGGTTGTAAGAATTTCCGCTTCAAGCTCGGGTTGGTCTTTGAATTCCTGTCCGAGCTTTCCGACTGATTCCATTAAAACATCATAAACTTTAACATCCCTTCCTTCCTGCCCGGGATCGGCGGCAGAAAGAGTCTTTTGGAGGAACTCAACTACCTTTTGAGATTTAAACGCTTCTGCATTTGCCTTATCTCTTTCGTGTGATGCAATATCAGCCTGCCAAAGAACTGCAATAATTCCGCCGATAAACAAAAAGTTTATTACTATTGTTGCTGCAACACCTATCTTATGCCGTTTAACAAATTTTACTGCTCTGTATCCGAAGGTATCCTGCCGTGCGGTAATTGGCAGTCCTTTCAGATGCCGCCTGATATCTTCAGCTAAATGATCAACCGACTGATACCGTCTCTCGGGCTCTTTCCTGAGAGCCATCAGAAGAATCGTATCAAGGTCCCCTTTTAGCTTTTTCCTTAGCTTATCAACATTTCCATCACGGGTTTTCCCGATCTCTTCAGGCGATGTGATTTTTATTTTTCCATCAGAATTATAATACTCATATACTTTTGCAACTATGCTGCTGGGTTTTTCCGGTTGGGTTTCAATAACGATTTTATTCTGCTCGTGCGGCAGTTTGCCTTTTAATTTATAAGGACTATGACCGGTAAGCATTTTGTATAAAAGAACACCAAGTGAATAAATATCACTTACTGTTGTGATATTTTCACCTTTGAATTGTTCCGGGCTCGCATATTCGGGAGTCAGGTTCCACATTCCGGTTTTTGTAGCCTCTGTTTCATTATCTTCAGAAACCGGGGATAGAATTTTCGCAATTCCGAAATCCAGAAGTTTCGGTTCGCCATCGGCTGTAACAAGTATGTTGCTTGGTTTTATATCCCGGTGAACGATAAGATTTCTGTGAGCATACTGAACTGCAGAACAAACCTTCAGAAACAACTCAAGCCGTTCTTTGGTATTGAGCTTTTTTTCATCACAATATTGCGTTAAAGGTTTTCCTTCAACATATTCCATAATGAAAAAAGGCATACCGCTTTTAGTGCTGCCGCCGTCAAGCAGTTTGGCAATGTTGGGATGATTTAGCGAAGCAAGCGCCTTCCGTTCATTAAGAAATCTCTTTATTACAAAGCTGGAATTAAGCCCCATCTTAATAAATTTAATTGCAACTTTTTGTTCAAACTGACCGTCATCCCTGACACCAAGATAAACAGACCCCATTCCTCCTGTACCGATGCACTCAACAAGTTTATATTTGCCAAATTTCTTCCCTGTGAAAGGATCCTTATTAGTGCTGGCAGCAGTACCTGCGGTTGCTTCAATGTGAGGAGTTTCGAGGAACACCCCGGCTTTGTCGTGAGAATCGAGCAGTGAAATAACTTCAATGCGAAGAGCCGGATTACCGGCGCATCTTGTGCTCAGAAATTCTTTTCTTTTAGAAGGTGGCAGTTTAACTGCTTCATCAAAAATTGTTTTAATGGTTTGCCAGTCAGCCTTTTGTTTTTTTGCCATAATTAATTTGCAGCCTCAATCTCTCGGTATAACCAGGCTTTAGCCATATTCCACTCACGCTTTACAGTTGCGGGTGATAGATCGAGAAGCTTTGCTGTTTCCTCTATTGTTAATCCTGTAAAATATCGAAGTTCGACAATCCGGCTCATTCGGTTGTCGAAATCTTCAAGTTTGGTGAGGGCTTCATCTAATTGTATCATCTGATCATCCATACTATTATAGAAGAGCGAAACTTCATCAAGCGACAACTTATTAGCGCCGCCGCCTCTTTTATCAGCTTTTTTCTTCCTTGCATATTCAACAAGAATCTGACGCATGCTGTTTGCCGCAATCCCAAAAAAATGTTCACGGTTTTCCCAGCTTACATTTTCCTGGCTTACCAGCTTGATGTATGCTTCATGAACTAGTTCAGTTGTCTGAAGAGTATGATTCTGATACTCTTTGTGCAAGTAGATGGATGATAATTTTTTTAACTCTTTATACACTACAGGCAAAAGCTGATCGAGCACACTTTTATCACCATTAGATAGCCTCGAGAGCAATAGCGTAACTTCTTGTTTGTTGGGTTCAGACATTATTCTGTGGTTGATGTATTGATAATGACATTAAAAATATACGCAATTTTTAAATTAAAAGTTTATGTGACAAGGTACTCCATAAACTAAATAACGGCAAAAAAATCCCCGGAGAATAATTCCCGGGGATTATTGAATTTCGACGGGGGCAAGGCACGAATTGTCCCGACGGTATTTTTACTTCATCAAAATCATCTTCTTTGTATCAACAAAGTCGCCTGCCTGCAATCTGTAGAAATAAACACCGCTCGGCATCCGGAAATTTGCAGATGAGAATTGATAGTTATGAATACCTGCTTCTTTCAACTCGTTATCAATTAAGGTAGCAACTTCCTTGCCCAGCACATCAAAAACTTTCAAAGAAACAGTGCTTGCTGCTGCAAGATGATAACTTATTGTTGTAGTCGGGTTAAACGGATTAGGATAATTCTGAACAAGCTGGAAAAATCCCGGCTGAGCAACATCAACCTCAACTTCTGCAGAATATGTATAAGAGCCGTCAAAATCAATTTGTTTCAGTCTGTAGGTGTAGGAACCCGGCTCCATACCTTTATCAATGTATGAATAATTATGAGTCTGGGTAGTTGTGCCATTTCCATCAACAAAACCGACACTTGTCCATTCCGAATTAACCGACTTTCTTTCGACAGAAAAACCTGAGTTGTTCAACTCGGATGCGGTTGACCAGTTAAGTTCAACTGCATTTTCGTTCATCATATCTATAACAGAGGCGGTAAAGGAAGTAAGTTCAACCGGAATTATGGCATCATAATGAATTACACCGCAAAGCGCACGTGATGAGAAGAAACTTCCGGTCGGTGTGAAAGGAGCGGAACGTGCATCACCGGTAATTAAGGTAAGATGCGCACTGGAGTATACTGCATAAGGTGGTGTACCTGTTCCAAAATAACGGGGACCAACGCCTGTGAATTTCAATGCAACGCCGGTTGTATCGCCCGGGTTAATTGTAAACGGAGGCACCGCAAAGAGTTCTGAGATACCACTTCCAACCGGACCCTGTGTTACTGTAACTGTACCAATGGAAGTCCATCCGGCACTGGAACTACCTGGTCCGGAACCTACAGGTCCGCCAAGTGCATTACCGGAACGAGTAAAAATTTCAACATTAAATTGAGCGCCGGCAGTTGCTGTGCTGGCAGTACTCATATGGGTTATAGTAACCCACCAGCTTGGATCCGCAATGAGGTTCATGAACATACCCCAATTCGGAGAACCACCGTTATTTGCAGGGCCCGGGTGAGCATTAAGTACGAAGGTATCTTCGCCATCAGCCGATTGAGAAAAAGCCGGATTAATAAATCCGAACACAAGAATAAGAGACAGATGAAGTGTACGAAGTTGTTTCATGAGTTCTTCCTTTCTTTATGATTTGTTATTACTCATTAATTAAAAGAGCAAAATTTTTAAACCGTCAGAGCATCGCGTCGCCAGAAAATTCAGCGATGCGAAGGAAAAATTCGAAACTACATGTTTGCCCTGTTCATTGATTTAATAACAAGGCTTCAAGTAATATTATTTATTATGAACAATTTAGCTGCAACTTATTTTTGAGGTAAAGGCGATCTTAAATTGTAATATTTTCGGCTTGCCCTCTGAACTCCTTTGCCTCTCATTTAAATTTGCAAGCCTGATTAAGATTTGTTACAAGCTAAAAATAAAATCTGATAAATGCAAAGAAAATTCATGTTAAAAAAAAACTTATCCGGGGAGGATAAGTTTTCAGAATGAAAGAGTAACAAAAACTTTACCGCAATAGAAGCATTTTTCTTACTTTCGAAAATTTTTCTGTTCTAAGTTCAAAAAAGTAAACACCACTATATATCTCGGACGCAGAAAATTCAATTTCATATCTGCCTGCGGGTCTGAATTCATTTACAAGAGTTGCAATCTCATTTCCTAATACATCAAATACTGTTAATTTTTGCCATCCATCAACTGGTGATTGCCAACTAATGATTGTTGATGGATTAAACGGGTTAGGATAATTCTGAGAAAGTTCAAAATTATTTGGAAATGCAATTTCAATAGTCTCCGGCAGATTGTAGTATTTGGATGAACCATCAAAATCAATTTGTATTAACCTGTAAGAATAGGTGCCCGGTTTAATATTTAAATCGGAAAATTTATATAATTGATATTCTGATGTAGTTCCTATACCAGGAACAAAACCGATCATCTCCCAATCTTGTGAATTTAAATTATTATCACCCGTAAGTCTGTGAACCTCAAATCCTTTGTTATTGCGTTCTGAAACAGTTGACCAGTTCAACGTTACATCATTTCCACTAACCGAAGCAGTGAAAGAAGTAAGTTCAACGGGTATTACATAATCAAGCCGTATAAGCCAGGCATCGTGCACATCCGCGCCATAAGAGAGTGTATGACCGGCAATAATACATCCGCCATCCTGAGTTTCTCTGACAGCATATCCCACATCCGAACTTGATCCGCCATATGTTTTGAACCACTCAAGGTTGCCATCTGAATCTGTTTTAACAAGATAAACATCATCACTACCGGCGCCATATGAGAGTGTATAGCCTGTAATAATGAATCCATCTTCGGAGGTTTGTTGAACCGAGTAACCGTAATCTCTTCCCGTTCCACCGAAAGTTTTCATCCATTGCTGATTGCCAAGGTTATCAGTTTTAATAAGAAGCATATCATCTAAACCGGCACCGAAAGATGATGTATAACCAGCTAAAATATAACCGCCATCGGTGGTTTGCTGAACAGAGTATGCACGATCAACGCCGGTACCTCCAAATGCCTGATGCCAGAGCTGATTACCAAGCGAATCAGTTTTAACAAGCCATGCATTACCAAGTGAACCCGGACCATGCGAGAAAGTCCAGCCTGCAAGGATATACCCGCCGTCAGAGGTATGCTTTATATCCCACGCACCATCCGAGCTTAAGCCGCCAAGATTTTTTTGCCATGAAAAATTACCCGATGCATCTGTCTTAACAAGAAAAACGTCTCTGCCGCCGACTGCAAAGGATGAAGAAACACCAGCAAGTAAATACCCGCCGTCACTTGTTTGCAATACCGAATATGCTTCGTCGTCATTTGCACCGCCAAAAGTTTTCATCCATTGCTGATTACCGAGAGAATCGGTTTTAACCATGAACATGTCCTTCAAGCCGGCACCGAAAGAATTTGTAAGCCCGGCAATAATATATCCACCATCGGAAGTTTGCTGCACGGCATGCCCTTCATCATCGCTGTTGCCGCCAAATGTATTTTGCCATTGCATATTACCATACGGATCGGTTTTGACTAGCCATGCATTGCGCCCGCTTGTTGCACCAAATGAACGTGTATATCCCGTAAATACAAAACCGCCATCAGAAGTGAGCTGAACATCATGAGCTATGTCAATATTGCTTCCGCCAAATGTCTTCGTCCATAGAGTATCAGGTGACTGCCCTGAGATTACACCAGAATTAAAGAAAATAAAAAAGGATAGCAGAGAAAAGCATTTTATGATCCCCTTGAAGCAGGACAATTCCATATTAACTCCTGAATGTTTATATCAAATTCAAATTTATTTTTTATAAAACAATTTAAATAATTATATATAATCCCGAAACGAAAGTAAATGATATTCGTTGCTAAACAATGTTCATCATTGACAATTGTTAAAATAAAAAGCCCCGAAAAATTCCGGGGCTTAAGTTCATCACCAATACTTGCTCGTCATCATAGTCCGGTCGGAATATCTATATTATCGGGTTGTCTCTGGCTTCTTTTAAAGTTATTAAAGTTGTAGCTTAACATCATAGTAAATACAGGTGATTCGGGTCTGATTATTACTGATGAATCGAAATTAGAGCCTATGGTATTTATTTTCATATCAGACAATTTGAAAAGGTTACGCGCCTGTAAAGTAAGAGACAGGGCTTTATCTAAAAATTCCTGACGAAGTGAAGCGCTTTTCATCATAACAGGTCTGCCTTCAGATTGTGTATCAATAAACTTCATATAATTACCTGATAGCTGTAACCTGGTTTCAGGGGAGAAGTTAACAGTAGTATTCAATCTTGCCGACCAGTTGAAGAAATCTTTCTCAATCAGCCTTCCATCAGGCGCACCTGTTAAATGTGTCTGGAAAAGATTTAATGAGGGATCAAATTTTAAAAACTGAGCAATGGTGAATCCCGACGAAATTTCTGCACCATAAACATCAGAGTTGTCATAATTTCTTGACATAACATTCATATGACCTGTTGAATCAACCAAAAATGTTTGAGAGAAGGAATCCTTCAGCTTTCTGTAATAAGTTTGAACCGAGAGAAATAGACTTCCGAACATATTCTGATAGTTCAATTCTAATGCATCAATATACTCCGGTCTGAGTTTCGGATTACCGGATACAGTTATATTCCGATCAGAATAAAATGGAAACGGATTCAGCATACTTTCATGAGGTCTGTTAATTCGTTTGCTGTAGCTGAACTGGAGCTGATGGTTATCAAATTTTCTGGAAATATTTACAGAAGGGAAATAATTCATTTTACTGAATTCAAATGTTTCTGTTAATGTCTTTTGGTCAAGAAGCCGGTCAGTATACTCATCTCTTAAGCCAAGCATATAATTGAAATCTTCAAAAGCCGAGCTGAAAGAAACAAATCCGGCATATACATTATTACGAAGCTGGTAGCTGTTCGTTAGCTTATTATCAATTACATACAGGCTTGACTTTTTATCAAAAATCTTGTTTTCTATATCAAAATTTCTGTACGAAAGATTTGTTTGCAAACCGGTTTCAAATGCTGTGGCTTCAGCAAATTTATGTTTGTAATTAAGTTTGCTTCTTCCTTTATTTATATTCGCATCATTAGAGAATAAAGCGCTGTTGTTTATTTCATCTGCAGGGTTAAAAACTGCATCCGCCAGATGTTCAAGAGAGAGCCGTTCCATTGGCAGGTAAACACGATTATAGGTTAACTCAAGGTTTATATCGCTTATGTCAGGGTTTAGTTTATGTTGATAAGTAAAAGTTGAATTGAAATATTTAACCGGAATTTCCTGCTTATTGCGTGCAACAGAATATTGTTGGACATCATCAAGGTTAAGAATTTTTGTCCCTATATCGTTTTTCAAATCCACAGCACCAACACTGAGAGTAATTCCCAATGAATTATTTTGATTAATCTTATAGTCCGCCCCGCTCTTTATGGAATACTGTCTTCTTTTCATGAGTACATTCACTTGTGAATGATTGTATAATGAATTGTCACTAATCAATGTATTCCGGCGAATATCCTGTGTATTAGAAAATGTATTATAGCGGTAATCAATTCCACCTGTAAGATTCAGACCGTTGATATTATAATTAAAAGAAAAATCACCGTTGTACTTATCACCAGTCCCGCTGTTAAGGTTCAGCATTCAGCTAAGCGATTCATCCCTCTGAGTTTTAAGGTTGATATTTATTATACCGGCAGAACCTTCAGCATCATATCGTGCTGATGGATTTGTTATCAGTTCAATATTATCGATTGTAGTTGCAGAAATTTGTTTCAGTGCATCAGAACCCTGCAATGGATACGGTTTGCCATTTACAAGTATTTTGAAGTTTGAACTTCCTCTTAGATAAACTGTGCCATCAGGGTCAACTCTTACTGACGGTTGATTTTCAAGCACATCCAGCGCTGTTCCGCTTTGAGCATTAAGATTTTGCGAAACGTTAATAACTCTTTTATCAAGGTGGAGTTCTTCGCCAGCCTTCTCACCAATAATTTCTGCTTCACTAAGTTCATAAGCAGATTTTAACAATACAATTTTACCCAGGTTCAGTTCGGAAGTATTGTTTGCCAATTTAATTTCAGGGATGATCCTCGTCTGGTAACCTACAAAACTTATTTTAAGGAAGTAGCTGCCAGCACCCAAACCGTTTACTTCAAAATTTCCGTTTTCACCTGATGAGACCCCTGTTATAAAGGATGAATCAGAAAGGTTATGCAGGGTTATATTTGCATACGGCAATGCAGTTGCTGAAGTTGAATCAATAAGTACTCCTCTGATAGTACTTCCTGACGGAGGTGTGGGACTCTGAATATTAGCTGCCGCATTTGCAATTAAACAGAGAGTGATAAATACTCTTAACATGATCTGCTCCTTTAATGTGATTTGAAATTACCGGGGGCGAAAATATTTTTATACAGGGCTATAAAGAAGAAAATTGTTGCGAGTGGTCAATTAGTTGAATTGGAAGGCAAAATATTAAAATGGGTAACTGATTAGGAAAGACCTTCTGCGTTTAGCATGAACGGTAAATGAACGGGGAATATCTTTATTATAATTGATTCTCTCGCTTCATAGCCTCAACTCTTGTTGCATATTCTTCCGTTATACAAACTGACCGTTTCTGCGGCAGATAAGCTCCGGTTCGCAGCCAATAGTAAAGGACATAGTAACACTCTTGATTAGTTAGTATTACTATTCTTATACCTTTTTTGACCCGTAATCATTGAGTGAAATGGAAATATTCGTTAACTTTAAGCCGACCATTTGACTAGTGTAACGACTTCGTATATGTAATTACACTCCCTTCAGTTTTTCTTCGTTAATTCGGGGGTGGTGAGTTGGTGGGTGAGGCAAATTTTAATAGTCAATAAACCAAAGGGTTTTGATTGCTGACTCCGGAACAAAAAGCACGACAGAATATTGATAAGCAGCTTGCTCAGGCTGGCTGGTTAGTTCAGGATTTAAAAGACTTTAATCCATCGGCTGGATTAGGTATTGCTGTTCGTGAATATCCTACCGAAAGTGGTTCTGCAGATTACATTCTTTTCATTGATTGTAAACCTGCCGGAGTTATTGAAGCTAAAAAAGAAGGACACGCCTTAAGCCAGGTACACGATCAAACTACACGGTATTCCGCTGATAACTTAAAATATATTCGTAAGGATGAAGTACTTCCGTTTCAGTATGAATCTACAGGAACAGAAACATATTTTACCGATGCCCGTGATCCATCACCAAGACAGCGGGAGATATTCCATTTCCACAAACCTGAAACTCTTATTGAATGGTTAAAGCAGGAAGATACTCTCCGTGCAAGATTAAAAAAATTCCCAACACTTAATTCAAGCGGATTGCGTGTTTGCCAGGTTAATGCTATCGTAAATCTTGAAGAATCATTTAGTCTGAATAAACCCCGTGCACTTGTGCAAATGGCTACCGGTGCAGGAAAAACTTTTACTTCCATTACTGCTGTTTATCGTTTATTGAAGTTCGCTAAAGCAAAGAAGATTTTATTCCTTGTTGATACAAGAAATCTTGGTAAGCAGGCGGAGCAAGAATTTCAAGCCTACAAACCTAACGATGATAAAAGATTATTTACGGAACTTTACACGGTTCAGCGGCTCCGTTCAAACTTCATCGATTCATCTGCACAGGTTTGTATAAGCACAATTCAAAGGATGTACTCAATTCTAAAAGGAAAAGAGCTTGATGAATCATTAGAAGACACTTCTCTTTATGAATCCAAAATAATCGATAAGCCAGTTGAGGTTGTTTACAATCCCAATGTTCCAATTGAGACTTTCGATTTTATTATTATCGATGAGTGCCACCGTTCAATTTATAATCTGTGGAAACAGGTACTTGATTACTTTGACGCATTCATGATTGGATTAACTGCAACACCCGATAAACGAACCTTCGCATTCTTCCATGAAAATATTGTGAGTGAGTACACTCTTAAACAGTCAATCACAGATAAGGTCAATGTTGGTTACGATGTTTACACAATTGAAACCGAGGTAACAAAGCAGGGTGCAAAGATAAAAGCAAAGCAGTACGTTGATCTTCGAAACAAAATGACACGTAAAAAAGAATGGAAACAGCTTGAGGACGATGTTATTTATGAAGGTAATCAGTTAGATAGAGATGTTGTAAATCCCAGTCAGATTAGAAATATCATCCGTGAGTATAAAAGAGTATTGAAAGAAGAATTCTTCCCGGAACGAGGTGATGACTATGAAGTTCCAAAAACACTGATCTTTGCAAAGACAGACAGTCATGCAGAAGATATTGTCCACATTGTGCGCGAGGAGTTTGGCGAAGGAAATGATTTCTGTAAAAAGATTACCTACAACACTAAACCTGAAGAGCCCGAATCTGTTCTTCAGCAGTTTAGAACAGCATACAATCCGCGTATTGCCGTTACGGTTGATATGATTGCTACAGGAACAGACGTAAAGCCAATTGAAGTGCTTATCTTCATGCGTGATGTCCGCTCAAGAAATTATTTCCAGCAGATGATTGGAAGAGGAACAAGATCATTCACAAAAGATGAACTGATAAAAGTTACTCCCAGTGCTAAGCTAAACAAGGAAAGATTTTATATTGTTGATGCTGTTGGGGTTTTCAAGTCTATAAAAGTTGATTATCCTATTGTTGATAAGAAGCCATCCGTTCTGCTAAAGGATTTGATGAAGATGGCTATACTTCAACCTGATGAAGAAACGCTTTCTTCTCTCGCATCACGACTTATAAGGATCGACAAACAAATCTCCGACGAAGACAGAGAAAAATTCAAAGAACTTTCCGGTGGAAAATCAATTTCAGAAGTTGCTGATGAATTAAGCAAAGTCTACGATCCCGACTTCCAATCAGAACTCGTAGGACATACTATCAGTCTGTCCCCCGATGAAGAACCAACCGAAGAACAAATCCATTCAGCTATTCAGCCAATTATTCAATCAGCCATCCGTCCTTTCGATAATCCCAAGCTGAGAGATTTTGTTGAGACTGTCCGGCAGAAAATTTACCAGATTATTGACACAGTGAATATTGATAAAGTCACTTTCTCAGGTTTTGATTCAATGGCAAAAGAGAATGCTGAAGAAATAATCAACAACTTCCGGAAGTTTATTGAAGAAAATAAAGACGAGATACTTGCCTTAAGAATTCTTTACTCCCAGCCTGATAGAAGGAAAGAGCTTACTTATAAAATGATAAGAGAACTGCGGGATGCCCTTACAAATCCTCCATACAATTTAACACTTGAACAGATTTGGAACGCTTACCAGAGAGTTAAACCAAATCTTGTGAGGGGTAAGACACCGCAAAGAATTTTAACCGATATTATTTCATTGATAAAGTTTGAACTTAACCTTGATGAAACACTCGAACCTTACAGCGAAGTTGTAAACCGCAGATTTAAGGAATGGGTGTTTAGACGAAATGCCGGTCCAGTCCAATTTACAGACGAGCAAATGGAATGGCTGAGAATGATTAAAGACCACATTGTCTCTTCTGTAAGAATTGATAAAGATGATTTTGAACTCTCTCCGTTTGTCGATGAGGGTGGGCTGGGTAAGTTTTATCAACTCTTTGGCGTGGAGACTGAAAAAATTATTGAAGAGATAAATAAAGAACTTGCAGCATAATGCAACCACTAAGTGCACTAAGGACACTTAGAGAACAAAGAATAAGAGGAAACTGAGATGATTACACAAAAATTTGTTAATGATTTGGCGTATAAAATTGTTGGGTGTGCAATTGAGGTTCATAAAAATTTGGGACCGGGATTGCTCGAAAATATTTATGAAAGATGTTTGAAATATGAATTGGAATTAAATGGTTTGAAAGTGCAGACACAAATTCCGGTCGAAGTGATTTATAAAGCAAAGAAAATAGATTCTGATTTGAGATTGGATTTAATAGTTGAAGATTTAATTATTGTCGAATTAAAAGCAGTTGAAACCATGCTGCCTTTATTCCAGGCGCAGCTTATCACATATCTGAAACTTCTTAAAAAACCAAAAGGATTACTGATAAATTTCAATTGCGAAAATATTACGAAATCATTAATACCAATTGTAACCGAAGAATTCTCTAAATTAACTAAAGAATGAAATCGAATAAAAATCTTAGTGAACTTAGTGCTCTTAGTGGTCGCAACTGGTCTTGGGTTAAACTCGGTGATGTTTGTGAAATAATAATGGGACAATCTCCACCTTCCTCAACTTACAATACAGAGAAAATTGGTTTGCCATTTTTTCAAGGAAAAGCAGAATTTACTGAGTTTTATCCAGAAGTAAAGAAATGGTGTTCAAAACCTAAAAAAATTGCTGAACCTAATGATATTTTAGTTTCAGTGAGAGCACCAGTTGGTTCAACCAATATTGCCAATCAAAAATGTTGTATTGGTAGAGGTTTAGCATCATTGCGCTATCCAGATTGCAATAGATTTATTTTTTATTACTTCCGTTTAATAGAAAATAAATTGGATGAACTTGGAACGGGAACGACTTTCAAAGCGATTTCAAGTAAAACACTAAACAACCTTGAAATTCCTCTCCCACCACTCCCCGAGCAGAAAAAAATTGTTGAGAAGATAGAAGAACTCTTCAGCAGTTTGGACAGTGGAGTTGCTTCTCTTAAAAAAGCAAAAGAACAAATCCGCCTATATCGCCAGTCTGTTTTGGCATTCGCGTTTTCTGGAAAGTTAACCACTAAGAACACTAAGGACACAAAGAAACTTAGTGAACTTAGTGCCCTTAGTGGTTCATTACCCCCTGGCTGGAAATGGGTGAAGTTGGGGGAAGTTTGTGAAAGCATTAATCCGGGATTTCCTTCAGGTCAACATAATAGAGAAAATATTGGAATTCCACACATTAGGCCCATGAACATTAATTTCTATGGGAAAATTGATTTATCAAATGTAAAATATGTTCATGTCAAAGAATATAAAAAATTAGATAAGGGAGATATATTATTCAATAATACGAACAGTCCTGAGCTTCTTGGTAAGACTACAATAATTCCAGAAAATACAAATTGGGCATATTCCAATCATATGACAAGAATTAAAGTTAATCGTGAAATTATTTCATCAAAGTTTGTAGCTTATTTTTTACATCATCTATTTTGGTCGGGCTACTTTAAAATTAATTGTGTAAACCATGTCAATCAATCGAGTATAAATAAAGATTTTTTGCAACGAAAAGTTATGCTACCATTACCGTCACTTACTAAACAAACTCAAATTGTTTCAGAAATAGAGAAGCGTTTTTCAGAGGTAGACAATCTTGAAAAAGCGATAGATGAAAGCTTAACCAAAGCAGAAACACTTAGACAAAGTATATTGAAACATGCGTTTGAAGGAAAACTTGTTTAATGAAAAATTAATAATGAAGAATTAAAAATGAAGAATGAAAATATAATTCAAATTAAGAGTTATAAGTTTGCATTGTGCATCATTAAGCTTTATAAATTTTTAATTGAAGAGAAAAAGGAATTTGTTTTATCGAAACAAATATTAAGATGCGGAACAAGCATCGGAGCTAATGTTGAAGAAGCGCTCGGCGGTCAATCAAAAGCAGATTTTATCGCAAAACTTCAAATCGCATTGAAAGAATCAAGAGAAACTCATTATTGGTTACGATTATTAATCGACAGCATCTATTTAGATAAAAAAGCTGGTGAATCAATTTTAGAAGATTGCGAAGAAATAATAAAATTGTTAATTGCTATTCTAAAAACATCAAAATCAAACAAATAATTATTCATTATTAATTTTTAATTATTAATTACTATGACCACTGCATCAATAGTTCAGCGTGTTTGGAATTACTGCCACACATTAAGAGATGACGGCGTAAGCTACGGCGATTATCTTGAACAGCTTACCTATCTTCTCTTTTTGAAAATGGCAGATGAGTATTCAAAGCCGCCCTATAACAGGAAAATTAATATTCCTAAAAATCTTAACTGGGAAAGTCTGCTCAATAAAAGCGGTGCTGAGTTGATGACGCATTATATAAGAATTCTAGGTGAGCTTGGTAAAGAGAAGGGAATGATTGGAGAAATATTTTTTGATTCGGGAAATAAAATAAAAGATCCCGCAAAGCTTTATAAATTAGTTCATTTGATTGATGATGAGAACTGGGTTGTGCTCGGTGCTGATGTTAAAGGTGATATTTATGAAGGTCTGCTCGAGAAAAATGCTGAAGATACTAAATCAGGTGCGGGACAATATTTTACTCCGCGTGTTCTCATTAAGGCAATGGTAGAATGTATCAGACCGGAACCAAAGGAAACGATTGCTGATCCGGCTTGCGGCACAGGTGGTTTCTTTCTTGCTGCCTATGATTTTATTTCTGATGAGAAGAAATTCAAGTTAGATAAATCGGAGAAAGAATTTTTTAAGTTCAAAACATTTTCCGGATGGGAGATTGTTCCAAACACAGCAAGACTTTGCTTGATGAATTTGTATCTGCACAACATTGGCGACTTAAACAGCGAACCGCCAATTGAAAGAGCAGACAGCCTGCTTGTTTCTCCCTCAACAAAATATGATTATGTACTTACAAATCCTTCGTTTGGTAAAAAAAGCAGTATGACAATTACATACGAAGATGGAACACAAAGCAAGGAGAAACTAACATACGAGAGACAGGATTTCTGGACTACAACTTCGAACAAGCAGTTGAATTTTATTCAGCACGTCCGATCAATGTTAAAGGCAGATGGCAAAGCAGCAGTAGTTGTTCCCGATAACGTTTTGTTTGAAGGCGGAGCAGGAGAAACTGTAAGAAAAAGACTGCTCGATACAACAGATCTTCATACAATTCTACGGTTGCCAACAGGAATATTTTATGCACAGGGTGTAAAAGCAAATGTAATTTTCTTCGATAACAAACCTGCGGCAAAAACTCCCTGGACAAAGGAAGTATGGATTTATGATCTGCGAACCAACATTCACTTCACATTAAAAACCCAGCAGATGAAGTTTGATGACTTAGAGGATTTTGTCAAGTGTTATAATCCGCAGAACAGATTCAAGCGTAAAGAAACGGAACGTTTCAAGAAATTTTCTTACGATGAAATAATCGCAAGAGATAAGACTAACCTGGATATCTTCTGGCTGAAAGATGAAAGTCTTGGTGATATGGACAACCTTCCCGATCCCGATATACTTGCGCTTGATATAATTGAAAATATTGAAGCAGGACTTGCAAGCTTTAAGGAGATTGTTGAAGGGTTGAATGGGAATGGTAAATAATCTTGTTATGGTGTAATATGCTCGGCGCAATAACAGGCGACATAATCGGCTCTGTTTATTTTTGAGAAAACATTTAATTACAGCCTCGAACTGAACGTTGAAGACTTTAAAAATTATCAATATAATGAACGCTGTCAGGGTACCGTCCCGCAGGCGATATAGACACTTTTAATTTCTGAGTCTTTTGAGGATTTAATTCGACAAGTAATTTATATTGGCGGTGATTCAGATACACTAGCTGCATTTAACGGGTCAATAGCAGAGGCATTTTACGGCGGAGTGCCGGGAAATATTCTTAAAGAAATTCCTCTTAGACTTAATAAAAGACCCCTGGCTGTCAGCGCTAAATTTATTGAACGATAAATGAAAGCAGTCTATAATGACTTAGTTCAGTAACCCCTGAGGATAATAATGGCTCATCAATTTCTCAATTATTTCAGGATAACTAAATCAATCCCTGCTTTAAAGCAGGTTGCGATTAGTGTAGATAAACTCATCTTCGTAGATTTAATATCCCATAATAGCAAGGATGAAAGATCAGGAAAATTAGAATTTAAGATCAGAACAGATATCACATTGAATTGAAAACAGCCCAAAACTATTAACCCCGAATTGCTAAATTCGCAGCTTCGGGGTCGTTGTTCCGCGATCCCGATTACATCGGGACTAAAGGCACTCGAACCTGCAACCCGATTTATCGGGATAACAGCCGATAGCTTTCAGATCATCTTAAAACTAAAAAACCTCAGCGCTTTACTGAGGTTTTCATAGCTCCGCGAGCAGGACTCGAACCTGCATCCCTTCGGTTAACAGCCGAATGCTCCACCATTGAGCTATCGCGGAATAATCTTAAAATTTGAGTTCAAACTTAGTCATACTGCCTTAATTTGTCAAGGCTTTGACAGGATTATTTAAGGTAAATTATTTTGAAATTTCTGATATCCCGCATAAATCCAATACATTCTTCGTCTGAATCCCTACCAACTGAGGAATCACCGCCGCTGCCTTAAATAATAAGAGATTCATATTCTGATTCCTAAAGGGTTTTCGTTTATTTTGTTATTTTATAAAAGAAATTTTTAACAATAATGCGCCGAATTAGTTTATTAATCATTTTAGTTGTCTCTCTTACCTGCAGCGCCTCTGCTCAGGAAAGATGGGAAGTAATTCAAACACCGTTTAACGGAGTTTTAAATTCATTATTCTGCCTCGATACTGCAAACATCTGGATTGCAGCAGACAGCGGCACAATTCTCTACACATCTGATTTGGGTGAAAGCTGGGAATTGCAAACCACTGGAAACAATCAAAGAGTTTATGACGTGTTCTTTATTGATGAAAACCTCGGCTGGGCTGTTGAGTGGAAAGCAGATGAACCCCCTTTCGGCACTTACATTCTTAGAACTACTGATGGTGGAAAAAACTGGTCATCGGATTTTTACCGCAGCCCTAATGTTTTTCTTTATACTATTTACTTCCTTGATTCACTTTACGGTTTTGTGGGCGGCGGACCATCCGAACTGGCTTACACCGACGACGGCGGCGAAAATTGGTACGCTGTTACTATTATTGATACTGCCGGATATGCGTACTTCCCGGTCCATAAGTTTAAATTTTATAACGATCAATATGGCTATGCTGTCGGCGGGAATATTGATATAATCGGCGTAATCTGGAAAACGGAAGATTCAGGTCAAACATGGATGCCGTACGGTATCGGCCCGGATCCTATTTATGATATAGAAATTTTTGATTCACTTAATATCTATACACTTGCGGGCGACCTGGAAAAACTTTATCA
This sequence comes from Ignavibacteria bacterium, assembly GCA_037447335.1. Classification (GTDB taxonomy): domain Bacteria; phylum Bacteroidota; class Ignavibacteria; order Ignavibacteriales; family Ignavibacteriaceae; genus JBBIGV01. The sequence continues at coordinate 21,898 of JBBIGV010000022.1, read as the reverse complement.
GATCGCTATTGTAAGATCGTTGGATGGCGGCAATACCTGGAGCTATGAGGAGATTGAGAGGTACGGTAATGTTACTGCATTTTCTTTCAGAACTCCATACGAAGCCTGGGCTTCTTTATGGTACGACTACAATATCTTTGTAACTACTGATTCCGGAAATACGTGGAATTATTACCCCTTGCCGGATAGCATGGCAACTTTCGATGTATGTTTTGTTGATTCTCTAAATGGTTTTATGATTGGCGACCAGGGTAAGATACTCAAGTACAAACCGGATTCTATATCAGATGTTCATCATAATGCTGTTCTTACACCAAATGAATTTTTTCTGTATCAGAATTATCCGAATCCATTCAATCCCACAACCACAATTTCCTGGAATCTTTCGGAACAGAGTTATGTTAAGCTGATAGTTTACGATTTGCTTGGAAATGAAATTGCCATACTTGCAGATGGATATTTTAATGCAGGAACTCATCAAAGAGAATTCTTATCGGTAGGAAACGGAGTGAATAAGTCAACCCTTAGCCAGCTTGCTTCAGGCATTTATTTTTATAAATTGATATCCATCCCGCTAAGCGATAAGTCCGTAATATTTACTGATGTAAAAAAGATGCTGCTACTTAAGTAACACCATTGCTTTTGTCTCAGAAAAATTTTTGGTTGTGAGACGATAAAAATAAATTCCGCTTGAGAGTTTTTGATTTAAATTATCCGCATCAAAGGTTATGTTATAGTTGCCTGCCGGATAATAATCATTAACTAATTCTGCAAGTTCATTTCCTAGAACATCATATATTTTTAATGAGAATTGACTTACCTCTGCCAAACTCCAGCTTATGACAGTATTAGGATTAAACGGATTGGGATAGTTCTGATGCAACTGAAAAACTTTTTCAGTTGAAGCATCCTCATCAATACCTGATGTGAGAATTTCAATAGGCGCTGTCCAAATTTGGTATGTCCCGGTAGAATTATCCATCCACACGGGCCAGAGCTTATTTCCAACCGCTACAATATCAATATTATCGCCCTGATAACCGGTGCCTAATCCGCCGATAGGAACAGGTTTGAAACGGTGATCGCTTATCTCATATTCGTTCCATGTATTTCCACCATCGGTTGAGCGTGAAAGAAAAACTCCGTTAGAGTCACTGGTAGTATTGCGGTCATCATAATAAATGATATTCACCCCGCCCCAGTCATCAACATCAATTGCGGGAAAGTATTGAATTTTTCCATTGTTAAGCGCATCCTGATTGACTCGTATACCCGAAGACCAGGATGCTCCTTTGTCTGTTGATTTAAGAAGAATTATATCCGGATCACTTCCCGCTGCGCCAAAGTTTCTTTCTGTAGTTACAATATAAATGGTTCCGCGGTATGGACTATTTGATTTATCTACAGCTATGCGGGGAAGACCGTTAACTCTTATATTTTGCTTTTGCGGCAGCAGCCCTACGATGCCTCTCATCTCGAAAGCAACTTCATTCACATTCCAGGTTACACCGCCGTCAGTTGAAGAAGCAAAGCTGCCATGAATTTCAATAAAGGGAGATTGATTAGCCACCCCGGCCCACGTAATATATACTTCACCGTTCAACCCAATTGTAATTTCGCCGCCGGCAGAACGCTGCGGCGGATTATTGACTGCAAAAGGAGTAATCCAGTTTTGTGCCCCATCATTTGTATGTGCTGTCATTACAGGCCAGGGCGGAGTAAACCTGACATAGGCAATATATGTCCTCCCGTAAAACGGACTTGCCGGATCAACATCCGATACAATTGTAGCTCTTTCAAGCTCATCTAATGAAACAGATTTTTGAAGCGACCATGTTTGTCCATTGTCAGTTGAATGGTGAGAATATAAGCCAGGAAAAACAGGCGCCCTTCCTAACCTTGTGATTATGAATGTGCCATCTTTATCAATTGCAATTCCGGGATCGCCGCCATGGAAATCGATATACTGCCCGCTGCACGTATCACTTCCATACCAGTTATTTCCAGCATCGGTTGATACATAAATTCCTTCGCTTACAAAAAAGGTCGGTGAGAATACGATTGTATTTGCCGATGCGAATAAAATATTCGGATCTGTCGGATGGGCAGTAATAAATACTTCTGTCTGACTCACGTTGCTGGGGTAAAGCCTGAAGTTCTGACCAATAATAACACCCTGTGCATATACTTCTTTAAACACTAAAGTACATAATATCAGGATCAATAATGATAAAATTCTTTTCTTAATTATGTTCTCTTTCAATTAGTTTTTATTAGTAACAACAGCCTTTTAAACCGGCAATCACTCTTATTAGCTGATGATCTTATCTTTATCTGAAAGTATAATTCAGGTTAAGACTTGCAAAATAATTACGCGGTTCTCCTGCTTCATAAAACCTGCCGTTTGTTGAGTTAATATTTATAAATCCAACATATTTCAGGTTGAATATGTTATTTACTCCACCTGATAATAATAATTTGAAGTTGCCAAAAAGAATATCAAAACCAAGAGTAAAATTCAGCAGTCTGTAGTCATTGGTTTTATCTGTGTTTCTGTCGTCAACAAACATACCGCTTACGTATTGGTAAGCAATTTTTGAAAAGCCGGTTAACTCACCGTAAATTTGCCGCTCATAAGATAGTGCGAGCAGCAGATTATGTTTTGGAACACTGGGAACTATGTTATCGGAATAATCTCTTTCGATAGATATTAACTGACCAACAGTATCAACTTCTACACTTTGCGCAAGGTATTGATCGTATTTGAAATTTGAAAGTGTATATGAAACATTAAGCTTAATTCCTTTAACAACTTCAGCGCTTAATCCGGTTTCGAGACCCTGCCTGTGGGTTTTGGCAGAATTTCTGAAAAATACTTCGCTGAAAACTTCAAACGGTACGATTTCATCTTTTATTATACTGTTAAAGAAAGTAGTTTCAAACCATATATTTCTTAAAAATGTCCGTTCGGGATAAATGAGGTTTCCTTTTATTCCTAGTTCAAAATTTGTGGAATTCTGCGGTTGCAGATCCGGATTTAATAGTTTGCCCGGGTTAGAGCTTGTCGGAAAATTCGGTAATTCGTTACCCGCCGGTGAATCAAAACTTTTTCCAAATGAACTATAAACAGCAACAGATGGCGTAATCTTATAGTTGAATGCAATTTTAGGTGTGAATGCTTCAAAGGTTCTTTTATCGTTTCGTACCTCAAGCAGTTGATCCTTCTGATCAAAATAAACATAATCAAACCTTCCGCTCATCAATACAAACAATTTATCTTTCAGTATTTCAAAATTATTCTGAAGATAAAAACCCGAGTTGCCAATTGTCTCATCAGTTAAGCCAACGTTAACATCACTTTTCATTCCCCCGATGTTCTGATAGTTTTCGATCGGACCGGTTTGATAAAGAAGATCACCGCCGGCAGAAAATTCATTTTCCCTTCCGGCTATTGTGCTTTTATTCACAAAGCGCAGAGTTCCGCCCAGACCATAGCGATTTATAATCCGGTAAACGCGGCTTGTTCTTTCAAAATATTTAATTGTGCCGTAAGAGGTAAATTCTATTTCATTGTTATAGTTTTCACCAAACCTGGTTGCAAACCTTAAACCCAATCTTCCCTTCTTGGAAATTCTCCTGAAATCAAAATCAACCTCGCGCTGTGCCGCCTGCAAATGATCTGCTTCAAATTCTTCTTTTGTAAGAGAACCGGGAAGACGAATAAGACCTGTTACGAAGTATCCAAGCACCTGAAAGTTTGATTTATCGCCGGGTGTAGTTTCAAAAACGGTATTAACAATGTGCCAGTAATCTTCGCTATGCTCGCGGTATCCTTTGTAATGATGATATGTATGTGTATATAAGAATCCGTAATTATCGGTTCTGACTCCGGCTTTAATACCATTTCGTCTTAAATCGAATGAACCGAAATCATTAAAGCTCTGCACAAAAGTTGTCGGAAAGTTTATATCATTTATGAAATTAACAACACCTCCGGGTGCATTCGTGTATAGCGATGATGAATTTCCTTTAACGATCTCTATGCTTCCGACTGAATTGAAGTCAATCGCCTCAATCCTGGTCTGACCGTCCGGTTCCGATTCGGGAATACCATCAAGTAAAATTCTTACACCGCGTATCCCGGAATTGGACCTGCTTCCGAAACCACGGATCGAAATTCTTACATCATGATTTCCATACCGTGACTGCATGAATACTCCGGGTACAAAATTAAGCACATCACTTATTGAAACTTTTTTCTCATACCTGTATTGCTTGTTATCAATTCTGACAACTGAGTATGGAATATCAATAATTTTTTTATGAACGCGCGTTCCTGTAACTACAACCTCATCTGTCTGATAAAAAAGTGAATCAGCTTGCTGAATGAAAAACTGTTGGGCAGGTTTTAAAGTATCAGGGTCAGTTTGAGCATAAAGGAAGATATGTGCTAGTACGATAGTTGAAAAGAGGGTATAAGATAATTTCATAATAATTTCCTTAAATGATTAAGATATTACCCTAAAATATAGCGAAAATTTGCAAATAATTGGGGGAATAAAGTTGAACTTATTAAGTTTTTCAGGGTCATAATTTCAGAACTGATAAATAGCATTTTGTTCTCACCCATTTTTCAATTACAATTAATAAAAACATTACCAATAGTATCCTAAAACAAAATCGTTTTATCTGACTGCATAATTATTTCCAGCATAGCAATTTTTCTCTAACAACACTTAATTAATTTGAGACGAAAATCACTTAATGAAGATAACAGAATCTCATTAATCTAATCCTTTAAACTACTTAAACATCTTTAAGGTCAAATACACACAAAACATCAGGCATATTTAAACATTATGAAAAAAGTTTTCGCAATTTTATTAGTGATATTATTTATTCAGACTGCTATTCCACAAAGCCAGCAGCGCGGTCGGGGCAATTTTACCCCATCACCAATCGGTACTATTACCGGTCAACTGATTGATTCCCTTACAAATAAACCAATCGAGTATGGAAATGTTGTTATTTTCAGCAGGCGCGACTCAAGCATGGTTAATGGCGCTGTTACCGATGAAACAGGAAAATTCAACATAGATAATCTGATGCCCGGGATGTATTATGCATCACTTACCTATATCGGTTACTCCAGAGTTGTGATTGACAGTATCAAGATAACCCCGGGAAGTCCGGTTCAGGATATTGGTTCTGTCCTGCTAGTGCCTGCTTCTTATTTATTAAGCGACGTTGTTGTTAGTACTGAACGTGAAGCTGTTATCACTAATCTGGATAAAAAGGTAATTAATGTTGATCAGATGATTACTTCTGCAGGCGGGTCTGCTCTTGATGTAATGCAGAACATTCCTTCGGTTGCGGTAAACGCCGATGGCGGAATAAGCATCCGCGGCAACAGCAATGTTACAATTCTGGTTGATGGCAAACCTTCAGCCCTCAGCGGATTAAGCAGCGACGATGTGCTGACGCAGATCCCTGCAGCTTCTATTGAATCAATTGAGCTTGTAACTAATCCATCAGCCAGGTATAACCCGGATGGAACAGCGGGTATAATTAACATTGTTCTGAAAAAAAGAACAAATCTTGGTATAAATGGAATGATAAATCTGAATGCCGGAACCGGAGATCGCTACAATTCTACCCTGAATCTCAATTACCGCTCTGGCGATCTGAATTTCTTTGCGAATATTGACGGGCGAATGAATACTTTTAAACGGGATTTTGTTACAAACCGAACTAACTTTCTCCCATCGGGATCAACTTATCTGTTCCAAACTCAGGATGGAAAAAATCAAATGCTCTCCGGTAATGCAAATGTTGGCGCTGATTATATGCCCGATGATTTTAATACTATAACGCTATCAGTACAATTCAGAAAATTCGGAATGACCAGCGAAAGTGATTTTAATAATTCATTGTTCAATAACACAGGTAATTTATTCAACTACTTTACAAGAGCAAGTGAGGGCGAACGGGAAGTAAACTCAATGACTTATTCTCTAGGTTACAAAAGGAACTTTGAAACCAGGAGACATGAACTTACCACTGATGTGATTTATTCACGTAACAGGATGAACTTTAATGAATCTATTATTCAAAATAATTTTAATCCTGACTTAACACCGGTTGGAACAGACCCATATCTGCAAAGTTCAGAAGCACGTAACCGTCATAATATGCTCATACTTCAAACTAATTACAAAAACCCGATAAGCGAGAATGCAAGTATAGAAGCTGGCTGGAAAAGTACCGTCCGTGATTTAACAATGAGATTTAATTACTTTAATTTTGATTATGCATCCGGGTTGTGGATAGAGAATTTGTCAATGCAGGATTTCTTTAATCATAAAGAACAGATCCACGGAGCCTATGCAATTTACGGAGGTAAAACAGGAAACTTTAGGTATCAGGCAGGAATTCGCGGTGAACAATTAATTGCTGATTATGAGTTCTCAAAAGGTAGTAACCTGGTTGAGAAAGATTATCTTTCTTTCTATCCATCTGCATTTCTTGTTTATGATTTCACTCCCGGTGAAGAATTACGTGCAAGCTACAGCCGCAGAGTTGACAGACCTCATCCAAGAAGATTAAATCCGTATGTGAATTATTCCGATTCACTTAATATTTCATTTGGTAATCCGAATCTTGACCCGCAGTATATAAATTCATTTGAGCTTGGATACAGCACATTCTTCGGCAAAACGAATATTGCGCCTAATCTTTTCCTGAGGCATACTAATGGATTGATCAGCCAGATCAGCACATTAAGAGATGATGGCGTAACAGAAACCACATTCCGGAATCTTACGGATGAGTACGCTTACGGAATTGAAATTACCGGGGCAACTGAAATTCTTCCCTGGTGGCGTATCAATGCAAATTACTCCTACTTCCAGACGGAAATTAAAGATGCCGGTTTATATGAAGGGCTGTCCCGCAAAAGCGTTAGCTGGATGGCAAAAGTAAATTCTAACATGACTTTATGGGAAGGAATTTTATTTCAGCTCTCCGGTAACTATAACTCGCCGCGGTTAGAAGCTCAGGGAAAAAGTCATGCAATGTATACCATTGACGGTGCACTAAGAAAAGATTTTCTAAAAGGAGACTTAACTGTAACCTTGCGTGTAAGCGACATATTAAATTCAAGAAGATTTAATTCCGAAACCTTTGGCAGCCGATTCTATAGTTCCGATGAAAGAAGATTTGATTCGAGAAATGTATTTCTTGGAATTTCATATCGGTTCAATAATTTCAAAAGATCAACCGACAGAGAGCGTGGAATGGGAGACGATAGTGAAATGGATGTCTTTTAATTTTTCGTCTCTTCATATATACCCCGAAAGCTGCTGCATTCTAATATTGGCACCCTAATCGGACAGAATGCAGCAGTTTTGTTTTTTACTCTTTGATTTTTCCCAGGGGATACAAAACCAGCGGCGCTTCTTTTTCAGGAAGCGATAACGTCTCTTTCATTTTATCGTCATAAAAAGCTCCGATCGCAACAGTGCCGATACGAAGGGGAACTGTCTGAAGATAGATATTTTGTCCGACATGTCCCGCTTCCATATGAACATATCGTTCTGTCCTTTCCCTGTATCTGACAGAAGTTCGTTCGTACACTGCCGTTACAATAACGATTGCTGCAGAGTTAGTAATTGCATCCTGTCTCAAAGCGGCATTCGCAATTTCATTTCGTTTATCGCCTTCAGAAATCAATTTAAGAGTATGGTCATGAGGAGAATATTTATACAGTCCCGCATCAAGACCTTCCACATTTGATGCAGCCAGATAAATTTCAAGCGGATATAACGCACCGGCAGATGGAGCGCTCCTCAAACCGGCAGTTCTATGTGTAATTCCCTGCGCTGCCCAGAGTATTTGTGATATTTCCTCCAGTGATAATGGTTTATTACTGTATTCGCGGATTGATCTTCTGTTAAGAATTGCTTCCTCAACAGAGGTATTGCCTTTGAATTGTGCTTTTGGCAGTTGAATTGTTTGGGTAAGTGATTGTTTCATTTGCTGATTCTCCCCTTTTTCCTGACAGAAAAAACTTGCTGTTAAAAATATTCCGAGTAGAGAAAACAGAATTGAACCAGGGATTTTATTCTTCATAGCTGACCTGTTATTACATTATGTGTGTTTAAGTTACACCGCATATTCCTAAATTGATTTTTTATTTACCGGCTGATGCAGAAGGTTGAATTTTTCAGGTTAGACTGAAATAACCGGCTGCATTTTCTTTGTCTTCTTAAGAGACAAGATATTTGTAGCACTAAATTAAGAGAATTCAAAATTTATTTTATAAACAAAAATATTTTGAACAGAAATAATACTAACGCAAAAGCCGGAATTGTTGCAGGCTTCTTTTTTCGCAAAGTTCAAAAGTGTTTTTTAGCAAAAGCTCGACCTGAATGACTCTTTAAATATTTTTCAAAAGCCAGAGCTTTTTCTTTTTCTATAAATACCATAATGTTTTTGATTCACCAGGGTTTGTATTTGGAAGTATGAGGTACTTCTCCATTATTATGTTTGAGGATTCTCTTCTTAATATCTGTTGTAAATCCGGTATAATAATTATCAGAATAATTGATATTTTGCAGTATATATACATAATAATACAAGTTACCCTCCTTGTTTTTATTAATGGTTTACCGGGGCGAAGTTTTGAGCGATTTATAATAAAACTAATAGCACGGCTTCTCCGGATAAATCGGGATACGCCGCTGCAGGCTTCTTTTTTCGCTTCGCTCAAAACGAAGCCTGGTGGAGGTGGCGGGAGTCGAACCCGCGTCCGAAGTTATGATCCAATGAACGTCTACACACATAGCCTGTTATTGTTTTGACTTTATGCTACTTAACAGACAAAGATCACATAAAGCCTGCTCATCGAAGATTTCACCTTACCTGTAAGAGCGACAGGTTCAGCAATCATACCTAAACGTCGTTCTTATAAAACCCGGTATGAGAAGCTTTACAGAACGGCTGTTAACTATTAATTAAGCAGCTAAGGCGTAATTAGATTCGCCAGTTATTGTTTTATTCCCAATTTTTTAACGTGTCTTCGGGGAACACGGTGCGCAGTTCAAAGTCTCTCTAACCCCGTCGAAACCAAATTCACCCCCAGGTGAATTTTCAACACATAAAATCCAAATAACAATTATTGCTTTGGATTCCAGATCGTATCAGGGATGTTTGAAACTTTGTTCTCAAAACGTGAAAGAACGAAAAATAAATCCGATAATCTGTTAATAAATATAATAATCTCTTCATCTAATTTCACCGCCTCATTTAATGCCACAACCCGCCTTTCTGCTCTCCTGGCAATCGTTCTGCAAATATGAAGCAGTGCCGCAGACTTTGAACCCCCCGGCAGTATAAAGTTCCTTAACGGCTCCAACTTCTCTTCAAAATGATCTATAGCTTTTTCAAGTTCGGCAGAGTGAGAGAAATCAATTCGTGTAATGTTTAACTTTTTATTCTTTTCAGTTCGCGGTGTTGCTAGGTCGCCGCCTAAAATAAAAAGCTGATCTTGAATTTTTTGAAGAAGTGTTTTGACTTCGGTACTGTTTGCTTCGGTTATTGCGAGACCAATGAAAGAATTCAGCTCATCAACCGTCCCATAAGCTTCAATGCGCAGCGAGTTTTTGGAGACGCGCTCGCCTCCAAAAAGTCCGGTTTCTCCCTTATCACCGGTTTTTGTATAGATTTTCATTTTTTAAAAGGAAGGTCGTGAACTGTAACAGGTATTTCCCCTCCGCTGTTAGACTTTGCGATAAGCTCTTTACCGTGTTCGCAGAAGGCTTTTTTAAGAAAAGCTAATCCGATATAGTTTTTACATTTATATGAATAAGATTGTGAGGTCATATTACCGGCTTCAGCGCCGGTGTAGTCATAAAGGGTGTATTTTCCTTCTTCAGAATATTTCTGGTGGAATTTTATTCCTGTTAAAAATTTCTGAACTTTATCGTAAGTCTCCAGCCGGGCAATCACTTCCTGCCCGATATAACAACCCTTTGAAAAATCAATATACTTCAGCAGTTTTAATTCGTGCGGATTGAGTTGATCATTTATTTCATTAGGTGAGACCGGAAAACCGCGTTCAATCCTGTAAGATTCGTATGCTTCTTCTCCGATAAGATTAAAATCGAAGGGACCTTTGTTTTTGAGCATATAGTTGATAAGCTTAACGCTGTTGTTTTGATCGGCAAGCACCCGGAATTTAATATTACCGCGGTCATCCATAATTTTAAGCAGGAAGAACAAAATACCTTCAGCGCTTATAACTTTAAACGAATTAACGGTAATGTTGTTAACGATGCTGCTACAAATAAGAGTCATAAAAGAATCAGCCTGCGGACCAATAACCTCAAGCAGCCGGTATTTTTCATTAGCATCAGTAATTCTTACATCATCGGTAATAACATATTTTTCCAGCCAGCTTTTTACCCGCAACTTATTTTCAGCATTACAAAACAGAAGCTGGTAGTCATCAAAATTAGCAACCAGAGCTACGTCTATCAGCCTGCCTTTTTCGGTAGTAAATAATGTGCCTTTAATAGCTTCTTTAGGAAGGTCATTCAGAGAGTTTGTAGAAATTCTGTTAAGGTAGTCTAAAACATCAGCACCTCTAAGCTCAATTATGCCGTGATGTGAAATATCTCTAAGCCCTACGCCGCTGTATAAAGTCTGCACTTCATCTTCAACGGAAGTAAAGCTTCTTATCACTCTTCTGCCGTTATCAGGAACTGTCTGAAAGCCGATCGATTCAAAATACTCTGCAATAGTTCCTTGTATCGAATCAACACCTGCCATTTAAAAACTTCTCCGGTTTTTTAACTTTTCTGGATTAAAGTGAATAATAACAGCCTTTATAAGATTTATTAAGGCTCTAATAAGTGGTATAATTTGCAGAATGAAAAAAATGTTCTGCGACTACGCTCTTAATATACTAAGAGAAGCTTAATTATGAAAATAAAGCTAATAAAGTCTTATCTGCCGTCTGTTCCTGGTATTATAATAAACGCTGTCTTTCTCACTCCATACGAATGCAATCGAATCCCTTGCGATAATCCTGTCTCCTAAATCATAAAAAAGATACTCATAATAATCCGGATATTTATCATTGTTTACGTTTGCTATTGTCCGCTGGAAGTTAATCCCTTTGTAGGTCATCAGGAGATGCGGCTGTGAGGTTAATCCATTTACTAAAAAATAATTATAATTGATATGCCCTATTCCCTGTCCATAGTGAAAGTTTACTCTGATGTATGGGGTTCTGTTAAAATCCCAGTGATCTAGCGTAATATTATTAAACCCGCCGTGTGAAGGAATTGGCGCTTCCCACACAACAGAGAAGTTACCATTTAAACATTGGAATAAAGTAAGATAAAAGAATGCTGTTCCAAGTTCGGTGCTGTCAAGATCTATAAAACTCTGATCATAACCCACAATGTTTTTAACCTCAATTACTCTTTCACCCGGGCGGGATTTGGCAATCACTCCGAATACATAAATTCTGTCTGAAGGATAGTATAAAACAGCCGGGCGAAAAACACTGTATATTACTGTACGGTCAAAGTGAACAAGGTAGGTACCTTCGGGGTAATGATCCAGAACAAATTCCATCAGGGCAATTGTATCGCAGGGTGTTCTGGTGGAAGTCTGTGATTTCATGACCTCAAGATTGTAGCGCTGGATTTCCAAATCCTTATCGGGCATAAACGCAACATCCTGGTAATAATCCGGGCTGATTTCCTCTTCCTGTTTTTTATCTCCACAGGCTGTTATTACAAGCGCCGATATAAGCAAAGCATATATAAAAATATTTTTTTTCATACATATTCCGATGTTTAATCCCTGCAAAAAATTAAAATTAGCTTTGAAAGGACTCAACTATTATGCCGTCAAAATTACGCTATGCTGTAATAAAATGAAGTGAAATAAGGAAGTATGAAATAATTATAATCTAAGCTGATAAGGAAATTCTTAAAATCTCCTTATCAGTCTTAGAATAGGACAATTATAGTGAGTATTCTTTTAAAAACAAAGCAGAACTTTTAATACCAAGGTCGAAGTGTTTCAGATTGAAATGCTCATTTGGCGAGTGCAGGTTCTCTGTTTGAAGCCCTAAGCCCATTAAAACAGCAGGCGCTTTAAGCAATCGACCGAATACTGTAATGATAGGAATTGACCCGCCCTCGCGGATAAACACGGTTTTTTTACCGAATGCCTTTTCCATTGCCTTAGATGCGGTAATCATTGCCGGGTTATCCAATGGAGTAAGGAATGGCTGACCACCGTGCAGATCAGTAACTTTAACTTTAACTGATTTAGGTGCAAGTTTCTGAATGTAACGGGAAAATTGCTTTGCAACTTTTTTCGGGTCCTGGTCAGGAACAAGGCGCATACTGATCTTTGCAGTTGCTTTGGACGGAAGAACCGTTTTTGCACCCTTACCTGTAAAACCTCCGAAGATACCATTACAATCAAGCGTTGGTCTTGCCCAGATTCTTTCAAGAGTTGAGTAACCTTTCTCACCTTTAAGCTCAGCTACTCCCAGTGCTTTTGCAAATTTTTTCTCCGTGTGTTTAAGGCGCTTATAATTTTCTCTTTCTTTTTTTGTCAGCTTGAGAACATCATTATAGAAACCGGGAATTGTAATTTTTCCATTTTTATCCTGCAGTTTTGCAATCATGCCTGCAAGAACATTTATCGGGTTTGCAACCGCACCGCCGAATGACCCCGAATGCAGATCACGGTTCGGACCTACCACCTCAACTTCAAGATATGCAAGCCCTCTTAACCCGTATGTAAGTGTCGGAACTCCTTCATCATATAACGACGTATCAGAAACCAGCACCGCATCGCATTTAAGCAGTTCGATATTATTGCTTAAAAAAGTTTCAAGGTTTGCACTTCCTATTTCTTCTTCACCTTCAATCAGGAATTTAACATTAAGTGGAAGGCTGCCAACGGTTTTAAAGTATGCTTCAACACTTTTGATATGTACGTAAACCTGTCCTTTATCATCGGTAGCGCCGCGCGCCCATATTTTCCCTTCTTTAATTACTGGTTCGAACGGCGGGTTATCCCATAATTCAATGGGATCAACTGGCTGAACATCGTAATGACCGTAAACAAGCACTGTAGGTTTACCGGGTGCGCCAAGCCATTCGCCGTAAACTATTGGATGTCCTTCAGTTTTAAATATTTCAACCTTATTCATTCCGGCTTCTTTAAGCCTGGAGGCAACAAACTCTGCACATCTGTTTATATCCTCCTTATTTTCCGGGAGGGTACTAATACTTGGAATTCTTAAAAACTCCTTTAATTCGTCAATATATCTTTCTTTATTATTTTGAATGTAGCCAATTACTTCTTCCACAGCAGTTCTCCTTATTTTGATTTGGTAAGTTTATATCTGAAAATTACAGGAACGAAATTCTTGAAATTCTGAACAGTTACTGAATCAAGCTGATTTAATATTTCATCGGGCGGGATGAAAAATGTTCTCCACGGATCATCAACCAGATACAAATAACCATCGTCATCAACAGTTACAGCTTCAAGTGCAGCAACGTAATCGAGATCCGTGTAACCCGGAATCGAAGTCTGTGTCCTGAATATTTTATGATATGAAATATTCAGGTCTTCATCAAATTTTAAGTGAAATAAATTCTTGCTGTTGCGGTCTATACCTAAAATGGAGCGGTCATTGTCGGAAAACAGTCCGCAAATTGTTGCAATACCGATTGGCTGAGTATTGATCTCTCTTAAAATTTGTCCGTTTGCTTTATCTATTATAAAAATTATTGTGCTGTCGGCAAAAATACCCTTTTCTCCAAAACCTTCTAAGCCCAGGTAAATGTGTTTATTATCAACAGCAAGCCCTTCGTATGCAGTATTGGGGGCAAGATATTTATGGAACAGATCTGCCGGTTTTATGTTAACTCTTTCGAAAGCAATGATTGAATCAGAAAATATGTTGTTGTCTTTAAAGCTCAGTTTGAATATTCCGGTAAATTTTTTAGGGTCGGGACGGTTGCCCTCAATTGACAAATAAACATCACCGGTATGCTTATCAATCGTTATCTCTTCAAAATCGCGCTTGGGGAATATTCTGAGAAAAGATTCAACTTCTGCACTGAAGTGGATAGGAGAGAGATAAAATACAGTATCGGCTTCAATCTTCAGATGGTGTATCACCCCAACATCATCTGCCAGAAGAAATGTTTTTCTGCCATGGTCATCTTTCCCGATATACGCAATGCCTGAAGTTTGATCAATCTGATATCCGTTTGAAATCAACCACCTTGGGTAATGCTCATCCTTTTCGATTTGATACTCATATTTATGATCAATCCCGGACTGACAGCAAAAGAATAAAAATGAAAAGACAAAAAGAGAACTTTTTTTCAACATATACCAACTGATGAGCATTTTTCTGTAAACAAATATAGTAAATTGGGCAAAAAGTATTCATTTAAAAATTGGTTTGTTGTTAAACTTTACTGTGTTAGATATATTTGAACCATGATTTTGTTCAGGTACATACTTCGCAATCATTTTGTTCCCTTTATATTTTCGGTAATCACTTTAATGGGAATCTTCCTGCTGCAGTTCCTTATGAAGTTTGCCGACAGACTTGTAGGAAAGGGAATTGAAACGTGGATAATTATCCAGCTTATAGCATTTAATCTTGCGTGGATGGTAGTGCTGGTTGTTCCCATGGCAGTGTTGATTGCAACTTTAATGGCATACGGTAATATGTCCCAGAATAATGAAATCACCATCATAAAATCTTCCGGAGTAAGTCTTTATAAATTGATGCTGCCGACAGTTGTAGTAAGTATTTTGCTCGCTTACCTGATGTATGTTTTTAATAATGATGTTCTGCCCGATGCAAATCACCAGGCGAAATTACTCGGGCATGATATTTCCCGGAAAAAACCAACTTTATCGCTGGAGCCGGGATTTTTTTCGCTTGAGGTTTCCAACTATGCAATCCTGGCACGGCAGATTGAGCAGAGTACGAATGAGCTGACATATATTACAATTTATGATTATTCCACGCCCGGAAAAGTTAATGTTGTTACTGCAAAACGAGGTAATATTTATTTCTCTAAAGATCAGTCGAGATTATTGATGGATCTGCAAATCGGTGAAATACACGAGTCGGATATTCAAAGAACAAATCTTTACCGTAAGCTTATCTTTGAAAACCACCGCATTACAATGAATGCCGATCAATTTACGTTTCAGCAAACCGGTGTGGGTACAAGGGGTGAGCGTGAACTCAGCATCCAGAATATGAATGCAATCATCGACAGCCTCAGACAGATACAAGATACTTATCTTACAGATTTTGCTGATGTTGTCAGAAAATACTTATATGCAGATACTTCTTCTATTTCAATTTCCGGAATGATTCGTGTAAATGTTGAAAATGAAGACCTTATATATGTCCGCGCTGTTAACAAAATAAAAACTACAAGCTACGCTATAGTTTCCAATATTAAAAGACTTGATTATATCAAAGGAGAAATAGACAAATACTCCGTAGAGGTTCATAAAAAATATTCGATACCTGCCGCCTGCATAATATTCATACTTATTGGTGCGCCTTTGGGTGTAATGGTAAGAAAAGGCGGCTTTGGTGTTGCAGCAAGCATTAGTCTGTTTTTCTTTTTGGTTTACTGGGCATTCTTAATAGGCGGGGAAAAATTAGCCGAACGTGGTTTCTTTCATCCATTTTGGGGGATGTGGAGTGCAAATATTCTACTCGGCGCAATCGGGATTTTTCTTGCCTTCAGAACGAATAAAGAATCTGTCGTAATTGATTTTTCATTTTTACGAAAACTGGTTCCAAAGCAATGGCGAAACACGGAAGAAATTTCCGACTAAAGATCATTGATAAATATCTTATCAAGCAGTTTTTACAAACGCTCGGGTTTGCACTTATTGCTTTTACTGCAATCTTTGTGGTAATTGATGCCGTTGAAAACCTGGATGATTTTGTTGACCAGAGTGTTTCCGTTTTTGTTGTGCTTCATTATTATTTTGTATTCACCCCTGAAATAATAAAGTTGATGACCCCCGTATCCGTTCTTTTTGCCGCCCTGTTTACTACAGGTAAAGCAGCAAACCTGAGTGAATTAACAGCAATTAAAGCAAGTGGTGTAAGCCTGGTAAGATTTATGGCGCCGTTTGTTGCTGCTTCGCTTCTGATAAGCGCCGTCTCAATTTATTTTGGAGGATATCTGGTTCCGATGGCTAACAGAACAAAACTCGGAATTGAAATGGAATACCTGAAACGAGGGTTCACCTTTTTCGGAAGTAATATTTTCTTTCAGGATTCGAAAACAAGAATTGTTACTATTGCTTACTTTGACAATAACACAAACCAGGCTAACAGAGTAATGATTCAGGAATTTGATCCTGACGATCTGACAGTAATGAAAATGAGAATTGACGCAACACGAATGGATTATGACTCTGTAAGCGGCTACTGGAAAGCATTTAACGGAACACAAAGAAATTTTTCAGGCTTGAGAGAGTTTACTGAAACATTTAACGAAAAAATTATTACCAATCTGAATTTTACCCCCGATGATCTTATTGCAAAACAGCAAAAGCCTGAACAAATGGACCTTACAGAACTTCGTGAACTAATAGAGGCTCAGAGCCGGGCAGGTAATGATCCGACAAGAACTTTGATTGAGTACTATTCACGGTTCTCGTTTCCAATTGCAAGTATCGTGGTTGTATTGTTTGGTCTTCCGCTCGCAACAAGCAAAAGACGGGGCGGACTTGCTGTACAGGTGGGTATAAATATCCTTCTGACTTTTATTTACCTGGTTTTTATGAAAATCAGCCAGGCTTACGGAAAAAACGGCGCTATGGATCCGATGTTAACCGCCTGGTTTGCTAATTTGGTTTTTCTTGCAGCGGCAATTATAAATCTGCCGCGTGTCAGACATTAATTCTCAGAATCTCCAGCGCGAACTCAAAGCGAATGATACTTGTTTCGATTCATTTGGGGCAAACAGCACATGAAAGTCACTTGTTGCAAAATTTAATTCAAGCGGACCGGCAATCGTACCAATTCCGAAAGCCCAATTCAAGCCTGTTATGCCGCCAAATGAAAAGCCTGTTCTGAAATACGGAAACCAATCTTCCGGCTTCCATTCTCCTCCGATCGAAACTCTTGGGGTTGTTGTATTCCCGGGCATATTGTTAAAACCCTGATTATAATCCAGAACAACAATCAAACTGCCGGGAATAGATGATTGATTTTCATCAGTATAATAAGCAGCGCCAAGTCTTAATGTTGTCGGCATAGAAGTAGAATGATTGATAATAGATTTACCTTCGCCGGTGATATTCTTATATAATGAATCTCTCAGTTCACGGTCTAATAATTCTTCAAATTCGATTTCGCCGGAAGCGCTGAACTCTGCAACATTCTTTTTCCAGTTTATTTTGCCAATATCGGTAACCGCTAAGCTGAATAACCAATTATCTCCATATTGCGCATTTACACCGATATCGAAACCAATTCCTGAACCCGCAGGAGATGGAAAAAGACTCATATCGCTTTTCTTTTCTGTTGAATCAAATCCATATTTAACTCCAAAAGCATCGGAAAATGAACTATGTGCTAAAAGATCCGCCGAACCGGATATCTGATATTTTTCGCCGGTTATGAAACTTGTCAAAACTCTTTCAGTACCTGTGTACGAAAAACCATGAATTAATTTGAATGATACACCGGCTCCGAATTTATTAAACCCGGGAATTCTGATTTCGCTTATTTCCCGCGCATAAGACAATGAATATGACCGAATCCACCACGACTGTGTATCGGTTTCACCAAGATCAAATTTTTTGCCTGGTTGATTACCAAACAATGCAAGTTCAGTGATAGCCTGAGGGAATTTCATATACGCAGAAATCAAATCGTGAGCAGAGAAAGCGAAAGCTCCAATATCTTCACCATAATTATAACTTACTGAGAGAAGATTAACAGAAGCATTTGCAAACAGAACACCGCCATCTTCAAAGAGATCATTAAATCGTTTTTTATCCTCATCGTCTAAGTGCCTGGCTTTGCCATTTACTCCTCCGAAGAAATAATTCAGGTCATTGAAAGTCATAAAATTCGTACCGCTTCTGAAAGCAAGGTATGGAATTGGAAGTATTGTCTGGAATTCTGTGGTTTTATCCTGAGTATTTATCAGATTAGCCGGATTTATTCCGATTGAATAAACCCCTGTGGATGAAGCATTGTATGATTTACCCATACCCATGCTGTTTGCATCAACTGCACCTTCCGAACCGAACTGAGCAAAAACAACTGAGTTTAAGATGCACCCGAGAAATATTAAAGCTGTGCAAAAAACTTTCTTTTTATCCATCATTATTTACCCTGAATTTTAAAGTGCAGTAAACCCTCATTTTAAAGGTTGAAGCTGTTGACATTGTTACTATGATTGGCGGTTCAAGCTGTGCACGCGTCGTTCTTATTGTGAACGAGGAAATAACATAATGCGCTCGTGAAAGAAGCTCCAGCTCATTACCGGTCAGGTTTAGTAATCTGACAGGATTAATCGTTGGTTTAATCACTTCTCCGTTTGCATCCACATCAGCAGCGATAAACAATAATGAATCCGCGCCGTTACTTTCATCCCTTAGTGTAAAAAGAGGCTGATAATTTTCATCAACAATAGTTATCCTTGCCCAGCAGTCAAGTGGAATTGCATTCTCTGATTCTATAATAACCTCTGCTTCCTGCCCGCTGCTTATATCTTCCCTGTCAGACATCTCAATGTTCAAAAAGCTTGTATCACCAACAACAGATTCACGTATTGCAAGGTAACTCAGTGCAGATATATCTGTCAGGTATTTCACCGAATCAAGGTAGCTGATAGCTAATGATTTATTATCGGGGTTCAACACGTATTCAGATAAAATCAGGAGGGTATCCGGCAGGAAGGAAATCAACTCGTTAATATTGCTGTTATTCTTAGTAAAAATTTGATGTGCTGTTCCATTAATAAGCCTCATATTAAATGTTGGGCTGCCGGTGCTGTCTAATAACGGGAATGTATCTCCCTCATTTCTCACACCGATTATCTTAACATTCTTTAAGATTACATCAAGCCCATAGCTTATCGCAGAAATGTATTCTGCTTTTAAGTTCATCCTGGCAGATTTTATTACCGTTTTACCGCCGTATTGTCTATAATCACTTAAGTAGAACGGATGTGATTTCCCTCTCTCACTAAGTGTTTTGGGATTTAACCTGCCATACACATATTCGATCTCAAAAGGTCCTGTGTAAATATCCGCATTGAAAGTTACCGGTACAGATGATACCGCCTTAACCACAAACCTGAAACTGTTCTTTTTATCCGGAGGATGAAGAGGTGAAATCCGGTAGGTATGATTTAAAAATGAATACTCACCCTGTACTCCCTGAAAAGGATTAAGAATAATTTCAATATTAACCGGTAAACCCTCTGCAGAATAAAAATCCGGGAACCCGATTTGTAATTGAATTATCTGACCTGACGGGTTGAAAAATGAGTAAGAAAAAATCCCATCGAAAAAAGCTGCGCTGTCAATCTCGGCACCATCCGGAAACAGTATGTATATCAAAGTGCTGTCGAATTGAGATGCCGGAAGAATTAACCCCTCGAGTTGAATAACTTCATCCAATCGTAGAAATTCACGGATGTCGGTTGACTGCTCCACTACCTTTGACTGAAACAGATAAACTGTATCATTGGAAGAACCTGGAACTTTATACACATAATCTTTTGTCTTCAGCACATCATCCATCGTAAATGATCTGTTTACCAATGGAAGATTCATATCCACATCCCATTTAGGAAATATGATATCGTCCGGAATATCCACACATCCGGCAAAAAAGAGGTGTATGCTGAGAGAAATAATTACAAGTAATAATTTCAACTTAGAAAACATTTTGTCTCTCAAGAATTGATAATGCAGTGTTTTAGATTTGTTAAAACGAAGTGTTTTACACCCGAAAAGTTGTAAATGAGGAAATATTCGATCAAAATACCCCGCACTTATCTTTAAGATAGTTCGCATTCTTTCTCCCTTTTTTAGTTTATCGAAATATCTGATCACAAATTGTACCTTTTACCATTGCCCGCAAAAAGAAAACGGCAGCTTTTTGCTGCCGTTTCAACTTAATCAGTCTAATTAACCTTTTCGTCCTTTTTGGCGGGGACGAACCCAAAGTGCTGATTCGGTGGACTATCAATCCTGATTTCACCGAATCTTGCTTCAAATTTTTCGATGTTTTCTTTCAATGCTTTCATAAGCATTTTGGCATGCTGCGGAGTGCTGATTATCCGGGCATGTACTTTTGCCTTTGGTATTCCGGGAACAATTCGGGTAAAGTCAATAATAAACTCAGCCGGTGAATGTGTAATAATTGCCAGATTGGAGTAAATACCTTCCGCTTCTTTTTCACCAAGCTCGATATTTATCTGCTGTGACTGTTGAGGATTATTTTGGTTCATATTCTTCTTCATCTCTTATTTTCGCAGTGAATCTGCTTTTTTATATGCATTCTCGGCATCCTGCTGCATATCCAGTATGGCATAAACCCTGCCAAGAAGTTCCCAGATTACAGTATCGTCATCTTTCATTTGAACTAATTTTTCCAGATATGGAAGAGCTGCCTGAAATTTTGTTTTATACTCACTTGAAGTTTCACCCTTATCTTCAGCTTGTTTATTTATGTAAGAACCCCATCGAACATAAGTAACGGCAAGATTATAGATCGCATTTTCATATTCAGAATCAATCTCTATAGCCTTTTTGAATTGTTCTTCAGCTTCCTCGTATTTGTCTGCGCCTAACAGTAAAACGCCATAGTTGAATCTGTAGTATTTATTATTTGGTTCTTTAGCAACGCCTTCTCTGAAAGCATCTACAGCAACTTCAATTTTATTGGCAGAAATGTACGAGTTAGAAAGAAGCAGAAGTATATCGGCATCGCCCGGATGATATTTACGTCCTTCTTCAAGCAGTGATATAACTTTCAGAAAATGTTCCTGGGCAGCAATACTATCCTGAGCGTTTCCAGTATTCTCATACTCTGTTCTTAAGCGGTTACCCTTATCGTAAATAATTTCGCCAAGAAATCTGTAGCCGTCAACCGATCTTTCTTTATCAATTAAAGTTTGTAACGGTTTCATAGCCTCATCAAGGCGGTTTGTTGAAATATAGACGAATGCAAGGTTTTTATAAGTATCCGTAGAATCCGGTTCAACAAGTATCGCATTTTCAAATCTTTCAATCGAGCGATCGAAATTAAGCCTTGCAGAATCCGGATCCTCTGTATTGTTTCCACGCTGATAGAAAGTTGCACCAGCATTAAATAAGTTAACCCAATGATACCTTCTCGAGTCTGCAATATTTGATTTATATTTATTGCTTATCGCAAGCGATTTGTTGTAAGCATCAATCATTTCCGGAAACATTTCCTTTTCAGCATAAACAAAACCAAGCAGGAAGTACCCTTCATCGCTCTTTGGATTTTTTGTAACTTCTGTTTGTAAAGCTTCGAGTGCTCTATCGTAATTTTTTTGCTGGATGTATAAACGGGCGCTTGTTATCTCGGTTGAGGCACACTGAAAGCCGGTAAAAATTAATCCTAACACTAAAATAATGGATAGAATAAGTTTTGAATTTCGCATTTTTTCTCCACTTCTTTTCAATTTATGTTGTGGTGAAAATTAGTGTTTTGGGCTTGCAGAGTCAAGAGTAAACTCTGTTTGTGCTTCCTATCTTAAATCCGATATAGAGCATAAAATGGATGCATTTTACTGCGCAGTTCCGA
>JBBIGV010000021.1:0-47079 GCA_037447335.1 Ignavibacteria bacterium | reverse complement strand
TAACTGGGTAGAACATAAGAACATTTTGGATTAAACTCAAACTTAATCGTTAGCTAACCTTCAACGTTAGCAGCGGGAAACAGCACGCTAACGTTGAAGGTTTCACTCTTCTCAGGCTCTGTGTGGGATTTATCTCATACACAAAAATATCCACCGCACCCAAGACGGTTTCAGGCGTTTTTATTCCGTGCATTATTAACATATAATCACATAATGCTAATATGATATAAATCTTTATCCATTTTCAATTAAAACCATTTTGATTTTACAACGCTCATCTTCATATTTCAATCATAAGAAGGAAAACTTTTAGGCAGCAAATGAATTTTTCAACTCACAAATTATTTCAGAAATGCTTGTAATTGCCTCCGGACTCGCAGCAGCTATACCATTGCTGTTTTACCTGTTCCTTATCTGGATATTTGACAGGTACGATCGTGAGCCGCTTGATATGGTTCTGAAAAATTACTTATGGGGTGCTATCGGAGCCATAATATTTGCAATAATCGGCAGCTTGATTCTTTCAGGAATTTTTTCTCCTTTTTTTACTGATGAATTTCTTGTTGACAGATTTGAAACCGTAGTTGTTGCGCCATTCGTTGAAGAACTTACGAAAGGTTTATTCCTGCTGATTACTTTCAGAAGTAAAAAGTTTGATAACCTGACTGATGGTATTGTTTACGGCGGCGCTATCGGGTTGGGTTTCGGTATGACGGAAAATTTTCTTTACTTCATCACTTACGGAACTACTGTAGCTGACTGGATAATTATTGTTATTATCCGCACTCTCTTTTCTGCTGTAATGCATTGTGTTTCAACTGCAACCTTTGGCGCTTTTCTCGGATACTCAAAATACAGAGGGAAAAAGTTCAGGTACATCCTTCCGACAATCGGGATGGCAATTGCCATGTTCATTCACTTTGCATGGAATTTCAGCGTCAGTATGGAATCACTGGCGCCTCTCGGATTTCTTTTTATGGGTGTTACGATCGTTATTTTTATTATCGTATTTGCTGTCTCAGTCGCAGGAGAGAAAAAGATCATTTATAATGAACTGGTAGAGGAGGCTCAGTCTGGTTTGATTCCTGTTGAACATTTGTTTATTATCAGTTCACCGCAAAGAAACAGCAAAGGCTGGGTTGAGGAGAGCATCCGCAAATTATACATTAAAGCCGCAACCCGGCTTGCATTCAGGAAAATGCAATTGAAATATGCTAAAGGAATAAACGCCGATTTCTACAAAAACGATATTGATAACCACCGGCTTTTTATTCGCAACCTGTTATCGAGCATAAATCCGGTTTGACGATGAAGCAAAATTCTTGTGTTTACGTTTTTTCTCCTGATACTCTCTTTTCCGGCAGCAATATATTTCTGCCTGCATTTTCAAAAAATGATTCAAATTTATTTTACTCAACTTTATTTCTGAATCATTATGAAGTTCTGCTTAAAGTGCAATCAGATTTTGATATTTATTTTATTTTGAACGAAAAAGACCGCAGCAATCTTCCGCAGGAAATGAATCAGATTAAAGAGAAAAGTCTTTTTTTCAACATCACGGATATTAATTTCTTTTTCAAAGAGCTTAATGAAAAATACTTTATAAACTATCTCAATAACCTTATTCTATATACAAACACGATTGGCATTACACCTCCGGACATTAAAAAGGCGATCGACTTTCTCGCCATCGATGATGAAACAATCGTACTTGGAAAATCAGCAACAGATAAAATTATTTTTTTCGGATTTAATACTTTCAATCCTGCTATTACGGAGGGGTTAGACAGTTCGGCAAAGGATTTTTCCCGTCTGTTACTTAAAGTTTGTAAGGAGGATAATTATCTGCAGGTCTTTGGTGATTTTTTATCAATTGATAGCCCGGATGATTTTAAGAAACTTTATTCCGAACTTTCAAAAAAGGAAAGCATAAACTATTGCAGCACAACAATGCACGAGCGTTTTACACATTTATTCGTTGAGTACAAGGATTTACTTAAATGAGCAAGATTGGAATTTTCGGCGGTTCATTTAACCCTGTGCATCATGGTCATCTGATAACAGCATTAAGCGTTCTTGAAAAAAGAAAGCTCGATAAAATAATTTTTATCCCCTGCTGCATTTCGCCGCACAAGGTTGAACAAAAGGAAAATTACCCGGAAAGCAGACTCGAAATGCTTCGGCTGGCTGTCGAAGAATTTCCGGGCTTCGACTATTCGGACATTGAGATAAGAACAGGCGGAGTGTCATATACGATTGATACTTTAAGAGAGCTGAAAAAGACTTTTGATGAAATTGAACTTATTATCGGGTATGATAATCTGCTTGTATTCGATAAATGGAAAGAGCCGGAAGAAATTATCAAACTTGCCAAACTCGTTGTCTTAAAAAGAAAAGTATATTCGGAAGGTGACAGCAGAAATCAATTTTTCTCTCAGGCTGTATTTGTTGATTCTCCCTTAATAGAAATAAACAGTTCTGATATAAGAAGACGTGTAAAAGAAAATCTGCCGATAAATTTTCTTGTCCCGCAAAAAGTAATGGAATATATTTATCAGTTCTATCTCTACAAATAAAGAAAAAAAGGATTCCAAATGAAGATTCTCGTAACCGGAGGAGCCGGTTTTATCGCCTCTCACGTGGCAGATGCTTTTGTTAATGACGGTCATGAAGTATTTGTACTCGACGATCTCTCAACCGGTTTTGAAAAGAACGTTAACCCGAAAGCTAAATTCATAAAAGCTGATATTTGCGATCTCAGCTTGTCAGAACTTTTTGAAAAAGAAAAATTTGATGTTGTGAACCATCATGCTGCACAGATGGATGTACGCAGGTCAGTTGCTGACCCGGCATTCGATGCAAAGACAAATATTATCGGCACAATAAATCTTCTTCAGAACTGTGTAAAAAACGGTGTTAAGAAATTTATGTTTGCATCTACCGGCGGTGCGGTATATGGAGAACAAAATCAATTCCCTGCAGATGAAAATCATCCAACTTCTCCCCTCTCCCCCTATGGTATTTCAAAACTTGCTGTTGAAAAATATCTTTACTTCTATAATGCACAATACGGATTGAATTATACAGTGCTTCGTTATGCTAATATTTACGGACCACGGCAGAACCCGTTTGGCGAGGCTGGTGTGATTGCAATATTTACGACTAAACTTCTTAATGGCGAGCAGCCAATTATAAATGGCACAGGGCTTCAGACACGGGATTATGTTTTTGTAGGCGATGTAGTTAAAGCAAATCTCTTAACTCTTAAAGACGAAGCCTGCGGGATTTATAACGTCGGAACCGGAATTGAAACTAACGTAAACGAAATATTTAACTTATTGAATAATATTGTTGGTAAAGGTGCAGAAGAAATGCATGGTCCTGCAGCGGCTGGTGAACAGATGCGCTCTGTTATCACTTCAGAAAAATTATTTAAAAAATTCGGATGGAAACCAAACACTTCCCTTGAAGACGGAATGAAAAAGACAGTGGAATTTTTTAAGAATATAAAATGAGATACATGTATTATGGTAGAAATTGTAACCGTATCTTTGTTGCTTTTGTAATCATCTGAATACAATATTGTAATCCTTAACCGGTTTGGTTAATTTCACAATACAAATAAATCCACTTATGCCTGAACAGAAATTAAGTGGCTTTTGTTTTTTTTGATTTTACCAGAAACTTTTTTGTATGACCATAGATTTACATGTTCAAAAACTTCTTAATAATGATCGCAGAACCATAGCACGTTCAATTTCTTATGTAGAGGCGAACAACAGCTTATCAACCGAACTACTGAAAAAAATATTTGCCCACACCGGCAAAGCATATCGGGTGGGGATTACCGGTCCTCCGGGTGCAGGTAAAAGCACTATCACAAATCAACTAACAAAACTTTTCAGAAAACAAAATAAAACCGTTGGAATTATTGCCGTTGACCCTACAAGCCCGTTTACCGGAGGAGCATTGCTGGGCGATAGAATCAGGATGTCTGAAATTGGAAACGACCCGGGAGTATTTATAAGAAGTATGGCAACCCGCGGAAGTCTTGGAGGCTTAAGTAAAAAAGCAGTTGATGCCGCTGATGTTCTTGATGCAGCAGGTTATGACTTAATTATTTTTGAAACTGTAGGGGTCGGTCAATCCGAACTTGATATTGCGCAGGCTGCAGATACCACTATAGTTGTTCTTGTGCCTGAATCCGGTGATTCAGTTCAGGCAATGAAAGCTGGTTTAATGGAGATAGCTGATTTCTTTATTCTGAATAAAAGCGATCGCCCCTCTTCTGAACAAGCTGTAACTGCACTAAAAACAATACTGATGATGCGCGACCACGATGAAAAAACCTGGATGCCTGATATTATTAAAGTAGTTGCTACAGAAAATAAGGGCATTGATGAAGTTGCCGCAGAAATTCAAAAGCATCGAAAATATCTGGACGAACAATCCAAATTTCTCCAGAATCGTGAGATGAGAACAAAAACCCGTATTAAAGAAATTGTCGAATCAAAAATAAGAGAAGCACTTTGGAGTACCGAAAGAGAAAATTCCTTAAATTCATCTTTGGAAAAAGTTGTTCTCGGTGATCTTTCCCCTTATCACATAGCGGAAGACTTAATTGAAAATTTCAAAAAACAATTTTAAGCAAGAAAACTATGGAAGTTTTAACTAATCCTTTTTTACTCGAACTTACTGAGGATCAGATTAGCATCAGGGATACTATAAGAGATTTTGCTGAAAAAAATATCCGTCCTGTAATTATGGACTATGATGAATCGCAGGAATTCCCGATGGAAATAATGCAAAAGCTCAGTGATCTCGGCTTTATGGGAATGCTCGTTAAGGAAGAATACGGTGGTGCAGGCTTGGGTTATATCGAGTTCACTATAGCCATTGAAGAGCTTGCAAAAGTTGATCCTTCAATTTCACTTTCGGTTGCCGCACATAATGGATTGTGCACAAACCACATCAATTTATTCGGTAATGAAGTGCAAAAGAAAAAATATCTACCCGACCTGGTTTCCGGCAGAAAAATCGGTGCCTGGGGTTTAACTGAATCTGCTTCGGGCAGTGATGCCGCAGGGATGAAATCTTTCGCTGAAAAAAAAGGTGATCATTACATCCTGAACGGCAGCAAAACTTTTATTACTCATGCATCGGTTGGCGGCACATATGTTATAATGGCTGTTACTGATAAAGAAAAAGGAAAGAAAGGTATAAGCGCATTCATACTTGAAAAGGGCATGGAGGGATTAATTATAGGCAAGAAAGAAAACAAACTTGGTATGAGAGCAAGCGAAACAACACAATTAACTTTTGAGAATTGCAAAATACCAACAGAAAATTTACTCGGACTTGAAGGAGAAGGCTTCATACAGGCAATGAAAATACTGGAAGGCGGAAGAATTTCTATTGCGGCTCTTAGTGTTGGTCTTGCGCAGGGATGCCTTGATGCCTCGTTAAAATACTCTGCTGAAAGAAAACAGTTTGGCAAATACTTAAATGAATTTCAGGCGATACAATTCAAGCTGGCTGATATGGCAACGAATGTTGAAGCCTCACGTGCACTGACTTACCGCGCAGCATATATGAAAGACAACGGAATCCCCAATACAAAAGAAGCTGCAATGGCAAAATTATTTTCAAGTGAAACTGCTGAAAAAGCATCAAGTGAAGCTGTGCAAATATTCGGAGGTTATGGATTTGTAAAAGATTATCCTGTTGAAAAATTTTATCGGGATGTAAAGCTTCTTACAATTGGAGAAGGCACTTCGGAAATCCAGAGGATTGTAATTGCCCGCGATTTGTTGAAAGAATAATTCTTTTACTAATAAAATCATATTCATAAATCAAAAAACCGTTAATGAAAAAAATCGGAACACCTCTTGCTGAAAATGAATCCAACCTTAAACGTGAAGACTACTATAAAGAGCTTCTGCGTCTTATCAATGCAAAAAAAGATATCATTAAACTTGGCGGCGGCGAAAGAGCAATCGAAAAACATAAAGCCAAAGGAAAGCTGACTGCCCGCGAAAGAATCAACCTCCTGATTGATAACCCCAAATCATTTTTTGAAATGAGCATATTTGCCGCTTATGACATGTATAAAGAATACGGCGGCGCGCCTTCTTCAGGCACAATTTACGGAATAGGAAAAATTCATAACAGACTTTGTGTGATTGTAGCAAACGATGCAACCGTAAAAGCCGGCGCCTGGTTTCCCATAACTGCAAAAAAAAATCTTCGCGCACAGGAAATTGCAATGGAAAACAGACTTCCGATTATTTATCTTGTTGACAGTGCAGGTGTGTTTCTTCCTCTGCAGGAAGATATTTTCCCGGATAAAGAGCACTTCGGAAGAATATTCCGCAATAATGCAAGAATGTCTTCTATGGGCATCCCTCAGATCGCCGCAATAATGGGTCCATGTGTTGCCGGCGGTGCTTATCTGCCTATTATGTCTGATGAAGCATTAATTGTTGAAGGCGAAGGATCTGTGTTTCTTGCAGGCGCTCATCTTGTAAGGGCTGCGATTGGTGAAGTAATTGATAATGAGAGCCTCGGCGGGGCAAAAGTTCAATCGAACGTTTCCGGTGTTACAGATTATATTATGAAGAACGATGAAGAATGTTTAAAGCAGATAAGAAGCCTTATCGAAAAACTTGGTATAAATTCTCATGCCGGGTTCAACCGTACTGCGCCAACCGATCCGCTTTTTTCTCCGAAAGAAATTTACAGTTTACTACCGCAGGATACTCTCAAACCGTACGATATGTATGAAGTAATAGCAAGAATAGTTGACAACTCAGAAATTGATGAATACAAAGCCGGATACGGAAAAACATTGATTACAGCTTACGCAAGAATTGATGGATGGGCTGTAGGAATAGTTGCAAATCAAAGAAGCGTTGTTAAAACTGAATCCGCCAAAGGCGGAGGTGAAATGCAAATCGGCGGAGTTATTTATTCAGATTCAGCCGACAAAGCCACAAGATTTATAATGAATTGTAATCAGAAAAAAATTCCTTTATTGTTTTTACAGGATGTAACTGGATTTATGGTCGGAAGTAAAGCAGAACATGGAGGAATAATTAAAGACGGTGCAAAAATGGTAAATGCAGTTGCTAATTCAGTTGTCCCGAAGATTACAATAATTGTTGGGAATAGTTTTGGAGCCGGTAATTATGCAATGTGCGGCAAAGCTTATGATCCAAGATTTATCTTCGCGTATCCGAATGCAAAAATTTCTGTGATGGGGGGAAACCAGGCAAGCAGCGTTTTGCTTGACATCAAGCTAAAACAAGTTGAAAAAGGCGGCAAGCAGTTTAGTGACGAGGAAAAGAAGAAACTGCTGGATGAAATAATCAAATCGTATGACGAAAAAAGCAATCCGCTTTACGGCGCCGCAAGATTGTGGGTTGATGAAATTATTGATCCCGCTCTTACACGCGAATATGTCTCGATGGCAGTTGAAGCTGCTAATAACAACCCCGAAACACCACGGTTTAATACCGGCGTTATTCAGACTTAACACATTGTTACGCCGGGTATAAGGTATGTATTGGAATATATTGTTTTAATCATTATTATTATTGAAAAGTTAATGGTGAAATTGTATGGAATACAAAGACATTATCATTTCAGACCCCGCAATAATGCTTGGGAAACCAATCATTAAGGGAACGCGTATTACAGTTGAATTGATCATAAGAAAATTGGCTGAGGGGCTAACTATCGAAGAAATTCTTTCAGCATATCCACATCTGAATAAAGAGCATATTCTTGCAGCATTAAGCTATACTTTTGATGTAATATCGAAAGAGGAAACTTTTGCAAGCTAAGATACTTGCAGACGAAAGTGTTAACTTTAATATTGTTCAATTTCTTGGGGAACAAGGTTATACAGTCTATTCTAATCTGGAAGAAAAAGCAGGTATTAATGATTTAGAGGTAATTAGTCTTGCCAAAGAGATGAACATAATTTTATTGACTGAAGATAAAGACTTTGGTGAATGGGTATTTGCATATCACATAAAAAATATTAGTGTAATATTATTAAGATACAATTCATTAGACCTGGATCAGATAAAACAAAACCTAGTTAATCTATTAGCAAAATATTCAAACACTTATTACAACAAGTTTATCGTAATTAAAAAGGATAAATACAGGATCAGACATCTCTGATAGATAGACAAACTGTATTTATAATTTCAAATTTCTGCAATGCTAAATTGTGTTAAAGTTTTTTAGTTATTTCTGTTTATCATTTGTTCTCTGTTTTTCATCATACCCGCAGCAAAGTCAGCTTTCGCGAAATGTTAATCACCTGTCCGAATTCATCGCATCTGATTATTTCCTAAGCCTGAACGAAAATCATTATGAACTGGAATTAGTTGATTCAATCTATTTGCATGCGCTACATTATCATAATTATCAATTCAGTGAAACGCTT
This sequence comes from Ignavibacteria bacterium, assembly GCA_037447335.1. Taxonomy (GTDB): domain Bacteria; phylum Bacteroidota; class Ignavibacteria; order Ignavibacteriales; family Ignavibacteriaceae; genus JBBIGV01. Next base: position 38,621 of record JBBIGV010000021.1, on the reverse strand, counting down.
CTTTCACTTACATTCGCAACTATTCCATACAAAGTTGTGCCGATAAAGATCCCCCTGTTCGGATGGATCGTAAACTATCCGCTTATTGCACACAATGATTCTGTTTTTCATAAGAAGAATGAAAATCTGCCAAAGTATCTTCTTTATGATTCACCTCAAACTGATTACGGGGATAAGGATAAGCTTGCACACTTCTTCGGAAATGCTTTTATAGCATACAATTCTCCTATCTTTGATTTCGGACTGGTTATTGGTTATTTTGTAGAAGTTTTTGAAGAAAAGTTTAAAGTACAATCAAAAATTGACGAAAGGGATTTGTATGTAAACTATCTTGGTAACCTATTCGGGAAAGAGCTTCTGAAAAATAAAGGTATAATGCCTTCCCGGTTTTTTTTAATTCCGGTATTATTTAACGTAAGATATACACAATGAACTCAATATTAATTATAGACGATGAAAAAGAGATATGCGAAAGCATACGAATGATCCTCGAGTACGAAGGATATAACGTTGAAGATACAACCTCAGCAATTGAAGGAGTTCAGAGAGTGCAGGCAACACCCTTCGCAGCAATTCTGCTCGATATTCAGATGCCTGAAATGAACGGCTTTGATGTATTAAAACGGACTAAAGAAATTAATTCGCCTGTTTCGGTAATAATTATTTCTGCACATGGCAGTGTTGAAAATGCAGTTAAGGCTACAAGGCTTGGAGCATTCGATTTTATCGAAAAGCCAATCGACAGGGATAAATTAATTATCAGCGTGAGAAATGCTGTTGAGCAGTATAACTTGCTGACTGAAAATCTTCAAATTAAAAAAACATTTATTGGCGATGGAAAAATACTCGGCACCAGCAAAGCTATTCAGAATATTCTTGAAATGATCGACAAAGTTGCACCTCTGGATGCGCGCGTTCTGATTACCGGCGACAATGGAACCGGTAAAGAGCTGGTTGCAAGAGCAATACATCAAAAAAGCTCAAGAAAAGATAAACCATTTGTTGAAGTGAACTGTGCCGCTATACCTAATGAATTGATAGAATCAGAATTATTCGGACATGAGAAGGGTTCATTCACCGGTGCCGTCGCACAAAGAATTGGCAGATTTGAATTAGCAAATAAGGGAACTATCTTTTTGGATGAAGTTGGTGACATGAGTCCGCAGGCACAGGCAAAAGTTTTACGTGCAATAGAAGATGGTAAAATTGAGAGAGTTGGCGGAGGGAAAAAATTTGAAGTGGATGTAAGAATCATTTCCGCTACAAATAAAAATTTGCGCGATGAAATTGAGAAAGGAAATTTCAGGGAAGATTTGTATCACCGGCTTAACGTATTTCCAATTAACATTCCGCCTTTGAAAGAAAGGACTGATGATGTCCCGATTCTCATAAATCATTTTTCGAAGGAAATTACTTCGCGTTATAAAAAACCGCCGGTTCAATTTGATGACGATGCACTTCATTTTCTGAAAAATATTCCCTGGAGCGGGAATGTTCGCGAGTTAAAAAATGCTGTAGAAAGAATTCTGATTCTATCAGATAGTAAAACCATTTCCAAAAAAGACATAGAATTTTTATTCTTAGCTAATAAATCCAAAATAGAAGATATTATCGACGGAAGTAATTCATTCCAGGAATTCAAAGAAAAAGCTGAGAGAGCATTTATTCTAAAGCAGCTTGAGTCAAATAAATGGAACATCAGCAAAACTGCTGAAGTACTGGATATTCAGCGCAGTCATCTTTACAACAAAATGAAAAAATACGGCATTGAAAAGGAGGAGTAATGGCAACCATCTTTTCGAAAATTATTAATAAGGAAATTCCGGCTGATATAGTTTACGAATCCGAAAACGTTCTTGCATTTAAGGATATTCGTCCGCAGGCGCCCGTCCACATTTTGATCATTCCAAAAATTGAAATACCCAAAGTAACAGACATAAAAGGGAGTGAGCACTCGGCGCTTCTCGGTGAAATGATTGATGCGGCAAATAAAATTGCCAGTGATCTGGGAATTGCTGACGATGGCTTCCGGTTGGTATTTAATTGCGGAAATAATGGGGGGCAGGAAGTTTATCACTTGCATATGCATATGCTTGGCGGCAGAAAAATGGAATGGCCCCCGGGGTAAGGTTTTAATCTGATGAAGTCATTGTAAGGGGTTGTCTCAAAAGTCTATTTTGGTCACCCTGTCCCGATTTATCGGGATCAGTGTCTGATTTCATTTCAAAATCTAAATTTTAGATTCCGATCCCGAAAGCATTCGGGACGGAATAACAGTTATGAGACAGCCCCTTCATTTTTAGGAAAAGATTGCTTTGCTCGAAGACTCGCTCGCAATGACAATTTTTAGTTTTAACCTCTTAAGATGAGTGCGCTCCTAATAATATCATCTTATACCCATACTTATCTCTTATTCTCGTAACTGCTCTTAACATTTTCTTTCTTTTAACTTCATAGTCTTCAAATAAGTATTCCTGTTCGGAGGCGGCAAAAACAAAGGAATGGTTGTCTTGATGAGAAACTATTAGTTCAATCAGTATATTTTCTTTCTATGACCAATTGCAACTATTAATATCACCAATGTATCTTGTTCTTTCTTAAAAATAACTCTATAATCCCCGATTCGTAAAGACCTTAAACTTTTCAACGGGCCTGTAAGTTGTTTACCCAAATCCGGGTTCGATCCTAAATCTTCAATTCCTTTTCGTAGTCTTTCTTTAATATCATGATCTAACTTGCTCAAAGATTTAGCAGATTTTTGGGTATATTGAATCTTCCACACTACTTTTTACCAAACAAATTTTTATGATCTACCCGATCTTCTTTTTTCTCTGACAACGCCTCAGAAATATCTTTTACAAGATTATTATCCGATAAAATCTCAAGAGTTTCCCGCAATCCTTCATATTCTTCTTTTGAGATTATGACAGAAGGACTTTGTATTTCAATTGTTTTGATATCTTTTATATGCATTACCTTTTCCTGATTTATGGGTATTAATATATCAACAAATTATTTCTAATAAAAACCAATCCTTATCATCTTATACCCATATTTATCTCTTACACTTGTAACGGCTCTCAGCATTTTCTTTCTTTTAACTTCATAGTCTTCAAATAAGTATTCTTGTTCATTGAGCGGAGAAAAGTTTGTAACACCAACTCCGATTAATCTTACGCCTACTCTTCTTGTGTGCGCTTTTTTCATTAAACTCCACGCGGTTTCAAAAATAATTTTGTCATCATCGGTAGGCTTAATTGTTTTAGCGCGGGTTAGTGTTTGAAAATCTGTATAACGAAGTTTTATATCAACTGTTGATGCTTCCCATCCTTTATTTCTCAAGCTCTGGCAGACTTTTCCTGTAAGATAGAATAAGTTATTCTTAAGTTCATCTTCGCTTGTAATGTCATTGCCAAAAGTATTTTCACGCGAAATACTTTTTCTCATTTGTTGAATGGTAAGATATTCAGTTCCTTTTCCGTGAGCTTTTCTCCAAAGATCAATTCCATATTTCCCAAATGCGGCAGATAAATAATCTGACGGCAGTTTTGTTATATCGCCAATACGATAAATCCCTCTTGCATTAAGTTGCTGCTTCATTACCTTGCCAACGCCGGGAATAGTTTCAACCGGCATAGGAGCAAGAAATTCTTTTTCCATGCCCGGGATAATGTAAGTAATCCCGGTTGGTTTCATACAATCGGATCCGATCTTTGCAACTGTTTTGTTGCTGCCAATTCCAATTGAACAGGGCAGCTTCAGCCTGTCCCGGATTTCTGTTTGAATTTGTGAAGCAAACGCAAACATAGAGCCATACACTCTTTGCGTTCCTGTCATATCAAGATAAAACTCATCTATAGATGCGTGTTCAATAAGAGGAGCATACTGTTCTAAAATATTCTTTACTGCTTTAGAAAAACGTGTGTATTCATCGCCATGTCCGTGCATGTAAATTCCGTGTGGACAAAGTTTGTAAGCAGTGCGTATCGGCATAGCAGATTGCAATCCAAACTGACGTGCTTCATAAGAGCAGGCAGCCACCACTCCCCTTCCATACTTCGGATCGCCGCCAACGATTACAGGTTTTCCTTTCAGTGAAGGATCGAGTATCCTTTCAACTGAAACGAAGAATGCATCGAGGTCTAAGTGGAAAATTGTTCTCATAGAAGCTAACTCATGATTCATAATTCCTTGTTCAATATTCGAAATTCTTTTGAATAATGAACACTGAACATCAAATATCGAATGTAGAAATATTGATTAGTAAGATTTATTCTATCACTAATTTTAGTTAACAGTTATTCCCTCCAACCAAGGATAAGCTTTCGCGATCGTTTGCGGCATTACAACTTTATCCTTTTCTTCAAGCAGATGAATAAGTTCAAATGCATTTGCAACTGCATCTCCCTGCGGATGGTTATTCATTATTACGTTCACTTCTTTAACTTTTTCTTGAACAGATTTTGTCTTCTGTTCAATCTCTATTAACTCTCCTGGTGAATATAAATAGCTGTAGCGTGAACTCTGTTCTTCATAAGTCTGCTTCTTACCAAAGTTTGAAAGCGATTTCTTCCATGCCTCAACTTTCCTTCCATGGAAACGAATGTATGCTTTTTGATTTGTAATAATCGGTTCAAACTCAAGTGTCTGTCCTATTTGAGGTTGATCTATAGTACAAAATGTTAAATCATTTTCTTTAAAGAATTCATAAGCACGATTATTATTCCATGACGAATGACGAACCTCAATAAAACAGCTTATGTCGGGAAAGATATCTCAGAATGTTTAATAAATGTTAAGCAAACCAGATTGCTTCGTTTCAAAAAAGGTTTTAATTAAATCAAAATTTTCCTGAAGAACTTCAATAATATGATTTGTTGAGCAGTTCCCTCTTCTGATCCACAAAACAAAAGGCGGATGACCAAATAACAGACTTCTCTCTGCAAAATCAGCATCTTTTGAAACTATTATATAGTCATTATCTTTAGCGAAATTCCACAACTCACTATCAAAGGCTTTATCTAATTTCACATTTATCACATGTATAGACCCTGGGAATATGTCAGCCAAAGAATCAACCAGCCTTGGAGAAATATTCTGATCAAATAATAGCTTCATAATCTTGCCGGAATAACATTACTCTCACGATCAGAGGCATAACTGAGACAAGCATAAATATCTTCTCTGGTAAGGTAAGGAAAATCTTCAAGGATTTGCTCAACAGTCATCCCGGAAGCCAGATAACTTAGAACATCATAAACAGTAATGCGCAATCCGCGAATACAGGGTTTGCCGCCTCTCTTGCCTGGTTCAATGGTTATAATATTTCTGTAATCCTTCATAAAATACCTTATTTAATTTGTTATAAAATAATTAATAAAACTTAAACATTAAAACATACTTAATTGCCAATAAACATTTCTTCCAATCTCGGATATGCCTTAACAATTGTTTCCGGCATTTCTATTTTTGTTTTTTCTTCAAGCAGATGAATAAGTTCAAATGCATTTGCAACTGCATCTCCCTGCGGATGGTTGTTCATAATGACATGCACTTCTTTTACTTTTGATTGTATTGATTTTATCTTCTGCTTAATTTCAATTAACTCACCCGGAGAATAAAGGTATTTGTATCGTTCACTTCGTTCCTCATACGACTGTTCTTTACCAAAACTATTGATTGATTTCTTCCACGAATCAACATTCCTTCCGTGAAAACGGATATAAGCCCTTTCATTTGTTATTATCGGTTCAAACGGAATTGCTTGTCCAATCTGTGGCTGATCAATTGTGCAGAAAGTAAGATCGTTTTCTCTGAAAAACTCAAATGCCTTTTCATTTTGCCAGGATAAGTGTCTAACTTCAACAAAACATTTGTAGTTGGTGAAAATATCCTTCAACTCCTGAATGAATTGTATAGCTGAATTATTAAAAGGAAATGAATACGGGAACTGAATGAGCAGTCCGCCAAGTCTTTCTGCATTTGCAAGTATATCAAGATTGTATGTGACAGCCTTTATGCTCTGCTCATCAAATTTTCTTTTGTGTGTAAAATCCTGATGAAGCTTAATATGAAATATAAATTCAATACTGTCATTTACTTTCTTAATCCATCCTTCAACAATTCTCGGACTAAGATAAGTATAGTAACTTGCATTAACCTCCACACAATTGAAGTAGTGTGAGTAAAACTGAAGCCCGTCGAATCCGATTGACTGATTTTTAGGATAGAAGTTCGGCACCCAGTCTTTATAAGACCAGCCTGCTGTTCCGATGTAATATTTTGGCATTTCTAAAATTCTTGTGATTATTCTATAAATACACTAAGTTAACAATAGTGTTAATTATCTATATTTGATACTAATGAGAGCAATTGAACTAAATAATATAAATAAGCTGATCATAAGCATAGAGGACATAGCAAAAGTGCTTACAATAAGTAAAGACTCAGCGAAAGTAACTGCTAACCGTTATGTTAAAAATGGTTTTCTCTTAAGAATTAAAAGAGATTTTTATATCACCGCAAACAATTATGAGAAACTAAATGAGAAAGAACTATTCAGAATAGCGAATGCTATCCAGGTCCCTTCATACATATCCCTTGCAAGTGCTTTGATTTACTACAACATTTCAACTCAGCAGCTGCAAGGAATAATTGAATCTGTTACGACTAGAAAAACAAATGCAGTCAAAGTAAAAGAGATAAGTTTTAACTTTATACTGATTAATAAAAATTTTTACACAGGCTTTAAATTAGAGAACGATATATTTATCGCTTCGCCTGAGAAAGCATTAGCAGATGCAGTGTATCTCACCTCCCTGGGCAGATACGGCTGCGACTTCGATGCTATTGATTTTAAAAAACTTAACAAGGATAAAATCACAGAATTCATCAGGAATACAAATCAAAGAACAATAAAATACTGGGAAACGATATGCAAGCGCTGCAAGATTTAGAAATACTTGAAATCGAAATACTTGAGCTTTTGAATAGCATCAAAGTACTTGATTATCTTTACTTTGGTGGTGGAACTATGCTTCGTCTCTGCCACAATCTTAACCGCTATTCAACTGACTTAGATTTTTGGCTGGATAAGAAATCAGATCCAAAATCAATATTCACAAAATGTAAAAACTCTCTCTCTTCGGTTTATCAATTAACTGATTCAGCAAATAAAAAATTTACATTACTGTTCGAGTTGAAAGCTCCCAATGTCAACCGCAGTCTGAAGATAGAAATCCGCAAAGAACAAACCGATTTTAATTGGGAAAGAAAGATTGCTTTCTCCAGATTCGCAAATAAACAGGTGATGGTTAAAGCTTTAACACTGAATCAGATGATGCTGAATAAATTTGACGCTCTTCTTTCCAGGAAAATTATACGCGATGCTTTTGATATTCAGTTTATGCTTATGCGCGGCGTTGAGCTTCCTTCTGACAAAAACCAGCTTCAGAAAGCATTGCAAACCATAAATAATTTCAAAGAACAGGATTATAAGGTAACTCTTGGCTCAATTTTAGATGCATCAGATCGAAAATATTATTTAGAAACCCGTTTTAACCTGTTGAAAGAAGAATTACTTACAAAAATAAATCTTGAATAAATATCTATTTTAATTTCAATTAATCGAAAACTAAACTCCTACCGAAGCACTGAATGCACGTGTTAATCCGTCTACATTCACTTCTCTTTTAATAAAAGGAACAGCAAAGTCAAAGAACAGAGAAAAGTTATTGCTTACCTGATAGTTAGTCAACACAAGCAGGTTCAATTGTGCCTGGTCGCTATTTTCTGCTTTTACAAATGTTTCCTGTGTTGTAGTTGTATCGAGAATACCTGATTTTGCCAATCGTTTAATAAATAAAAGTTGAGGTGTAATGCTGAACTCTTCGAATCGGAAGCTATATGCACCTCTTAAAAGCAAATCATCGCCTCTTTCAAGCCTGAAAATATTTTTATTTCTTTTACCTGCAAGCTGATATCCGGCACCAATATTTAATTTGTCATAGGAATAGTTCAGTGCAAACAATATATCATTTGCCCCAAGAGCACTTTGATAAACCTGCGGCAGGTTCTTTTGATCATCATCACCCGTTGCAAGTTTAACCCCGAGTGAAACATCAAAAGATGAATTGTCATCTGAAAATATTTTCTGCTTCCAGCTTAATATCAAATCGCCGATTCCATTCACATCACCAAGCGGACCGGATTGTATGTTATAGGGCAATGAAAACTGTACAAAACTGTTATCAAACAAATTGTAATTACCATTCAATTGCACTGCATGAAACTGCACACCATCATCTTTACCGCTGTAACCAAATTTATAAGAAGCGGAAATGTCAAAAAAGTATTTAGTTTCATGTTCCATTGAATGTCCGCCTATCTGACAAATGCCTGCATCGGAACATTGGGCGAAATTTACAGATTTATGAAAACCTGCAGACACAAGAATTATTGAAATAACAAAGAAAATTTTCATCGGGCACCTTTTGAATTTTAATTCCTTTATTACATAAAATAACTATGCAACTGACAAACAATCATCACAAAATAATCACACCGCTTTCTTCTACATACTCCTGTAAATACCAGTGATCGGTCTGGATATTTTTAGAGCAGCTCTTCTTTTTCGAGGATTTTTTGGTACGGGCATTGAGTCCCAAGTTCTACCTAATAACTCTCTTCCTGTTTTATGTTTCCTGGTACCACCCCATTGCTTAAAGAAGAAAGGCACTTTGTACTTTTCACAAATATTTTTAATATGGATTACCCATTCCTTTTCTAACCGGCGAGCTTTAGGCCCCGATTCTCCACCAACAATTACCCAGTCAATATTCCTCAAATCCATACTATCAATTCTACTTATAAGAGGTTCAACTGAAAGAAATCTTACGGCTGATGGAACTGTTCTTAATTGATCGATTCTGTAAACATATCTTTGTGATTCAACACTAACTCCCATCCAGACATTATCCGGCCAATCAATCATAGGTGCAAGCAGCTTTAATCTTTCGGACCTTTTAGTAAGAACTTGAAATGTATGCCAATGAGCTTTTCTCATAACTTCGAAGCTCTCACGAATAAAACTCAAAGGTATTTTTTCGTGAAAGAGATCGCTCATGGAGTTTACAAAAATTGTTTTTGGTGTTTTCCATGAGAGAGGTACTTGTAATACATCAGGATGAATAGTTAGTTCAAAAGCATTTTTATATCTCTCAACTCCAATTTTCTGAAGTCTGTTAGCCATTCTTTCGGCATAACAATTCTTACAACCCGGACTGATTTTACTACAGCCAGTTACAGGATTCCATGTTGATTCTGTCCATTCAATAGATGATTTATTTGCCATATTAATCCTTAAAATCTATAGATGTTTGCTTTGGCCCACCATGTATTGCTTTCTTCCAAAAATCATATCCTATTTCACTTTTAGAGAAGAAAGCTAAATGATATAAAAACAATTTTTTATCAGTTGATCTGATAGGAAATAATGTTTTAAACGCAGTATCCGAATATCCTAAAGTCATCATCCTTTGCACATACTCTTCTGCTAAAAATTTTCGGAAATCGTAATTTTCTTTTTTTAATTTAAACCATTTGTCCCTCCATTTTTTATCACCCAAGAAATTATCTATGCGTTCATTTGTAGGATTTATGTAAATGTACTCATTTCTACTGGCATCCATCCAAGATAGAAGAATAAGAAAATCCATCCGATATTTATTCAGTGCTTTCATAGTATCAAAATTGATCCCAAGGTTAAAAGGATCCACAACACAAAATGTTAAAACTGTATTTGACTTGGAAGGTTTAGGTAATAGATATAATATCTCTGTAACTTTTTCATTAGAATCCCCTACAATATAGTCCACCTTTTTACCGGGAAAATATTTTTCAACTCTTTGTGATAACGCTTTTATACACTTTTCATCAATATCACAATAAATGTATTGATCATATGGGTCTTGAATATTCATCGCTATCAGTGAAGAAGTTAGAACATATTTGCTTGAGTTTCTGATTTGAGCAATTCCTGCCGAAGAAAACAGATCGATATATACTCTGTTTCGAAATCGATTTTTCATTCCAGTCGCAAACATGTGATTATAATGATGCAATATTTCATATTTGTTTTCGGCCCAAGGCCCTATATCTGGAATATATAATCCATCATCAAAAGCCTCAATTCTCTTTGGATTAAAACTCACCTTACACCTCTATTTTTTTATGAATCTTTATTCTGAAAATAAACAATTTTATCACACCGCTTTCTTATCCATACTCCTGTAAACGCCAATTACCAAACCGACAATTTTGAAGGAAGCATATTTCTTATCAATCACTATTGGTGCAAAATCCGGATTTTCTGAAACGAGTTCAATTTCATTTTTCTTTTTATAAAATCGCTTCACAACCGCAGCATCATCAAGGATGGCAGCAACTATCTGCCCGTTTTTTGGTTCAAGATTGGGGTTGATGATTACAATGTCGCCGCTAAAAATATAAGCATCTTTCAGGCTATCGCCTTTTACACGAAGCAGAAAAGAATCTTTCGGCATTCGGGCAATTGTCGGAAGCTCAACAGTATCAATTGCATCAGGATAAATTGTTAACGGATTTCCTGCTGCAACTTCTCCGAGAACGGGTCTTGGTATAAAAAATTTATCATCAAGAGTTAATTCTATTCCGCGGGCAAGATTCGGATTTTTTTTAATATATCCTTTTCTTTCAATTGCCTGTAAATGCTGTTGAACCGTTGCACGGTTTTTATAACCAAAATGCTTTGCAATATCTGCAAGGGTTGGCGGCAACCCTTTGCCTGTTTTTTGTTCTATTATGAACTCAAGTATTTCTTTTTGTATTTCCGTTAATTCTTTGGACATGGCACACCTTCGGCTGGTTAGTCACATTATTCCTTCCTGATTTTATCTGCTTATACAAAATCAGGTTTAATTACTTTGATGATGGAATTGTATTAATAAAAAATTACCATACATCTGTATGGTAATTTAGGCAAGTAAATTATAATTGTCAATCAGGCAGGCGTATCCTTCAAGCGGAAAATTCAGAGGGTTATTTACCAGTTGTTAACTAAGTAAATATTTTAGCCAATGCCTCAATCATTTTTTCCCTGAATATCGGCTTGGAAATAAAATCGCTGAATCCGGTAGCAATAAATTTTTCTTTATCACCCGGAAGCACGTATGCGGTTACGGCAATAATTGGAATTGTTTCATAGTCCGGCATTTTGTGAATTATTTTAAGCGCATCAAGCCCGTTATATTCACCCTGGAGATTTATATCCATAACAATAAAATCAAAATGACTGCTGTCAAGAAGCGGTAAAGCTTCTTCAAAGCTTACTGCAAATTTAATCTCCTTAAGTTCTTTCATCTGAACCTTGAAGAGGATCTGAGAGTCAACCTGATCTTCAATATAAAGACATGTGTATTTTGAAAGATCAATAAAATCGAGAGATTTAAATTGAGGTTCTTTTACCTGTTCCTTGGTGACGGTTTGTTCAACAGAAGAAACTTCCTGCGCCATTTGAGACAGCGGGATATCCTCTTCAATAATTTCAGGCTCGGCTGCTCCCGTCTGCATGTCTTCGGTTTGCAGTGGAATCTCCTCCTGAATAACCTCTTCTACAACCGGACCTTCTTCAGTCTCGGCAGCATCGGTTTGTTTATCTTCCGGTTCAGTTATTCTTTCTTCAGGAGCAGATGGCTGCTCAGGTTCTTCAATAATGCGGGTAAGACTGTTTGGAAAAATTAATACATAGTCAAGTCTGTCATCACCTGTATCAAGTTGACGGAATTCACCTTTAAGCAGCTTGAACAAACCAAGCATAACACCTAAAGAAAGTTTGGAAATTCCATAATGTTTAATGAGTGTACTTTCACGGTTATGCAGCAAATCACGAAAATGATCGAAGAACAACTGACTGACCGAAGAATATCCATCCCTGAAAGCAATTGAAAAATGATTTTCATCGAAAGGATATGCTGAAAAGTAAATCTTCTTCTCCCTGCTGATTTTTGCAGCGATTTTCAATGCGAGCGAAATAAATGTTTGAAATCTTGTTTTATCTGTCTCAAAGTTAAGTGATGAAGATATCTTTCCGTATGCAAATTGAATTCCTTTAGAGGACAAATCATCAATATCTTTTTGAAGCTGTTCAATCACTTCGGTGATATTAACATCCTTCGGTTGTAATTCAACAGTTTTTTCCTGAATCTGTGTGTACTCAATAATCGAGTTCATTATGTTAAGAAGAGAAATACGGTTTTGATTTATTATATCTACCGCTTCTTTTTGTTCGGGGGTAAATGTTTCAATGCTTTCCGTTAACTCCTGGACAAAACCTAAAATTACGTTTATCGGGGTCAGCACTTCATGAAATACACTTGAGAGAAAACTTGCCTCGGGTATCTTTTCATCCTGTTCTGTTTTTACATCTTCGGCTACCTGAACCGGCTTTTCAACAATTACTTCTTTTATAACTTCAACTTCTTTGATTATCTCTTCGGGTGCAGGCACAGGAGCTTTGTATTTACCGATAATTATGTAAGAGTCTACTTCATTATTAAAATCTAAAATCGGGGAAGCGTTTAGTTCAACTTCAACTAATTCTCCTATTGACTTCTTCAATTCGAGTCTTAGTGTAACTTCTTCATTCAGATGTGATTGGAAGATAGTAGTATTAATTAAACCCCTTTCTTCATCTTTAACTAAAGCAGCAAATGCAGTTTTTTGCAGATCGTTATTAGAATAGCCAAGAAAATCTTCTACTGCTTTGTTTATGAAAGTAATAAACCCGGCATTATCTGTAATAAAAACGAAATCACCGGTACTGTCAAATGTTTTCTTAAATAATTGAACCTGCCTTTCGAGGTCAAGCTCTTTTGAAATGTCTCTTACAATATTAAAGTGGGCATCACTTTCACCAAAAGAGAAACTCATTTTACAAATCTCAACAAATACTGAAGCGCCATCTTTTTTCTTATGCCTGAATGGCCCGGTAAATACTCCTTCTTTTGATCTTTCTGATGAAGAATCGAGCAAGGTTTGTATGTCTTCAGGCGTGTAGAGGTCTGTAAGGTCCATTTGTAAGAATTCATCTCTCGTATAGCCGTAAAGAGCCTGCGCTGCATCATTTACATCAAGGAATATCAGATTTTCCTTGTCATAAATAAAGATCGGCTCGGGATTGTTTTTAATTAAGACTTCGTACATTCTGCCTCTGTGCTTTATTAAGTTCTCGATGTTATCAATTAATATTTGTTCTTCTATAAGAAGTGATACAGCGACAGGATTTTTCTCATCATCGTAAATCCTGTTTATTGACACTATATAATTACCAGTTTTTCCTGAACTGGAAAACCGGGCGTCAAGAAGTTCAATTCTATCTGAAGGACGTTGACTCTCAATGAAATTCTGCAAAAAACCGGATATATTGTCAGGAAGAATTTCGCTGAACGACCGGCTGCGAATGTTTTTTAATTCAAGTTGAAATAATTTACAAAATTCCCCGCTTGCATGCTTGATTAATCCTTCATTATTTATCAAAGCAAAAGCGTGGGGGAAAATCAACAACATGTTAAGGAAAAAATCAACCTCCTCTGCATCAGCCTGCATCGGTTTATCTCCGGCAGCCCTCGCTACACCAATTATAGCAAGCACAGTATCCTCTTCACCCAAAAGCGGTAATTCGATCATTTCATATTTTTCATCTGCGGGTATACTCCTGAACGGAATCCCTTTTATTGAAACTGCATTAAGTGATTGAGAGATAAATTTTTGTAAGGCGGAATAAAATTCCTGCAAATATTCCGGAATAAAAGCTATTTCTTCCCTGCCTTCAATTTGTGTTGCCCGAAGTCCGAATTTCTGCGCAAGCTTCTCATTCACCAAAATAAATTTACCTGTTGAATCTTTAATCCAGAACAATTCAGTTAAAGAATCAATTGTTTTACGAAGTTTTTCCTTTTCGATAAATGTAAAAGGGAAAACAGCCTTAATTGAATTAAATATAGAAACAAGCTTTTCATCCTCACCAAAAAGTTTTGAAACATCTGTACGGAAAACCAAGCCAAAATAATTCTGTACCGAATCCGGTTTTCCCTCATGTTTAAATCTGAAAATTATATATGGCTCGCCTGTTTCAATGTGTTTGCTTAATGATAATGCTGCAAAAATCTCTTCTCCATTGAGGAGATATAGCGAGGTTTTTTCGGTTAGCGATGCTTTTTCAGAACCAAGCAGTTCATTTATCCGGGATATTAATTTACTGCTGGTTTGTTTGTCGAATATTTCGTTTATGTTTTGGGGTTCTGCAGCGGAGGGAGATAGTGATCTAGCTTCCTTATTTGAACTGATTATTCCACCTTCAGGATTTAATACCAAAAAATAATTAGTATCGGTTCCGGGTGTATCAGCATTCTCTTTTTTGTTTGAGATGTTGCCGTTCAACTAAGATTAATTTCCGTATTGTTTTTGTTAACAGATATACGACAAAACAGATTGATAAAATTGCCGGAGCTTAATGTTCCGAACATTGCACCTATTCTGAAATCGAATCAGGGTTCTAATCCCGATATGTGATAAAATACTTCAACCGTTTGCCCTCGCTTAAAAGTAAGTTATCAAATTTTCCGGGCTTGTGTGTTGTCGCTCCCCTTAAAAACGCAAAATACATCTTATGAATTTTGCTCTGTTAAGTTAAGGAATGGTTTTAATAAATAAAACTCTGCAACGCTAAAATCGACAAGTAAAAATCAAAAAACTTTGTTAAAAATATTTTTACGGAACCATAACATTTATTTCGTTCGAATAATCAGAAACATATGATCCGATTGCTGCCCTGATCCTATAATAATAATTTGCAGCCGTTGCGCTTATTGAATCTATATAAACTTCTGAACCGCGTGGAATTGTTTTTATTAATGAGAAATTTTCTTCCGTCCCCGATTTCCTTTCGATCTCAACGACTGTATTGAGAGTATTATCATCGTCCCATAAAAGTTCAATCTGATTGTTACCGATGTAACTGCCTGACAGGTTCTGCGGGGTGAACACATCATATGGATAAGTCATAACAGAACTTACATTTGACCATGCCGAATCGCTGCCTGATACAGCTTTCACCCTGTAAAAATAGGTAACGCCGGCAATCAAGCCATTCGCGCTGTCAGTAAATGATGTTGAATTTGCTTCAGCAAATCCGACTGCTTCAAAGTTAGTATAAGTTGTTCTTCGTTCTATCTTAAAATAATTTTCGTTATTGCTGTTGTCATTCCATGCCAGGTGGACAAGTTCCTTCCCTCGCGCAACTGCAACAAGATTAGTTGGTGGTTTGATTTCACCTGTTCCGCCGATGCCAGCAGTGTTCGCATCCGAACTGAATTCTGAAAATCCATGCTTGTTTTTTGCCCGCACTTTATAAAAATAAATCGTGTCGGGTGTTAATCCAGTATCATTTGTATTAAACTCGGTTCCGGGAACGCTTAGATGAAATTCAAATTCTCCGAACAGTCCGGTCTTTCTCCAAACTTCAAAAATTTCGATACCGGCGGAAGTGCTTTCCCATGAAATGTTTGCTGAAGTTTGAGATAACAACAACACATTTACATTTTTCGGAGTTTCGGGTAATGTTACGCTTTCTGCGACTAATAAGCTTTCCACTTCATTGCTTTTTGCCGAATTACCGTTTTCATCATAATAAATAAGATAAAGCGATACAGTTTCGCCTACTAATGAAGGTTCGATATACCAAACTATTTTTGGTGCAGTACCGTCAGGGTTCGGAGCAAAATTCCACACAAACGTTCCGTTCACATAAAATTCGATGAATTTTACATTGCCGGCACCTTCCACATTGTATTTTATTTCAAGCGGTCCGGAAATAGTATCATTTGTTGCCGGAGAAAGAATAGTAATCTTTAAGGAACCCGAACCACCCTGTGCAGGATCTGTTGGTGATACACTGCAGCCTGTTACTATCAGTAAACAGATAATCCCCGGTAAGAAGAAAATTTTTATTTTGTTTATCAACATCGTTTATTTTCCGATAAGTAATTCAAATTGAATAATTTCTGTTCCTTTAATTTCAGGGATGTGAAGCTTGTATTCTTTTTTCTGATCTGATTCTTTTAAGTAAGCATTAGATGAATTAGATGCTAATCTCACTTCAGGTGTAAACTGACCTGCAAATACTGTAAGAGATACATCTTCGATTGATTCACCGTTAGTATTCTCAATGGAAATCAGTAAACGGTTTTTATTTTTTTGT
Source organism: Ignavibacteria bacterium (assembly GCA_037447335.1). GTDB lineage: Bacteria > Bacteroidota > Ignavibacteria > Ignavibacteriales > Ignavibacteriaceae > JBBIGV01. The sequence goes on along the minus strand of JBBIGV010000021.1, from coordinate 22,327 downwards.
TCATAATTAACGATGAGTTTTTTACGCTTGTTCATCCAGCGGGAAAATTCTTCAATATTTGTGAACCAGAATTCCTGTTTTTTCATAAACTCAAAAACCTCAGATACAAAACCCAGATCTTTTGTGCCGTCTGAAAAATTAAATTCATCAATAACCGACACAATCATCAATGAACTGTGATCGACGGCTCTGTTTATCAGCCGCTTGTAATGATTTATGATTGATAGTCTGTCACCTGCATCAGGATAGCCGAAGATATTAACACAGGAATTTAAGCCTCTATAGGAATTGCCGGATTTTATTAGCAGTGAATTATCTTCAGTAATTAAAGAAGATATATTTTTCTCAGAAATTAACCTTCTGTAATGCTTCTCCCCTGTTTTCAGCGATAGGGATTGTTTTTCGGAAATTTTTAAAACGATATTCATCCCCCGTTTGATAATATCTGGAGTACTTTCATCTGCAGATTGCGGGTCAAGAAGCAAGTTTACACTGCCCGATTCATAAATCTTTCTTATCTGATTCTCATAAAGGTGAGCAACTCTTCCGTTAAAAAAATTTTCAGTAAAGATTTTGTTGGAAATAAAATAATCTGCTATAGCGCCTGAGTATATATCCGGATTATTAATAAAATTAACCGGGATAACTGCTGCTTTATATTCAGATGGAAAATTATTTATTTTAATTACCGGATTGCCTGCCAGATAGTGTAGCGAATTCAATAAAACTTCGGAGGGTGAATGGTCTTCAAGAAGAAATTTTATGCTGTAAATTGGAAATCCGAACCACAGTATTCTGCCTCTTCCGAATTGAGTGATAACAAGACCAGTCGCATCTGTTTCAGTTGCGAAAACTTTTTCTTCAAAATCAGGATAGACTCCTGCGGACTCAACCAGTGCGCTTCTTTTGTGAGCCTTAAAAACAGGTTCACTGCCCATAATATTAAAAAGTGATCCTGCCGGCATATTCCCCGATATAATAGTGTTAGCACGAAGTGAATGTTTAACAGAAGTCAGCGGTTTGTCAGACAATCGGTCAATCTCAAAGCCCCCCAAATCCCTCATTATACTTTTATCTCTTTTTTTACCTGATTGATCAAAGGTTCCAAAGTTTCCTGTGACTAAAAGACCGGACCCCGATGCAGTAAAATCTCTTAAATTCCTGTAAGCTTTTTCAGAGATCACATTCACAGAAGGAAGAATTAAAACATCAAGCCCTTTAAACCGGAAATTCTCTAAGTCAGAATCACTGAGCATATGGTATTTAACGCGGCTGTTCATGAGAAACAATTCCCACTGCTTCATGTTTTCGGAGTATTGAACAGGATTACGGGAGGATGTTTCAGAATTGTGTGAGTACACCAGTCCGATGTTCAAATCTGAAATATTAGATTGGCTGAAATTCAAACCGTTAAATATGAATAACAGCAATAATGATTGTATTAATATCCATTTATAAGTAAACACCGTGTACACCATGATTGTTAGCAGTACTCTGCATTTTAATAATTAATGCAACAAAAATATCAAAGAGACTAAGATCAGGTTAAATTAAATATAAAGCGAGCAGTGATTTATACCTTTATCCTGTCATAATCTATATAATAGGTTCTTGATTCTTTAGCCTTTAAATCGTCAATATATATTTGCAGAACCTTGCTTCCTTTGGAATGACTATACTTCGCAGCCTTTGTACCGATAATTTCTGTGTTAAGTTCAATTCTGTCTGCATAATCATTCAGATCAATCTCAAGGACAAGCTGATTAATAACGTAGCTGCCCGGATTAGAAATTTTAAGTTCTATACGACGATCGCCTCTTCGGTTCGTTCTGAGTTCAACCTGATCGCGTTTAACATACCAGTTGTGAATTTCTTCAAGTGTAGTTATCCAGAAGTTTTTACTCTTTAAATCCTGAATTACATCCCTGACAACGCCAACATTTTCAGGTTTGCATTGATATTCGGTATGCATTTTAAAGATGTACATTCCGCCTTCAAATAGTACTCTATCCACATCTTCCTGGTAAGTATAAAACTGGAATTGCGGTTCGTTAAGACCAAAGTCTCTTATAACTTCGTAATCATCCCGTGCGGTTTTAGTCATAGAAAGAATTCTGTTATCCCCCATTATAATTGTTTTAGGCACCGAACGGTCTGTAAGCGAATCAGTTAAAACATAACTATAACCTGCATCAATTGCTGCAGAAACAGTATTGTGGTCGAATAAACCGTAATAAGGTAATAAACCGATGATTTTTCTGTTTGTTATAGTTTCAAGAGTAAACTTTGCATTCCTTAATTTTTCGACCTGTGTAGTATGGTCATTCAAAGAATTAACAGTATCGTTAATTGAGGCAAGGTAACCTATATCAATTAACGAAGCAACTTCGCCAAACGGCACTAATGATCTGATGAGTTCTCTGTTGGTTTCAGCACGTGCGGGATCAACAAAAAATGTTGCACTAACATTTTCTGATTTTAGTACAGGAATCAGATTCTGAATATTGTTCATATCACCCGTAAGAGATGGAGCAACAACTGCAGCAGCATTGTAACCGACGGGCCAGTCGCTTACGTAAGCAAGCGGCTGATATGTAAGCCAGTTAATACAGTTGTTAAATAACCGGTCGAAATAAATATAATCTTCCTGAACGCCAATAACTGAGTTAATCTCAAAACCCATCCATACGAATCTGCCTTTTCCGTAAGTTCCATAAGCTATTCCTGCGCTTCTTTTTATTTGTTCTCTTACCAAACCATCTTCGAGGCGGTAATTATACCAGAAACTAACCTGAGTAGTGCGCGGGTCTAGAACTTCAACGGCAATTGGTTTGTCCCAGGTTGCAACCTTCAACGGATAGCCTGTAGGAATATTTGCAGTAATTGGTAAACTGCCCCTCAATGTATGCACTTTGGTATATTCATCGCTGTCTAGCTCTTTGGTAAACTTTAATCCGAACACTTCAGAGAAGAATTCCCAACCTCTCCATTTTCCGTCATTCGAGTATGATGCGGTACCGCTTGTTGCGAAAATGCTTCCGCCGCGGTCAATGAATTTTTTAAGCTGTATAACTTCCCGGTCACTTAAAGATTGCGAACCCGGAAGAACTATAAGATCATAGTTGTAATGCTGCCCGAGTTCAATGGTCTCGTCAGATATCAGCTCATATCCAAGCTTTGAAGCATCGAGAAATTTACGCCAGGTGGTAATATTATCATTCAGCCAGGTACTACCGGCGGGAAGCATATTCTCTGTATACTTGGAGTAAAGGATTGCGATCTTTGGTTCACCGCCAAGTACAGCTTGTTTTAGCAGTCCTGCATCGGGTCTGAAAGATTCTGTATCGAATCTTCCATAAACACCTCGAAGGATGAAGTAATAAATCATCACTGCACCAAGCAGGACGATAAGCCCTGCCAGAATAATAAGCGGTTGATTTATTCCACCCTTTTTTCGGGTTTTTAACGCCACCTTAGTGCTCCTGTATTTTTATTTTCCTGTGTTGGTACATAACCTTCAGAAGTATACTTCAGGAATTTTGAGCCTGAGGCTTTAAGGTCTTCTTCAGTAACAGGTATATAAACTTTTCTTTTTTCCTGCCCGGCGTACTGCTTCGGCTGCGGGGTATAACCCGGCTGCCCCGGCTGCTGAACAAATATTGGCTGAGGTTCTGTATAAGCAGGCTGCGTAGCAGGCACTTCTATTGGTGTTACAAGCTCTGCCTGCACTGAAGATGGCTGAGGCGCTGAAACACGTTCGCCTTTTCTTTCTCTTACTTTGTAGAGAATGTAGGCTCCGATGGCTAGTATGAAAGTGCTTATTGTTGCCACCAGTATGATTGTTGAAAGTATGGGAATTAGTTCCATTCTATCCCGCTCCTTTATATTATTTATTTAATAATTAAACTCTTGCTGTTCCAACTCTTTCCAATTTTCCCCAGGTCATCCTGATTCCTAAAAACTCTTCTATGGTTGACATCATTTTACATACATCGATAATCAGAATAAAGAACATTCGGTAAATAACTGCATATAGAACCAGCCTGAATTCCTCTTTTTCGGCAGCAACGCAATACAGCGCTGTTATTAAATCCAGAAGTGCTAATCCTGCCCACCAGAAAAATATCAACTGTGTGAAGCCGAATACCAATGCAGCCGTAATAAAGAAAACATTTGCTGCAATGTTCATTGCCGGCCAAATTAAAGCTTCGTAGAACATTGACCAGAGAATAAGAGTGTCACCAAAATTTATTGTCGGGTTAATCATAAGCTTTTTGTGCTTACGTATAGATTGTATTATTCCGCGTGTCCATCTGTATCTCTGCTTCATTAACTGCTGAAGTTTTGCAGGCGCTTCAGTATAAGAAATAGAATTTGGTTCATAATAAATCTTCCAGCCGTTTGCAAGAATTTTCAGCGTAAGGTCAGCATCTTCAGCAAATGTATCACTTGAATACAAACCGGATTCTTCAATTGCTTTCTTCCTGAACAAACCGATAGGACCGGGAATAATGTTAACAAGTTTAATAAAACTTTGCGCGCTTCTTGCCATGTTAAGTCCTTCGATGTACTCAAGCGCCTGGAGGTCTGTAAAAAATTTGCCCCGATTCATAACCTTAACATTACCTGCAACCGCACCTATTTCAGGATTATTAAAATGCCTGACTGCCAGTTTAAGAGAATCTTCATTTAATTGTGAATCACCATCCATGCACAAAACAAACTCTGCTTTGGAATATCTGATACCTGCATTAAGCGCCCTGGATTTGCCGCCATTTGGTTTATCAATCAAACTTACTTTTATTTGGTTGTGTCTGCCTTTCTGATAACCCACAAGCGTCTCTGCTACTTTCTTTGTATTATCGGTTGAGCCGTCATTTACAATAATAATTTCATAGTTGGGATAGTCAAGTTCGAGCAGCGATCTGACCGATTCGGCTACGACTTTCTCTTCGTTGTATACCGGAACGATTATAGAAACGAAAGGATAAAATCCGTTCTTTGATTTAAAGGTATATTCATTCAGATACAGGTAAGCCATTATCAGTATGCCAAAGTATCTGACAAGGAGAATGAACAGGAATATTACAAGTGCAACGATTGTTGCATATTCGATTAACGAACTGACTGACAATACTGTTTTGGGTAGTGTAAAAATGATAACAAGTATAAGAAAAAGCGAAAGCAATCCGCTGATTAATATCCTGCGCGCATATTTTCTGCCCGGGTTCTCTTCTTTCTTAAAATCTTCGGAATTTTCGAGAAGTATTGGAGTCCGTTTTATCTTTTGGTTCAGGTTCATTGCTGCCTTATTATTTTTTTCATTTAAGTTTGACAATTATAATGCCATCGAAGTCATGCTGTTTTGACCTAAAAAGTAAATATTATGACAATTCACTTTGTTACAGTATTAGATACATTTCTATGATTGTATCAATATTAAACATCAAATTGTAAGAATAATAGCTGAATTATAATGGTTTTTCAATCTCTGTATAATTATGAAAATTTGATAATGTTCTCAGAAAATCGATAAGATAAAGAAAACGGGAACACTTTTTTATTAATGTCCCCGCTGAGGAAATTTCTACAATAAAAACTAAATAATTACAGTGTCCAGAAGGCTGATATATTGAGTGATGTTGAACTATATCCTATTTTCTGTTGAACGGTGCTGCCTGCTGTTATACGCGCCTGAAGTGTGAACTGCTCGGCTAATTTCATCGATGCCGCTCCGTAAATCTCACGTAAAATGTAGTTGCTTTCGGGTATCAGTCCAAACTTGCCGCCAATAGTAATTTTGGATGGTTTTTCCTCATACACCATCCAGTCTGCCCAAACACTGTGGGATTCATAATTATCCGGAGACCAGTAAAGAGGCGAAAGATTTTCGAATGAAAGGTGATTATATTCGTAACCGGCAGTTAATTCCGGATCGAACTTCTTACCAACTCTGAACTCGATATTATTGCCATCATTGTTATCCGAGACTGCAATATGTGCATATTTGCCTTTAAGAAGCATTCCGGATTCGAAGAAATATTCTCCCGCTGCAAAGAGATGTGTTGCTGTTAATCTGTTAGTAACAAGATACGGTGAGTAAAGAAGAAGAGCCGCATCCGAACTGTTTACACCAACCGTTAAAAGATATCTGTTTTCCTGCGATGCTCTTAAAAATCCTTCTGCGGTTTCACTCTGAATATTATTTGAAAAGAAAGTTTTTCCGAAGGCACCACCCAGAGTAATATACCGGTTCAATGTCAGGAAAACATTCCCTTTTATTGTGTTAAAATTCAATCTGTCAGTTGCCGAAGATAAACCGCCGCGCTGCCCGGATACTGCGATGGCAAGAAATCTTGTTAAACCTGCTTCAATCCTCAATCCCTGGGTATTTAGCTTCAGATCAAGGTTATCTGTATAATAACTCGCTTCAGGTGTAATGAGAACATATGTGGGAATACCTACGCCGGGACCTTCACCAAGCCATCCAAGCCTCATCTGAACAATTTGTGAACCGGGAGATACTTCAAGCATTTCCCTGTATATCTTTCGGGCTTCATCGTACTTTTTCATTTGCATATAGCTGTCACCAAGGTAAAGCTGCACTTCGGCATCATCAGGATTTGATGCATAAAGTCTTTCAAATTCAGCCAAAGCTTTTATTGAATCACCGCTCCAGAAATATACTTTTGCTCTCTGTTTATCAAGTTCAAAATCATAATCTTCTTTAAGAAGATCATCATAGATTTTAATTGCGGAAATGTAATCTTTAAGACAGATGTGAGCCTGCGCTAATTCATTTCTCACAGACTGATCGGCTTCAGGAAAACTGAGATATTCATTATAGTATCCGATTGCTTCTTCACAATCTTCATTATATGCGTGAGTTCTTGCAGTTTCAAGCACAGCATAACGGGCTGCTTCTTCATTTCTCTGTTCCTGCAGATCAAGTATATATTTGAGTTTAAGAAGCTCAACATCCGAAGGATCGATCTTTTCGGCAAGATTGGCATAATGGACTGATTCTTCAAATTGGTGCTTCTGGAACATTAGAGTGCCAAGAGTGATAAGCGCACTAAGATTGTCCGGTTCTTTGCTTACAACTTTTTTTAACAGCGCCTCGCCCTTATCAAGATCTTCATTTAGCCATGCTGAAAGTTGTCCTCTTAATAGTTGATACCTGGTATTAGAAGGATCGTCACTTAGAATAATATCGGCTTCATCTCTCGCTTTGGTAAGATCTTTATTCCATGCAGATATCAGAGCAAGGTTATACCTGATTTCATGATCGCGTGGATTTTGTTTAAGATAAAACTCATACAACGATGCAGCCTTATCGTACTGCTGGTTATAAGAATAATACTGACCTATTTTCAGAATGGCATCGCGGTCGTAGGGAGATTTTTCTAATTTAGCTTTCAAATCATCTATCTGGTCGGAGTAAAATTGCTTTCTGTAATCCATCACCTCATCCCAGAACTTTTGGAATTCTTCATCATCGGATTTGGTTGCAGCGAGTATCTGTAACTGTGAATACGCCTCTTCAAGCCGGTTTGCCTTCATAAGTTCTTTAACAAGAAGCATTCTGGATTCTTCATCACCCGGATTTTGCCTGATTATTCTGTAATATTTGTCGATTGCATATTCGGGAGTTCCAACCGGCAAGCCATAGTTAAACCGTGATGAAGTATCATTTACGATATAAATGTACCCCCTGCCTCTTGCAAGGTCCAGCCCGTCTAAAGCTTCTTTAAAGAAAGGACGCAATTCAAGAGCATTTGTGAATGCTCTTATAGCTATCTGATTTTTACCAAGCCATAATGTAAAATATCCGTAACGCGACCAAAGCCTGTGATCATTCGGATACTTTTCACAATATCTTTTAAGGATTGGTTCGCCTTTTGAAATATGGTTATTTTTAGCAAGTATTTCCGAGTATCGGATAATTTCATCGGCTGATGCTTCTTCCCTTTCGAGATATTTATCGTACCATTCTTCAGCAACAAGCCATTCTCCCATATGCTTATACGATTTGCCGATTTCAAGATAGTTAACGGCTTTTGCAGGATTTATGGCAATTTCTCTTCTGTGCCCTTCAATCTTATTCAGAAGCAGAGCATACCATGCATCGGTAGTCCTGCTAAGATTTTGTTGAATCTCTTTGTTATCCGGTTCGAGTTTGCGTGCAGACCTGAAGTCATAAACAGCCATTTCGTACTGCGCACGTTTTTCATAGCATAAGCCTCTTAGGTTGTAACCATCTGCCCGGCGAGGGAAGGCTGATATATAGCGGTTAAGCAGATCAATAGCTTCGCCGTATCTGCCTTGTTTCATTTGCTGAAGCGCTTCGGTTTTAAGTACTTCCGTATTAGTTTGTGAAAACAATACAGGGGCAGCAAACACAGCAGCAGCCAAAAGAAAGGGCAAAAATATTTTTTTCATTATTCTAAATGTTTATTGAAAATCTAAATTATTTTGTTCTTCAACCTCATCTTCTTCCAAACGATTAAGAAGATCATCTGAATTTTCTATTGAATTATCTATCTTAACCATAAAGACGGAAATGAAGGGAATAACTTTACTGTGGGACTCAGGATCGCCGTTCGGAAGATTGCTTTTTACTTTAGCAAGTAAACAGTCAATGCTCTTTTTATCTTCTTTCTTTATAAGAACAATTACTTTATTCCCTATAACACAAACTTTATCTTTTCTGTCGGTCGAAAGACGCACTGCATTTTTTAATTGATTCAACGTTAATATTTTTTCGGTTTCTGCCTGCGAATCAAGTTTGAAGGAAATTGCTGTGAGCGGTTGACCGGTACTTTTAAATAATGCAATCTGATTATTCAGGATAAGCTTAAAATCATCTATGCTATAAAGATTTGAGAATGAGAGGGTTTCTTCGGGCAGAGATAGATCTGCAAACGAGTGATACTTATCTGAAAGCTTTTTTTCATCTTTAGCTTCCGTATCCTGTCTTTCGTCCGTTTTGGAGTGATAAACTTTAACAGGGATTGATTCAGTAACCACACCCTTGTAAGGTTCTATGGTATATTTTGCTCTGAATTGTCCTTCTGTATGCCCGATGTTTGGAGTGATCACCATTTCGCCGCCATGAAAACCGCCCTGCTCATCATCAGCCTTTTTAAGAAATACTACTCCGGTTGAATACGCGATAAGAGAGTCAACGATTTGCTGAGCTGCGGGCGTGGCAGGTTCGCCAAGAACAAAAAGACTTGTAATACCTGCGTTTTCAATCGCCTCTGTTGTGCTAACAAAAGTATCCTGAAGAAGGTTAACATTATTAAATCCGACAAACGGGGTGATTTCATCAAATACAATTCTGTTTGGCTGATACTGTTCAACAACTGTAACAATGTCCCTCAGATATTCAACCAGAAATTCATCATAGTTGGAAACTTCGCGAAGGTCTGTTGGCGGTGCAACCCGGACAACTATAATCAGGTTTTGATTCATATAATCCTGCAAATCGAAATCGATAGAAGCTGCCTGTATCATCAGGTCTTTAGGTCGCATGCTTGTAAAATAGAGACAAACCTCTTTCTTCGAAGCACATTCCATTGCATATTGTAAGCCAAGCAGTGTCCTGCCGGATTTTCGTGCACCAATTAAAAGATACGTTCCTCCGCTGTAGAAGCCGCCCCATGCATTATCTACTAATGAGATACCTGAAGTGATTAGTTGTATTTTTCTTTTCATAGTCTTATAAGATTTTTTTGTAAAAATTCCAAATATTATGCCGCTTTAATTGGGGGCAATTTCTATTTCATTTTGATATTAAACAATAATTATTGGACTAAACGGAGACAAGCCATATTTGCATGTATTAGAATGCTACAATCCGGAGCGACGCAATTGGGTGGATTGAAACCCTGATATGTAATTTTTATTTACATAAACGGTATGCATGGAATGCCGGGGAAGGGATCATTTCAATCTGTCAGAATAATAACCAAACACAAAAAGCGCCGTAGCGTTAGCGCCAATTGTGGGCTCGTTCGTTATATAATCCATTCGGTCATCATAGTACCTGATCGAATCTGTATTGAAATAATCATATTTGAAATTCTCTCTTTCTATATTAAACTGCTCAAGCAGTTCAAGCGGGGCGGGACCCGCAGTCACTGCTCCTGGCAAATAACCTCCATTGAAATATGCCACTTGTGAGTGAAGGTTTTTAGGAAATTCAGAACCAATATTATAAATAAAACTCAATCCCCATGGGTTTCTGCCGAGGATATAGTCTCTCTGAAAAATTTCAAGTGAATCGAACTGTTTTGAATTTGTCAGGTCTTTATAAAGAAGAGCCTGGAGTGCTACGCCTAAAATAGATTTGGTGGTTCCCCAGGTAAATACAGTTCCGTTCCGGAAAGGTGAATTATACATTATCTCACTGAAATGAATCAGGTTGTTCCTGATATACTCTGCAAACCTTGGCTCCGATTTAGCAATACGATAATGCGCGAGAGAATTTATATTTCCCCAGCTCCACCAATAGTCAGAGCCGGCGCTATCAGCATAATCCATTGCTTGTTCAAAATACTCTCTTTTGCCTGTAGTATGGTAAAGTTCAACTGCACCGAGAGCAAGCTTTCCGAGAAACTCATTGTCCTGGTAAAACCCTGAAGGACTCACATCAATATCCGGAACATTTTTTCTGATTGAATAAAGATGCTCAGCAGCATTCAGACATCTTGCTGCGAATTCTTCATCATAAAATCTGTTTTTCCATACACGTGCACCGATTGACATTGCAGCGGCAAACATCCCTATTTGATTTTTACCAATACCTATGTGACCAACACGGTCATACCTTAATGTGTCGTATTCGGGAAGCCTCCAGCCTACTTCGTGGTCTCTTAAATCCTGAACCTGGGTAATAAAACTATCCGGCACAAAATTGCATCTTAGCAGCCAATCCAAACCTATACGAGCTTCCTCAAGAATATCCGGCACACCATTGCCATCATTATCAAAACCAAATTTTTCCGGGTCAAACTCATAAGAAAAAATTAAGAGATAAGTTGTATAGGCGGCGGTTGATAGGAATTTGATATAGTCACCGGCATCATGCCATCCGCCGGTAACATCAATAGGATAATCGGTTTCATAGCCTGCAATTCTTGCAACGTCTGAAAGATGACATGTATTATGCAGAGTTGGCTTTGTTGGTCCGCATCGCTGCACTCTGAAAAATAATGCTAACGAATCAACAACGTGATTATAAATCTCACTTCCTATCAGAAAAGGAAATGACCTGTTTCCATCAACCTCAATAAAATATCTTCCGGTCTGCTGAAGTTCAGTGAAATCAATCAGGTAGCAATGCTGAAATTTATCGTATGTGTAAAGACTATCAGTTATTTTTTTTGTAAGAACCACGTTTTCATTAAATGACTTTATCTTAAACTCATCGTTAAGTAGCGGATGCTCGGAAAAGATTACGGCTGTTTTAATTTCCTCCGGAAGAAAACCTACCTGGTTTGTTCGTATAAAAACAGGATTTGGATTTGCCGCTTTACAATTGAAAGGAACTGCTATCAAAAGAGGCAGGAATAAACCATAAACTAATTTTTTCATTAAACCTCGCTGGAGACAGGTTTTGTTACTGCTGTTAGTTATTTATTGCTGATTAACTAAATGATCTGATCCGGGCTGATAATCAGCGTATTAAAATTGGAATATTCATTTTTTTGTCTTCTCCGGGAAGTCTGTTCGGATTATCAAGTCCCATATTGGTGTACTTACACCATAACCCTTGCTCGAATCTTGAAAATGATGTTTCATATGATGATTCTTAATCTTCAGCCAGAATTTACTGTGCATATTGAAATGGTGTATTGCGTAGTGGGTCATATCATAAAATAAATAACCAATAAGAAAGCCTGCAAAAAATGGAGTGACATTCGCAACTCCAAGCATCCACTTAAAAAGGAAGTAAAACAATACCGCCAGCGGAATGCTGACTGAAGGTGGCATTACCAGCCTTTTTGAATCACTTGGATAATCATGATGAACGCCATGAAAAATAAAATGTATCCTTTTACCAAACTCTGACTTTGGTTCGAAGTGAAATACAAAACGGTGAAGAACATATTCGGTAATTGTCCAGACAAATACTCCGAAGAAAAAATAAAAAACAACCTTTTGAATTGAGAACTGATGAACTGCAAATGATGAATACAACAGATAGCCCACTATAGGAAGATAAATTATTACCGGAATACTAAAGTGCACTCTTGAGAGCGCTTCAAGAAAATTATTATCAAAAATCCGGGCTGTTTCATCTTTATTCGATACAAAATTTTTAGCCATGGCATTTACCTCTGAATTACATGTTCATTTTAACCTTAAGCAAAGCACATATTTATATTTTAATATGTGCTAAAGCTTCATAAAAATCGCTTATAATTTAATTTTTTAATAAAACGGTGTCAACTATTTCGTGTGAAGGGGCACATATAGAGTTATCTATTAATCAAACAAATCAACTGAATACTGTTATTTTACAATTTATCTGATGAATTATCCAACAAATTGCAGCCGATGCCGGGCATATCATTGAGAATGATTTTTCCATCGGCTGTTTTTACTCCTTCGAAGGGATCATTTTTTATTAATAGATTTCCATCAAGGTCAGCAAAATCTGCTAGCGGCGAAATCTGTGCAGCCGCAGAAATTGCACAGGATGTTTCAGTCATACAGCCAAGCATAATCTTCAGGTTAAACCTGCGGGCGGTATTAATCATATCAATAGCTTCATTGATACCGCCGCATTTCATAAGTTTAATGTTGATACCGGAATATGCGCCTGATATAAATTCAATATCATCCGACGTTTGAACAGCCTCATCAGCAATAACCGGGATAGGACTTTGTTCGGTTATCAAGGCAGTTTCTTCAATCATCTCTTTGGGTAACGGTTGCTCTACTAAAATTACGTTATGCCGGGCAAGCCAATTTATCATATCAATAGCAAAGTATTTGTCCTTCCATCCCTGGTTCACATCAACATACAACGGAACGTTCGTTACTTCTCTGACAAATTCAATTATCTTTCTATCATTTTCAGAACCAAGTTTTATTTTAAGGTATCTGAATCCTTCGGCTTCAAGTATCTTTTCTTTAAGAACTGCCGGTTGATCCATTCCGATTGTATACGATGTATAAGGAGCCTTTTCTTTTTTCAATCCAAAATGTTTATGCAGCGGAATATTTAAATATTTACCCAGAAGATCGTGTAGTGCAATGTCAAGTGCAGCCTTAGCTGCATAATTACCCTCATCTGCACGATGAACATATTCTATTATTTCAATTATCTGCTCCGGATTTTTAAACTTGCTTAAATTAATTTTCCCGAAGAATGATTCAACGGAAGTATGATCTTCTCCTAAATATGGAGGTAAAGATGCTTCCCCGTAACCTTTAATTCCCTGATGCTCTATGATCACCAACGCTATTGGTGTAAATTTCCGGGAACCTGCGGCAATGGTAAATCTGTGTTTAAGCTCTATGTTCAATAAGGAATATGACAGATTCATGATATGTTAAATTATTCTTTTTACTTTAAAATAAAAAAGGAACTCCTGTTCAGGGAGTTCCTTCCTAATGCAAAATGATCAGAGTATTATTTCAGGATGATCATCTTACGGGATTGAATCTTTTCACCTGCACTCAAATTGTAGAAATAAACACCGCTTGGCAGTCCGCCTCCGGCGGATGCAGCATTGAAGTATACCTCATGAACACCGGCAGGTTTAAATTCGTTAACAAGTTCAGCTATTTCTCTGCCGAGCACATCAAAGACTTTAAGACGAATATTTTGTGATTGATTTAACTCATACCTGATTATTGTACCGGGATTAAACGGATTCGGATAGTTCTGAAACAGAAAAAAATCATTTGGAACTGAAGTAGTTTGTTCATTTTCATCGAGTGAAGTTGTTCCGGCACTTTGGGTTTTGAAAATTCTGCCGTCATTTGTTCCAACCATTAATGCGCCATCTTTGGTTTTAATAATGGAACTTACACCTGTAGCGCCAAATCCCGATAAGCCAAGGTCTTCCCAGGTTTGTCCATAGTCCTGCGATCTGAACACACCGCCGGGCCATGTTCCTGCATAAAGATCAAAATTATATTGATAAAGAGAATAAACATAGCTGTCTGTTAAACCGGTATTATTCTGAGTCCATACTGTGCCTGAGTTTGTAGAACGCCAGAATCCATCACCATAAGTTCCGGAATAAATGTAGTCACCGGTCGAATCGGAAGCTGAAGCCAGTGACCATGTATATTGATAAGGCATGTTGGAGTATTGCCAGCTTGCAGTTGAAATATTTGCACTTTCAATCCTGTATATTCCGGCATCGGCAGTTCCCGCATATATATAATAGCTGCCAAATCCGAAGGTTAAGGCTTGAACAGCCAGGCTTCCCAAACCCATATTATTTTTATGCCAGGTGAAACCTGAATCGAGAGAGAAATAAACTCCAAAACCCCATGTGGCAGCGACGATCAATGAATCTTCTGCAATTATTGACCTGACATCCGGAGGGAATGGAACGCTTCCAACAAATAATGGCAGTTGATGCCATGAATTTCCATCATCTTCTGTTTTGAAAATCCCTCTCTCAGTTGCAGCATAAAGAAAACCATTTGCCGAGGCTAATGACCAGATAAAAGCTGCATTGATGCTGTCATTTTTTTGTTCCCATTGCTGGTAATTAGGAAAATCTGATGATCTGTATATTCCACCGCCCCATGTACCCGCAAAAATAAAATTGTTATGTTCTGTTAAATCCCAGACTATCTGCCCTGGAGCAAAGTTCGCTATGTTATGCCAAAACGTTCCCGTTTTGAAGTGCCAGACCTCAGAAGCACTATTAATAGTGTCATCAGTAACTGCTGTTACTTTCCAATAATATGTGGCAGCGAATGATAATCCCCCAAGCTGCAAATAATTAGATGTAGTTGAAAAGGTAACGGCATTATTGAAAGAAGTATCAAGATCGTAATGAACCTTATATATCGTGCTGCCTGTGAATGGAACAGGAGACCATCGCAGTACCGGGTTAGTTGGTAATCCCAGCTCACCATTTTGGGGAGATAGAAGTTGTATTGGATTCGCTTTAATACTATAAGTACCGGGTAAGCAGAAACCGATTATAATAATCAACGATAAAAAAGGTTTTTTTAACATCATGCCCTCGCAGAAATAATCGTGAATAGATGTTGCATAGCCGATGCGAAGCTAAATATTTCAGCGTTATTTAGCAATTAAAGAATTTTAACTAACCAATAAAATATTTAATGATTGGCATTTTCTTCAACCAGATGGGGTTATCGACTTGCTGGAGATGACTGAAAATTTCAGCTAAAACAAAGAACTATTTCAGCAAAACTTTAAAATTTTCTTTGAAAAAGAAATTGAATGTTTTAATATTCCAACGTCAAATTCTGCAAATTACATTTCTAGTTTACAACCGGAGGATTGATGCCAGAGAATAATCAACGAGAGCAATGGAGCTCACAATTAGGATTTATTTTAGCTGCTGCTGGTTCGGCTATTGGTTTAGGTAACATCTGGAAGTTTCCATATGTAGTAGGGCAAAACGGAGGTGCAGCCTTTATAATAATTTACCTTGTTTGTGCTGCAATGATCGGGCTCCCGGTTATTATAGCTGAAATTTTAATGGGGAGAACAACGCAGCGAAACCCGGTTGGAGCTTTTTCGGCTCTCAAACAATCTCAATTTTGGCCTTTGGTTGGCGCAATGGGTGTGGCTGCCGGATTCCTGATCCTTAGCTTCTATGCTGTAGTTGCAGGTTGGTCCGTCGGTTACATTTATGAAGCTGCTGCGGGCAGGTTTAGTGAATTCAGTTCTGCCGAAGTAGCAGGCGCTCATTTTGTGTCACTCACTTCCAATGTTGCGTGGGGAATAGGGATGCTTGCGCTTTTTATATTAATGTCGATGTTTTTTGTTTATGCCGGTGTTCAGAAGGGGATTGAAAAAGGAACCAAGTTAATGATGCCCCTTCTTCTGTTACTGCTTATCATAGTTATGATAAGAGGTTTAACTATGGAAGGAAGCAGCGAAGGGCTTTCTTTCCTTTTTAATCCTGACTGGAGTAAAGTTACAGGCAACACTGTTCTTGAAGCATTGGGGCAGGCATTCTTTACTCTAAGCCTCGGAATGGGAGCTATGCTTACTTACGGCAGTTATATGTCAAAGAAAGATAGTGTACCCGCATCGTCGGTTGAGATTGTCTTCCTGGACACTATAATAGCATTGATTGCCGGAATTGCGATATTCACTGCTGTTTTTGCTACGGGTCAAAATGTTGGCGAGGGTCCCGGTTTAATATTTAAGACACTGCCAATTGTATTTACAAAAATGCCCGGCGGGTATGTGATGGCAATACTGTTCTTTGTTCTACTTACGATAGCCGCACTTACGTCTGCCATTTCCCTGCTTGAAGTTATTGCAGCCTACTTTATTGATGAAAGGAAATGGTCCCGTCATAAAGCAGTGCTTGTTTTCGGCAGCCTGGGTTTTTTAGTTGGAATTCCGAGTGCATTATCATTCAATGTGCTGGCAAATGAAACAATATTCGGTTTAAACTTTTTTGATCTGGCAAATTATGTTTCATCAAACATTATGCTTCCGCTTGGCGGCTTGCTCATTGCTGTATTTGTCGGTTATGTATGGGGTATTGATAAAGCGCTGGCAGAATTGAAACAAGGTGCAGAAAAGCTTTTTGAGCGTTCCGAATGGAGAATCCGCGTTTGGGTAATACTGCTTAAGTATTTTGCACCTGTATTGATTTTTTTAGTGCTGCTAAACTCTTTAGGCTTACTGCAGAAGATCATTGCCTTATTTAATTAGTACATATTATCATCAATAAAATCAGAAGACAAATGAAAAGATCTAGTGCCGGACTTATCGTTTTCCTGCTTATAATCGTAATTTTAATTTTCGGTGGAGTTGCATTTTATGAATCTGTTTGGTCATTCCCCGGAAATTTTAATTTCATTAAAGATTTTCCATCTAAACAATTACCGCTTGGTTCGATTCCTTTTATGGTAATAGCATTGCTGGGAACCGGAATTTTTGTAACAATAAAATTAGGCTTTCCGCAGTTAAGATATTTTAAGCATGGAATTAAAGTTACTAAGGGTGATTATGATGATCCCAAAGATGAAGGTGATTTAAGCCACTTCAAAGCGCTTGCAACTGCACTTTCTGCAACGGTTGGTATTGGTAACATTGCCGGTGTTGCTACAGCAATTCACTACGGTGGACCGGGAGCGTTATTCTGGATGTGGGTTACAGCATTCTTTGGAACCGCACTAAAATATTCTGAGGTTACTCTTGCTCATCACTACAGGGAGTTTGATGAGAAAGGGAACACCGCAGGCGGTCCTATGTACACTATCGAAAAGGCACTGGGCGGCAACTGGAAATGGCTTGCCGTAGCTTTCGCATGCTTTGCAGTTATTTGTTCCTTTGCAACGGGTAATGCTATTCAAACTTTTACTGTTTCTGATCAGCTTTATTCGGAAGTTGCACAGATAGTGGGGACAGGTCATCTTCTCACAGAAAAGCACTTGATTTTTGGTGATTTTTCCGTTTCACTTCAGCAGGTTATCAATGGAGTTTTCCTCGTGATCGTGGTTGGTTTGGTTATTATTGGCGGAATAAAAAGAATTGGTAACGTTACCGGCTTCCTTTCTCCTTTTATGGCAATAATTTATGTTGTTGCAGGATTAATGATTTTAGGTTCAAACCTTTCAGTGCTTGATGATAGTTTCTCTATGATTTTTGAAATGGCATTTAATCCGCCCGCTGAAATTGCAGGGGTAGGGATTGGTGCTTTCCTGGTTATACTTAACACAATGCTTTGGGGTATCAAGCGAGGTCTTTACTCTAACGAGGCGGGGCAAGGAAGTGCTGCAATCGCTCACTCAACTGCAAAAACAAAGTATGCTGTTCGTGAAGGTTCTGTTGCATTGCTTGAACCTTTTATTGATACAATTATAATCTGTACTATTACCGGTTTGGTTATCATCTCAACCGGAGCGTGGCAGCACACTGAATTTTTTGTGAACAGGATAGATCCTGAATTTACCGGCGTATTGCTCAACAGCAGTTTGTTGACATCTTTTGCGTTTAAGCAGGGATTAAGCTGGCTTTTTGCTTATGGAGATAAGATCGTAACATTTGCAGTTTTACTTTTTGCTGTTTCTACAGCAATCAGTTGGTCGTATTATGGCGAGAGAGCCTCAAATTATCTTTTTGGAAAGAAAGCCACTTTACCTTATAAGTGGGTATATATTCTATTTGTTTTTATTGGAGCCATCGCTCCCCTCGAAGCAGTTTGGTCATTTGGTGATGCAGCACTCGGGTTCATGACATTCCCAAACCTGATTGCTATCATACTTCTTTCGACGCAACTGAAGAAAATGACAAAGGATTATTTCTCAATTAAACATATTGAGTACAAAAATATTCAGGAATAAATCTTTAGATAAAAAGTCAGTCAGGATAATTTTTCAGATGATGTGGTTTCCGTTATCATCCAGGTATTTCTGATTTTCGGGAACGGGCTGATATGCGGTGTTACTTTCTGCCGCAGCTAATTTAATTTTACCGGCTTCCAGATTTTTATAGAGCAGGTCGTGTTCGATCAGATAAAAGAATTGATCTCTGAACTTTTCAATTGAAATTCCGCAAGTAGCAGCATACTTGGCAATTTCATGAGGATCATCAAAATCCGCCTGGTTAAGGCGCAGCATATATCTTCTTGCTATATAGAATGATTCAGAACTGGGATCAACCAATCTTACCTTTGTTCTCTTTGTGACCGGATCAAGAATATCTCTGAAGAAAAGCGGAACAAACCTTCCGTTTTGAATGGAAACCATCGCACCGCTTCCGCCTGTAAGTATGAATTGCGCTGCGGCAAAACCAAGGTCACGCGTATATTCCATGTCAAAAGGAATCGGGTCGGCACATCTAAGCTCATAACCGATATTCTTGGCGACAATGGTAGTCTTTATTCCAAACTGTTTTAATCTTTCCTGGACCTGGTACTTCAGAATTTCACCGAAATTAATTTCAGCAATGCGGATATTGTCGTGTGCATCCCGTTCGATATCAACTAATGATTCAAGGTCTTTTGGATCGAGGCTTTCCACCAAACCCTCCGCAAGAATAGCTACTCCATCATTTCTTCCATAGCTTAAACGTTTTATAATTGCACCAACCAGCAGATCTGCAATGTGAGAAAGATTTATCTGCGAACCCTGAAATTCTTCCGGAATTATCGTAAGAGTTGCACCGGTTGCTTTTCCGATACCAAGTGCGAGATGCCCGGCCTTTCTGCCCATTGATATAACAAAGTACCAACGTGAGGTAGTTTGAGCATCTACCATGAGATTTTTAACTACTTCAACACCTAAGTGGCGTGCAGTCTGAAATCCGAAAGTTGGAATTCCATGAGGAAGGTCAAGGTCATTATCAATTGTTTTGGGAACATGAACAACTTTAATCCTGCCCGAGGCCATTTCATCCACTTTAAGCGCACTGTAAGCAGTATCATCTCCGCCAATGGTAATAAGTTTATCAACATTCAGCCTGAGTAAAGATGTAACAGCATTCTCGAGGTGTTTATTATCTTTAGTCGGATTTGCCCTTGATATTCCAATATAAGAACCACCTCTGAAATGGATCCGGCTAACACTATGAATGTTCAGTTCTTTTACATGTGAAATGTCACCATTCATAATCCATTGAAAGCCATCTCTGATACCAATAACTTCAACACCTTCTATAACTGCACGGATTGTAGAGGCTCCGATAACACTATTAATTCCCGGTGCCGGGCCACCGCCTACAAGAATAGCGAGCTTCTTTGGTGCAACAGACATCTTAAAATCTCCTCAATAAAATCCAATTGCCTCGTAATATGTAACCTATAATACTTTCAACTTTGCAAATTTCAGCATTAGCTGTTTAACATTGTTGCCTTCGAACACTACCGTAGCCTTCTGCATATCACCGGCGCCAACTACCTGGGTAACTTTTCCAAGCCCGAATTTATCATGCATTACCCTGCTGCCGGGGCGTAGTGTTTTATCGCTTTGGTCAAAATCTTCATAATCTACCGTTTCGAAGTATTCGTAATACATTTCCTTTTTGGATTTTCTATTAGAAGATTTTCTTCCGATGCCGCCGTTAACTTCAGATATGAATGAAGGGTCCATTTCATCAATGAATCTGGAACGGCTCTGGTAAGCCACCTCGCCAAAACGATATCTCGATCTTGCATGAGAAATAAAGACTTTCTGCTGCGCCCTTGTAATTGCCACATAGAACAACCTTCTTTCTTCCTCAAGAGTAACATTAGAACTGAACCGATTTGCAAGAGGAAAAATATCTTCTTCGCAGCCGGTAACAAACACAACAGGGAATTCCAGTCCTTTAGCGCAATGAACAGTAAGCAAAGTAACTGCATTCTTTTCTTCCTCATAGTTGTCAATATCTGACATTAGGGAAACATCTTCGAGATACTGATCAAGATTTGCATCTTTATTCTCAACTGAAAATTCACTTAAAGCGGCAAGAAGCTGGTTTATATTTTCCCACCGGTTCATTGATTCCGGTGTTCCTTCTTCTTTAAACATCCTGAGAACGCCTAATTCATCAACAAGCGCTCTTGAAAGCTCACCTACCGAAAGTTTGTCCTTTAATCCGATGTACTTGTCAAGCAGTATTTTAAATGCTTTAACATTCTTCTGAATTCTCTCCTTTATATCAATTACCTCAAACACACGTGCCATTGTATCGAACAGGGTGATGTTATGTTTTCGGGCAAAAGCTATCATTCTTTTAATTGTTGTTGATCCAATACCCCGCTGTGGAAAATTCATAATCCTGAGAAGGCTTTCTTCATCATTCTGATTTGAAATCACCCGTAAGTAAGCGATAATATCTTTCACTTCCTTTCGCTTGTAGAATTCTACGCCCCCGATTATTGCATATGGAATTTTTTCCTTCCTGAAAATATCCTCCATTGCGCGGGATTGTACATTAGTTCTGTACAAAACAGCGAAGTCTTTTAACGAAAGTTTCTTTTTTGAGATCTCCTGTTTAATGTGTTTTGCTAACTGATAAGCTTCATCTTTTTCATCAGCACACCTGATGAGGGTAAGCTGCTCGCCGTCGTTATTCTGCGTCCAGAGAGTTTTAACTAACTGATCTTTATTCTTTTTTATAACGGAATCTGCGGCTTTAAGAATATTTTTTGTTGACCTGTAATTTTGCTCAAGTTTAATTACTTCGGTTTTGGGAAAATCTTTCTCAAAATTCAGCATATTTGAAAGAGTTGCGCCGCGCCAGCTGTAAATACTTTGCGCATCATCTCCAACAACGCAAATTTTCCCTTCCCTGGTTACAAGAAGTTTAAGTAATTCATACTGCGCTTTATTAGTATCCTGAAATTCATCAACAAGTATATATCCGAATGCTTTTCGGTATTTCTGATGGATGCTTTTTGACTGATTGAAAAGTTCAATTGGTTTTAACAACAGGTCATCAAAGTCCATTGAGTTATTCTCAAAAAGTCTTGTCTGATATTCTTCATAAACACTGGCAATGCGCTCGTCATAAAAAGTGTTGGTTTTAGATTTTTTAAAATCTGAGGGCATGATCATGTGATTTTTCAGGTAGCTGATTCGATGCCTTACTGCATTGG
Organism: Ignavibacteria bacterium; assembly: GCA_037447335.1. Taxonomy (GTDB): domain Bacteria; phylum Bacteroidota; class Ignavibacteria; order Ignavibacteriales; family Ignavibacteriaceae; genus JBBIGV01. Next base: position 551 of record JBBIGV010000021.1, on the reverse strand, counting down.
GAGAGAGTGTATCGGTATCAAAGTTAAAATCTGAAATTATATTTTGAACTAAGGAAAGTGAATCCTCTGTATCATAAATTGAAAAGTTGCTTCTGTAGTTTAAATGTTTTGCCTCTACCCTAATAATGCGGGCAAAGATGGAGTGGAAAGTTCCCATCCAGAGTTTATTGGCTTTTTCACCAATCAACTCTTTTATTCTTTCTTTCATTTCCCCGGCAGCTTTATTAGTAAAAGTTAATGCAAGAATTTCAGACGGATTATAACCTTTGGAAATCAGGCAGGCAATTTTATATGTAAGGACTCTTGTTTTTCCCGATCCGGCACCAGCAACAACCATTAGCGGACCATTATCGTAATCAACAGCCTTTTTTTGTTGTTCGTTTAGTGATTTTAAGTTAACCATATGCCTATAATTTTTTGAATTTGAAGTGCAAATATAGGTAATTACGGCTGGAATTAAAAGATATGTTTTAGAAGCAGGGGAACAAAAGCAAGTGATCTTAAATCCGATATAGAGCATAAAATGGATGCATTTTACTGCGCAGTTCCGA
>JBBIGV010000020.1:0-47680 GCA_037447335.1 Ignavibacteria bacterium | reverse complement strand
GGACAATCTGATGATTTAATTTGTGGAGAAGTTGAATCAGTGTCAGGCGTAATGCTGTATTGGTTCAGCGGAAAATGGAATTTCGGTTAAGTTCAATAAGGTACGTTTTTTTAGGTATTGGACAATGATAAATAACGGTAAATATAGCGGGAAGATTTCTCTTCCCATTGAATGATAATTTATCATCGTCACCCGGCTATCCCTGGCAAGTTGCTCCTCAGCAGAGCTTGCGTCCGTTTGACCGGGTAAATAAATATATAAAAAATTAAGAAGCATTTCTAATCTCAGTTCTATTTAATTTTGCTTTAAGCAGTTTATCTTCGCGTAATTTAAGTTTTTCATCAATACGATTTAGTAAAAAATCTTCAGGGGTTAAATAAAATAAAGAACTGTGAAGCCGTTTAGTGTTGTAGTAGTCAATATAAGACTGAATCTGTTTATGTGCATCATCAAGATTAATTAACTGAAGTTACGCAAATAATATAAACATAAGCGAAATACGGGGTTAAAAGGGCTTCGTCTTTGACTACGCCCCTTTTAAATTAGTGTATGATGAAAAAACTAAATTGTAACCATAATGGTTACAATTTTTGATTGTGTTATTCCCAAAAATTTTAGCTGGAAATCCCGATAAATCGGGACTATGGCTTTTGCGTAACTTCAGTTAATAACAATTTCAACTTTTCAAAGAATGTTAAAGAGCAAGTTAAATTTCCATTTAACACAGCAGTATTTTATCTCGCCTTGTAAAACTCTTCCCGCCGCTAATCCGCCAATATTTATAAAAATTTTATTCGCGCATTCGCGGCAATTCACCCGCCGCGAACAACACCTGTTCACGCGAATAAATACAATATAACTTCGGGAAATATCCGGCTGTTATAGCTGGATGACTATCATTCTTAATACTCAAAAAACAAAAATTTTAAAATCAAAGCATTTCTTTATTTATTGTAAAAAACCCGCAACATTTTTAAGTTTCGAACCGTTTAACCTGCCGGCTTGTTAGCCGGTCGAATTACTTTTCTATAAGTAATCATATTTCAACAAAATAAATGAGGTTTAATTTTGGATATTTCTGCATTAAACGAAAAAATTAAACAGGAAAGCGCGTTCATTGACTTGCTTTTCAGTGAAATTGGTAAGGTGATTGTAGGTCAGAAAGCAATGGTTGAAAGGCTTGTTGTCGGGCTTCTCGGCAACGGTCACATTCTGCTGGAGGGTGTTCCGGGATTAGCAAAAACACTTGCTATAAAAACGCTTGCTTCAGCAATGAAGGCAAAATTTCAGCGTATTCAATTTACACCCGATCTTCTGCCAGCCGATCTTATCGGAACAATGATATACAACCAGAAAGACGGTAACTTTCTTATACGAAAAGGACCTATCTTAGCAAATTTTATTCTTGCAGATGAAATAAACCGTGCGCCTGCTAAAGTCCAGAGCGCACTGCTTGAGGCGATGCAGGAACGCCAGGTAACAATCGGCGATCAAACATTTAAACTTGAAGAACCTTTTATTGTGCTGGCTACACAAAATCCGATTGAGCAGGAAGGAACCTACCCGCTTCCTGAAGCGCAGGTTGACCGCTTTATGCTTAAAGTAAAGATCACTTACCCGGCTCGGGAAGAGGAGCTTAGCATTATGCGGCAAAACGTGCTCGGTGAAACTCCGCTTGTAAATCCTGTAATCAGCCCTGATGATATACTTAAAGCCCGTCATTTGATACACGACGTTTATGTTGATGAGAAGATTGAAAAATATATCCTCGATATTGTTTTTGCCACTCGTGAACCACAGAATTTTGGTTTGAACAGTCTTGGAGATATGATAAGCTACGGTGCATCGCCAAGAGCAACAATAAATCTGGCCCTTGGTGCAAAAGCTATGGCATTCATAAAAAGAAGAGGCTATGTAATTCCTGAAGATGTAAGAGCCATTTGTCTTGATGTGATGAGACATCGTGTTGCTGTTACGTATGAAGCAGAAGCAGAAGAAATAACCTCTGAAAATATCATCCAGGAAATTCTCAATAAAATTGAGGTGCCGTAAAATTCTGTTAACGACATACAACAAAACATTGCAGAACAGGCTTCAGCCCGTTAAATAATTAAATAACTATGCTGACTAAGGACTTATTAAAGCAAGTAAGACAAATTGAGATTCGCACAAAAGGACTGGTAAACCAAATATTTTCCGGCGAGTACCATTCTGTATTTAAAGGAAGAGGAATGGAATTCTCTGAAGTACGCGAATATCAGTTCGGTGATGATGTAAGAAACATTGACTGGAACGTTACAGCACGGTTCGGACATCCTTATATCAAAATCTTTGAAGAGGAAAGAGAGTTAACAGTTATCCTGATGATTGACCTAAGCGGCTCACTTGACTTCGGTACCGAGAAAGAAACAAAGCAGCAGATTGCAGCCAAGATCTGCGCTATTCTTGCATTTTCTGCTTTACAGAATAATGATAAAGTAGCATTGATTCTGTTTACCGATAAAATTGAAAAATTCATCCCGCCTAAAAAAGGGAAGACCCATGTGCTAAGAATTATCAGAGAGATTCTATCTTTCAAGCCGGCGGGGAACAGAACAGATATAAAAGCCGCTCTTGAATACATGAACAATGCAATCAAGAAAAAAAGCATTGTCTTTCTGCTTTCGGATTTTATGGATAAGGGATATGAAAAAATCTTACGCATTGTTGGAAAGAAGCATGATCTTGTTGGAGTAGTTTTAAACGATAAACGTGAGGATGAGCTGCCGAAAATTGGTCTTGTGAAAATGACAGACCCGGAATCTGCTAAGGAACGCTGGATTGATACGGGAAGTAAAAGTGTCCGTGATTTTTTATCGAAACAAAGAAAGTATCTGATCGAACAACGCAATTCATTGTTCATTAAAAGCAGGCTCGACAGCATTAATATTTATACAGGTCGTGATTATGTTAAACCTCTCGTTCAATTTTTCAAAATGCGTGAGAGACGATGGTAGTTAAAATTTTCAGTTTCATTTTAGTATCAATATTGATTTCGATTCCCGTCACAGCACAGGAAATTACAGCCCGCGCATCCGTTGACAGCGCAAATTATGAAGTGGGTGATTTCATAAATTACACTATCGAGGTTGAACATCCTCAATCAGTCACTGTATTTAAGCCGGTAATTATGGACAGCCTGAAAGAAGCCGAACTTCTATTTGACGAAGAACCTGTTTTGACTGAAAAGAATGGAATTAATAGAACTGTTTTCAAATTTGTTATTTCAAAGTACGATTCAGGAGATGTGCAAATTCCGGCAATCCCTTTGCTTTACAAGGTTGAAGGTGATACAACCGTGCAGCAGGCGCTTACTAACGATGTGAATTTTACAGTCCACACGCTTGAAGTTGTACTTGCAGAAGAAATAAAAGACATAAAAGACCCTATTAAAATTCCAATCCCATGGTGGGAAATTGCCCTTTATGTTTTGGGAGTTTTACTTATTGCGGCGATAATCTATTTCTTATATCAGAGATACAAAAAGAAAAAATCACTGCTTCCGGTTGAAAAAGAAGAACTCATAATTCCACCGCACGTTATTGCACTATCATCACTTGAAGAACTGGAAAAGGAACAGTTGTGGCAAAGAGGTTTTATAAAGGAATATCATAGCAGAATAACCGAAATTATAAGACGATATTTTGAACAGCGTTTTAATCTTCCTGCGCTGGAACTAACTACAAGCGAAGCCGTTGAGCTTTTACGAAATCATCCGGAAGCAAATGAAATTGTTGAACTGACTTTTAATTTTTTGAGCAATGCTGATCTGGTGAAGTTCGCGAAATTCACACCCATGGATGAAGTGAATATCGAAATGATGAAACAGGCATTTATGATAGTTGAAACAACAATCCCGAAAGAGAAAGAAGAAGTAGTTCAGGAGGTTGAAAGTGTTCAGTGATGTAACATTTGCTTACTCCTGGGTGCTTTACTTCTTAGCGTTAATACCGCTAATGCTGTTTTGGCATTGGTGGAAAGGTGTTAAGAAACAACCGGCATTACGATATTCATCGCTTGAATATTTTTCGGAGCTTAAACCGACTCTTAAAGAAAGGCTTCATCCTCTTCCGGTTGTTCTTCGTACGCTTGCGATAGGATTATTGATAATTGCGCTTGCACGTCCGCAGACTTTTTCCGCAGGTGAAAATATTTATACTGAAGGAATTGACATTGCTCTTGTGCTCGATATTTCAGGCAGTATGCAGGCAGAAGATCTGCGTCCAAACCGCATGGAAGCAGCAAAAAATGTAATTGACAAATTCATCGGCGGCAGAACTTCCGACAGAATCGGGCTTGTAATATTTTCGAGAGAAGCATTTACTCAATGCCCGCTTACGATAGATTACAATGTTCTCCGGAATCTTCTTAAAGAAGTAAAAATGGGAATGATTGAGGACGGAACTGCAATCGGCAATGCAATTGCAAACGGAGTTAACCGTCTTAAAGACAGCGATGCAAAAAGTAAGGTAATGATACTTCTTACCGATGGTGTGAATAATTCAGGAGAGATTGATCCGCTCACTGCTGCACAAATTGCCAGAACATTCGGAATAAAAATTTATACAATCGGAGTGGGAACAAGAGGTCAGGCGCCTTATCCCGTCAAAACTCTGTTTGGTGTGAGATATCAGATGGTACCCGTTGAAATTGACGAAGATATGCTCAAAGAAATTTCTGCTATGACTAACGGTCGTTACTTCCGTGCTGCTAATACAAAAGCCTTGCAGAATATTTATGATGAAATAGATAAAATGGAAACAACTAAAGTGGAAGTTACTTCTTACAGACATGCAAAGGAGTTATTCTTGGGCTGGCTTGGCGCAGGGCTTTTACTTTTATTTGTTGAACTTGGATTGATTAAATCATTTTTCAGAAGAATTCCATAAGAGAGATATGTTTCGGTTTGCAAATCCTGAATACCTTAATGCTTTGTTTATTATTCCCGTACTAATTCTTGTTCAGTTCTTTCTTAATCAGAACAGGAAAAAAATACTGAATCAGTTTGCTGAGAGCAATCTTCTTAAAGTACTGCTGCCGGATTACAGCCGGATAAAAAATATCATTAAATCTGCATTAGTTCTGACGGCAATAACATTGCTGATAGTTGCCGCTGCAAATCCTCAAGTGGGTACACGCATGCAGGAAGTAAAACAATCCGGCATTGATGTTTATATCCTTCTGGATGTTTCCCAAAGCATGCTTGCCGAGGATATTAAACCCAACAGACTTGAGAAAGCTAAGTTTCAGATTTCTAATCTTATTAGAAGATTACAGGGTGACAGAATCGGATTAATAATATTTGCCGGACAGGCATTCATACAGTTTCCGTTAACAACCGATTACTCGGCTGCAGGACTGTTCCTTAATGCCGCAGATGTGAATTCGGTTCCGGTTCAGGGAACGGCTATTGCCGCTTCAATCGAACTTGCTGTGAGATCATTCGATTATTCATCTGCAACCCAAAAGGTAATTGTTGTTATTACAGATGGAGAGGATCATGAAGGTGATCTCGAATCGGTAATAAAAAATGCAGTTGAAAAAGAGATAAAGATTTATGCAATCGGTCTTGGGTCGCCGGGGGGTGCACCTATCCCCGAGTACAATCGTCAGGGCAGAATGGCTGGATTTAAAAAGGACAGGGAAGGTAATACTGTTATTACAAAACTTGATGAAGCAACTCTGCAGCGTATAACTGCTTTAGGGAACGGGAAATATTACCGGGCTACAAACTATGACGACCATCTGCAAAAAATTTATGATGATCTCTCAAAGCTTGAAAAAACTGAATTCGGGGTGAAAAAAGTAACTGACTACGAAGACCGGTTTTACTATTTTTTAGCACCGGCTTTATTTCTTCTTTTAATTGAATTTTTTATTTCAGAAAAAAGATCGCCGGTGTTTGAAAGATTAACAAGAAGACTCGGATTAAACAATGAGAATTAATATAAAAACGATATTCACCACTGTCGGATTTACTTTGCTTTTGCTGCTTAACATAAATGCTCAAAGTCTTCGTTCCCTTGTGAATGAAGGGGTAAATCTCTATAAAAAAGATAACTTTGCTGAAGCCGAAGTAAACTTTAAAAAAGGAATCGAAACCAAACCCGAAAGCTTTGAAGCAAATTTTAATCTCGGCGATGCTTATTATAAACAGGGAAGATATGATGAAGCGATAAATGCTTATAAATCAGCGTTAACTCAAACCGGTGATAATAATCTTAAAGCTAAGGTTCATCATAACATCGGCAATTCACTTTTAAAATCTCAAAAGATCAAAGAGAGTATTGAATCATACAAAAGTGCATTAAAGCTTAATCCGGATGACAGGGAAACAAAATACAATCTATCCTATGCACTTTCACTGCTGAACAACCAGGATGAACAACCGCAGGAGCAGAATCAGCAGCAGGATAACCAGGATCAAAATGATCAGCAGGATCAGAATCAAAATCAAAATCAGGATCAGCAGAATGATAATCAAAATCAGGTTCAGCAAAATCAGCCGCAGGATAATCAGTCGCAGCAGGATAACCTGAAGCAGCCTGATAAAAATCAGATGTCCAAAGAGCAGGCAGAGAGAATTCTCGATGCAATAAAGCACAACGAAAAAGATCTTCAGAAAGAATTGAGAAAAAAACCGGGTCAGCCGGTTAAGACTGATAAGGACTGGTGAAAAAGTTCATGTTTAAGTGCAGGAAGAAGCAGACGTTCAATTTGATGGAGATATTAAATTGAAACTTATTATTAAAATGAAATTATTCTTTCTTATCTGGAATGTCATCCAACTAACGGTATTTGCGCAGTCTTTTACTGCATCTGTTAATAACAATAAAGTTGGTGTGAATGACCGCTTCGAAGTTTCATTCACTTTCTCCGGTAAAGATGTGAATGCACTTCGTAACTTCAATCCGCCTGACTTCAGTAATTTTTTAACTCTTTCCGGTCCTAATCAGTCCACAAGTATGCAGATAATTAATGGTGTGCTCTCTGCATCAAGAACATATTCATTTATTCTGCAGCCGAGGTCCATTGGCAAGTTTACAATTGGCAGTGCTTCAATTGAGTTTGATGGGCAGAAATTTACTACAAGCCCGATACAGCTTGAAGTGACTGCTTCATCTCCACAGCAGCAAAAAAGAGATGATGATGCTTCAGTTTCAAATGAGGAGATTGCTCAGAATCTTTTCATAAGGGCAAGTGCTGATAAGCAGCGGGTGGTTATGGGTGAGCAGGTTACTGTAACCTACAAACTTTATATAAGACTGAACATTGCATCTTCAATGTCAATCTCAAAGCTGCCTAAATACCAGGGATTCTGGGTTGAAGAACTTGAAACTTCAAGCAATATCATGTTCTCAACGGAGGTAGTTGACGGAAAACAATATCGCGTTGGCGTGTTAAAAAGAGTTGCGCTGTTCCCTTCGCAAACAGGCGAACTTTCTGTTACCCCGTTCGAATTAAAAGTCCCTATTCAGATTCAGAAGAAAAGAAGAAGCCAGAGTTTGTTCGATGATTTCTTTGGTGATCCTTTCGGCAGATATGAGACTATTGAGTTCAATGCACGTTCGAATACCTTACGTGTAAATGTTCTTCCTCCTCCTGAAGCCAACCGACCGCAGTCATTTAAAAACGCTGTAGGAGAATTTTCCATTTCATCATCTGTCGGCAGTCAGGAAGTTAAAACTGATGAACCGGTTTCACTTAAAATTGAAATTTCCGGAACAGGTAATATTAAACTGCTCGATATACCGGAAGTAAATATTCCGCCGGGCTTTGACAAATATGATCCGAAAGTTGATGAGCAAATTTCAAGAAGCGGAAGAGTTTCAGGCAAGAAAACTTTTGAATATCTTATCGTACCGCGTGCAGCAGGTAAAAAGATTATTCCGTCTGTGGAATTTTCATTTTATAATCCTGCACGAAATCAGTATGTCACGTTAACCACACCTGAATATACTTTAAATGTTAGTCAGGGCGAACGAAAAACTGATTCTGAGTTTGCTGATTTCAGAAGAGAAGGCATACGTCAGCTTGGTGAAGATATTCGATTCATCAAAACTGCATCCGGCTCTTTCAATAAAAAAGGTGAAATAGTTCTTCACAGCATTGGATTCTGGACTGCCGTCGGACTGCCTCTGCTTGCGTTTATTGGATTGATTGCCTGGAAAAGAAGAGATGAAAAACTTTCTGCTGATATACAATCTTTAAAATATCGTAAAGCAGAAAAGATTGCTAAATCAAGGTTGAAACTTGCGAAGAAATTAATGGAAGAGAACAATTACCAGCAATTCTATACAGAGATATCGGCTGCACTTTTCGGTTATCTTGAAGATAAACTTAGCATACCCAAATCGGAATTTACACTTGATCGTGCTGTTGATGAACTCAACAAACGAAAAGTTGAAAACAGCATTGTTGAAAGATTAAGTAAGAATATTGAGAAATGCGAATTCATTCGATTTGCACCGGGCGCCGGAAAAGAAGACATGCCGCCGATGTACGATGAACTTACAAATGTAATAATTGATATTGAGCGTGTTCTTGATGGGAAGAAGAATGTTTAACTATAATTATAAAAGCATTATCGTTTTAATATTTTTTATTCTGCTAAAATCGGGTTTTGTCTTTTCAAAAGATTATGATCAGATATTTGAAGAAGGCAACAGGTTTTACCAAAGCGGCGAATTTGAAAACGCAATTGCTTCGTATAACAAAATAATCGAAGACGGCTACGAAAGCGCTGCTTTATACTTCAATTTGGGCAACGCTTATTTTCGCGAGGGGAATATTGGTTATGCAATACTTAATTACGAGCGTGCTTTAAAACTATCGCCGGGTGATGAAGATATTAAACACAATCTTGCTTTTGCAAATGCCCAAACACGAGATAAGCCCGAACCGCTGCCGTCTTTTTTCATTTTTAATTGGTGGGAGAGCCTGCTTGCTCTGAATTCACTTAATGGCTGGGTTTATTTATCATATTTTATTTTTATCCTTTTATTATTGAGTTTAGGTTTATATCTTGTCGGCAGAAAATTGATTCTGCAGCGATATTCATTTTATACAGCTCTTGGTTTCACAGTAATCCTGATTGCACTGGTTGTAATAAGCGGCGTAAAATACATGCGTGAAACGAAGATCAGCAATGGAATAATTATTCAGCCTGCTGTAACAGTTAAGCTGTCGCCCGATATTCGCAGCAACGATGCGTTTGTAATTCACGAAGGGTTAAAAGTAACAGTTGAAGATAAAGTGGAAAACTGGTTCCGGATCAGATTACCCGATGGGAAAGTCGGCTGGCTGGAGAAAAAAGAATTGGAAATAATTTAATCATTAACAAACGAAAGGAACACAAATGAAGAAACTTGCATTGTTCGCTTTAGTATTCGGATTAATGCTTACAATTCAGCTTAACGCACAATCCGAAGAACAACCTGTAAAAAAGGATGAAGGCACGGTTGTAGTTGAAGAAGGCAAACCATTCAATACGATTTGTCCGGTTTCAAGAGAAGAGGTTGATGAAAACATCACTTATGAATACAACGGCAAAGTGTATGCTCTCTGCTGCAACAGCTGCCTGAGAAAATTCAAAGCCGATCCTGAAAAATATGCTTCAAGATTAAGCGAGGATGGTAAATCAATCAAAAAGAAAAATGAATAATAGGAGAGATGAATTATGAAATTATTCTTATTTGCAATCCTGGTAACAGCAGGATTATCGTTCACTGCTTATGCGCAGAGTCAGGAAACCAAAGAAAAAACAGAAGTAAAAAAGAAAGTTGATTTTTGTGCGGTGCCTGAAACCAAAACCTTACCCGGCGGCGCTCCGATTGAATCGGCAGGTGCATTAACAGAAGTAACTGCGACAGGTGAGACAACGTCAACCACAGCAGAAACAAAATCTGAGGCTAAGTTAAAGGAAATACATAAAGAAAAGCCCAAAGGCTGCTGTTCAGGCAAAGATCAGAAAAAAGACGAATGACCGGATTACCTTTCTAACAATAAAAGCTGCGTGAAGAAATTTGCGCAGCTTTTTTTATGATAACTTATCTATTTCGCCTTGCGCAAAGCATGAAGGTTTTTAATTTGAATGAAGCGTAAGCAGGGGCTGACCAAAAAGTAAATTTTGCAAACAACTCTGAATTTATATGTCTGATTTCAGATTAAATTCAAATTCATCGTAGCACAGATTAGTAATCTGTGCTACATTTTGGTCAGCCCCTGCTTATAAAATCAAGTGTGAGATCAGAAAGCACAAGGAGCGCCTTGTTTCCGCATTGGTTCGCAGGCGTTTCAAACAAAGGTGGATTTTAACCGCCAGTGGATTTTGTAAACAACGTGTATTATTTTCCAGCGTAATTATTTTTAATATCATTTCAAACGGGGCAGGCAATGGAACAAAAATCTTCAGCTATTGACAGAAGAAAATTTCTCTCTTCTCTTGCAGTGATCTCAGCAATACCATTCATACCGGGCTGCAAGGAAAGTCTTTCAACAGAAACTGAAAAATTACCGGATGCGGATTTATCACTTACCGGCGATGAACAAACTATTGCTGCAGATGTTAGCAAACAATTTCAGCAGATGCAGCAGCTTTATGATAACCCCGGCAAAGAGTTTGTTATTGAATACCAGTCCGGCAGATCATCAAAACTACTGGGGTTATCTTTTTCCGATAATGATGCAGCTTCTTACAGGCATTTACTGGTCAGAGATCTGAACAGTAACCGATCAGTCAATATTATATGGGGTATGAAAGGTATTTATCCTTCAATAAAGTTTACTGATAACAGCGGCGCGGTTTTAATAATAAACGGCACCGAAATGGAGTTTGCATTAAAATCCGAAAGCGGTGAAACTTCCTCTCCTAAAGACTGGCTTAAAACCGGCATCAAAATACTTGCTGTTGCTCTGGCTATTTGGCTTGGCGCAACTGTCGCCAAATACATAGTTGCCGCTGTTGCTTTCCTTGCATTTAATGCAATGGTGATCGGACTACTTTTAATTGGCGCGGCTGTATTGCTTCCGCTGCTTAAGCTTATATTGAATTTAACGGGCTGGACAATCACCACTATTACCGATCTGTTCTCCCTTTCAATTGAGCTGCTGCTTACTTTGCTTCTTGAGATTCAGACGTTCATTTTGAACTATGGCGGCTGATGCCAGCAATGTGGAGGCTGCCTTTATGGCAACCTCCGCTTTTCTACTGTAAAAAAATATATCTCCCCGTACTCTTCCATTCTATATAAAAAAATGTTTATTTTGGCAATCAGGATTTACACCCACTAACTCAGTTTCGCTTCGAAACCTAACAGGAGGATTAATGAAAAAAGGGACAATTGTTGGACTGGTGATTGCGGGCGGTTTAGTACTTTTTGTAGTACTCCTTGTAATGTGGGGTATTGGGGCGTACAATAACCTGGTTACTTTGAATGAAACCGTTACCCAAAGCTGGAGCCAGGTCGAAAATCAATACCAAAGAAGAGCAGACCTCATCCCGAACCTTGTTAACACTGTTAAAGGTGTTGCGGATTTTGAACGCGGTGTGCTTACAGATGTTACTGAAGCAAGGGCAAGAGTAGGGCAATTCAACGTTACACCTGAAGTGCTGAATGACCCGCAGGCTTTCCAGAAATTTCAGCAATTGCAGGGTGACTTAAGTTCTGCCTTGTCGAGGCTTCTGGTTACAGTTGAAAATTATCCCAACCTGAAAGCCAATGAAAATTTTCTTCAGCTTCAGGCACAGCTTGAAGGAACTGAAAACAGGATTTCTGTTGAGCGAAGAAAATTCAATGAAACGGTTCAGTCGTATAATACTACTATAAAAAGATTTCCCAATTCTATATTTGCGGGTATATTCGGATTTCCCGAAAAAGAATATTTCAGGTCGGCGCCCGGAACTGAAACACCGCCTGAGGTTAAGTTTTAATTCTAAATGAAAATCAGGATTCTTTTACTGCCGGTAATTATTGCTGCTGCCGGTTTTGCACAGCCTAACATACCTGAACTAAAACAGTGGGCTACAGACCTGACGGGAACACTCACATCTCAGCAAATCGATCAAATCAATTCACAATTAAAAACTTTTGAGGATAGCACATCAAATCAGCTTGTTCTTCTCATCATAAAATCACTCGAAGGCTACCCGGTTGAAGAACTTGCCTATGAAATTGCATCACGAAATAAGATCGGAACTGCAAAAAATAATAACGGGGTTCTGCTGCTAATTGCAATTGAAGATCGAAAGCTGAGGATTGAAGTTGGATATGGATTAGAAGGCGCTTTACCCGATGCTCTCACAAGCTCAATTATCAGGAATGAAATAACCCCGCACTTCAAAAGCGGTAATTACTTTGCCGGTGTACAGGCAGGTATAAATGCAATAATTGCCGCAAGCGCAGGGGAATATACTGCGGCGCCCGGAGATGATTTTAATTCTATTGATGATTTCTGGGTTTTCCTTATCCTTTTCATTGCTTTAATGATCATCGTTAATGTAATTCCCTGGGCGAAGAGAACCGGTGGTTCAACTTACTACGGAGGTGGTGGATATTCGGGCGGATGGTCAAGCGGTTCTTCCGGCGGTGGTTTTAGCGGTGGAGGCGGTTCTTTTGGAGGCGGCGGTTCAAGCGGAAGCTGGTGAAAAATTCAACAAATAATATTTTTTTAATAATTTGATGTTTATCCCGCAGTTTTTAATTTTAGCCTCAGATAAAGGAATTTTTTTAGTGAAATAAACGTTTATTTCTTATAATCACCATAATTCAGCAAATAGGAGATATTAAAAATGGCAATATATATAACAGAGGAGTGCATAAACTGCGGCGCCTGTGAACCGGAATGCCCCAATACAGCAATTTACGAGGGTGGAGTAAGCTGGGAATTAGCGGGCAAAACATACGGACAAGGCGATGCCGCACCTTCCGGAGCCACCGGATTTTATTCTAATGACTTTTTCTATATCGTCCCGGATAAATGTACAGAATGTGTCGGCTTTCACGATGAACCACAATGTGCGGCTGTTTGCCCGGTTGATTGTTGTTTGCCCGACCCTAACCACGTTGAAGACAAGGAAACATTACTTAAAAGAAAAGATTACCTTGATGGCTTAGGGCGTTAACTGATGCTCTAAAAAAGCTGACTAAAATCAGATAAGGTACTTATCAGCTTGATAACAGGATTTTTTAGTCAGCTTTTTTCTTTTAAAAAATTAAAATCAAACCTGAGAAAATCCACACCGAATTTCCCGCAACTGAAAAATCCGGTGCTGTTAGTATAACTTCATCAATAAAAATCCTGCCTTTTTTAAGTATTAAGCTACATTTTTAACCCTTCACGCTGTGTAATTCAGATGGCATAATATCTGTAAATATCTATACAGTTTTTAAAATACTGATAACCCAATTCATACTGAAAAGGAGACCATAATGGCATACAGAATAACTGAAGATTGCATCAATTGCGCCGCGTGTGAACCGGAATGCCTCAATGAAGCTATATATGAAGGCGGTCACGAATGGGAATTGAATGGACAGACTTATGGTGAGGGAGCTGCCGCTCCTTCTGGTGCAACAGGATTTTATTCAAATGAATTCTTTTATATAGTACCCGACAAATGCACAGAGTGCGAAGGTCAGCATGACGAACCTCAATGTGTTGCAGTCTGCCCGGTAGATTGTGTTCTTCGTATCGAATAGATATTCCTAAAGGGCAGGGGAAAGCCTGAATAGAACAGGGGAATCTGTTAATTCAGGGGAGATAAAAATTGGGGCTTCAGATACCGGGGATTGTTGTTGGGGATCTTGAAAAATAAAGTGATCCGATAAATTAAGGGGATTATAAGGGCAGTCGAGAGGCTGCCCTTTACTTTTAAGCAAGACTACTTTGTTAACTGTTATAATTGCTTATAGAATTTATTACGGCTTTGTTTTTATCAGGCAAAAATTTTCTACTCTTTTACAATAATGAATTTTCCTTCCTAATTCATTATGTTTAACACGTAGTTAATATTCTTTTAGAAATAATCAGAAGGGGAAGAAAATGAAAAATATTTTCTTCATCATAGTGGTTACAGGATTTTTCCTTTCATCTAATGCACAGGAATTTGATAAAGAACACTGGCTTAATGAAGTTCAAAGACATGCAAGGATGCATAAAGCCGGGCAGGTTCACTACCCCGGCGATGAAAGTATTGATGTAACATACTATAAGCTTGATCTCACAATCTCATATCAAAACCAAACCATTCAAGGCTCTGTAACTATTAACCTGACAAGTGAAGTGCCTGCACTTACCGGTTTTTTTATTGACTTAAAAAACAGCTTTACAGTAGATTCTGTAATGCTTGGCAGCGTTCCATTGTCGTTTACACATACGGGTGCAAAAATTAATATTATTACCGATCGCCCATATGTAGTTGGTGAGGAGCTGTCGGTTAAAATCTATTACAAAGGAACTCCCTCATCAAGTGGTTTCGGCAGCTTTGCTTTTGGAACGCATAACGGGCAGCCGGCAATCTGGACTCTTAGTCAGCCTTACGGTGCAAGTGACTGGTGGCCCTGTAAAGACACCCCCGGCGATAAAGCCGATTCCTCCGATGTATGGGTAACTATTCAAAGCGATTTGAAAGTTGTTTCAAATGGAATTCTTACGGATGTAATTAATAACGGCAACGGCACAAAAACTCATAAATGGAAAAACCATTATCCCATTGCGCAGTATCTCATTTCGCTGGCAATAGCCGGTTATGCTGAGTATGAACAGTTTTATCATTATAGTCCAACCGATTCGATGCCGGTAATTCATTACATTTATCCTGAAAATCTGAACACGCTGATTCCACAATTGAATAAAACCGTTCCGATGCTTCACATATTTGCCGAAAGATTTGGTGAATATCCTTTCATACTTGAAAAATACGGGCATGCAGAATTCGGATGGGGCGGAGGAATGGAACATCAAACTGTTTCTTCGATGGGCTCATTCGGCGATGGTATTATTGCTCACGAGCTTGCACATCAGTGGTTTGGTGATATGATTACATGTAAAGACTGGCACAACATCTGGCTTAATGAGGGTTTCGCAACTTATTCGGAAGCGCTTTACTTTGAAGCCGTTAACGGAACTGCAGGATATTATCAAAGGATAAATAATCTGATGAATGCCGCACGTAACGCGGTTGGTTCTATTTACGTTCATGATATCAGCGATGTCTGGAACATTTTTAATTATAACCGGACTTATGCCAAAGCTGCAATTGTTTTGCATATGCTAAGAGGTATAGTTGGCGATTCTACATTCTTTAATGTATTGAGAACTTATGCCTGGCATCCTTCAGTATCATACGGTGTCGCAGTAACGGAAGATTTCCAGGCAATTGCTGAAAGTGTTACAGGTTTGGATTTTGGCTGCTTCTTCCAGCAATGGATATATGGTGTTAACTACCCGCGGTATAATGTTATCTGGGGATATAATTCACTGGGGAATAATCTTTTTGAAATAAATGTTTCGGTTAATCAGCTTATAAACAGTAATCCGCCTTTTTTTACTATGCCGGTCCAGTTAAAAGTTAACTATCCGGGCGGTGACACAACCATTACCGTGTTTAACAATCAGCAAAATCAGCAGTTCAGTTTTGTAATTGACAAACAGCCGACGCAATTAATATTTGATCCCGGGAGTTTTATACTTAAGGAACTGGTAATCACCCCTGATTCGGATAATGTTAATCATCTTTTATCATACAAACTTGAACAGAATTACCCCAATCCGTTCAACCCCGGCACAACAATAAAATATTCGATAGGTTACCCGGATCATGTAGAAATAAAAATTTTCGATGTGCTCGGGAATGAAATAACTACTTTAGTTGACGAATACAAAGCTGCCGGTCCTCATAGCGTTGATTTTGATATGAGCAGTCTGAACTTAAGCTCGGGTGTTTACTTCTATAAATTACGCTCCGGTAATTTCAGTAAAATGCGAAAGATGGTTTTGATGAGATGATGAAATTATAATGATTAGACAATATCCGGGTGTTTGCCGCATAAATTGCATTTGTGTGTGTTATGATTATTTTCTACTTTAAGCTGTATAAATTTGCAGCAGCATTAAATGAAGTTCAATTAAAAAAAATGAAGGAAATATAAAAAATGGGATCGGATTCATTTTCAAATGTAAAAACTTTGCAGGAAGCATTAGATATTATTGAATCTCTTCCGGAGAATCAGCAGGAAGATCTGATTAATATTTTAAAAAAGAGGCTGATAGAACGTAAAAGAGAAATTCTTGCAAGTACTATTAAAGATGCAAGAGAAGAATATGACATGGGTAAAATAAAAAAGGGAAGTGTTGATGATCTTCTGAAAGACATTTCGGAATGAGGGATTTAATCTGGACTAAAACGTTCGCAAGGGCTATAAAACGAACTATAAATAAAAATCCGGCAGTAAGAGAAGATATTGAAAAAACGCTTAGGTTACTTACTGAAAATCCATTCGGCCCGCAAATTGGAACGCATAAATTAAAAGGTAAACTGTTTGGAGCCTGGGCTTGTAATTTTGGCTATGATTTAAGATTGATCTTTGAATTCGTAAAAAATGATTCCGATGAAGAAGACGATATTTTATTATTGGCGATTGGAACGCATGATGAAGTCTATTGATTAATGATTATTTAATGAATTAATTACTGATATTTCTAAAGAGTTAACTCAAAATATTATATTAAGTTCACTAACTCCTTGACAAGTAAGAAGTAATTTTTTAATTTGGCACTGCCACTGTCACCCATACTTTGTGACGGTGGCAATTTTTTTTAAAACATATTTATTAACAAACATCTGAAAAATATGGCAGATTTAAATTTTGTTTATTTGACGCGTGAACGGCTTGTTGAGCTTGAAAAAGATCTGCTCGAGCTTAAAACCAACGGCAGGAAAGATATGGCTCAAAAGATAGCCGAAGCCCGTGCGCATGGCGATCTTTCCGAAAATGCCGAGTATGACGCTGCTAAAGAAGAGCAGGGGCTTTTTGAGCTCAGAATTAACAAGCTGGAAAATATTCTCGCTCGTGCAAGGATAATTGACCCGGCACAGTTCCCCGACGATAAAATCCATATTCTTTCCACTGTTTCAATTAAGAATTTAAAAACTTCAAAAGTTATTGAATATACTCTGGTTTCGCCTGAAGAGGCAGACTTCCAGTCCGGCAAAATTTCAATCACATCCCCGGTTGGACAGGGACTTATGGGCAGGAAAGTTGGCGAAATGGTTAAAGTAAAAGCGCCTGCGGGACTGCTTGAGTTCGAAATTTTATCCATAAAATAAATTCTGTATGAATAATTTTGACAGATGAATCATACATAAAACTTGCAATTGAAATTGCAAAAAAGGGGAGTGGAAGGGTAAGTCCGAATCCTTTGGTGGGGTGTTTAATAGTTAAAAATGATCGTATAATCGGTGCCGGTTATCATTCTAAGTATGGTGAAAATCATGCAGAAATAAATGCGCTAAATTCCTGCAAAGAAAATGTTGAAGGTTCAACAATGTATGTGAACCTCGAACCCTGCAGCCATCACGGCAAGACCCCACCCTGTGTTGATAAGATAATCGAAAACAAAATTAAGCGCGTTGTTGTCGGAACACTCGATGTAAACCCGCTCGTCAGCGGTAATGGAATTAAGACACTTAAATCAGCAGGCATTGAAGTTAAGGTCGGGCTTCTTGAAGATGAATGTACCGAACTAAATAAATTTTTCTTCAAGTTCATTACTAAAAAAAGTCCTTACGTAACACTAAAAATTGCACAAACTCTTGATGGAAAAATTGCAGACGTTAATTATAAATCCAAATGGATTACATCATCCGGCGCACGAAAACATGTTCATATTCTCAGATCAAAATATGATGCTGTGCTTATAGGCGGCGGAACAGTAGAGAATGATGATCCCGTACTTACACTAAGATTAGCGGAAGGAAGAAATCCGAAACGTGTGATACTTGATACTAATCTTAAGCTTAAACTGAATCATAAAATCTTTTTATATAACAGTGACCATAATCTTATAGTGCTTACCTCTAAGAACAGCATGAGTAAAAAACGAAAGCTCAATAAACTCTTAGCCAAAGGTGCAGAGATAATATTCGTCAGGGAAAACAACGATGGGAAAATTAACCTTAAAGCCGCGCTTAAAGAACTCGCACGGGTTAACATAACTTCCGTACTGGTTGAAGGAGGCAATGCAGTTTTCTCTTCATTTCTTTCAGAAAATTTATTTGATGATATTCTTTGCTTTACAGCTCCCAAAATACTCGGCGACGGTTTGCCGGTCTTCTCCGGTCTGGGTATAAATAACATACGCAGGGCTGTTAAGCTGAAAATCAGGAATGTTGAAAAAGTCGGGGATGATGTGCTTTTGGAACTTGTCCGTTAATTTCGACCGCATAAATGTTCGTGAATTTTATAATTTTATATTGTTAATAAAATAAAGTTAGAAGGGAAATTATAATGTTTACAGGATTGGTTGAAGAAAAAGGAACCCTTGAGAAAAAAGAAGCCACCGGACTCGGTTTCCGGCTAACCTTCAGCGCTAAAATTGTAATGGAAGATATACAGGTTGGTTCAAGCGTAAGTGTAAACGGATGCTGTCTTACTGTTGTGAAAATTGATGGAAATAAATTTTCGGTTGACACAATCGAAGAAACTCTTAAAAAAACAAACCTTGGCAGGCTCGAGGTCGGCGGAAAGGTTAATCTTGAAAGACCGCTTAAAGCTGATGCAAGACTTGGCGGGCACTTTGTCCTCGGGCATGTGGATACTACAGGTATTGTTGAAGAAGTAAAGGAATTGACTAACAGTCATTTTATGACCATCTCTTATCCAAATGAATTCATAAAATATCTTATTTATGTGGGCTCAGTTGCTATCGATGGCGTGAGCATGACTGTCGCACAGCTTGAAGGGAATAAGTTCTCGGTTGGTATTATACCTCACACCTGGAATGAAACAGTATTTTCATATTACAAACCAGGTCATGTCGTTAATCTCGAGTTTGATGTGCTTGGAAAATATGTTGAGCGCATTATGGAAGCAAAAGAAGATTCATCTGAATTATCATCTTAAACGGAATGAAGCAGACAGAACAAAAAGTAATACGGTTCATTGATGAGAACCGGCTTATCGAAAAGAAGGACAATATTCTTATTGCGCTGAGCGGAGGTCCTGATTCGGTTTTTCTGCTTCACTTTCTGATTAAGTATAAAAAAAGGTTTAATATTACCATCGCTGCCTTTCATCTGAATCATATGCTCAGGGGTAACGAAGCCAATGAGGATGAAAAATTCTGTAAAGAGATATGTGCTGATTTAAAAATAAAATTTTTCAATGCCCGCAAAAGAGTTAATAATTATGCAAAGAAAAACAAGCTTTCAGTTGAAATAGCCGGCAGAACCCTTCGTTATATTGAACTTGAACGTATCGCAAAAAAGTATGGATATAATAAAATTGCAACAGGTCATAATCTTAATGATAACACGGAAACAGTTTTGCTGAATCTCATCAAAGGCGCAGGCTTGCGGGGGCTTTCGGGGATCCCGCTTAAACGCGGAAATATTATAAGACCGGTATTAGTTCTTGAGAAAGAGGAGATCATAAATTATCTGAATAAAAATAAAATTCCGTTTCGTATTGATCCGAGCAATACATCAATCGTTTATGAACGGAATTTTTTGAGAAATGAAGTTATTCCCTTGCTGAAAACGGAGCTTAATCCTTCACTTGACAGGTCTGTTCTTAAAACCGCATCGGTAGTAAGAGCAGCAAATGAATTTATTAAAAAGAAAATTCCTGAATTAAGCAAAGAGATTATTTCTGACAACGGTGGTCAGCTCTTTGTAAATGTTGAAAAGCTGCTTCTACTTGATGAAGAGCTTTACGGCGAAATACTTAAAACTGCTATTGATAAATATTTTATCTTTCAAACATCATCTGACGAAATAAAAAGAATAGTTTCTTTGTTAAATGTGCAATCCGGAAAGCAAATTAAACTCAGTAAAGAATTAACTGCCGTACGAGAACGGGATAGGATTTTTATCGGTAAAAATATTTTCCCGGACGAAATGACCGGCAGTTACAAATTAAAGCCCGGCAAAAGCCTTCTGGTTGATAATAAAAAAATATCAATAAAGAATATTTCATCTTACAACCAAAGTTTGAAAAAAAAACGTAACGAGGAAATCATCAGTGCTGATAATCTTTCTGATACGTTTTGGATAAGAAGATGGAAACCGGGTGATCGTTTCTATCCTTTGGGTATGAAAGGATCAAAAAAAGTCTCCGACTTCCTTACCGAAAAGAAAATATCATCAATAATAAAAAGAAATCAGCTTGTGCTTATTAATGATGATAAAGTCGTGTGGGTTGTTGGATTGCGCATTGACGACCGCTTTAAAGTTACAACTGAAACTAAAAGGATTTATCGTTTATGTCTCAGTTAAGCAATGCACCTGCAAATAAAATAATTGTTGGTAACGAAGTTTTTATCCCGCTTCTTGACGAGCATACAATTCAGACGCGAGTTAAAGAGCTTGGAGAGGAAATCTCATCCGATTATACCGGCAAAACCCCGGTGTTTATCGGTATTCTGAATGGTGCGTTTATTTTTCTTTCCGATTTAATAAAACATATTACCGTAGACTGTGAAGTTGATTTCTTCAAATTGTCAAGTTATGGGGATGAAAAAATCTCCTCCGGGCAGGTAACCCTGCTTAAAGAGCTCAATTGTGATGTGAACGCAAGGGACATAATTATTGTTGAAGATATTGTGGATTCGGGATTGTCAATCCGTTTTATGGAAGAGTTGATGAAAGAGCACCATCCTTCGAGTATGAAGGTTGTTTCACTACTGGTTAAGCCTAATAGTCTTAGATATAATATCAAAATTGATTATATTGGCTTCGATATTCCAAGTAAATTTGTTATAGGTTATGGACTTGACTATGCTCAAAAGTTTCGTAATCTGAGGTCTATTTATGTATTAAGTGAATGATGGAGTATAATAAATTGAAAAAAACTTTTTTGATTTTTAATATGTCTTCTGAAAACAATAACAAAAATAAAAATAACAATAAGGGTCAAAAAGGAGGCGGAGAGGGTCCTAACCGCCCTGATGATAATTTTGACTGGACAAAGGTGATCCGGCTTGTATTTGGATGGGGTGCTGTAATTGTTGCAGCAGTGATAGTAATGCAGGTATTCAAAACCGGTAGTGCAGATTATACTGAAATACCATACGGAGACTATGAATACATTCTTTCTGAAAATCTGATTGCGAAGGCTACGGTGGTAAAAGCAGATATTAATGATTATTATTTCAAAGCTGAACTTACTGCACCTAAAACCTTTACCATCAGAGGCAGGGAGATCACTACCCGCGAGATATCTGTCTATATTCCTGAACCAATGATTAAAGATCAGGAAACTATTTGGAGAGAAAAGGGAATTGATTACTCCTTCGAAAAACAATCCGGCGAATGGCTAAATATTCTTATTGGTTTCCTTCCATGGATTCTTATAATTGCCGTTTGGATAATTATTCTCAGAAGAATGCAGGGCGCTGGCGGCGGTTCCAGAGGAATTTTCTCTTTTGGAAAAAGCAAAGCGAAACTTATTACTCCTGCCGGAACCCGTATTACCTTTAAAGATGTTGCCGGTGCGGACGAAGCCAAACTTGAATTACACGAAATTATAGAATTTCTTAAAGAACCCTCAAAGTTCCAGAAACTTGGCGGTAAGATTCCACGCGGTGTGCTTTTACTGGGACCTCCGGGAACAGGTAAAACCTTGCTTGCACGTGCGGTTGCCGGTGAAGCCGGTGTTCCTTTCTTCTCTATAAGCGGTGCCGACTTTGTTGAAATGTTCGTGGGTGTTGGCGCAAGCCGTGTCCGTGATTTATTTGAGCAGGGAAAGAAGAACGCACCTTGTATAATTTTTATAGATGAAATTGATGCAGTAGGGCGTCATCGCGGTGCTGGTCTAGGCGGCGGACACGATGAACGTGAACAAACGTTAAATCAGCTTTTAGTTGAAATGGATGGTTTTGAACAGAACAGCGGCGTAATAATTATTGCAGCAACTAACCGACCGGACGTTCTCGACCCCGCTTTGCTTCGACCCGGAAGATTTGACCGCCAGGTTGTAGTTGACAGACCCGATGTTAAAGGACGAGAAGGTATTTTGAAAGTTCATACACGCAGTATACCACTAGACAACAATGTTGATCTTTCTGTATTAGCTAAAGGCACACCCGGTCTGGCTGGCGCTGAATTAGCAAATCTTGTTAATGAAGCAGCGCTTCTTGCAGCACGCAAGAATAAAAAGAAAGTTGAAATGGTTGACTTTGAAGAAGCTAAAGATAAAGTGATGATGGGTATGGAACGTAAAAGTATGATCATTTCGGATGAGGAGAAAAAGACAACTTCTTACCACGAAATTGGTCATGTGCTTGTAGCGCGAATGATTCCGGAAGCAGATCCCGTTCATAAAGTTACAATCATACCCCGCGGAAGAGCATTAGGTGTTACAAGCTATCTCCCGATTGACGAAAAACATACTTATTCAAAAAAATATCTTGAAGCTATTATCACCTACGCATTAGGTGGTCGTGCCGCCGAAAAAATAATTTTCGATCATTTTACAACAGGTGCAGGAAACGATATTGAGAAAGCCACAAGCATTGCAAGAAAGATGGTTTGCGAATGGGGTATGAGTGAAAAGCTCGGCCCTTTAAGCTATGGTGCAAAAAAGGAAGAAATTTTTCTCGGAAGAGAAATTCAGAGTCACCGTGATTACAGCGAAAAAACTGCCATTGAGATAGATGAAGAGGTTAAGTTAATAATTTCCAAAGCACAGGAACGTGCTGAGAATATATTACGTGATAACATAGACCTCCTTCACAAGCTTTCTAAAGAGCTTCTCGAAAGAGAAATTCTGGATGCTTCAGAAATTGATGCAATTATCAGAGGTGAAGAACTTACCCCAGTAAAGAAAAATGGTTCACCCGCAGAAGAGAATCCCGGCGAAATTCCTGAGCATGTAAAGAAACTAATGGAACAACGGACAAAACAGGAATTAACTTCTAAAGATGACTCCAACTGATAGTGGGACTATAAATTACAGAGATGAATTAGTACGAAAACTTATTCATCTCTGTTCACTTTCCATACCGATAATCTATTACTTCATACCGAGATCAACCGCAATTGAAATTTTGTCTGTTCTTACCATACTTGCATTAATTATTGATATTAGCCGTTATTACTCGAAGTCAATCGGCAATCTATTCTATAAGGTTTTCGGATTCCTGCTCAGAGAGCACGAAATGGATAAACGAAAAAAAAATCTTAACGGCGCTACTTATGTTCTTCTCTCAGCTTTAATTGGTGTTATCGTTCTGCCAAAAGTAATTTTTGTAACAGCATTTATAATATTGGTTATAAGCGATTCGTTGGCTGCTCTCATAGGAAGAAAATTCGGGAAAAGAAAATTCCTTGCTAAAAGTTTTGAAGGAACTTTAGCTTTCTTTATAAGTGCAAGCCTTGTAGTTTTATTTACCCCCAAGATAGAAGGGATGTTCATTGAGTACCTGATCGGGATAATAGGCGCAGCAGTAGGTGCAATAGTTGAAAATATTTCATTTGGACTTGCTGATGATAATCTTACTATCCCGATATCAATAGGTTTAACAATGTGGGGCTTATATGCGTTAATGCTGCCCCAACTTCAACTAATTTTGCCAAACGTACCGAGGTAGGAATGCAAAAGCTTTTTTTAATCAATATAATTTTAATAACAGGGTTCTTATTCGTATCCTGTGACTCGTCTTTAAAGCCGGCACGGGGGCTTGAAGATGAAATTTACGTTGTTGCTGATTCACTTGAGTATGAAGATCTGAGAATGGCTCTGGAATCAACTTACGAAAAGCTGATTTACACACCCCAGCCCGAGAAGTTGTTTACTCTTAAAAGAATTTCTGTTGATCAGCTTGAACGATTTAAAAACCGCAAGAACATCATTATTGCAGCCCCAATGAATTCAAACTCTTTAACTTCTCAGTTTATTGATGCAGTTGTTGATTCAGCGTTAAAAGAAAAGTTAAAAGCAGAAAATGATTTTACAGTCTTTAAATCTGATCTATGGGCAAGGAAACAGTTAGTTACAGTTTTAACTGCGCCATCTATGCAGGAGCTTGAATTTAAGATTCTGAAAAACTCGGATAACCTCCTTTATGCTTATCAGAAAGTTTCAGATCAAAGATTATATGAAAGCTTGTACAGTTCACGCTATGAACAAAAAGATATTCAGGGGAAACTTCTGCGAGATTATGGCTGGATGATCTATGTTCAGGCTGATTTCAGACTTGCACTTAATAAACCGGAGGATCAGTTCGTCTGGCTGAGAAGATCACCGGGAACAGATATGGAACGATGGATTTTTGTCCATTGGATTGAAGGCGCTTCTCCTGAATTTCTTAATGCTGATTCCATCAGAGCTGCAAGAAACAGACTCACCGAAAAATACTACCGCACTACTGATGATCAAAGTTATGTTCTTATCGCTGAGGATTACTTTACTACAAGTGAGGTGAACTTTAAAGGCAGATATGCTATTCTCACTCAGGGTTTATGGGAACTTAATATAAAAGGTATGGGAGGTCCGTTTATTAACTATACGTTTTATGATGAGTCGTCTAACAGGATCTATATGATTGATGGTTCAATCTATGCGCCTAAATATTATAAACGCAATCTCATTCAGCAAGTTGATGTTACATTGCAATCATTTATGACTGAAAATGAGCTTAGTGAAAGCAGGAAAGACCAACTGCTGCGAGCTGTAAAGGACTAAGTACAAATTTCCTGTTAACTCTGTTTAGATCTTTCATATTTTTTACTGTCTATCTTTCAAGAGCCTCCCACACACTCAGCGGTATTTCAAAGCCCGGGAGATCACTCATTATTTTATCTATGTACACTTTTGATCTTTCTTTTTTTCCATGCTGCAGTTCATACAAGGCACGCCTGACAAGCATTGCTCCGACAAATCTTTTAAGGTTTTCAATATAAATATTTGTTGACTCCGGAAAGCGAATGTTAAAAACGGGGTCAGGTGCGGGAACATACTCATTACCTTTAACTACTCTGAACATAAAAATATCCGGAACTACTGTATAACCCTGCGGCAGAGTAAGTTCGCCGGTTTGCATTTCTTTTTCAACAACTTCTGGTGCAATAAAAAATTCCCGGCTTTCCAGACTTGTTTCAACAAACCGTGTCATCAGATGTCTGAAATGTCTTTCAATTACATTGCCGTCATAAGGTTCATCCCGTTCAAATGGTTCAAGCGCTCGCAGGAAAATTTCAGTTTCCGCTTTTATGCCATCAAATATCCCGGGGTAGCAGGTTTCAAGCTGATGAAAGTACCAAGATCTTCTTAATAATTCTTTATCAACAACAACAACATCCCTTCTGAAATTCTCAACGAATTGAAAATAATATGAGGCGGAAAGAAAATAATCCCATTGGTAACTGAATATTACAGCATTCTCCGGGACGCTGTTCATAAGTTCTTTTGTATAATCTTCAAATGAATAAACGCTGCTTTGATCAACTTTTTTAAATGTGATTGAAGCGTGAAGAATTATTAATAGAAATATAATTGTAAAGGAAATTCCCTCTTTGATTTTCTGCTTTTTCATATACTGAACAAAGGCAATTACACCAAAGACAGCAAAAAACGACATTGCCAGGTAAGCTAACAAAAAATACGCATCAATATCACTTATATCATAGTTAATCGAATAGATAACAGTTGCGATGAAACATATTCCGAGGAAAACAAATAATTTTTTGAATTCACGAAGAAGATAAATCACTCCGATGGCACATAAAATCAGAATAAAACTAAATTCCGTTGTCAGCGAATCAATAAAATAAACAAATTGTTTCTTTGCGGCATCCATCGAAGAAAAAATCCATACCTGGTATTGCTTGCCGGATACATGACGTAAAAATCTTTCAAGGTCTATTGGGTTTCCCCAGTTCAACAGCGGACTTTGCGCCGCGCGCAATGGAAGATATGCATATAAAACTGTTAGTACAGGTACAAATACGACCTGCATCCTTAAAATCTTTTTAAAACTTTCCTTCTTAAACCCGTATTTATTAAAGAACAGATATGCCACACCCGGCAGCACAAGCAAGGTAGTCATATGATTAGTGAATCCTAAAGCCAGCATTAGTGCAAAGATCATCCACGGATGTTTGAAATTAAATCCTGTGAATTCATCCTTACTAATGTATGCCTTTAATAAGAAAAGAATTATGAGTGTCATAAGGAAGATATGCAGCGAATAAACCTCCACCGACGTGCTTTGGAACCAGTAAGTTTTATTTAACGCAATTAGAAGTCCTCCTGCAAACCCCGCGATCAAAACATGAAGCGGCTCAAAAGATTTGTGAGGTAACTGTATTGTTTCAGTTGCAATTGCTTTTGTTTTTTTCTTAATTTTTTTAGGGGCTTTTGGTTTTGCTGATTGCGCTCCGAATTCATTTATATTTTCGAATATGAATTTTATTGTATAAACGAATACCACAATACCTGCGCTGCACCATATTGCCGCCAGCAGATTCAAATGATAAATTGTAGTAAATGGTAAAGGTATTTGTGAAAATAAATACCCCGCTAACGTAAACAGCGGATAACCAGTAGGATGTGCAATTCCAAGTGTTGCCTGTACTGCTGCAAGTTCACCCGGGTCAATTTGTATTACAGAGGGTGCAAGTGTGAACAGGTAAATTATGAATGTCAGAAATCCTGCAGCGATGTGAATGTGTCTCTTTAGTAAATTTAAAAACATTTCTACCTGATTATCCTGCTGTATTGTGATAGATTAAATTTCATAACGGAAGATAATTTCTTATTGAATTCCTCTCTGGATTTAAAACCAAGAAAGTTCATCAATGAGTTTAGCTTTTCCTCACTAACCGGGAGAACGGCATTACCGGAGTTGAACATAAGCTGATTTGTAACTTCAAGATTTTTAAGAAAGCTGTAATTGTTACTAAGTTCGATGCAAACATCTGCCGGAATCAGAATGTCCTTAAATATTTCCAGAGATTTGGATACCGATTTACCCATTCCTTTTTTATATAATTGATGGTTACAAAGTAAAATATACTGAATAATAAATTCAATATCAGTCAACCCGCCGCCGCTTTTTTTCAGATTTACTGCCTGCATCAGTGCAGAAACATCCTTTGGATACAATTGCTTTCTCATCTGTTGAATTTCCGAAACTATGAAGGGTCTTGAAACTGTTCTGACTCTCTTTACTATTGAAGAGATTAGTTTATTAAACATCTTCCTGTTTCCGCCCACCAAATCTGATTTTGTGAAGGCTTGTATTTCCCATATCCTTGCGCGGGTATTGAAATATTTTAAATAACTTTTTATACTCCATACAAGTTGGCTGCTTTTACCTTCCGGGCGGAGACGGCAATCAACTTCAACGCCGGAAAACTTTTCCCGAAGTATTTTCAAAAAATGCTGAAAATGCTTTTCTGTTTCGGCGTTAACGTGTTCATCATCAATTGCAAAAATCAGGTCTATGTCGGATGAAAAAGTAAACTCATTATTGCCGGTGCTGCCCATAACTGAAATAAAGAATGAATCATTTTGCAGTTCAGCCAGAATATTAGATGCTTCATTCTTAATGATCTCCTTCACATAGTTACTCAACAATAAAGATACTCTCTCACGACTTATCATCCCCAGAATAAACTGAACTGATAATACGAATGCCAATTCTTTATAGCTGAAGTGTATGAGGCTTTTGGGATTTAGTTTCTCAAATACTTTTTTTGAGAGGAACGCCTCCCGCAAATCTTTGTCGGAAGCAAACATATCAATAGATTTTTGAGAGAACTCGCATAATCTCAAAAACGATGTAAAAATTTTTTTATCACGGAATTCGTGATACCAGATAGAAGGGAAGTTAGCATTGCTTATAATGCGCACAAAGTTTTGCAGGGTTTGATCAGGGTTGAGCGAGGTTAAAAGATATTCAAACAGAGCATGTTCAATTTCACTGAATGCAGCAATGGATTCTTTATCGAACTGCTTTGTGCCGAATAAACCGACACCTTTTCTGAGGTATTCGAGGTTGCTTAACGCTTTGGTCTTATTGCTGAACCTTACCATCTTCCCGGCTGATAGCACTTCAACGGATTCAATTCCCATAATTGAGTTAAAGGTTTCTAATACAGATTTTCTTTTTTCTGCCAGGTCTTTTTTGAAGCTTTCAGGATTTTTGTACCCGAGAAAAGATGAGAGTTTCAAAAGCATTTCAATGTCTTCGGGTATTGTATGAGTTTGCCGGTCATTCATCAGTTGAAGAAAATGCTCTATCTTCCTGTAAAGAATATATGCTTCAGTCAGCGCGGCAGCTTCATTTACAGATAGCAAATTTTCCGATTGTAATCTGGAAATTGCATCAAGTGTATTTGTTGTTCTGATTGATTTTAATCTGCCGCCGTTTAATAACTGCAGAGCCTGAACTGAAAATTCAATATCTCTTATACCCCCGGGGATGAGTTTTATATTCTCTTCATCACCCAATCGTGTCTCAATATTTTGTTTTAGTCTCCTGATTTGTTCTGTTGGTGATGCTGAAAAGCCTGAAGGATAAATAAACGGTGTCAGATAGGAAATGAAGGAATCATAGAGTTTTTTATTTCCGCAAATAAAGCTGCTTTTGATCAGCATTTGTCTCTCCCAATCTTCACCGCGTGTTTCGTAATAGTTAAGGTATTGGTGTACCGGTTTGCATAGTGGAGAGTTTCGTCCGTCAGGTCTTAGTCTGAAATCCACCCTGTATAAGAATCCGGTGCCTGTTACAGATGTCATTCGTTCAATAAAGAGCAAAACTGATTCGTTCAAAATTTCAATGTAATGCTTCTTATTTATCTTTGAATCTTTATCATAAAACAGCAGCAGGTCGATATCAGAACTATAATTCAACTCATCTCCGCCAAGTTTTCCTAATGCGAGAAGGCAATATTTTCTTGGAACAGATTTGATCCGGTACTTGTTCAGAATTTCTTCGTAGCAGAAGCCGAACACTAGCGAAGTAATTTCTTTTGCCAGTACTGAAAGTTCATTTGTAATAATTTCGGGTGGTGCTTTGTGAACAATATCATTAACGCCTATACGAAGTATTTCCTTTCGCTTGAGTGATCTTAAGGCATTCATTCGTGAAGACGCTGTTTTAAAAAATACTTTTATGTCACTTGTTGATTCCTTTGTTTTTTCTTCATAAT
Organism: Ignavibacteria bacterium; assembly: GCA_037447335.1. Taxonomy (GTDB): domain Bacteria; phylum Bacteroidota; class Ignavibacteria; order Ignavibacteriales; family Ignavibacteriaceae; genus JBBIGV01. The sequence continues at coordinate 18,264 of JBBIGV010000020.1, read as the reverse complement.
ATTCAGACGAAATTACTGATGGATTTATTATCCAGTAAAAATACTCCGGATTTCTTACAAGTATGTCTGTCAAATAATTGCTGTAAGCAGAAATTGCAACGAGAAGTTCGATATGGTGCGGATATTTTTTACAATCCCTTAAAAAAGATGACAGGTCATACATACTCCCAAGAATCCGCAGCAGATTTGATTCAGAAGTTCTCGAAAAATGATGCAGCGATAAATCTTTGTTAAACAAAGCAACTAATTCTTCAAATAGATTAACGGAAATATGTTTTAATGAAAGTTCGGCAAACTTTTTAATGAATTCGTCCGATAATTCCGTACTACTGGTCTTTTGCGGCATGTAAATAATTTTTGAATATCTTTTTTTCAATTTAACAATAATAGTTTTTTTTAAGAAGTTCATTATAAATTAACAAAAAGGAATCTGTATGAAAAAACTTATATCTTTTTCAGTCCTGCTTCTATCATTCCACTTTTTTTCCTGCTGCACGCAGCCTCAGGTTGAAAACAAGGGAGGCAGCAGCGGTCAGATAAACATACCACCCCCGCCCCAGGATATTGCGATAAACCGATCAACAGTTACTGCCACTATTCAGGATATAATGAAGGGTGACAACGGTTTCACTATACGTGCTTTAATATCGCAGGTAGAAGATGATGGAGCTTATCAAAGTCTTGCAACTGCAGGCAGAACTTATACGTTAACACCTCTTTTCTATATTAATGATGAAGGCAATATGCCGGATAATGAAAAAAACAGGAGGTTCAAAACACTTCTTGATAAGAATGCAGGCGATACTTTTAAAGCATACATATTTTTTGAACGGATGAATGGATGGTTCATTCAGGATTTAATTAACTAGAAAGGATAGAATAATGAAAAACAGACTTTTATACTTTTTGTTAAGCGGGCTTTTGGCTGGCGGGGCTTACTTTTACTTTAGTACAGATCAAACACGGGTTCTGACTACTGAAGATTTCCGCGAGTGGCGTATCGAACAGAAAAAAAATAAGAAGCCAAATTATGGCTATCCGAAAGAAGCTATAAAATGGTACTTTGAACAACGCGCATATCCACTCGGATATATTCCTGAAGGATGGCGGCAGGAAGCGTTGGAACACATTCAACGCGAAAACCTGCCAATTGAAGCACCGGCATTAACCTGGACGCAGCTTGGCCCCGGTAATATTGGCGGCAGAGTTCGTGCAGTTGTTGTGCATCCCACAAACCCCGATATAGTTTACATTGGCGCTGTAAGCGGCGGCGTATGGAAAACTACAAACGGGGGCGCTAGTTGGGCTCCATTGAAAGACCATATGGAAAATCTCGCGGTTTGTTCTATGGTAATGGACCCGACTAATCCTAATGTAATTTATGCCGGTACCGGCGAAGGTTTTTTCAATCTTGATGCAATAAGAGGCGAAGGAATATTTAAAACTACCGATGCAGGTGCTACTTGGTCAAGATTAGCTTCCACTAACAATAATAATTTTTATTATGTGAATAAATTGATCATTGATAATACTACCAACACTCTATGGGCTGCAACAAGAAAAGGCTTGTTCAGATCTAACGATGGAGGAAATACATTCACCGATGTACTGGTTGGAACAGGCGGAGCTGATGTGCACTGTACAGATGTTGAAATTTCATATTCTTCTCCACCAACTATTTATGCAGCATTCGGTCTTTTTGATAATGCTTCGGTTTACAGAAGCACTGATGGCGGCAGTAATTTTACTCCGAACCTCGGGCATGCTTCTTATGGCAGAATTGAAATAGCTACTTCCAAATCCAACCCGGCAGTTGCTTATGTTTCTATAATGAATGCTTCAACGTATGGAATAGGTGCTATGGGAATAACAACCGACTGGGGAAACACATGGAGTTCTATAACTATACCAGGCCCAACTTATTCAGGCTCAAGTGACTATGCTATTCCACAGGCTTGGTACGATAACATTATTTATGTTGATCCGGATAACGCAGCTATAGTTTATGCAGGTGGAATTGATTTCTGGAAATCTACCAATGGTGGAATTAACTGGACGCAAAAAACAAACTGGTATCCACAGGGTGGCGCGCCTCAATATGTTCATGCCGATCAGCATGCTATTGCTTTTTCTCCATCCAATTCAAACATGATGTATCTTGGAAATGATGGTGGTATGTGGAAATCTACTAACAAAGGTGAAAACTGGACTTCACTCAATAACGGATTATACATAACTCAATTTTATTATGGAGCAGTTTCACCGTCCGGTTCAAAATATTATGGTGGTACGCAGGATAACGGAACACTTGGAACTACCGGCAGTCACAACTGGACGGAATTACTTGGCGGAGATGGCGGCGCTACAGAAGTGGATTTTGTTAATCCGAACAATATTTATATGGAGTATATAAATTTTGCATTCTTCAAATCAACAGATGCCGGGGCAACCTTCTTCAAAGCGATGAATGGAATACCCACAGGTCCGAACTTTTGGGATGGAACAACCGACAGAACTTTGTTCATTACACCATTCTCGATGGATCCGAATAATTCTAGTAATATTGTTGGCGGCACTTACCGTGTCTGGAGAACAACCAACGGTGCAGCTAACTGGTCTGCTATAAGCGGTGACCTCACCGGCGACGGAAGCGGTCAACAAGGCGCACGTATATCAACAGTAATTATCGCAAAAGGAAACTCCAATGTTATTTACGTTGGCTGTACTAACGGAAGAGTTCAGGTCTCTACTGACGGTGGCGCTAATTGGAATCTGAGAAATTCAGGACTACCGAATGCATATGTTACAAGAATTGCAACCGATCCTTCAAACCCGGCTGTTGCTTACGCTACATTTTCCGGTTTTACTTCGAGCAGCAAAATATATAAAACTACTGATTATGGTGTAAGCTGGACTAACATATCAACTAACCTCCCGAATTTGCCGGTTAATTGTGTGATCGTTCATCCAACCCAATCAAACTCCATTTATGTCGGAACTGATCTTGGCGTTTTCACAACAACCAACGGAGGCACTAGCTGGTTTCAGGATGTTGGCGGCATGGCTAATGTTTCTGTAGATGATCTGGATTACAGGTCATCTGATAACAGACTCTTTGCTGCTACGCATGGAAGAAGTATGTTCTCTGCAAATTTATCAGGCGCTGCAGATGTAACCGACTTAGGGACAGGCACACCGGAAAAATTTGAATTGACTCATAACTACCCGAACCCTTTTAATCCATCAACTCACTTCAGATACTCGATACCCGAAGCAAGTGATGTTAAAGTTGTTATTTATGACATCAATGGTGCGCAGATTGCCGAACTCGTTAATAATTATCAGAATACAGGTTTTTATGAGGTATCATGGAATGGTACAAACGACGCAGGTAATTTCGTCTCAAGCGGAACGTACTTCTTTACTGTACGTGCAGGTAACTTTGTAGAAACTAAAAAGATGTTGCTGATTAAATAACGACAAATGTCGTCATAGTAGATAGTGCCATCTTATCTATGAATATTCAATAAGGCTGCTGTAAAAAAGCAGCCTTTTTTGTATACGCTCCGAATTTCATATACGTTCTGAGCTTAAATAATACATAAATTCATCACACTACACAGTAAACAATTCCGGAAAAAGAAAATACTCCCCATCCCTCATTTTTCATTGCATCCGTTAATATAATTCGATAATTTAATTGCACGTAATACTTGTATGTTATAAGGAAATCATTACAATTCTAAAGTGATCCGAAAAGACTTTTTTCAACACTCATAAAGGAGCTATTCAATGAAAAATTTATTCTTATTTCTTTTTGTGTTCGGTTTATTTTCCTTCCGTGTTCCGGCACAGCCCAACAATATGACACCGCAGGAATATATTGAAGCGTATGGCACTGAAATTCCCGCTCCATTCAACCACAAGGAAGACTTTTTTACAGAAAGTACAACATGGACAAGCCTTGCAAACGCACCAAACTTTTTTGGACGTTCAACTGCGGGTGTAATTGGTAATTATCTGTATATACATACCTCGCAAAATGCAACATCGCTTGCACTTGCATTTCATATTCCAACAGGAGTCTGGAGCACATCTACGGCATGTAACTTTCCATCGTTCAATAATGCATTCACAGTAGCCAATGGCGAGTTATATAAGTTGTCCACCTCAGGATTTGAAAAGTTTACACCTGACGGAACAGGTACAGGTACCTGGACAACACTACCTGCAGCGCCTTCAACGGTTACACCGGCGCAAAATTCAATGGTTTGGGATGGCGGTAACTATATTTATGTGTCCAGTTCAACTACTTCATCGCCGTATACATCATATCTTCAAAGATTTCACATAACGAACTTAACATGGGAAGCACGCACCGGTTCTCTTTTCCCGCGCAGATATGCCGGGTTAGCATTTTTAAACGGCTATATTTATATGCTGGGCGGGCTGCATGAACTTACAAATTTCAGTGAGCTGTGCCAGCGTTACAATATTGCAACTAATACATGGGAGCAAATTGCTTCACTGCCCGAAGCAGCTAATTTCACCAAATGGTCAACAACTACCGATGGAAATCATGTTTATCACGTTGGTTCGGGTGGAGGTTTCTCAGGTTATACAATTTCCAATAAAGTTTATTATTATGACCCGGCTACAAATACCTGGACGCTTGAGAGTACATTACCTGCTATAAGAGGATTAGCAATAGGACTGTTTGTTCCCGGGGTTTACCAGTTATTTTTCGGCGGCGGAAATGATGGCACAAGCGGAACTGCATACCAGGTTCATACATGGAAAGGGGAGGGTGGTCCATACATTCCGGTTGAATTAGTTTCATTTTCGGCTGATGTGACTGAAAGCGGAGTTCAGTTAAACTGGATGACGGCGACAGAAGTAAATAATTCACATTTCGAAGTTGAAAGAAGTGCGGATAACATTACATTCACTAAAATTGCTGCTGTGAATGGTCATGGAACTACCTCAGAACCTCAGTATTATTCTTTTGTTGATAATAATATAGGCACAGGAACTTATTATTACAGGCTGAAGCAGGTTGATTATGACGGATCATTTTCTTATTCGAATGTAGTTGAAGCAGAAATTGCAATAGTTGATTTTGTGCTTCATCAGAACTATCCTAATCCTTTTAATCCAAACACAAGGATTTCCTATCAGATTCCGGTTAAATCTTTTGTGCAATTAAAGGTATATGATTTATTGGGAAGAGAAATAACCTCATTAGTAAATCAGGAGCTTGATACAGGAAGTTACACAGTTGATTTTGATGCATCCTCCGCCGCAGGCGGATTATCAAGCGGAACGTATGTTTATCAACTGCGTGCCGGAGAATTTATCAGTACACGAAAGATGATTTTTCTGAAATAACGACAAAAGTTGCATAGTAAAAAAATATCAAACTACTATAATATAAAGGCTGCCCACGGGCAGCCTTTTATTTATAGATTCAATCATTTGGAAATTGAAATTTTTATATTAATTAACCCTTATAAACTCAGGTAAGTTATGAAAGCAATAAATAAATAAACAAAAAGCGAGAAAATTGTTTGGTTAGTATTGCAAGATTTAAATAAAATACAATAAAAACCCTGCCTGTCTGCTGTGTATTACTTCAGCACGTGAGATAACATCTTATACTTACTGAACAATTTTTGCTTAAACTGTGAGTTTTAAATAATAGCTAATCTCATTTTCTATCTCACGTGCTGAACAAACTTTTTACCAGATCGAAGAGATGAAAAATATTTTTTATCTAACTATTGACTTTTTACTGACTTGGCTGCCGAAGGCAGATTAAAGATGTTAGGCAGTTGTTTGAAAATATTTTTACATTTTTCACTTTAAAAGTATGAAATCAAGTTTGAAATAAACATTTATTATAAAGAAAATTCAGTTCACATTAGTTAGCTTTTCGGCAACGAATGTGTATGCTCGGATATGAGCGATTCTCCCAATTTCATTCTGTTTCACTAAAACGTCTGTAAAATAATGAGTAAGAGATGATTTAGTTAAATTAGATTCTATATTTGGATCATTTATAATAGCTTTGCCATCAACGATAGCAACATTATCTGAATTAAAATCTACTCTTAAAATTATGCTTGTGTGCTTTGTATCTTTGCCCGGACCGTTCAGGAATTCAACTAACATTTTTCGGAATTCAACTTTACCAAATGCTGATAGCCCAAATGGATTAACCACAAGGATACTATCTGTAAGACATTCAATTATTCCTGCTATGTTACCATATTGCCAGGCGGTGTCATAAGCTTTTTCAACTGCACGGATTGCTGCCTCTTCACGTGCCTTATCAAAAATCTGCATCTTTCTATCCTCTCGTATACTTTTGTTGCAACTGAAAATAAGTGTTACAAATATTATAGATAAAAATAATAGAATTCTATTCATTGTTTAAACTTCATTATTTACTTTGACCGCCTAACGACGTTACCGATAAGCGGCGCCCCAGCTTGCCCGTCGTAGTTTTTAACGAAGGCGGGAACAGAGTTGCCGAATAATACCAACAACTTTTTATTTACTTGTCCGCTGATTTTAGGCGGATTAAAAATTTTATTTAACAGAACAAATATGAACAAGAAATTTTACACGGAACTACAAAGCCAATAATTTCAGGGCGTGAGATAATATTATCTGTTGATTCATCCTCTTTCTTTTTCAACGCATTATTATTACAATAATTTATTGTTTTCATATCTCACGCCCTAAACAAATGCCAAATGCGTAAACAGCCTGCTCCGCTCTGCGGGGGCGTCCGCTTGATTGGTGGGTTCTATTTGCATCAGATTACAATAAATCAAAGACTAATTTCAATGCTTGATCTATTTCAATAACTTTATTTTCTGATAATTGACCACGAATTTTAACTAACCTTAATTGATAATCTATTGGTCTTGTTTGAAGGCAATCAGCGATGGATTTCTTGGTGAGTCCATTTTCTTTTGATGGTTCTAAGAAAACATTCGTATGTATTTGAGATTTTTTTTCGTTCCAGGAAGTTATTGGAACAACTTGAATTACCGGAACCCTTTGATTGTAAACATCATTGGTAACAACAACGCAGGGTCTTATCTTTCCGGTTTCAGAACCTTTTACTGGATTTAAATCTATATCAATAACCATCCCTCTTTTAATTGATTTCATTTAGGCCAATCCTCAATTGCCGAGTTTGTTAGATCTCTTAATTCTGAATCTTCCTTATAAATCTCGGCATACAGTTTAGCTGACTTTGCCAACTTTTGTTTTTCAACTGATTTAATAAAATCATCAATAGCTGAACGAACCAATGAACTTTTATCTTTGAAGCCGAGTTCTTGATATTTGTTCAAAAATTTTATGTGTTTTTCATTAAAACTTATTTTAGATTGTTGCATTTTGACCTCTTATAGCTCCTATATTAGACCTTATATACATCCCCAATATAAGAACCTTAATTTAAACTTTCAACCCGTTCTATAGCAAATATAACGGCGACGCAACAAACAAGCGGCTGCACCGTTTTTAATAATTATGTTTTGCTTAACTGACACTGTCATTAAATTACTAAAAACTTTTACTAACTGAACCAACTTAAACTGCAAATGCCAACACCTGAATGAAGTTTACCTGCTGTAGCATTTTTTAAGCGAAGGCAGGCCGTCTTGTTGAGCAGCAGGTTATATGGCGTTTTATATTTCTATTGCATCTATCAGAATAATGATATAATTTTGACACAAACTTAAAAAAGGATTTTACCAATGCCTATCATTAAACCAATATCTGATCTGAGAAATAAATCAAACCAAATATCAGAGCTTGCTAACAACTCCAACGAACCAATTTTTATTACCAAAAATGGTGAGGGGGATTTAGTTGTTATGTCTATGGCTTACTTTTCGAAAATTCAATTAAAGCTCGATTTACTTGGCAAATTGTCCGTTGCACAAAATCAAAAAGCCGAAGGCGACAAAGGTCGAACCCTCAAGCAGGTTATGAATGATATTAGGAATTCTATTAATGCCAACAGATAAATATCAGATTCGATTACTTAGAATTGCCGAAGAAGATTTAACCGAAATTATATCATTCATTGCAGCCGATAACCCGATTGCAGCAAATTCAATCGCTGACAAAATTGAAAAGAACATTGAACTTTTATCCGAGAATCCGATGTTTGGAAGAATACCAAGAGACGAAGACATTAAAAATCTCGGGTACAGATACATAATAGTTCAAAATTTTATCGTGTTCTATACCATCGAAGCAAGAACAATTATTATTCACCGAATCCTTCACGGCGCAAGAAATTATAAAACTTTACTATGAACATTGAGCCATATAACCCGCCAATCAAGACGGACGCCGTTTTCGCATTTGGCATTTATATAATTATTGGCTTTGTTCTTCCGTGTATTGTTGCTTTGTAAAGTAGTTCTATTAAATAAATGTTTTTAAAATTATTGGCAGTTGTTATTTAAGCGACATTGTTGTTTTGGGGCGCCGCTTATTGGCAACGCCGTTATATGCTTAATTAAAAATGTAACATACCACCAAGTTTAATATCTTTATGAACAAAAAATTTTGAAAGTTTTAAGGAAATTGTAATAATATGGCTAACAATAACAAAGAAGAACCAATTGAAAAACAACTCTGGAAAGCAGCAGATAAACTTAGAAAGAATATTGACGCCGCAGAATACAAACACATCGTATTAGGGTTAATATTTTTAAAATACATTTCCGATGCTTTTGAAGAACATCACGAAAAATTAGAAAAAGGCGAAGGCGAATTTGCCGGTGCTGATCCCGAAGATCGTGATGAATACAAAGCTGAAAATATTTTCTTTGTCCCACCTTCCGCACGTTGGACATATTTACAGAAAAGAGCAAAGCTCCCGGAAATTGGTAAAGATGTTGATTCGGCTATGGACGCAATTGAAAGAGATAATGCTTCTCTTAAAGATGTGCTTCCTAAAGTTTTTGCAAGAGGAAATCTTGATCCGGCAAGTCTTGGCGGTTTGATTGATTTAATTAGTAATGTTTCAATGACACAAGGGAACGGTAAAGGAGATTTTCTTGGTAAAACATTTGAATATTTCCTTGGTGAGTTTGCCTTAGCAGAAGGCAAGAAAGGCGGACAGTTCTATACTCCCCGTTCTGTTGTTGAATTACTTGTTGAAATGTTAGAGCCGTACAAAGGACGCGTATTAGATCCTTGCTGCGGTTCCGGCGGTATGTTTGTTCACTCTGAAAAGTTTGTTGAAAACCATCAAGGTAATGTAAACGATATCTCTATTTACGGACAAGAGAGCAATCAGACAACCTGGCGGCTGGCAAAAATGAATCTTGCTATTCGGGGAATTGACAGCTCACAAGTAAAGTGGAACAATGAAGGCTCGTTCTTAAATAACAGCCACAAAGATTTGAAAGCTGATTATGTAATCGCCAATCCGCCGTTTAACGACAGCGACTGGAGCGGAGATTTATTACGTAAAGACGGAAGATGGCAATACGGCATTCCGCCCGCAAGCAATGCCAATTATGCGTGGATACAACATTTTATTTATCATTTAGCACCAAGCGGACAAGCCGGATTTGTTCTCGCGAAAGGTTCGCTTACTTCCAAAACTTCCGGTGAAGGTGATATAAGAAAAGCTCTTGTTGAAGCCCGCTTAATTGACTGTATTGTAAATCTTCCGGCAAAACTTTTTTTGAATACACAAATACCGGCAAGTCTCTGGTTTTTAAGCCGTAACAGAGAAAACGGCAAATTCCGAAACCGCAAAGAGGAAATACTTTTTATTGATGCCCGCAATATGGGTTACTTAATTAACAGAAGAACCCGCGAACTCTCTGAAGAAGATATACAAAAAATTGCCGGCACTTACCATAACTGGAGAAACCCGAACGGTAATTACGAAGATGTAAAAGGATTCTGCAATTCTGCTTCTGTTGAAAGAGTAAAAGAACTTGATTATGTGCTAACACCCGGGCGTTATGTTGGCTTGCCCGATGATGAGGATGATTTTGATTTTAATGAACGCTTTACCACCCTTAAAGCCGAGTTTGAAGAACTGCTAAAAGAAGAAGAAAGATTGAATAAACTTATTAAAGAGAATTTACAAAAGGTAAATTACAATTCTTGAGGTCACAATTTGTGATTTCAAAATATCTTTAATATCGCAATTTGCGATCTTAGAAAAACTGAATATGTGGTCACAAAACGTGACCAGTTTTAAGAAAATGGCTAAATCAAAGAAAGAAATTATCGTTTATAATTCGTCTGAAATTCAGAAGAAGATTTTTACAATCCGGGATGATCAGGTTATGCTTGACAGCGATTTAGCCGATTTTTACGGTGTTGAGACAAGAAGACTTAATGAACAAGTAAAGAGGAATATTTCACGATTTCCAAAAGAATTTATGTTTCAATTGTCCGCTGAAGAATTTGAAAACTTGATGTCGCAATTTGCGATATCAAGTTCAGAGCACGGAGGAAGAAGAAAGCTGCCCTTCGTCTTTACCGAACAAGGCGTTGCAATGCTCTCCGCTGTTCTTAAAAGCGAAACGGCAGTTAAAATGAGTGTCCAGATAATGAGTGCTTTTGTTGCTATGCGTAAATTTCTTGTGACAAATGCCGGTGTTTTTCAGAGATTGGAGAATTTAGAGTACAAACAGATTGAAACTGACAAAAATTTCGAGAAGGTTTTTAATGCTTTACAAAGAAAAGATTACGAACCAACACAAGGCATCTTCTTCGATGGGCAGATTTTTGATGCTTACAAATTTGTTTCTTCGCTCGTTCGTAAAGCCGAAAATATCTATTATGCTTATTGATAATTACATTGATGAAACAGTTTTAGAGTTGTTTACCAAAAAGAAAAAGAATGTTGAAATAACCATCCTTACTAAAGATGTTAGCAATTCATTAAAACTCGACGAGAAGAAGTTCAACTCGCAGTACCCGAAACTGTCTATTAAAGAATTCGATAAAGTACACGACCGTTTTTTAATTATTGACGATAACCAAGTTTACCACTTCGGAGCTTCGCTTAAAGACCTTGGCAAAAAATGGTTCGCTTTTTCTAAAATGGATAAAACCGCACTTGAACTTTTACAAAATCTTAATAGGTCACTGAGCTTGTCGAAGTGACCTTTAACAAAAAAAATATAAATATGACTAAAGGTTATATGTACATACTTGAATGCGCTGACAGCAGCTATTACACCGGCAGTACAAAAGATTTGGAACGACGGCTTTGGGAACATCAAAATATGTTGGGTGCAAATTATACAAAGAAAAGATTACCGGTTAAACTTGTTTACTATGAAGAATACGCAAGAATTGATGAAGCATTCTACCGCGAAAAACAAGTGCAAGGCTGGAGCCGTAAAAAGAAAGAAGCTTTAATAAAGGGGAAACCGGAATTGTTGCCTAAACTTGCGAAGAAATTATTTCGCAATGCTCATCGAGTAATTCCGAACGAAGTGAGGAATGTATCGAGATGAGCTGGAGAAGAAAAATATTTCGCACGCAAACGGTGGCTTCGGTACAATCGCCTTCGGCGATTACTCAGCCACCGTCTAAAAGGGTGTCGAGTGCCCGATCGAAGACAAGGTTGTTGAGTAACCCCGATTCATCGGGGTGTATCGAAACAACCGTTACAACAAATCTTAAAAAGGTTATGGCTGATGAGTAGTGAATTGGATTATAAAAATGGCGATGCGCTGAGCTTGTCTAAGCGTGCGTGGAAGGAATGCAAACTTGGTGATGAGTTAGAGCTACTTTATGGCAAAGGACTAAAAGAATCAGAAAGAAAAGAAGGAAATTATCCAGTTTATGGTTCAAATGGAGTTGTTGGTTATCATAATGAATTTTTAGTTAAAGCGCCGGGAATAATTGTTGGTAGAAAAGGCAGTGTCGGTGAAATAAAATATTCAAATAGAGATTTTTTCCCAATAGATACTACTTATTATATCAGCCTTAAGAATGATAATGATATTAAGTTTTTTTATTATTTCCTTCTCACGTTACAACTGAACGAAATGAATTCTCATAGTGCTGTCCCGGGTTTAAATAGAAATGATGTTTATGCGATAGATGTATTTCTCCCCCCTCTCCCCGAACAAAAAGCAATTGCCGGTGTGCTCAGCAGTCTGGATGATAAAATAGATATACTCCACCGCCAAAACAAAACATTAGAAGCAATGGCAGAAACACTTTTTAGGCAGTGGTTTGATGAAAAAGAATTTGATGATACTATCTCACAATTAATAACATTACAAAATGGTTTCGCTTTTAAAAGCAAAGATTTCGGCATTAGTGGTGAAAATAGGATAATCAAGATAAAAAACATCTCTAATAGCGTAATAGATATTGTTAATGCTGATTGTGTAGATGATCAAATTGTAAACAATATTCAAAATATTTTTAAGATTGAAAGTGGGGACATATTAATTGCAATGACTGGGGCTGAAATTGGTAAACTGGGTATTATACCAAAGAATGAAAAATCTTTGTGGTTAAATCAGCGAGTTGGAATGCTTAAAGAAAAATATCGTGGTTCAAAGTATTTAGCTTATTTGCAATTGAAATCTGAATTTGGACAAGATTACATAGAAAATACAGCCACTGGAAGTGCACAACCAAATATTAGTTCAACTTCAATAGAAAATTGTGGATTCCCAAAATTGGAAGAAGATCAAATAATCATTTATTCAAGTCAATTAGTACCACTGTATGAAAGAGTAATTTTCAATCTTGGTCAAATTATGTTACTGGAAAAATTAAGGAATGTTCTATTACCCAAACTAATGTCCGGAGAAGTGCGAGTAAATGTCTGAACCGCAGATTGACGCAGATTTTTGGATTACGCAGATAGTTAGATGACGCTGATGGGATATATGAATAGATATGAACGAAGAATATAAATACAAAGATTTAACGCATAAGATTATCGGATGCGCTATGGAGGTGCATAAATTTCTTGGGAATGGATTTCAAGAAGTAATTTATCAACGCGCGTTGGCAATAGAATTATCAAAAGCCGGATTAAATTTTCAACGCGAGTTGGAAATGCCAATTTATTACAAAGACGATCATATAGGAACGCGTAGAGTCGATTTTCTTGTGGACGATTTAATTATGGTAGAATTAAAAGCAATAACGGAACTTGAAAAAGTCCATTTAGCTCAAGCGCTTAATTACCTTGAAGCGTATAAATTAGAAATTGGATTATTAATCAATTTCGGTTCAACATCGCTCCAATTCAATAGAATTACAAATGAATACAAAATTAAATCAGCGAAATCCTTTAATCCATAAAATCTGCGGTTCAGACAATGAGTAGAATGACAGAATCCGAAATTGAATTATTTGCTATTGAGCAACTGGAAAAATTAAAATACCAATACATCTACGCGCCGGCTATTGCACCGGACGGAGAAAAACCAGAGCGTAAAACTTTTGAAGATGTACTTTTGATTGAACGACTTCAAGAAGCAGTAGGAAGAATAAATCCCAAAGTTCCGGCAGAAGCGAGAGAAGAAGCAGTTAAACAAACTCAAAGGCTTAACTCGCCCGAACTGATTGCCAACAATGAATCATTTCACCGGATGCTCACTGAAGGAATAAAAGTTACTTATCAAAAAAACGGTAACAGCAGAGGTGATTTGGTTTGGTTGATTGATTTTGATAACACAGATAACAACGATTTTATAGTTGCCAATTAATTCACGGTCATTGAAAATAACATTAATAAACGACCCGATATTATTCTTTTTATAAACGGAATTCCATTAGTAATAATAGAATTAAAAAATGCAGTTGATGAAAACGCAACCGTAAGAACTGCTTTTAAACAAATACAAACTTACAAGCAAGCAATACCAAGTCTGTTTACTTACAATGGATTGGTTGTAATCTCAGATGGATTAGAAGCCAAAGCCGGAACAATCTCCGCCGGTTTCAGCCGTTTTATGAGTTGGAAATCAGTTGACGGCACAAAAGAAGCATCACATCTTGTAAGCGAATTGGAGACACTGATTAATGGAATGCTAAACAAAAAAATCTTGTTCGATTTAATCCGGCATTTCATTGTTTTTGAAAAGACAAAACGTGAAGACCTAAAAACTAATCTTACAGTTATTGAAACAACCAAAAAACTTGCGGCATATCATCAATACTATGCGGTAAACAAAGCGGTTGAAAGAACTATTCTTGCTTCTGCAGAAAATGGCACTAGAAAAGGCGGCGTTGTATGGCATACTCAAGGCAGCGGTAAATCGTTATCAATGGTTTTTTATACCGGCAAAATAGTTTTGACTTTGGATAATCCTACAATTTTAATGATAACAGACCGTAACGATTTGGATGATCAGTTGTTTGATACATTTGCAGCATCGAAACAATTATTAAGGCAAGACCCGGTTCAAGCCGAAAACAGAGAACACTTAAAAGAATTGTTAAAAGTTTCTTCGGGCGGTGTAGTATTTTCTACAATTCAAAAATTCCAACCGGATGACGGAAATATATACGAACAGCTATCGGATAGAAAAAATATAGTTGTAATTGCAGATGAAGCACACCGTACACAATATGGCTTCAAAGCAAAAACCATTGACGATAAAGATGAGCAAGGAAATGTAATAGGCAAAAAGACAGTTTACGGTTTCGCAAAATATATGCGTGATGCTTTGCCTAATGCAACATTTTTAGGTTTTACCGGAACACCAATTGAGAGCACGGATGTAAACACTCCGGCAGTTTTCGGAAATTATGTTGATGTTTATGACATCGCCCAAGCAGTGGATGATGGCGCAACAGTACGAATTTTTTATGAAGGACGTTTAGCGAAAATAAATTTAAGTGAAGAAGGCAAAAAACTTGTCGCTGAATTAGATGATGAACTTGATAAAGATGAATTAACTTTTACACAGCAAGCCAAAGCTAAATGGACACAGTTGGAAGCCTTGGTAGGAAGCGAAGACCGGATAAAACAAATAGCCGCTGACGTTGTTTCTCACTTTGAATTGAGGCAAGAAGTTTTTGAAGGCAAAGGAATGATTGTTTCAATGTCCCGCAGAATAGCAGTAGAACTATATAACGAAATAATAAAATTAAAACCAGAATGGCACAACGATGAATTGAAGAAAGGCTCGATTAAAGTTGTAATGACTGCTTCATCAGCTGATGGACCGGAAATGGCAAAACATCACACTACAAAAGACCAGAGAAGAATTTTAGCCGATAGAATGAAAACGCCTGATGATGAACTTAAACTTGTTATTGTTCGCGATATGTGGCTTACCGGTTTTGATGTTCCTTCTCTTCATACGCTATATATTGATAAACCTATGCGCGGGCATAATCTTATGCAAGCCATCGCAAGAGTTAACCGTGTTTACAAAGATAAACCTGGCGGATTGATTGTTGATTATCTAGGAATAGCATCAGATTTGAAAAAAGCTCTTTCTTTTTATTCTGATAGCGGCGGTAAAGGTGATCCGGCAATTGCTCAAGAAAAAGCTGTTCAGCTTATGCTTGAAAAACTGGAAATTGTTTCGCAGATGTTTCTTGAAAAACCGGCAAGAGCTTATTCCAAAGATTATGAAGATTTGGTGAAAGATCCGTTGGTTCCATATCTCGGTAAAGATAAAGGACTTTTATACGAAGAATATTTTACGGCTGATACAACAACAAAACTAAAAATAATATTAGCGGCAGAAGAACACATATTAAGTCTTGAAAACGGAAAGAAAAGATTTATTGATGAAGTAACTGCATTATCAAGAGCATTTGCAATTGCAATTCCGCACGAACAAGCAATGGATGTTAAAGATGAAGTTTCGTTCTTCCAAGCTGTAAAGGCAAGGTTAGCAAAATTTGATACAACCGGAACCGGTAAAACGGATGAAGAAATTGAAACAACAATTCGTCAAGTAATAGATAAAGCCCTTGTTACGGATAAAGTTATAGATTTATTCGAT
Organism: Ignavibacteria bacterium; assembly: GCA_037447335.1. Lineage (GTDB taxonomy): Bacteria > Bacteroidota > Ignavibacteria > Ignavibacteriales > Ignavibacteriaceae > JBBIGV01. Next base: position 2,260 of record JBBIGV010000020.1, on the reverse strand, counting down.
GCTGCCGGAATTAAGAAGCCGGATATTTCAATACTTTCAGAAGACTTTCTTTTGGAAGTAAAAAATATGGAGCATAAAAACGTAGCTCTGGAAGTTCTTAGAAAATTACTGAATGATGAAATAAAATCAAGAACAAGAACAAATCTCGTTCAAGGCAAATCATTAATGGAAATGCTCGAAAGTTCTATAAAAAAGTATCACAATAAAATCCTTACTGCCGCTGAAGTAATTGAAGAATTAATTAAGCTGGGCAAAGAAATCCAAGAAATGGATAAAGAGCCGATAGAAATGGGTTTATCAGAATTTGAATACGCTTTTTATACAGCGGTTGCCAATAATAAAAGTGCAATGGAGTTAATGCAAAAAGATAAACTCAGAGAACTGGCAATTGTTTTATTTGATAGAGTTAGACAAAACGCATCTATTGACTGGACAATTAAGGAAAGTGTGAAAGCAAAATTAAAAGTGATAGTAAAAAGAACATTACGCCAATTCGGATATCCCCCCGATATGCAGAAGCTAGCCACCGAAACAGTATTGAAACAAGCTGAATTAATTGCAAATGAATTGACAAATGAAAAATAGTTACAAATATAAAAACGCATATAACAAGTGCCTCAAGCCGAAAGCGTTTTCGCACTCGGCATTTTTATAATTTTAATGTTAGTTGTTCCGTTTCGGCTAACTTGGTCGGCTTTGTTCTTCTAAACAAAATTTTTTAAATCATTAATGTTTGCGCTTCTATTCGGCAGTCTTATTCTGGGCTGCGGGTTAAGCACAACGCCGTTATACTTACTCTTTAAAGTAAAAGAAGATGTATTTTGTAACGGTTTTTTTAGTAATAGTTTTAAGTTTTGAAAAAAGCATTTACTCTTTTATTGCGTGTAAATGCCAAAGCAGACGACTATTAAATTTAGATATTTATTTAACTGGTTTTGTATGAGTTGAGTTATTAGTTGTAACATAAGAAACAAAAACAAGGTGAATCTTATGTCGAAAATATTATTTACTCTATCTTTGTGCGGATAATAATATTTTTTGTGAAGCGTCTGATATTTTTTTTGTCTCAATTTCGGATAAAATACTAAACGTTAGCTGGCATAAGTAAATACTATCATTCTTTCTCTCAAATAGTTATCTTTAAGAAAATCAAATAAAAATTTAGGTAAAATGAATCAACAAGCATTAATAAAAGATTCTGATAAAATTAATATTGGCTATAGAAAAACGTGCGAATGTAACGGGACAAAAATCAATTGTCTTACAGCAAAAGATTGGCTAAAGTGTCAGCTTGGTGTTTGGCAATTTATCTATGAGAAACGAGATGTTAGAGATAAAGAACAACACCCGGCAACCTTTCCAATTTCGTTAGCTCGTAAAGTTATAGAATTGTTTACACATCAAGGTGAACTTGTCCTTGACCCATTTGTAGGTAGCGGAACAACTTTAGTTGCTGCACAAGATACAAATAGAAATGCTGTCGGTTTCGATTTACAAGAAAAATATATTGAACTTTGCAACTCTCGTCTTGCAAACCAAAATATGTTTAATGACGCAAAACAAATAGTATTACTTGATGATGCAAGAAATATTAGAAATTATTTTGAAGATGAAACAATAAGTTTAATCTGGACTTCGCCACCATATGCGAACCTTCTCAATAGAAAAAGACAAAATAAATCAAGACGTGACCGGAATAATAATCAACTAAATAAAGTTGAACAATATTCACAAGATGAAAGAGACCTTGGAACTTACGGTCTTGAGCAATATACAGAAACAATCGGCGATATTTACGAATCGTTATTACCATTGTTAAAAGAAAAAGGTCATTGTGTTATTAATGTTCCGGATATGTGGTGGGAAAACGAAAGAATTACAATTCACGTTTCATTAATTCAAGAATTACGTAAGCGAGGTTATGAACTTAGAAATACAATAATTTGGGATAGAACTAATATCGTTAATAAAATTGGTATATTTGGTTGGCCTAGCAACTACATAACAATGGGAACCACTTTTGAATATTTACTAGATTTTTGGAAACCCCCTAAACAATAGAGACTCTTCTTAATAAAAATACTTACCAAAAAACAACTTATTGCAGAATTACAATTAATTAAAAAAGCTGGTTGGATTCCAAATGCAAGACACGGAAATGTTGGTAGCGTTGGAAATAATCTTGAAGATTTGTTAGGAATCGAAGAAAATAATCTTCCTATTCCGAATGCTGCCGAATGGGAATTGAAAGCTCAGCGAG
>JBBIGV010000019.1:0-49655 GCA_037447335.1 Ignavibacteria bacterium | reverse complement strand
GAATAATTTCTAAACATTTTAATTAATCTTGAAAAAAGTGCGGAAGTCAGGAAGAAAGGGTGCAGCACAGAAAAAATCTTTTTCTAAAACTAACTTTGTTGGATTGGAATTGTCAGGTGTGGATACAATGCTTTCATGATAATTACATGAAGAATAGACAAAAAAAACTAAAAAAGCTGTTACTAAAGAAGTAACAAGTGCAATACTTTTCATGTTTAACCCCAATTAAAAGATTAACAGTATATTTTATTTAAGAACACAGTTAAATGTACTTTCATTCAAAAAATAAATCAAGCAAAATACTATAGTCATTTACAATCAAAATGTTGATATATATAAACAATTTTCAATACACACTTTTTAAGAATTATTCACCAATTATCAATAAAGCTATTTCTTCATAAACCTGCTTTTAATAAAATTTATCTCTTTCGAATCAAGCACAAGCAGATATAGAATTATTAAAGCAGCCAAACAGATAACTATCTTCAGAAGGAAATCTATATCACTGGTTCCGAATGAGTAATAGACTATTCCCGAAATCAGTATCACAAAAAATATTTTCGACATCTTCATGTATTCATACTTAATGTGATAAAATTTTTGTGTGACCATGAAAAATCCAGCCGCCATTACAAAATAACTGAGCAGAGTTGCAAGCGCCGCGCCGGTTATTCCGAATATTGGTATCAGTAAAAAATTTGCTGCAATGTTTAATGCTGCGCTTATGCCGGTAACTAACGGCACATAATTACTCTTCTCTTTTATATAAATGCCTGCAGTGAAAACAACATACAATCCGTTAAACAGGTATGCCAGCAAAATGATAGGTACAATGTGTATTCCGCCCCAATAGTCAGAACCAATTAATGTTTTACCGAACACAGGGAATTGTACAATGTCTTCGATAAGAAATGTTAGAATAATAAGAATTGTAGCGGCAGTTAGTGTAAAATAAGTAAGGACTTTTGAGAAGATTTCCTTTGCACTTTCATCCTTCGATTCCTGCAGAAAGAAAGGCTGCCAAGCGTACTGGAACATATTCACAAACAGCATCATAAATATTCCCAGCTTGTAATTTGCCTGGTAAATGCCGAGTGTTTTAAGGTCTGTTAAACTTTCGAGAATGGGTCTGTTAATTACCTGAATGAGCATCATTGCAAGTCCTGCCGGCAAATAAGGCAGCCCGAATTTTAAAAGCTGTTTAAGAAATTCAAAATTAAAATTTAACTTCAGATTCTTAATTATGGAAGGAAGCAGCAGAAAGTATGTAAGAAATGAAGCTGCAAGATTGCTGACAAACACTGCTTCAATTCCCCATTTGAGTTTCAGAATCAAAAATAAATTTAGAATGACATTTACTACAATATTAAAAATCTTCAGATACGCAAAAGTTTTTGCTTTCCGGTCCAGCCTCAGTTTGATGAAGGGAATTACCGATATCGCATCAATAAATAAAATAAGCGGAACGTAATGCATCAGATAATGAAATGAGCCCGGTATGCCGAGAACTTCCACTACAGGAATCTTTATTGCATAGATCAAAAAAGAAAGAACAACACCAACAAATGCAACAGAAATGTAAGGGGTTGAATAAGTGTCCTTGTTTACCTTATTACTTTCTGCATATTTGAGATAAGCCGCATCCATTCCGTAAATGAAGATAATATTCATTAACGCAATAAAAGCATACAGGTTTGTGATAATACCATACTCGGAAGGAAGGAAAATGTTTGTGTAAAACGGCACGAGTAAAAATGTAAGGAACCTGCCCACCATTGTGCTGATCCCGTAAATTGCGGTATCTTTTGAAAGCTGCTTTAGTTTACTGAACATTTATTTGATCTGTTAATACTTAATTTTTTAATCGTTCAATTTTAAGAGAAATATCCAGCGCCTTTACGCTGTGTGTTAGTGTGCCGACTGATATAAGATCAACACCGGTCTCTGCGATCTCTTTTACGTTGTCAATATTTACTCCGCCGGATGCTTCGAGCAGGCATTTGCCGTTAACAATCTTTACCGCTTCAGTAATTTTATCAATTGAAAAATTATCAAGCATAATTATATCAACTTTACAGCTTAATGATTCTTTAACCTGTTTAATGTTTGAAACTTCAACTTCGATTTTAAAACCAGCAGCAGCTTTTTTTCTGTACCTTTTACAAGCGTTTACAGCACGTGTGATTGAACCGGCAGCTTCGATGTGATTATCTTTAATGAGGAACATATCAAAAAGACCGATTCGGTGATTTTCACAGCCGCCGATTTTAACAGCGAGTTTATCGAGTAACCTTTGTCCTGGCGCTGTTTTTCTTGTATCAACAATTTTTGCTTTTGTGTGTTTAACCTTATCAGCGTACTGCCTTGCAACAGTTGCTATACCACTCATTCTTTGCAAGAAATTAAGAGCAGTTCTTTCAACGCTTAGTATTGAGCTTGCTTTGCCGTTAAGTATTGCCGCCACATCTCCATATTTTACTTTTGAGCCGTCGGGAATTAATATCTGGAGATTAAGTTTTGGATCAAAGATATTAATGATTGTTTCAACAATTCTTAAACCGGCAATTATCCCCTCCTGCTTTACAAGAAACTTTGCAGATGCCTTAAGGCGTTTATTTACTGATGCATCAGTTGTTATATCTGCATCGCCGATATCTTCTTTGAGCGCAAGCCTTATTATTTCTTCTATTTGATTATTGAGCTTCATCTTCATTAAAGAATTTTTTCAGTGAGTTAATAAAAAAATCCGGTGGTCTGCTTATTCTGCCTGTTAATTTATTTCTGAATAATAGAACGATATAACCTTCACAAATGGTTACATCTCTATCTATGCTTTTGATTGTATAATTTGTAATTACTTTGAGTTCAGGAAGCGAATCAACTTTAGTTTCGATTTCCAGCTCTTCATCATAGAAAGCAGGATTTTTAAAGTTGATATGCGCTTCAATTACGGGCATTTGAAATCCTTCTTCTTCAATCATTTTATACGGAAGGTTCAGGTAACGCATCATTTCTGTTCTGCCGACTTCGAAGTATTCAAAATATTTTCCGTTGTAAACGAAATTCATTTGATCTGTATCAGCATACCGGACACGTATGCGTGTTGTGTGCTTCAGCATTTTAATAATTATTGTTTTAATTATGAGAAATTTAGAAAAAAGAAAGCTCAGTTCTAAGTGAAGGGATGCCGGCTGCACGGAATATCAACATCAGGCGCTCATTATTGAAGCAGAGGTAATGCTCGAAAGTCCTGTGCAGCAGTACGGATTGCACAGAATTGGGTACGAAAGACTAAAAGAGTTGCGGGTTTCTATTCTACAAACTCACCCATTTTACCAAATTTTTCGATGCGATTTTCAAAAAGTTTTTCGGGTTTGATTTTCTGCAGATTGGTAAGCTCTTCTTTAATAATTTCTTTCAGAATTCTTGCAGCTTCTTTATGATCGCGGTGAGCGCCGCCCATCGGTTCGGGAACGATCCGGTCAATTATTTTTTGTTCGAGAAGATCAGGCGCGGTTAGCTTTAAGGCTTCTGCTGCCTGTTCTTTATATTCCCAGCTTCGCCATAAAATGCTTGAACAGGATTCGGGACTGATAACTGAGTACCAGCAGTTTTCAAGCATAAGCACTCTATCTCCCAAGCCAATACCAAGTGCGCCGCCGGATGCGCCTTCGCCAATAATGACTACGATTATTGGAACTTTGAGCCGGCTCATTTCAAAAAGATTACGTGCAATCGCTTCAGCCTGTCCACGTTCCTCTGCTTCAAGCCCGGGATATGCGCCGGGTGTATCAAGCATTGTAATTACCGGTTTGTTAAACTTTTCGGCAAGTTTCATCAACCGGAGTGCTTTGCGGTAACCTTCAGGGTTTGCCATTCCGAAGTTGCGGTAAAGATTTGATTTGGTATCTCTGCCTTTTTGATGCCCGATGATCATCGCTTTGTGCTGGTCAATTTGAGCAAATCCTCCAACGATTGCTTTATCGTCCTTATAGCTGCGGTCGCCATGTAGTTCAACAAAGTTGCTGGTCATCAGGTAGATGTAATCAAGTGTGTACGGGCGGTCGGAATGCCGGGCAAGCTGAACTCTCTGCCACCGGGTAAGGTCTTTATAGATTCCATCCCGCAGTTCTCTGACTTTTTCTTCAATACGGGAGATTTCCTGTTTAATATCGAGGTTTTCTGAATATTTTTTCATTTCATCAAGCTTTGCTTCAAGCTCAAAAATTGGTTTTTCGAAATCGAGTATAGTTTTTGCCATATAATTATTTTTTACTCCACAATTTATTTAACGTTTTACCTATAATTGCCAGATCCAGCCAAACGTTTTGGTTTTTTGCATAGTAGATATCAAGTTTTTCGGTTTCCTGTCCTTCACTGCCTTCAACGTACCATAAGCCGGTTAATCCTTTTTTACCAAGATAAAGGTTTCCGTTGGTCTGTACTTCTTTCGGACCGACAAAACTGTACTTTCCTCTCAGAACAGAAGGAACGTTAAGCACAAGCTGTTGAAATTCGCTTTTCTTCTTTGTAAGAAGTGCGTTGAAATATATAAAAGGATATATAAAAAACAAAACTAACAATGCTAAACTGTAATCCAGAAGTGATTTAAGAAACTTCATCATCGGGTTTGATATGTTATATGTAATTCCAATAAGAGGAATATCATCCAGAATTGATACTTCTGTTTTGCCAACAATAAAATCGAGATTGTGACCAATCAGCTTAAATTCAACGTTTTCATTCTGGCATTCTGATACAATTTTCATCATCTGATTATATGAAAGGTCTTCTGATGAAAAAATAATTTCACTAACCTTCTGATCCGCAATCACACGCCGGAGGTTTTCGATTGTACCTATAACTTTAAAATTACCGAATTTTTGCCCCAGCTCTCTGGCTGAAAGCGCAATTAAGCCAATAACATTATGCACATCTGAATGCCGCAATTTCAGTTTGCCGGCAATAAGCAGTGCATTTGCACTTGTACCAACTACTAATGTTCGCAGGTTTGTGCCCGAATCCTTTGGAATGCCGATTCCAAATAACAATTTCAAAAAGATCCGCCAGGAGCTGAGAGTGATGAACAGTGCAGGATATGTTAAAAGTAAAACCGCGCGGCTGTATGCAAATTGCCGCAAGAAAAATGTAAGCGAAGTGATTATGAAGAATCCGATTATAATTGAAAGGAAATTTTTCAATACTGAAAAAGAATTTTTTCTATAAGCACCTAATAGAAGGCTAACAGCTATGTGAATCAGCACGGGTACGGTATAAACGATCGGAAGACTGAAATCCGGGAAACCTGACCAATTAGTGAACTTAAGATAAAATCTCTCGGCTGCAAACAATGTAAGATTAAAAAATATAAAATCCATAAATGCTGCCAGCAGAATCAATTTCCTTCTTCCCCAAAACGCAATGAATTTTCGTACTACAATTGCTGTTTGCAGAATAATTTCAACCAGAAAGGAACTTGAAAGATGTTTTCTTACAAACAAGTGCATGGCATTGTAAAAGAATTTTGTTTCATCAAGGCTGCTCCTTTTTGTGCTTTCACCCTTGTAGTGAATTATCTGAGTTGAATGTACGTAATAAACTTTATAACCGGCTTTCTGCACACGGTAGCAGAAGTCAAGATCTTCACCATACATGAAAAACTGCTCATCAAGTCCGCCAACTTTTTCATAAACTTCACGGGTGAACATCATGAACGAACCTGAAATTGCATCAACCTCATAAGTTTGATTCTCATCAAGATAAGTCAGATTGTAACGGGCGAAAATTCGGCTTTGCGGAAAGAGAGTGCTTAAACCTGTAACCTTGCAGAAAGAAGTCCATGGTCCAGGAAAACTTCTTCTGCAAGCTAACTGTAATGTGCCCTCGGGGTTTAATATTTTGCAGCCTGCAAGCCCCGCATTGGGTGTTGATCTGAAAAATTTAATTAATTCATCAAATGTATTTTCGCTGACAAGTGTATCAGGATTAAGCAGCAGAAGATATTTCCCTTTGGCAGCTTTAAGACCAATATTGTTTGCCTTGCTGAAACCAAGGTTCTTATCATTCAGGATAATTTTAACTTCAGGAAATTTTTCGCGAACAAATTCAGCGCTGCCGTCATCGGAAGCATTATCAACAATAATAATTTCAGAAGAAATATTAGCGGTGGCTTTATAAATTGAATGTATGAGGTTCTGAAGAAATTCTTTTACGTTATAATTAACTATAATTATCGAGATGTCCAATTCATCACCTTTACAGAACACCAAAAATGCTTCTCAAACGCAGCTTCCAGACCATCACCACTGCTTCGCGCACAATTTTTTTTGACATTTTGGATTTGCCTTTAACCCTGTCAACAAAAATGATTGGAATTTCACCCACTTTAAATCCTTTTTTCCAAGCTTTAAAAGTCATTTCGATCTGGAATGCATAGCCGTTAGATTTAATATTCTCAAGATCAATTGATTCGAGCACTTTTCTTCCAAAACACTTGAAACCTCCGGTTGCATCACGAACGGGCATGCCGGTAATTAAACGGGTATATATATTTGCAAAATAACTCAGCAATAATCTTCTCATAGGCCAGTTAATCACATTAACACCTGTGATATACCGGCTGCCAAGAACAAGGTCGTACTTTTCTGATGCTTCAAGAAAATTTTTTATTTCGTTCGGGTTATGTGAAAAATCGGCATCCATTTCAAAAACAAGATCGTAGTTATGTTTAAGAGCGTACTGAAACCCTTCAATATAAGCAGTGCCAAGCCCTAATTTCCTTTCGCGCTTAAGCAGTTTGATCCTGGGATTTTCATTTGACTGAGATTTAACATAATCAGCCGTTCCATCCGGTGAATTATCATCAACAACCAGCACATCAATAAAATCAGCCTGCTTCAGTACTTTCGGTAAAAGCTTTTTTATGTTTTCGAGCTCATTATAAGTTGGGATAATAATCAGTGCTTTTTTATCTGCCATATATTTATTTGTTTTAGTTGTAATGACCTTTACCGAACAGAACCACGAAAATTGTTCTGAATAGTATTTTAAAATCCATTCTTAAAGACATATTCTCAATATAAAAAAGATCGTATCTGAGTTTTATCTTAACATCCTCAATTGATTCATCGTATTTATGCTTCACCTGTGCCCAGCCGGTAATACCGGGCCTGACTTTGAAGCGCCTGTTATAATATGGTAATTCTCCGGAAAGTTTCTCCACAAAAAATGGTCTCTCCGGGCGTGGTCCCACAAGACTCATTTCACCTTTTAACACATTAAACATTTGTGGTATTTCATCAATCCTTAATTTCCGTATAATTTTTCCGATGCGGGTAACCCGCGGGTCATCTTTAGTTGACCATACCGGGCCTGTATGCTTTTCGGCATCTTCGTACATAGATCTGAATTTATAGATGTTGAAAATTCTTCCGTTGAAACCGCATCTTTCCTGCCTGAAAAATACCGGACCTTTGCTGTCTATCTTAATAGCAATACTTGTAATAATAATAACGGGTAAAGTAATTATAAGAATTAATAATGAAACAATAATATCCAGCGCTCTTTTAAGTTTCTTTTCCCACTCCGGCATTAGTTCGGGCATTATATCAATAAGCGGAACGCCGTATATCTGCATCGTTCTTGCCTGCCCGCTTAAGATTTCATAAAGATCGGGAACTATTTTCAGACGGACGTTTTTCGGTTCACATTTGCTGATAATATCTATAAGTATTTCGTGGTTTTCCTTTTCAAGTGCAATAATGACTTCGTTTATCTGGTGTTCATCAATTACTTTTTGAATGTTTTCATATGTGTTTAATACAGAAACATTTTGATACTCCTTGCCAACAGAACCATCCCGAACAGAAACATAACCCTTCACGTCAAGCCCAAGAGCTTTTGCTTTAAGTAATTCTTCGTGTACTTCATTTGCTTTCGGATTAAATCCTACAATAAGCGCATTCCTTCTTCCTATTCCTCTTATTAGAAGATTGCGCTGAAAGCTCCGGATAAAAAGTCTTCCGGCGCCTACAAAGAAGAGGAAGAATCCCCAATAAATAAAAATCAGAATTCGGGTTGCGGATGCTATGCCGTGTATATAATCATCAATAAAAATGATGAAAAAGAGAATAAATATTCCTACAAATGAAGCTTTGAAGAGAGTTGATATCTCATCAAACCTTGAGGCAGCAAACCAGGTGCGGTACATTCCAACAAAAGTAAAAATGACAAGCCAGTAAAAATATACCACAAGCATCGGCAAAAGGAATTCAGGCATTACCACCAGTTCGAACCAGCCTGACTGCACTCTGAATGTAAAGTAGGCAAGGAAGGCAAGGTTGATGGTAATAAAATCAACAACAACAACTAATATTTTTTCGGTTTTGCTGCTCATGCTTAACGCGGGGTTGATTGCCAGAATGCTGTTTGTTTTCCGGTTAAATACTTGTAAATACCTATCAACATAGCAACATTAGTCATAACAAAGTAAAAACATAATAACAAAGGAGTTAACCTGATCCCGATTATTTTTAAGAAGTATCCGGCTGCTGCGGCTGCATAAAAAATTAGCTGGATATAAAGTGTGTATTCAAAGAACGTATTTTCCTTAAGAAGAAAAATATTAGATATTAATAATAAGACCAGCAGTACCGGCGAATACCACCTTATTATTTTATGCGACCATAATCCGTAGGCTGCAAGTCCTGCCGCGGGTTTCATTAGTTTTTTTATTGCCTGCAAAGTTAAAAGGCTTATCGAATTATTCCTGATCTTCCTGTTAAACTCTGCTTTGATTGATGGAGCAGTTAATTCTTCAGCAACAGCTTTTCTTTCATACAAAACATCTTTGCCTTGTTCAAGAACTTTTAATGAAAGATAAAAATCATCCATAACCGGATGTGTAACCGGTACCTTAGTAAATAACTCTTTTCTTATACTATAAATACCGCCGTTTGCGCCAATAAGAATTCCAAGTTTACCTTCCTGGTACTTTAACCATGTTTCAGCGTTCCAGTATTTTGTTTCCTGGCTTCCGGCTTCTTTTGATTCATCAAATTCAATTAAAACTAATTTACCACTAACCCCGCCAATGCGCTGGTCTTTGTAATATTTGACAAGATTTGAAACTGCCTCCCTGTCATACAAAGTGTTCGCATCACAAAAAATCAGAATTTCACCTGTTGCATAACCGGTAATTTCATTTAAGACTTTTGGTTTGCCCCCTCTCTCCTTAAACAAATAAATTTTTAAATTCGGAAGTTCTGAGGTTAAAGAAGTAAGAATATCATTTGTTTTATCTGTTGAATTATCGGAACCGACAATGATTTCCATTTTATCCTGATCGTATGAAGAATTTACAAGCTGACGGATTGTTCTCTCAATTACCTTTTCTTCATTATACGCTGAAATTAATATTGAAACTTTTGGTTTGAATGAAGTATCGGTGGAGTATTTCCTGTTGATGATTATGGAGAGAATCCAGATTGACAAAGGATATAAAAGGTATGAATGAATCAGCAGCAAAGCTGAAACAAAAAAGATTATTTCAAGGAATAATACCATCAAACTTCTGAACCCGGTAATAATTTTATTGATTATCAGGTGTCAAAGTTAAGTATAATTCTTCAAACTTCTGAGCTATATTATCCCATAAATAGCGGTCTTTTATGAATTTACGCCCGTTTTTTCCAAGAAGTTCAGTATCATATTTACGCTCGAATACGCCGGCAATTTTTTCGATGAAAGAATTTTCGTCATCAGCAATAAGAATGTGTTCACTGTCTTTTAACTCTATCCCTTCTTTGCCTAAGGATGTTGAGATGATAGTCTGACCAAATGCAAGCATCTCCAGAATTTTTATCCTGATTCCGCTTCCAATACGCAAGGGTACTACAAGTAAAGATTTGTCTTCCATTTCCTTCCAGATATCAGCAACAAAACCTTTTATGATAAAATTATTTTTTACTTCAGATGGAATTTTGATTTTTGAATAATCGCCTGCGCCGTAAGCATAAAGTTTAGTTTGCGGATAAACATTAACAACAGCCGGTAAAATTTTTTCAAGAAACCATTGCAGGCTGTCGAGGTTTGGAAGCCAGCTTAATTGACCTATGTGTGCAATTGAATAGGGTTCTGGTTCCGGACGTTTATAGTCAAACAAAAAATCATCAACTCCTGCCGGAATTGCATAAGCTTTAATAGCAGGATTAAAATTTTGAATTGTTACTTTATCCTGTTCGGAGATCATTATGCAGGCATCAAACTTTTCACAAATGACCGGTTCATAGGCTAAAAATTTTTTGTACTGAAGTTTGGCATAATATTTCAACAAAGGATTTTTTTGAGTTTCATAAAATCTCTTCATGATCATCATTTCAACATTTTCCTGCCTTAGAACGACCGGAATGTTCACAAAACTTTTTATAACATCTACTACCCAAGCCATATGAGAATTGTGCACCATTGCAATATCAATTTTTTCCTTCGGAAGAAAATCTTCAAGAAAATTTTTCATTTCTTCCCGGTGAAACTTTGAAATATTGTACGGCAGAGGAGAAAACAGATTGAAGAATGCATCAAGAATATTATCATCGGTCTGAACATCAAGAATGTGCGGGCGGCAATAACGGCTTAGTTCTTCAAGGGCAGATTTGTAGTCGTGATGTTTCCTGTAAGCGGTAAAATCTATCTGATGACCTCTCGCAGCGAAACAGCGCGTTAATCCGTTAATACTTTTTTTACCGCCATCGGTTAGTGGCAAAGGAATTTGCGGAGAGATTTGTAAAATTCTCATTCGTAATGATTATTTGAATTCATTCTTCGGATAAACAAAAATTTGCTTCAGAAAATAATAAGATTTTTGTAAAAGATTTTTGTTTAATGTGAATATTCCGCCAAGAATATAAAATACTGTGCGCATTGTTAAACCTGTAAAGTGGAAGAATATTCCAAGTGCAAATGAAATTCCGCTGAAGTGTTTTTGATAGAATTGAATTTTTGCAATCGTCTGATTTCGGTACTTGAACCACAAATTCTTTTCCGTTGCAGCCCCGCCAATATGTATTATGGAAGTTAATGGATAATAAAAAACCTTCCCGATTTCTTTGTTGAACCTGCAGCACAAATCAAGTTCTTCTCCAAAAAAGAAAAAACGTTCGTCAAAACCGTTCAGCTTTTCAAATGATTTTTTTGAGATAAACAAAAATGCGCCCTTAACAACACCTGCTTCAACAGCATCTGAATAGTTATGATAGTTCTGATAATATTTATTAAATAATTTTGAACGCGGGAATAATTTATACAGAAAGAAATTTTCAGTGAAGGAATTCCATACCGTTGTATAATCATAAACTGATTCCTGCATGCTGCCATCTTCATTGAGCAGTTTAATTCCGACAACAATCTCTTTTGATTGCGAAGTTGCAAAATCATAAACAATTTTTATTGAGTTCTCAATGAATTCAGTATCATTGTTCAGAATAAGAAGATAATTACCCTCAGCAACTTCAGCCCCCTGATTATTAGCAGCGCTGAATCCTATATTATCAGTATTTTTTATCAGCCTGACTGATGCAAACTTCGATGTTATCTCTTCAACATTGCCTTCTGTTGAGCCGTTATCAACAACGATAATTTCATATTCTATTCCTGAGGTTTTCTCAACCAAACTTTTTATACAATTTTCAAGCAGGTTGAATTGATTGTAGTTTATTATTATAACTGATACGTCCGGCTGATTCATAATTCCCGAATTTTACCTTTAACACCTTGTTTATAATCCCTGTAACCCCGCAAAGTCATTTTTAATTTCCGCCACTTCATATCCTCGTACAGCAATACTTTAATAAGATTGTTGATGAATAGTTTAAATTCAAACCTGAAGTAATCCGGAAATTTTTTTTTGAACTTGTCCCGGAGATAAAAACGATTGCGGGTTTTATAATAAAACCTTACAGGGTGATGATTGTATGGGTAAACCTTTTTAAATAAAAAAAATTTTTCTGTAAGATCAGCTTCATTATGGATCAGTATTGCATCATTAGCCTGTATAACTTTGTAACCTGCCCGTGTTATACGCATACAATATTCAATATCCACATAATCAATAAAGAAATCCTCATTGAATGGACCAACTGATTTATATACCTCAAGATTTAAAATATTGCCGGAGGTTTTTGTTACAGGAATTTCTTCATACAGAGATGAAGTCCTTTCGGGCACGTTAAATTTATTTGCATGAACAGGCGTAACAATTCCTGCATCAGGAAAGGCATTCAATGCTGCTGTCAATTTTTCAATAACTTGTTCATCAAAGTAACTATCCTGATCCATGGTTAAAAGAAAATTATAACCATCTCTGATTGCAGATTCAACAGCAAGGTTGAGAGCGCCGGCAATACCAATGTTGGAACCTGAATGCAATAAATAAGCCGTGGGATTTTTTAATATTTTTTGTGAAAGCCGACTTTCATTTTCTGAATTGTCAATTATATACAACCGTTCGGTATGCTGAATATACGAATTGATATTGTTGAGGACAGATTCATCCGGATTAAACAGGACAACCACGCCAGCAATTTTATGTATGATATTATTTTCGTTCATTTAGTTCAGACTGTTGTAAATATCTTCGTATTGCTTAAAAGAAATTTTAATGTCGAATTCTTCTTCGGCAAGCGTTCTGCATCGTTTGTAAATATCAGAGTTTTCAATTAAACTTTTCATTTCCAACAAAGCTTTTTCATAATCTGAATTATTTATTACAACACCAACATTTTTTTCAATTACCAGTCTGCTGAAATCACCAACTCCTTCACTTATCAGAACGGGAAGCCCGGCAGCCAGATATTCAGCAAACTTAAGAGGCGAGGCAACATTGTTTATCGGATCATGCTCGCGCAAAAGTATTCCAAAATCACATTTAACAAGATGATAAAAAACCTCCGATGATTTTGCCTCTATGAACCTTATTCTTGAGAGTACATCAGTGTTTTTAAACAGATCAATAAAATCACTCTTATTATAGCTGATGATATGAAATTCAGAATCAGGAAATACATCAATACAAGCGCAGAATAGTTTTTTCATTTCTTTTAGAGACTGCCATGCAGCAGCGGAACCAGAATATGTAATTACCGTTCTACCCGGATTTCTTTTTACAATCAGTTGTTCTTCACTTACAGGAAACAATTTTGTTCTGTTGGTTATAATATAAATTCTTTCATCCAAATCATTTATGGATTTCTGATGTTGAATGAGCAGGTACTCCTTAAATTTGGCAGAGACAACTACAACCGCGTCTGTTTTTTTAAGAATACATTTTTCAATATGCCTGAAACATCTTACTTTTATACCCGTCGATTTCCAGTGACCTTTCCGGATCTCTTCTTCAATGAACAAGCCTCTGTTGTCGTAAAGAAGTTTAATCTTCCTGCGGAATATCTGCTTAATGATTAACCCTAAAACTGATGGGAAAAAACTTCGGGCGTGCAAAATCCCAATATTATATTTATCAATAAGTGAAAGTATTCCTCTTACACCATTAACAATGAATAGGAACCAGGATGGAAGAAGTGGATTCTCTTTCTGAATTATCTTTTTAAAAATAATTTTTGGAGAAGTTTCAATTTTTATTTCATCAACTATTTTTTGATAATTATTATCATCACCAGATTTTTCAATCGAAAGAAAAACACACGTATTACCCTTTTCAGCGAGATAGGCAAGTAATGGAATTCCCTGCGACTGAACTATGGGATTGGAGATGCTGCCGTCGGAAATGAAGAGAGTTCCGGTAGTCATACGATCAAATTCCCTGATATAATTTTAACCGCAGGCATTAGTGATTTCAACTTTGTATTCATCCGGTCTGCTTTTGCTTGTAGTAGTGGTAGGATACTAATGCGAGGACGATCATCAACATATAAGTATAGCCATTATTGGGCAGCACGTGCCCGGAGAGATGGCTGAGTTCACCGCCCGTCAGGAAGCCGTGTATAATATATCCCGCCATTGCTGCAATTAAATGATAAAAGAAAATTGAGTATTCATAGCTTTTCAGCTTGTATAAGTAACGGGCGTTTTTAAAGAAAACGAATAACAGAACGATAAAAGCTATTAAAGCCGGCACGCCATAATCAATTGCAATGTATAAAAAAAGCTGGTGCGGTGTTCCAAAAAACAGTTTTGCATCGTGCGCGAATTTCTGCCAGGCATACTCGTATCCAATACCGCCCATTCCTAATGGATAATGAATCACCGCCTTAAGTCCAACTTCCCACACTTCTAATCTGTAAAGGGCGCTTTGGTCGAGTGCAATTCCTCCCTTACCGGCTGCTTCGCCTCCTCCAAAAAATCTATTAAAATATAGTATTAACAGACTGCTAAAATAAACAGCGCCAATGGCAACTGCAGTAAAAAATGCAAAAATGATTTTTCTGTTTCGCTTAATTGCAAATAAAAAGAACAGATTGAAGAGTATTACTACAAACGTACCCCGGTTAATAGTCATAATTGATAAGACAGAAATGCAAATGAAACTTATCCATAATAACATTTTGTAATTTTTGAACCTTGGTTCTGTGATCGCATAAAATATTACCGGGAAAACCAGTGCAGCATGCATTCCGAACAGATTAGTGTTATGATAGCCGAACCCTATACTTTGCCGTGCGAGATAAAGATTGATCAAACCTAAGCCGATTGTTCGGATCTCGAAGAAAGCCACAACAGCAGCAGAGATTGCAGTAAGTGAAACTGCTAATATCAGATTCTCGGTAAGATTTTCAATACGGTGCAAATAGTATAGCAGGCAAAAATAAAAAGTGACTGTTTGAAAAATGCCTGCGTAATAAAGTAAAATCCGCTTTCCATGATCAATCGGGAAGTAAGAACCGACAATCAGAGCAAACACTGACAACAATACGAAAGAGAGCAATACTTTATCTAAAAGTGATAGTTTATACCTGTTTGCAGGATCATATCCATATAAGAACTGATTAAAAATTGCAGCAATCAGAAGAATGTGAATAACCATGTCGGGTGTAATCACAAATGAGCCAAACGGGTAATGAATAATTGAAAGTGCTTGAATGATGGGTGTAAGTGCAATATAGCTTAAGAAAGCAAAATCGAGCCTGTTTATTACTATGAAAACAATTACTGGTAAAACCGGCAGCCCCAGTAAAACAAACAAATAGAAGCGCCTGTCAATTATCAGTATACCAGCCAGAATAGTTAAATAAATAAACAGGCTTACCAATAAAAGAGGTAAGACGTAGATTTTTCCCTTATCATTTATAAGTGCTTTGATCATTAATTCCTCTTATTACCTTTTGAATCTGAGCCCGGTTTTAAGTGCTTTAAATATAAAAATGCTTTTTTATTTAACATAAATGTTGCTGCAACATAGATAATAATTCCTGATAAAATCAATATGAACAGTCTTATCAAAGAATCAAAATGTTCGGCTATAACTTCTGAAACAATCATAAGAACAAACATCATCAGTAATACAGAAAAAATTGTTCTGAGAAATGATTTGAAGAAGATCAGGGTGTTGTATTCAATAAGTCTGAAAGGAATTGCAAATACCGGGTAAAGCAACAGTAGATTTGTAATTAAGTAGCTCACAGCTACACCTGTTACACCCCACTTCATTCCGATTATAAATCCGGTAACTGTTATTGTTGATGCAAAAAGGCTCCATCTCAACATCCAGTCTGTTTTGCCTTTTGCCTGATAAATATTACCGACGCTAGAAATTACTGATTGAAGCGCACCGACCGGTGCAAGTATAATGATCAGCAAAGCAACCAAACCGGCATCCCAATTCAATCCGAAAAACGATTCCGTAAAATCATAACTTACTACTGCAAGCCCGACCATCATCGGAAAAGTTATCAGCGCTATCGCATTTGTTGTCTTCAGATAAAGATCTCTGAGCTGTTCGTTATCATTTTGAATTTTTGAGAATGATGGAAAGATCACTCTGGATATTACTGCAGTTATGTTTTGTATCGGATATAACATGATCCGGTAAGCCAGATAGTAGTGTCCCAAAGATTTTTCACCGAGAAATTTTCCTATCAGAAAGTAATCACTATTGCGGGCAAAATAGTTTATTATGTTAAATCCAATCAGATTAATGCTGAAGTAAGAAATTGATTTGACTTCAATAAAGTTTAATTCAAGCGAAGGCTTCCATTCCGAGTAATACCACAGTAATAAAGTGCTAATGACAGAATTCGAAATCACCTGTACGACAAGGCTCCACACTCCAAATCCGCTGTACGCCATATACACAGCAACACAGAATGATATAATGGAAGCGAGCAACTCAACTTTTGCTAATGGCTGGAACAATAAAGATTTCTCAAGAAGAGTCTTTTGAACAATTGACATACCCGCGATTAAAAATGTGAGGGATAGAGTCCGCAAAACTGCGGTGAGTTCTTCTGAATTAAAAAAAAATGCGAATAGCGGTGCAGTAATTAGTATTAAAACTGTTATCGCTATCCCCAAAACCAGGTTAAGCCAGAATATACTCGACTTCAGCGTGTTTGAGGGATTATTCAGTTGTATTAAGGCTGCGCTGGTTCCAAGATCTTTAAAAATCTCAAGGAAGTTTATCAGGATTAAAGCCATAGCCATTAATCCAAAATCTGAGGGTAATAGAAGACCCACCAGAATGATCGTGGATAAGTACTGCAGTACCTGCCGGCTCAACTGTGAAACAGAAGACCACTTTATTCCGCTGATAGTGCTCGATTTGAGATTGTCTGTCAATATGATTTCTCAAAGATTAACAAGTTTAGGGTTTTTGCAGAACAGTAGTAAAATTTGCGGTATCTGTACTGTCTTTGTCGAAAAATCTATCCAGTACATATGCACAATATTGATTACCCCACACAAACGGTATAATAAAATATTTTAAAATATTTCCTGCGTATTGCATAAGAAAATAATTAAGCCTGATTATAGCAGTCGTCCAGTAACCGGTATCTGCATTTATACTAATTACATTAAAACCTGTTTTTTTTGCGAGATACTCCAAACCATATCTTGTATATCTGTAATAATCGTACGGCGCTTCATGCTCACCCCACATAAAGGGAGTAGTCAGCAAACAAAATCCATCGCTCTTTAAAATTCTGTTAATCTCTTTTAAGAATATTTCCGGTTCAGCAATATGTTCCATAACCTGAAATGACACTACGGTATCAACAGCATTATCCTTGATCGGCAACCTGGTTGCAGTGCTGATTATATCAACTTCTTGAATACTGTGCATGGATTTCGGATGTTCTATTCCAAAATAATTTTTACATCTTGATGATATAATGTTTTTATACGGCTTCAAACCACAGCCAATATCTATCACCGTACCGGAAATGAACCTGATATTTTTTTCAAGCGATTCAACAAGCTCATGATGAAGCAGCCAGTTATGAGGCAGGGTATTTATTGTTCTTTTAAATTTCATGTTAAACCTGATTAGTTGATCATTTCATTATAGATATAAAATAGTTTCATGGTCTCTACATCCAGATTATATTTTTCTAAAATTTTCTTTCTGGCATTTTGTCCTATTCTGGCAGGCATATCTCTTAAGGAAATTAAAGTATTCGTGTATGCGTTTATATCTTTTTCGTTAACCAAATATCCATCAGATTGATGCGTTATTAATTCAGGTATACCTGCATGATATGTACTGATTACCGGCAGACCAGTTGCCATTGCTTCCATAATTACATTCGGAATTCCTTCCTTATCACCATTACGTGCTATAACACTGTGATGGAGGAATACGTCCGATTCATTCATGAGGTTTTTCACAGTATTTTGATCAACCCTGCCTTTAAATTCTACTTTATCAAGAATATTTAACTCTCTACTTCTCGTTTCCAATTCTTCCCTTAACGGACCCTCGCCCGCAATTGTTAGTACAGAATTTGGATATTCTTTTGAGAAATTACTGAAAGCTGTAATAGTATAGATATGACCCTTTTTCTCTATGAGGTTGGATACTTGCAGAAATTTAATCACTTCACCATTTTTAATTTTTTCTGAAACCGGTTTACGATCAATAAAATCGAAAAACCGGACGGGGATACCGATTCTTACAACTTTAATTTTTGAAGCCGGAACACCTGCCGAAACCAGTTCTTCTTTCATCAGGTCTGAAACTGCAATTATTCTGGCATACTCCGACAGTTTTTTCAGTTTAGTTCTGTAGCTCTCGAATTGTAATAAAGCCGATGCATCATAACCATGAAAAGTAACAACTAAAGGAATTTTAGCCTGCTTTACAGTACTTAGGATTTCAATACCAGATGGACCGAAATGTGCATGAACTAATTTGGCTTTTTGGTTTTTAAGAATATCCGTAAAAAACTTTTTTTGCTGTAATGAGAGTCTTGGATTGGTAGAGAGCAGCCTGTGATAACCGAAAATCCTGTTCTGATACAGGCTGGATTTTTTAAGCCTGAGAAAATTTCTTTTTTTATGATAGAGATGCTCAACAGGAAATTTGTCAGTGTTCTCAAGTGTGTCCGAACATATAACCAATGGGTTATAATATTGCTGAGCAGCTTTTATTTGTCTGTAAATAAAAGTCATTGACGGAGCCAGATAATGCTGAACATATATAGCGATGGAGGGTTTCATATTTTTTTAAGGAATGACCGGATAAAAATTCACTGCTGAGTACACTGCCGGCTAATCCTTCCAGCGAAAAATATTTTTTCTGATATAAATCAATTTTTCAGATTTCGAGAAATTTTCATTTTCTCTGATAAGTATGTAGAAAAACAATAAAATGAAAACGGCAAATGTAATCGCAAGTGTAATTACAGTTCGCGGCGGGAAAGATTTTTTTGCAGGAGGTAATGCATAGTCAATCACCTGAAGTATTGGAACAGTTTTATGCTCTTCAAATCTTGCTTGCTCATAAAGTGGAATAACAAATTCCAGGATTGCATTGTTAATCTCTATTGTCCTGAATAATCTAAAATAATTGATTATGTTGTCAGGCAGCTTAGTATATGCAAGCAGCGGACTATTCACTTCGCCCTTGCTTTTAAGTTCATTAATCCTTTTTTCGAACTGCTCAACCTGAATTCTGCTGTTAGCTAATAGCGGAGAATCTTGATCCATAATTTTTTCAAGTATTGCCAACTCTGCTTGTTTTGTAATCAACTGTGTTTCGAGATCAGCGTATGCACCAACCAGCGCTCTGACCTGGTCTTCAGCAGAAAGAAGCCCGGTTAGTTTCTGAAATGCCATCATCGAATCTTCTGCCATTTTAAGAGTGCTGCGTATATCGTTTATTCTTTCTTCAAGAAAAATTCTGTTTTCTCTGGATTTAGAAGTGCGTAGTTCAATAATACTTCGATTAAGCATTGTAATTATATGATTAGTTATATTGGAAGCGTTTTGCGGCGAGTTAGATGAAACGGTTACTTCGTACGCGAAGTCTCTCGTTTCACTTGCATTGATCTGTGAACGAACTTTCTTTATAAGGTGTTCCATATAGTCTTCAGCACTTGTATCCACCTTGTATTCTTTTACAAGGTTGAACTTTTCAATTATCTCTTCGATTGATGTACGGCTGTAAATGATTGTGTTGTAATCATTAACATCGCTTTTCTGAAGCTGACCGCCAATATCAACCGGCAGGTTGCTGAGTCCTTTAAGCAAACCTGATACAGCGCCCATTGTCTGATCTTCACTTGGAATGATTAAAGCGGTTGCTTCAAATTCTTCTTCAATGGTAAAATAAACGATGAGGTATGATAAGACCATAGTTATAAGGAGAACTGGTACAAGCAATCTTCTCCATTTAACAATCAGAACCAGGTAATCAATAAACTCTAATTTTTTTTGTTCCGACATTTAGAAAAATTCTTCCTGTATAATTTATATTAGATGGACAAACTTAACTAATTTCCACCTCACACCGCAAGAGAATTAAAGCGTCATGAATAATGACGGTGAATTTATCAGGACTAATCCAGTCTGTCTTTGTGCGGTTTTGAACACCAGTAATATGAATGCCTGAATTCATGGTGAATTTCTTAATTAGATTAACAATTTCACCATGTTAAGAAATTACCTGGGGCTGTAAAATTTCTTATTCAAAAAATTCTTGACATTAATTCTGTTTTTAGTATTTTTGTAACCAAAACGAAAAGGATTTTACATTATAGACGATTTGCTACAAGGTTAGAAAAAAATTTTAGATTTTCTTTATACCAGAGTAGCGAATATTACCGATTTAGGGAATTTCTCTGGTCGGTTTTTTGTTATAATAACTGAAACTTTTTAAGGAGGCTTAAGTATATAAACGTTCAGATACCTATTATTAAGCAAAGATATCCACAAACAAAGAAAGGAAGGCAGCGATGAAACAAGTAATGGCAAAAATCGAAAACCCTCTTTCTGATCTCATTAGTGATGAGATTTTTGATCTGCTTAACTCGCACGGCCTCATTGATGAAAAATCAGTGCGCGATTACCAGATAAGAAAAAAATTCAAGCAATTGAGAGCCAGTAAGGTTAGCGCCGGCGATGCGATTGACTCCATCAGGGAAGAGTACCCCTACCTCCAGTTTGATACCATCAGAAAGATTGTGTACCAGATAAGTAAATAATTAGTAAGTTTACTTGACATACAAAGCATTGCCGTTTATATTTGTCCCGACTCTTTCAAAGGGTTCTCCCCTGCCCTTTGATGGAAATGAGTCAAGCCCAGTGGTCCCCCAACACTGGGCTTATTTTTATTATAAGGAATAATTTTATGGCTAAAAAAATTGCGAAAAAATCAACAAGAATTCAGAAGAAACAATTCAGGTCTCCCTTTACTATTTATTGGGATAGATACAACTATCTGCTCTTAGCCGGAGGATTTTTACTGGTGATTATCGGCTTCCTGTTCATGAACACCGGTTCCTGGGACAGCTTCGAATCGTTATTTATCTCTCCCATTATCCTGTTCATTGCTTATGTTTTAATTATTCCGGCATCTATATGGTACAGGAAGAAAAAAGAAACAAAACAAGCAGAGGAAGAAGTTGCTCCTCGCCAGGATTAAAGGGAACGTTGTCTCTACTCAGAAGAATGAGTATCTGAAAGGACATAAACTCCTGATCACCCATCCTATTGACCTCGACGGAAATTTTATTGGTGATAAAGACGTTATCGCTCTCGACCTGATTGACTCGGGGGTTGGTGATATCGTTCTGCTCGTTCAGGAAGGGCAGGCAGCAAGGCAGATACTTGGACACAACAAAGCGCCTGTTCACTCAATTATTATTGCAATTGTTGATCAGATTAGTTTAAACTGAATTTTATCAATATTGGGGCTTAGCATTGACAAGACTATCTCTTAACCAGCTAATAGACCTGAAAGTTCTCTTATCAGTCGAACGGCTGGGTCCTACCAAAATCAGAAGCCTGATTGCCAAATTTAAATCTTTCGAAAATATTTTAAATGCTGATTTTAATGCTTTGCTAAAGATTGATGGTATCAGCACTAACCTTGCAAAGAGAATCCAAAAAGTAAACAAACACCGGGCACTTATTCACGATAAAACGAAAAAAGAATTTGATACTCTTACTAAAATTGGCGGAAGGTTTATCACAGTCTGGGATAAAGAATATCCGGCGCTTCTGAAAAATATTTACGATCCTCCTTTACTTTTATATTTGAAGGGGAATTTTTCTGATAGTGATAATTACCCGATCGCTATTATCGGCACAAGGCAACCTACTAATTATGGAAAGATTCAGGCTGAAAGAATTGCATCGGAACTCTCATCTCAAAACATAACCATTGTAAGCGGACTTGCAAGAGGAATAGATTCCATAGCCCATAAATCAGCATTGAAATCAGGCGGCAGAACTATTGCCGTGATGGGCAGTGGTCTGGATGTTGTTTATCCGCCTGAGAATAAAAAACTTTTTGACGAAATTGCCGGGAATGGGGTAGTGTTAACGGAATTTGAAATAGGCAGTAAACCGGACGCCGTTAATTTCCCCAAACGAAACAGAATTATTTCAGGATTGAGCCTTGGAGTTGTTGTGGTTGAGACTGGTGTTGCCGGAGGTGCAATGCAAACTGCTTCACTTGCTTTGGATCAGAACAGAGAAGTTTTTGCCGTGCCCGGCAATCTTGGAATTAAACAATCGGAAGGGACGAATCTTTTAATTCAAAAAGGTGAGGCTAAACTCTTACGTTATACGGACGACATTCTCGTCGAACTCGAGTTAAAGTTAAAGCCTGTTCTTGGAAAGAATATTCCCAAACAGCAGATTGATTTAAATTTATTTGAAGAAAAAATCCTGAATGTACTTAAGACCGACCCGACACAGATTGATAAAATTGCCTCACTAACAAACCTATCTACCTCTGATTGTTTGGTTCATCTTCTTTCGTTAGAATTCAAAGGGCTTGTTAAACAATTACCGGGCAAAGTGTTTGTAACGGTTTAATCTACCTCAAGAATCTTAGTGTCTTGAATTTTTCATCCGTCAGCACATTCAGATATAAGACACTATCCTTTTCAAAAGATTGAGATACTAAAACGTCTTTATCAAACAATTGAATTTCTCTTATATGCACTCCTTCCAGCAAATCAAAACTAATAGTCAGTTCATGGTTAAAAACATTATTTGGAAGATAATCTTTAAATATTACCCTATAGTCAAAGTATTGAGGGGTTTGCTTAATGAATTCTGTTTCGTATTCAAATGCATTTTTCTGATAAATATATTTAGTAACATTATCAAAATTGCCTGACCATACATCCATGCTCTCTATTTTCTGAATATCAAGTAAAAATTCACTCATTGGGTAGTAGCCCCATCCTCCGACAAAATCTATGCTGTGGTACATCAATATGATCCAGGATCCCTTAGCCGAATTTAATTCCAGAATAGGAATTAACTCGGCATTGTTGTTTACATATGCGGGGTCTGTACTTCCCATAGTTACAGAAGGTAAATAAAACCAGTTTTCAGGTTCGGATACTTCTCCTTCGCAAATGAATGTTTGGTATGCATCAATAAGCGAACCTCTTGCTGCAATAAAGCCCGCCAATTTATTTGCGAGTTGGGTTCTTGGCAGGTAACCTTTTGAACCGGGATAGGCATAAACTATCGGCTCCAATCCCCATGTTTTCATTAAGTCAAAGCAGGTTTTAAAGGATGTGTAAGCTTCATCGAAGGTCATTTCATCATGATTATCATGCGTATGTCTATGCCCGAAAAATCTGATTTTACCGGGAATCAAGTCTTCTCTCATTATATCCACCAGATATCTGAACTGAGGTTTTTCGTAAAACTCAGTTACTACCTCAAAATCCATAGCAAGGTCTAATTTTCTAACCTCATCAACAACTTTTAACACACGCTGATCTAAGTGAAAGCCAATGTCATAAGTGATAGTAACTACCGCCGGATGGGCATTATACCACTTTGCAACTTTAACCCCGTTCAGTGGTCTTTTCTCGGGTTCAACCACTGCTTCTTCAACACTACAAGAATATAGCAGTAATGTGAACGATATAAATACTAACAGCGAAAAGTGTTTTTGTGTGCAGGCAATCATCGGACACTCCTGTTTTTTTAACTCAAATTAATATTTCTTTTTGCTCTTCCAAAGAGCTTTTAATCTTTCCTTAATATTTTTTTCCTGCCCGTTACCAGTCGGGAAATAAAATTGTTTATTCTTAATTTCATCGGGAAGATAATTTTCATCAATGAAATGATTCTCATAATCATGCGGGTATTTGTATTCTTTACCATACCCGATCTGCTTCATCAGTTTAGTAGGGGCATTTCTTAAATGCAGCGGTACTGACCGGACAGGATTATTTCTTACTTCATCAAGCGCCTTTTCAATTCCAAGATAAGCTGCGTTACTTTTGGGACAGGATGCGAGATACGTTGTACATTGTGCGAGTATTATTCTTGCTTCAGGCATTCCAATTTTATCTACCGCACTGAAAGCTGCTTCTGCAAGCACCAATCCGTTTGGGGATGCGTTTCCGATATCTTCAGAGGCAAGAATAATAAGCCGTCTTGCAATGAATAAGGGATCTTCTCCACCTTCAAGCATTCTTGCAAGCCAGTATAATGCAGCATCAGGATCGCTTCCTCTGACACTTTTAATAAAAGCCGATATAACATTATAGTGTTCTTCGCCTGCTTTATCGTATAAAATATTTTTCTTCTGAACTACATTTTCAAGTACTTCCTTTGTGATACGAACAGGCTCTGTGTTTATTTCCTGAATTACTGCTGCTTCCAGTATATTCAACATCATCCGTGCGTCACCGCCGGAAAGGTAGAAAATGAATTCCCGGTCTATTTCACCTATGTTAAGTGATGAAAGAAACTCATCTTCCTTCAAAGAACGATCGAGAATTTCTTCAAGGTCTTCTCGTGAAAGTTCAGACAGAACAAAAACTCTTGCCCGCGATCTTAATGCCGGGATAACTTCAAATGAAGGATTTTCGGTAGTAGCTCCGATAAGTATGATTAAGCCTGATTCAACAGAGTTTAACAGTGCATCCTGCTGCGACTTATTAAAGCGATGTATTTCATCAATAAAAAGAATTGTCCTTTTGTTTCTCATTCTGTTTTGCTCTGCAAGAGAGATTACATTACGAATATCTTTTACTCCTGAAGAAACAGCATTAACCCGGAAGAATTCAGATTTGGTTTGTTCTGCAATAACGCGGGCAATTGTAGTCTTACCGGTCCCCGGCGGACCCCAAAGGATAAATGAACTGAGCGTGTCATTCTCAATCATTAATCTGATCGGTTTGCCATCAGCCAGCAGGTTTTTCTGCCCCGATATCTCATCAATTGTTTTGGGTCGCATTCTTTCGGCGAGGGGTATATCGGGGATGCTCTTTTTCATTACATTTTATTTTTCTTCAACCCTGATCGAACGCTCGTTCTTCTTTATCATTTGATATCTCTCGCGGGCGGTGCGCTCAATCTTTGATGGGATCTTTTTACTGAGTGAATCAATTTCCGCTTCAAGCATTTTATTTTCACTCTCCACTCTTCGAATTTCCTGTTCGACTTCTTTCAACTGGTTTTGAAGACGCAGGTACCTTATTAAACCATTCTCGTTAAAAACGAGAAAGAGGAATCCGATTATAAAAACAATTCCAAACAGATATAACACCAGTTTTTTTCGAAACTGTGCCGGCATTTATAAACTCAGCTCAATTATTTTTTCAATTAATTCATTAAATGAGATTCCTACCTCAGCAGCCATTTTAGGCACGAGGCTAAGTGAAGTCATCCCGGGTAGTGTATTCACTTCAAGGCAATAGGATTGATTCTTTTCATTAAGTCTGAAATCCACTCTGGCAAACCCTTCGCACCGTAATGCATTGAATACAAGCAGTGCCTGACGCTGCAATTCTTTAAATACATTTTCCGGAATTTGTGCAGGGACTTCATATTCAGTCAAACCCGGCGTATACTTCGATTCATAATCATACAAACCGCTTTTAGGTTTAATTTCAAGCACGGGCAATGCCAGTTGATCAATAATTCCGACAGTCATTTCCCTGCCCGGTATATATTCTTCAACCATCGCCATATCCGAGAATTCATGTGCAAGTTTTATAGCTGCTTCAATTTCATTTTCATTTTTACAAACACTTAGCCCTACAGTTGAACCCTGATCATTTGGTTTAATTACAACCGGATATTTCATCACTGCATTTATTTCCTTTTCCACTTCATTAATATTATAACCGGATTTGTGCACGATAAACCAATCAGCCGTTCTTACACCTGAATTTCGGAATAAGGTTTTGGATAAGTGTTTATCAATTGCAATTGCGCTTGAAAGAACTTTTGAACCAGTGTATTTAATGCCCCGTAATTCGAGCAGTGATTGTACCGTTCCGTCTTCACCCCATTTGCCGTGAAGAATAAGAAAGACTAGATCAACATCATCAAATAATGGTAAGTTCAGAGCTTCAATATAATTTCTGTTTGAAATCGGGGCGTGATCTTCTTTAGTAAATAATTTCTGAACATCATCCGGCTGCTGTTTACCATAAGCAGGATCAATCACAATAGTTTCATAACCTGTTTCTGCCAACGCTTTATAAACAGATGCACCAGAAGATTTGGAAATTTCTCTTTCGGGAGAAGTGCCACCGAGCAGCAGCGCTATTTTTGGTTTTTTAATTTTGGTCATAAATCAATTAAAAGATGTTTCTTTCGTCAGGGTCTAAACCATACACATCCTTAGCTATTTTAAAAAGGAACTTAACGTCTTCATATGACAATTCTGTTACTTTACCGATTGTTTTTGCTATATAAAGAGTTTTAGCAGCCTGTTCAAGCTTTTCCATTTTGTAATAGGCATCATCAAGGTTTTTACCAAGCGTTACTGCGCCATGATTCTGAAATAAGAACGCCCAGGCATGATCAATATACGGTTCCATGCTCATCGGCAGTTCCTCTGTGGAAGGAGTAGCATAGGTGCACAGCGGAACTTTACCGAGTGTTAAAATAACTTCAGGGAAGTAGTGCCTGCTTAAACCTTCGCCGGTTAATGTGAATGCTGTTGCATAGACGGGATGACAATGAACTACTGCATTAACTTCTCTTCTTCTTGAATAAGCGAACAGGTGAACTTTAAATTCGGTTGAGAGTTTGCCTTTTCCTGAGAGGATATTTCCTGCTGCATCAATTTCAAGAATGTCATTATCGGTAACATCACCTTTACACACTCCGCTTCGCGTAATAAGAAAGGTATTATTCTCTGTAATTGCAGATATGTTTCCATCGTAGGCAGTTACGAAGCCATTCATGTACACCTTATGACAAACTTCAACTAATTTTTGCCGGAGAGACATTTACTTTCCAACTCTTCCATTAGTTTGATATTAATATAGCCATCATATCCAGTAACCAGCGGTTGTTGATTCTTTAAAAAAGATTTCTGTATTGACTTAAGCACGTACGACATTCTGTTGCCGCGTTTTCTGAACGCCTTCTTCGCTTCACCATCAAGCAGAATTGTCAGCTTAGATGAAGCAAATTTCTGTCCGATGAAATTTTCGATGCTGATTGCGCCTTTGTGCCCGATAATTTCAATTCTGTTAAATGCTTTTTTGTTGTTGTAAGATACATTGAAGTAACCATAACCCGAATCGCGGAACTTTACTATTGCTGAGGAAAAATCTTCTACCTCACTCTTATAAACTATATTATCCATCACACCATTTATATCAACTATCTCCCCGCCGAAATATCTTAACAAGTCGATCATATGAGTTCCGAGGTCGCGCAGTGCGCCTCCTCCGCTTTTGTCTTTACTGAATCTGAAATTACTTCCCGGCGGAAAATCAATGTTAAAGTTTGTATTGATTGAAACCAGCTTACCGATAAGCTGATTCCGTATTAACTCCCGCGCTTTTAAAATCAGCGGGTTAAAGCGATAGACATAATTAACGGATAACTGCACATGGTTTTCTTCGCAAACCCTTATCATTTCCATAGCCTGTTCTGAAGAAAGTGCAAGCGGCTTTTCACAAAGTATGTTCTTGCCTGCCTGCGCGGCTTTAATAACCTGTTCATAGTGATGGGAGTTGATACTGCCAACATATACTGCATTAATATCTGATTTAAGGAATTCATCATAATTGCTGAAGGCATTTTTTATTCCGAATTTATCTGCAACTGCCTTTGCTCGTTCTGCGGAGTTACTGAATACTGAAACAACCACACTTTTTCTGTTAAGTTTAACTGCAGGAATAAAAGAAGTTTCTGCAAATCTGCCGCATCCGGTTATTCCCCATTTCAGTTTTTTTATTTTGGGTTTTTTAACCTTCAGCATAAGAAATGAAGTTCATATAATCGGGAAGAAGAAGATTAAACATGATATCCCTTTTGTTTTAAAAAGTTCATAATATTATCAAAATACTTACTTAAGTGATCTTTTTTCTCCAACAATAAATTTAATTTATTAGCTGCATCGGTCTCATTCTCTTCAAATGCTTTTTGCACTCATTTATAACAGCAATTAAAAGCCATTCTTCTTTATTCATAACAGGATCCCCTCGCTCCTGGCAGCTTCGAAAACATATTTATCGTGGAGAAAGTTATTTATTACTATATCAATTTTTTGTTCGCCTAAAAGATTGTGTAGTTCACCAATCAGCTTTAATTTTTTTTGAAGAATTTCTTCTGTGACTTCTGTTTCGATATACAAATCTATGTCGCCGCCTTTTTTAGTATCATCAGCACGGGAGCCAAACAAATAAACTTTAGTGCATTCACCAAAATGAGTTTTAACGGCTTTCTTAATTGATTCCCGATCTTCAGGAGTTAAACGCATCATTCACACAAATATTAATGATGTTATAATTAGTTAACCTATGCTATCTGTTTAAATAATTTAAGCCTGTCCATCAGCATTTTAACCGGTTTGGAGTTCTGCATAATGTAAAAGTGCACACTGGGAACATTATGATTGAAAAGTTCTTCAACCTGCTTTGCAGCCCATTCAACACCAATATCCATCACCTGCTCCGGCTTTGACTGTTCAACCTCTTCAACCAGTTCGTCCGGTATGCTGATGAAAAAATTCTTAGGGATGTTTACCAGGTGCGCTTTTGTTGTAAGTATTTTCAAGCCGGGGATTATCGGAACAGTTATTCCTTCCTTACGGCAAAGATCAAGGTATTCAAAATAAACTTTGTTATTGAAGAACATCTGTGTAACAACATACTCGGCTCCGGCTTCAACTTTTTCTTTAACGTATTTAATATCTGTTTTGAGGCTTGGCGCTTCAAAATGCTTTTCCGGATAACCACCAACACCAATGCAAAAATTTGTCGGGCGGGCATCAAGGAGATTGTCTTCAAGATACCTTCCTTCATTCATATCGGTAATTTGTTTTACAAGATCAACAGCATAACGGTTTACACTCCGACCTTCGGGTACCGGCTTATCATAGCCGCTGTCATCGCCTCTCACAGCAAGTACGTTTTCAATGCCGAGATAATTTAATTCGATTAAAAAGTCTTCTGTTTCTTCCCTGGTAAATCCTTTTGTAAGAACATGAGGAACGGCATCAATCTTATATTTATTCTGAATAAGTGCGCAGATACCCAGAGTTCCCGGTCTTTTTCGTTTGACTTTTTTACGGATACCTGTTGCTGTTTCTTCATAAATTACTTCAGCAGAGTGACTGGTTATATCAATAAACGGCGGTTTATATTTGGCAATATCATCCAGCACGGCAAGGAGGCTTTCGAGGTCTCCTCCGCGCTTTGGCGGTATCAGTTCAAAACTTATCAGCGGTTCTTTCGCTTTATTCAGATGCTCAATTACTTTCATATACTCATAATTATTTTTTGATGGACAAATTTAATATAATATCATTAAAACAACATACTAATTGAAGCTTATATCCAAACGCCAAGATTTATAAAAGAAATGTATAAGTTACTTTTTAAGTATCCGGAAAACTCTTTCATTCAATTTTTTTATTGAATCTTCATTAGTGCGGATTTTCATATACTCGCCTTTCAACCACATCAATGACATATCTTTATAATGATCGCTCATAATATTGCCGGATTGCCCGGTGGTGAGGATCATATGGAATTTATCCGGTTCGTTGAAATCATAAATAAACCGCATTGACGGACCAAGCACATTCTCGAATGGTTTATGATTGAATTGTGCGAACTGTCGTATAGGTTCTCTGAACATGTATTCCGTGTTAAATATTGTTGTTCCATCACCACCTATCGGGAAAGGTCCGATATCAACAAAGTTGTCTATCAACGAAGATGCGCCGCTGAATGCATGCTTAAACACAACGTGATGCAGCTTACCCCACTGCCATTCTTTAACTTCTCTGCCTAAAGTCCTTTCGAGATATGCGAGCGCATCTGCAAGACTTTTTCTGATTATTTCATCACGGGTTTCTCTTCTCTGTGTTCTTACATCATTGAACCACGAAGATGAAGGATTATGGAGTAATTGAATAACACTTCTGTAAGGAATATTTGCCACAAAAACAAACTCGTTAAACAGATCGCTGCCAAGCTCATCCAAATAAATATTCTCGAGGAGGTGTTTTAAGAATAAAGCATAAATTGCCGGCACCTGGCTGTATTGATCCATCTCATAATTCCATTCGCGAAAAAGTTCGAGAGAGGTTTTAAGATTTTGGTCTGTTACTTTTATTCCCTCAAAAGCATTCAGAATAAAAGATGTAATCTGACGTGCATAAGGTGATATAAAATCCATCTGGTAAGCTTTGTAATCATCAACAGTATGTTTTTCTTTTTCAGTCAGAAGCTCCGTAATCCGATCTATTCTTGATGAAGGCTCCCACATATTTGAAATGTGATATTTGAAATCCTTTATTACTTTATTGTTCGCAGTTGCAATAAACTCATTTTCAGGATTAAGAAGAAAAGGTTTATCGCTTTCCTGCAGATAACCGGTCCAATCATATTTATCCGTTGTTCCATCATATATAAATGAAGGGCTGTTGGTTTTTCTGATCGGAAGCTTGCCACCAAAATAATAACCGATGTTGTTATCCTTATCTGCAAAAACAAAATTCTGTCCGGGAACAGCAAACTGTTTTGCAGCAGCCACAAATTCTTTCCAGTCGTTCGCTTTGTTCATTCCGATAGCTGCGAGCATTTCATCGCTGAAATCATTTCCAGTCCATCGCATGCTTATTACAGGTTCATTTCTTTTCTTATCCGGATATAAGATAGAGTATGGATGAATGCTGCTGATAATCGGACCGCGGTGAGTCTGAAGAATTTCAATTATAACATCCGAAGAATCTTTAACACGAATTGTATCCTTAACTGAAATGAGATTTTCCCATTTGCCGTTAAAGAAATATTTGGCGCCGGATGTATCAATCTTTTCCAGGTAAAAGTCTGCATCATCAAGCATGATGTTTGTGAATGTCCATGCAACATTTTCATTCTTACCGATCACAACGGCGGGAATACCAGGCAATGTAACGCCTGCTGTTTTCCATTCATTTCCGTTAAGAACTACAGCATACCAGTAACCGGGAGCTTTGTAACCAAGATGCGGATCGTTTGCAATAATGGGTTTGCCGCTTTCAGACTTGTCAGAACTGACTACCCAATTATTTGAGCCGATATGTGTACCGGTCATTCCAAAAAAATTTCTGAATGCTTTGTCTGTTTCAAGGAATGATGTAGGTATTTTCGGATAATCTTTTAATTCTGGGGGAATAATGTAAGGCGCATTCTGCGGATAATCCGGAAGTATTTCAAGAACTTTTTCCTCACCAAGTTTTTGTGCAAGATGGGTGAACATAATGTCAATCCACCAGCTCATGTTTAATTCCCATGCCATCATTCTGATAACAATTAAGCTGTGATGCGGCTGCCATTCATAAGGATCATAACCGAGCACATCAAACTCGACGGGGTATTTTCCTTTTGCTTCTGTCAGATAATGGTTCACACCTCTGGAGTATGCATTCAGAAGTTTGCGGGACAGCGGATCAATCAGATCAACATTTCTAATGGCATCGCGCTTAAGTCCTATGGTTAGAAACATATTGTCAAATGGAATTGTGGCGCTGCCGAAGATTTCACTTAGTCTTCCTTCCCCTGCCCGCCTGATAATATCCATAACGAAAATCCGCTCCTGCGCATGAATATAACCGAGAGCAAAAGCTATATCTTCATCCGTATTTGCTGTTATGTAGGGAATAGCGAATGAATCTCTCCGGATTTCAATATCGTTTATAATTTCTGAAGAAAAAGTTTCTCCTGAGTAGGCAGGAAGGGATGCTGTCAGCGTCTTATAAAAAATGTAGGTGGCTGCTGCAAACAGTATTATGAGCGATCCGAATATTCCGATTGTAACTTTTAACCAGCGGGGCATAGAATTTTCAAAAATTATATATCAAAGATACAAAGGAATCACCGAACTGTCAGTAGAATGTTTTTGCTCTGTGAAAGGATCATCATTTATTGATGTTGAATGGCAGCACCATCAGGGCGAATTACAAGGATGGGCTTAACATTTTTTATTCAAAATCTCAAACCCAATCTTAACGTCATCATTATTATGCTTAGCGGTACGGAATGATTGATATAAGTTGATTGCCCGTATTCATTCAAATTTTCTTTGAGTTCGATTTCTTCTTTAAGTGTCAAAAACAAATAACGAAATGAAACATCAAAGATATTCATGCGTATTCCTGCAGCGATAATGAATCCAACCGGATTAGCCAGTTCGTATCTGAATATGAAATGATTCTCACCATAGAACTGTCGATGTGCGGACCTTTCTTTGGAAGGGAAAAAATATCCGGCTCCGGCACCGATGTAAGGATTGACAGCTTTCAGATTAAATTCTTTCTTTACAAATGGCATTATCACCGAAGAATAAATTGTCCCATTTTCAATAAAAGCGCTTTTACTTGCAGGGTTTGCTATGAATCCTCCAAGGATGAGTCCCGCAGTAATCATATCCGAAAAAGAATTTTCATAAAACAGTTCAACGCCAATGCCTTCATTCACGTCTCCTGTTAAACCAATCATCGGGTTTAAGCCAATACCGATATAATTTTGTTGAGCCATCATTCCGGCTGATGAAATGGAATGAACTAAAAATATTATTGATAGTAATACTGAGTATGGAAAATTCATTAAACTTCCCCGTAAAATGTTTTATAAAAATTTATCGGCGAATGAAACTAATTAAAGTGTAATTTCAAAATCAAACATTTTTTCGATTGAATGCTGCAAGTATTTATTTTTGTGGCAGCAGCTTCAAACCAAAATTAGTATTCTATGTTTAAGTCTGTTATGAATCAAACAATCTTCTTTATAAACTAAATTTTAATATCCACGATGCAGTTATCATATTCATATTAGCCGACTTGCGGAAATCGCGAATCTCTCCGAGTTGATTAACACCGCTGGCAATTTCTTTAGAAGATAATAAGATAAAATTAAGACTGAACTGCAAGTTAGTTCCCTCAATGCCCGCACCGATGTTAAATCCAATATTGTTTTCAATATCGTGTGAAAGAACACTGTATGTCCCGATGAAAGCAGCCATATCTGATCTTGGTATAGAAGGGCGAAAATATCCAATTCCGGCTAAGCAAAATGTGCCTGCGCTTAGAGCCATAATTTTATATTTAATGTTCATTCTGATGAATGATGTTTCAAACGCTGCTCCAATCATAAAACTGTTGTTCCTATTGGTGCTGAACCTTTGCCCCCTGCTTCGATCTCTGCCGATATGTTTTCTGTTAATATTCTCTCATAATAAATTTTAATACCCTGACCAACAGTAAGTTTACTCCATGTTCCATGTGATATATCTATGCCCACGCCTATATGGTTTGTTTGTGCGTTCGAATCGCAATTCAGAACCAGAGTTACAATTAAATAAATAAATTTTACGTAATTACGGAACTTTTCCATCTGTATAATCCTAAAATTAATGAATCAAAACTTGTTGGGTTCCCGATAATTTTATCTGATCTTATCATTATATATACGTCCGGACTATATCCAAAATAAATATCCCATCGGGTACTTTGTTCTGTAAATGATCTCCCTGCTAATCGTATCAATAACAAGAAATATTCTTTATGCTATTTGCTTTACCTGAGAAATCTCATAAGCTAAACTTAATCAACATTGTAAATTGACAGCCGCTAAGGTTTAGTTTTTCTTTTAATTGAAGCTATCGAATCCTCGCAGGATAAGGTTAATCCCTGTCCGTTTTTAATTCCATTCCCTGTCCCGAAAATCCAAATAAAGCCGCCGCCGATGTAATTTTGTTGAGTTTCAATATTGATGGAGAATAAGGAATGAAATAAGATTATTAGCGCTGTTAAAACCGAGGTTTGAAGATTCATAAAACTTCCCCGTAAAATGTTTTATAAATATTAATTTACAGACCAAACTAAAAGAATTTTAACTAAATAGTCAAACTTATAATTCAATGACAAATTACCACTTCAGTTTGTGTTTGGGCTTGCAGCTTCGGACTGAGGTACGGGATACCAAGATTCAATCCGCGAAGTATAAAAATAATTGCAAGCAGCACTGCAAGTGCAGGAATGGCTTTACTGATTTTTCTTCTTACATTAAGTGAAATGAATTTACCAAAGAGTGAAGCTGCAAACATTGCCGGTATTGTACCGATTCCGAACATCATCATAAATAAGGCACCGGTTATCGGATTGCCGGTTGCTGCTGCCCCTGCAAGTCCGATGTAAACAAACCCGCACGGCAGAAATCCGTTTAGAATTCCTATCAGCAATAGCGAAGGAAGTCCGGCAAGATTAAAGAGTTTACTGATCTGATTCTTTATGGGTGAGATCAGTGTCTGAACTAATTGAGCGCCGGTCAGATAGTTTTTATACTTACGCGGAAGCAGAACAAAAAATATAATCACACCTCCAAGGAAGATTGAAAGAGTCTGCTGCATTCCCGCCATTGCAATTTTACCTCCCAGCATCCCGAAAAATATTCCCATAAAAGAATATGTGATAACTCTGCCAAAGTTGTAGAGAATTCTACCAATTATGAACTTAAAATTTGATGCGGCTGCTACAGGAAGAGCTATTGCTATCGGTCCGCACATCCCGATGCAGTGGAAACTTCCGGCAAATCCGATTATTAACGCTGTGATTATTTCCATTTTTTATTTTTGATTCGTCTATGCAGCAAGATTTATTAAACACACAGGCACATAAGAAACATAGATTTTTTCAATTAAAATGATTTTTGTCTTCATTCTATTAACAGTGATTTTTCTGAATAATATTTTTCACCATCCGCCGACCAGTTGACTTTAACCTTCCACATACCGGGTATAAGTTTATCTTTTTGAAGCGCCATCGCGCCGTTATTATCAGTTAGAAGAGAAATCTTAAAGTCGAGGTTTTTATCTGATGGTCTGTAAAAGTAAACTTCACCTTTTATGTCAGAACCCGTTACATCTTCGGGAAGAGAAATATTAATTGACTCATCATTAACTAAAAAGATTATATCTTTTTTCAGAGCTTTTGTTTTTTCTTCAAGATCAATCTGATTTTGATAAACAAGAGTTTTTTCATAGTAGTCATCCGTAACGAGGTCAACTTTCTGATTGAACAGAAAAATTCCGGTTGCAATCATAACAGAGCAAAAAAATATTATTGCAATCAGAATTCCCGTTCCCCAGCTAAATTTCATGTTTATTCCTTTCTTTAGTTCATTTTTTTTGATGACAATCGCAAAATATTATGCTTTTGAATAAACCCTTGTCAATTCATTACTGTGATTATTTCACAGGGCCCATAAATGATGAATTTACTCTTGTAATTAATTTATCGTCCGAATAAATCCCGATCTCAATGGGTGTGTTCATCCTTACGATCTGATCTTTTGGAATCATCACCATAAACTTCGATTCATTGATACCCTGCGGTTCAAGGAAAATATCGCTGCCAATTATTTTTATTTCACCATTCACGTTTTCGAGCTTCAGACTGATATTTGCCTCATTAAAAGTTTTGTTGACAATGTTAATGTCATAGAGATTGCTTATCATTTCGCCCGGTTGTTCCTGGTACAGCAAGCCGGATGTTCTCAAAATATTTATACTGAAGTCTGTCCGTGCTGCAACAAGAAAAGAAATCAGAGAAATCAACAGAGAAAGAACAATTATATACAGAATCATTCTCGGCGTAAATCTGAATTTAGCCTTATTCTCTATAGCATTGAGTGAAGCGTAACTGACGAGCCCGCGCGGTTTATTAATTTTATCCATCAGCTCGTCGCATGCATCAATACAGGCAGTGCAGTTTACACATTCAAGCTGAATACCGTTACGGATATCAATGCCTGTCGGACAAACATCAACGCAAAGGTAGCAGTCAATGCAGTCACCTTTACCTGTTTGAATTTCATTCTTGCGCAGCTTGCCCCGCGGTTCTCCCCGTTTGTAATCGTAAGCGATTACCATAGAATCGGGATCGAGCAGAACACCCTGCAATCTCCCGTACGGACAAACAATCGTGCATGCCTGTTCGCGAAAGTATGAGAATATCCAATAAAAAATTCCAGTGAAGACAAGAATTGCAAACAGCCCCGCAAGATGCTGGTTCGGAGGGTCTGTAATTATTACCAGCAATTCATCTATACCAATTACCCAGGCTAGAAGAATATTGGCTATAAAAAACGAAAGAGCACAAAAGACCGAGTGTTTCCAACCCTTTTTGAAAATTTTTTTTGAAGTCCATGGTGCAAGGCTTAATTGCTTCTGTTTGTGTGCATCCCCTTCAATCCAGTATTCAATTTTGCGGAAAACCATTTCCATAAAAACTGTTTGAGGGCAGACCCACCCGCAAAACAATCTCCCGAAAATTGCAGTGAACAGAAAAATAAAAACTATTACAGCAATCATGGTCAGCACAAAGATAAAGAAATCGTGAGGACCAAAAGGTAACCCGAAGATAATGAAATTACGGCTCAGCAAGTCGAAAAGTATCCATGGTCTTCCGTTCACCTTAATGAACGGGACAACAACAAGAAATAAAAGTAAAAGAATGCTTACTAATACCCTTGCATTATGATACCTGCCCGAAGGTTTCTTCGGATAAATCCATTTTCTTTTTCCTTCTTCGGTTACCGTAGCAATCGAGTCTCTGAATTTATCATCTTTCAAATCTTCTAAAACCTTATCTTCAATACTTTAATAGCAGATCAATTATCTTTCTCTAACCATTTTTCACCTTCGGGCGCTTTAGGATTTGGCGGATTTGTTCTTTCAAGTGAAATAACATAGCTGGAAACTTCCTGGATTTGCCTCGGATTTAACTGGGTTTTCCATGCAATCATACCTTTTGCAGGAACCCCATCACGGGTAATTCTGAATACGTTACTAATTCCTCCACCGTGTACCCAGTAGCCATCGGTTAAGTTCGGTCCAACAAGCCCTTCTCCCTGACTTCCATGACACGCGACACAATTTGCATCATAAATGGCTTTGCCTGCCATAAGAGCTGCCTCATCTGTAAGAAGCTCTACTGATTTTTCGTCAATCAAAGCACCCGTTCTGACTAATTCAGCACGAAGTATATCCGCCCGGCGCATTTCTTCTTCATACTCTTCATACATCAGTTTACCTGTTCCGAATACATGGTAATGCAGCATATAGTACGCGGCAAAAATAATAGTTGCATAGAATAATCCGCTGAACCATGGCGGGACTTTATTATCCAGTTCCACGATACCGTCATACTCGTGACCTTCACGCTTAACTTCATCTTCTTTTTCAATCGGAACTGATTGAGTAAGCAGATGTTTGATTTTTGCCAGCAGCCCGGCTTCCTTAACGGGCAGCGGTTTTCCTTCGCCTGTTCCGTAGTAAAGAAAGCCAATAACAATCATCAGAATTATAATTAAAATTGAAACAGCTACAATATCATAATAACCTGCAGGAAAGTCTGATTCTTCCGCAGCAGCAAACGGAGTTATGAATAATAATGCTGTTATCAGATAACCAAATAGTTTTAAGATGACTCTATTCATTTTTATTACCTGTAAATTTTTTGTTCGACTCTGTTTGAATTGAATGTTCATCGTTTTCTAACGGCAGATTGCTCATTCTGCTGAGGTAATTTTTATCTGCCCTTATTAACCAGATCAGCATTACGATGAAAAATAAACCGAACACGATAAATGATATTATCGGATATATTGTTATTCCTTCGATTGATTGCAATACATTTTTATACATTTTATTTTCTCCTATTCTTCAGCAATCTGATCTTTAGCTTTTATATCTGTGCCGAGCCGCTGAAGATATGCGATAAGCGCAATAATTTCTTTTTGACTTTCCGCATCAACACCTGAGTTTTGAAGATCACGTGTTATTTCTTCAGCCTGTTTAATCAGTTCATCATTTGCAATAAGTTCATATCCTTCAGGATATGGAACGCCCAGCGATCTCATAACCTTTATCTTCTTTTCCGTTGTTGAAATGTTGAGATCATTTGTAAGCAGCCATGGATATGGAGGCATTATTGAACCTGGCGCCATTAGCTGAGGGTCCTCCATATGAAGATAATGCCACATGTTCGGATACTTACCGCCAATCCTATGCAAATCTGGTCCGGTTCGTTTCGATCCCCACAAAAACGGGTGGTCATAAATGTACTCACCTGCTTTTGAATATTCACCATATCGTTCTGTTTCTGATCTGAAAGGACGAACAAGCTGTGAATGGCAGCCTGCACAACCTTCTCTTATATAAATATCTCTTCCCTGCAATTCAAGCGGTGTGTACGGCTGCACACTTGATATTGTGGGAACATTTGATTTTATAAGAAAGGTCGGGATTATTTCAACCAGTCCTCCGATTAAAATTACGACGAGTGACACAACAAGAAACTGAATTGGTTTTGCTTCAAGCCAGCGGTGTCTTTGACCTTTAACAAATTTATCTTTTAACTTATATGTGGCAGGCGCCTCCGCAGCTTCTTCACTCAGGAACGAACCAGCCTTCATAGTTCTGTATAAATTATACATCATTATGAACATACCGATAAGGTAAAGTCCGCCGCCTGCTGAACGGATAATGTACATGGGGATGATCTGTGTAGTTGTTTCCAGAAAGTTCGGATATTGAAGAAGTCCGAGCGAAGTGAATTGCTTCCACATAAGAGATTGTGCAACACCTGACCAATACATTGATGATGCATAAAATACAATACCCATCAGACCAATCCAGAAATGCGCATTGGCTAACTTCTTTGAGTAAAGATTTGTTTTATACATTTTAGGTATCAGCCAATATAGAATACCGAATGTAAGGAAGCCGTTCCATCCAAGCGCTCCAACGTGCACGTGTGAAACTATCCAGTCAGTAAAATGTGCAAGTGCATTAATATTTTTAAGAGACAGCATCGGTCCTTCAAATGTAGCCATACCGTAAGCGGTAATAGCAACAACCATAAACTTCAGCACCGGTTCCTGACGGACTTTATCCCACGCACCTCTCAGTGTAAGTAACCCGTTTATCATTCCGCCCCAGCTTGGAGCAATTAACATTATCGAGAAAACCGTACCGAGTGACTGTACCCAATCAGGCAGAGCTGAATAAAGAAGATGGTGCGGGCCTGCCCAGATGTAAATGAAAATTAAAGACCAGAAGTGAACTATAGATAATCTGTAAGAATAAACCGGACGATTAGCTGCTTTTGGCAGAAAGTAATACATCAACCCAAGGAATGGAGTTGTAAGAAAGAATGCTACTGCATTATGACCATACCACCATTGTACCAATGCATCCTGCACACCTGCATACATTGAATAACTCTTGAACAAAGTAACCGGTAATTCCATGGAGTTAACAATGTGCAGTACAGCAACAGTAACCCACGTTGCAATATAGAACCAAATCGCAACATACATGTGACTTTCTCTTCTTTTAATAATTGTGCCGAACATATTGATACCGAATGCAATCCATACAAGTGTGATTGCAATGTCAATCGGCCATTCAAGCTCAGCGTATTCTTTGCTAGTTGTTAACCCGAGCGGAAGTGTGATTGCCGCTGCAACAATTATCAACTGCCATCCCCAAAAATGTATCCAGCTAAGCTTATCACTGAACATCCTTGCCTTACACAATCTTTGCAGTGAATAGTAAATTCCCATAAAGATTGCATTGCCTACAAAAGCAAATATAACTGCATTGGTGTGGAGCGGTCTTATCCTTCCAAATGAAGTATAAGGCAGCGAAAAGTTTAATGCAGGAATATAAAGCTGCACAGCGATAAGCATTCCAACAAGCATTCCAACAAGCCCCCAGACTATGGTTGCAATTGTAAATGCTTTGACTATCTTATTATCATAACTGAATTTTTCCAACTCCATAAACAGCACTCCTTAATAATTAGAAATTGGTTGTTATTATTTTTTATTTTTTTCAATTATTTCAGCCTGCTTTTCTCCGTTACCCTCATCATCCAATAAAATTCTTACCGAAGGTGTGTAGGTATCCTGATACTGCCCGCTTTTTACAGCCCACAAAAAGGCGATTAAAAATCCGGCAGCAACAGTAAGACTAAAACCGATAAGCATAAAAATTACAGAGATAACAGTCCTCTCTTTCTTGCAATATAATTGGTCGAAACAGTTGTAAACAGAATCACCGAAACCGAACTCAGGGGCATCAGTATTGCTGCAACAACAGGAGACAGCATACCGGAAACTGCAAAACTTAAACCTATAACGTTGTAAAGAAATGAAATGATAAAACTTGCAATAATTATTTTTGAGCCGGCTTTTGCATAGCTTAAAAAATCACCAATCCGGTTCAGACGGGATGCTTCCAGAATCGCATCACAGGCTGGTGTAAAACTTCCTGTGTCTTCTGTAACTGCAATACCAACATCACTCTGGCTTAATGCACCTGCATCATTCAAACCATCACCAACCATTAAAACTTTTTTGTTGTTGGATTGTAACTCCCTGATGTAATCTAATTTATTTTGCGGTGATTGATTAAACATCAGTTTAGCCTCTTCACCGAAAATCTTTTTTAGATTTATTTTCTCACCTTCGTTATCACCGGAGAGAAGCGAAAGATTAAATTTTTTTGCAAGTTTTTTAACTGTGGGTTCAATTCCTTCGCGGTAGGCGTTTGATATTTTAAAGAAGCCTTTAACTGAGTCATTAACGGCATAAAATACACGTGTATCAAAGTTTCTCTTTATAGCGGAATTATCTCTTCTCTTGCGTATAAAATGCTCAGAACCAATTCTGATATAAAAATCATTTACTCTGGCAGAAATACCCTCGCCTTTTATTTCCGTAAAGTTCTCAACTGTATTTAGTTCTGCAGAATCAAACAAATGAAATAGCTGTTTGCTCAGTGGATGAGTTGAATTCCTTGTTACTGATTTAATAAGCATTGCATCCACATCAGTAAGTACATCGCCCGTAAAAATAATTTTTGAATTTCCGGATTTGGTAATTGTACCCGTTTTGTCATATACTATCTCATTTATCTTAGAGAGGTTTTCAACAGCATAGGTGTTTTTTACATAAAAATTATTCCTGCCAAATACTCTTAATATATTACCGAGCGTAAAGGGCGTGGACATTGCAAGCGCACACGGACATGCAATTATCAGCACTGCTGTAAGTACCCACACTGCCATGCCAACTCCGGCGCTTAACCAGAATGCTGCAGCGATAAATCCAATTGCGAGTATTACCAAAGTGAAATACTTACTGACTGTGT
This sequence comes from Ignavibacteria bacterium, assembly GCA_037447335.1. Classification (GTDB taxonomy): domain Bacteria; phylum Bacteroidota; class Ignavibacteria; order Ignavibacteriales; family Ignavibacteriaceae; genus JBBIGV01. Next base: position 8,324 of record JBBIGV010000019.1, on the reverse strand, counting down.
TTGAAAAGTGTGTATAAAAACTCTCGGAAGGTTTGCGGAAGGTTTCGTTATTCCACAAACGTGTTAAATAGCTTTGTGAAACTTCTTTAATAACCTCAAGCTCTACTACTGCTCCTGTCTGTTTACCTCCTGCATAAATAAGATCCCCTGCTTTTTTTGTTACAGGTGTTGATTCGCCGGTTACAAAACTGTAGTCAATGTGTGCATCGCCTGACATCAAAACCGAATCAGCAGGTATTATCTCATTACTCCTTATTAAAATCCGATCTCCCGGTTTCAACTCAGCCAGAGAGACCGACGTTTCATCCCTATCTTTCTTTAAAATAACTGAGAGCGGGAAGTAAGCCTTATAATTTCTATCGAAGTTAAGCGCCAGATAGGTTTTACTCTGGAATAATTTTCCCAGCAGTAAAAAGAAAAGCAGCCCTGCAAGCGAATCAAAATAACCCGGTCCTGTTAAAGTTAATACTTCGTAAGTGCTTCTGCCGAACAATGCAATTATTCCCAATGCGAGTGGAACATCAAGATTGATTATTCCTTTCCTTAATCCTTTAAAGGCTGAAATGAAGTAATCCGAACTCGAATAAAAAAACACGGGAAGAGCAAGAAGAAGATTTAGATAACCGAACAGCTTTCTGTAAGCAATCTCACTTACATCAATAGATAAATACTCCGGAAAACTGAGAAGCATTATATTACCGAAACTGAAAGCAGCAACTCCAAGCTTATAATAAAGCTTCTTGTTTGATTGCACATCCTGTTTTTCGTCAATGCTGTCAAGGTTTATCTGGGGTTCATATCCGATTGAAGCAAGCAGTTGAACGAGTTCTTTAAGTGAAATTTTATTATGAAAGAATCTTACACTCAGTTTTTTCCTGAGGAAATCAACTTTTGATTGATTGATTGCCGGATTCAGCTTAAATAAATTTTCCAGAAGCCAGATGCAGGAACTGCAATGCATGTCAGGAATGAAAAGAGTTACCGAGCTGATATTTTCATCACGAAAGTCGAGCAGCTTTTGAATCGTTTGCGGTTCATCAAGATAATCGAACCTCCTTACCGGCAGTATTTTGGGCGAGATACCAGGTGTGCTATTTATCGAATAATAGCTACAAAGATTGCTGCCATTGAGTATTTCATAAACCGATTTACATCCAAGGCAGCAAAATGGTTTTTCACCAATAAAAATGGCTTCATCGGGGCAATCATCTCCGCAATGAAAACATTTTGGCTTAGTTATAACATCATCTGACAGCATTTTAAAACTTATAAAGTATCGCTAAGAGCTTTGCTCTGATAAGATTATTTTTTTAAATGAGAAAAGACCTTTAACTCAGACAGATATTGTGCCAACCAGAAGTTTTTCATCAAGTATAAAAATTTACATTTAGCAAAACGCAACAATCCGCAAATTCTTATATCAGAAAATGAGAGGTTTAACATTCTCAGTAGTGAGAAGAATTCAGAAAATACATGATTAATATAGAGTAAAATTTTTAAAGAAGAATAATATTGTTCAGAGTGTAAATTTCATCTGCAAATCAGCAATCGAAGAAGTGCACGTTTGTAAATCATCAGAAATATGACAAGGTATGGAGTAACGGTTGCAGCTATTCCCCACAAATCCCTTCCCTTGATGGCTTTAGGTTTTCAACCCGGAAAAATTTGATTTCATCTTTTGCCACTGTAAGAATTCTACTTGCAAGGGATCAGGAACACGAGCTGGGCTTGTTACATATCTTTCCGTATGATCAATTTTGATTTCACCTTCTTCATCAAAAACTCCCGATCTGAATGTACTTGATGAAATATGAACTTCGCTTAAAACTCACGGAGTATATAAACTCTTTTCAATAAAAAAATAATTAATAAAAATTCATTAAACGAGTACGAATAAATAAAAACATTATTTATATTTTAGATGTAAAGGAGGTTGATCATGGAAATCAGTCGCACAGAAGAATTCGATCTTGCATACCGCTTTGTAACAGAGACGAATCAGAATATTTTTCTTACCGGAAAGGCAGGAACCGGGAAGACAACTTTTCTTAAATTTCTTCGTAACACCTCAACCAAGAGAATGGTTGTTGCCGCGCCTACAGGTGTTGCTGCGGTAAATGCTCAGGGTGTTACACTTCATTCATTATTCCAGCTTCCGCTAAGAATTATACTTCCATCCTCGGATACTTTCAAGAATCACCCTCTTCTTTCCAGGATTTATTATAGTAAAGAAAAACTTGATTTACTAAGTAGTATGGAACTGCTTGTAATTGACGAATCAAGCATGCTCGCCTCATACATTGTTGATGCTATTGATATTATTTTGCGTTATGTAAAACTTAAACCTGATGAGCCGTTTGGCGGAGTTCAAATTTTATTTATAGGTGATCTCAATCAACTGCCTCCGGTAGTTAAAAATGAAGATTGGGGAATATTGAGTGAATATTATTCTTCAATATTTTTCTTCGATAGTAATGTATTGCGTGAAAATGTTCCGGTAATAATTGAACTGAAAAATATATATCGTCAAAAAGATAATAAATTCATCGAGATACTCAGCGGTATAAGAAACAACAATATAACGGAGGAAAATTTTAAACTATTAAATTCAAGATTGATCAGAAATTTTTTACCGAAGGATGGTGAAAGATATATCACACTCACTACTCACAACTACCAGGCAGGTGAAATAAATAAAAGAAAAATTGAAAACCTTCCTTCCCAGGAATATACCTTCAATGCTGAAATTAACGGAGAATTTCCTGAAAATATTTTGCCCGCAGAGAAGGAATTAATTCTTAAACGCGGTGCACAGGTGATGTTCCTTAAAAATGATACTGAAGGAAAGCAATACTTTAATGGTAAAATCGGAACTGTAACCGAACTTGATTGGGAAAGCATAAAAGTTTTCTGTAAAGACGATAGGCAGGAAATTATTGTAAAAAAATCCGAATGGCAGAACGTCAGGTACAATGTTGACCCGGATACAGGTGATATAAAAGAAGAAATTCTCGGAAGCTTTATTCAATATCCTCTCCGACTTGCCTGGGCTATTACCATTCATAAAAGCCAGGGTCTCACTTTCGATAAAGTAATTATAGATGCAGGAAGAGCTTTTGCCGCTGGACAGGTTTATGTTGCACTCAGCCGCTGCACTTCACTGGAAGGGCTGGTTCTGATCAGCCCGATAAACTATAATTCACTTGGTTCACACAAAGAACTTAGTGTATGGGAAAACAGAAACAAAGAAACAAATATCCATCAGCGATTTATTGAAGCGCGGCAGAATTACATTCTGCAGGAACTCCAAAATATTTTCACCTGGAAAAAATGGTATTACTATCTCACCGACCTGACAAAATTCCTGAATGAGAATCAATCCAATCTTCAGTCAGAATCACTGCCCTGGTTAGAAGAATTAATGCTTAAACAAAATAATCTTTATCAGACTTCGGAAAAATTCAGGGAGACAATAACCCGGCTCAGCAGCAGCAATGTTGATACAGAAAGAAATGATCAGCTTCAAAAAAGAATTAAAGACGCAGCACATTACTTCTGTAATGAAATAACTGTATGGAGGAATTCATTCAATAACCATCCATTAAAAGTACCTACAAAGAAACTGGCAAGAAAAGCAGACAAGCTGCTTTATGAAATTAATCTTATACTTTCAGAGATTCTGAGCAATATCAATTACTGTAAAAACGGGTTTTTGTTAAAAGAATATTTGAAGAATAAAAGAAGTTTGAAATCACTAACTTCAACAGGAAATATTATAGGAATAAAAAGCAGTTACAGTAAGAATAAATCTCTGAAAAAGGATACTGTTAAAGAAACAGTAAAACTTCTCAAGGCAGGAATGAATATAGAACAAATTGCAGCAGAACGAAATCTGGTAACCGGTACAATAGAAGGACACATTGCCCTTGCAATCAGGCAGGGTTTAATTCATGTTGAAGAAGTAATACCAATAAATGAAGCAAAAAAATTGCTCAATATTTCCCACAGTACTTGGAAGATGTCAGACTGAGTGAAATTAAAGAACTTACGCCAGCCGAAATTACCTACGGAAAACTGAGAATGGTTTTGGCGTGGCTGGAAAGAGATCGAAAATGAAATATCATTTACATAAAATAAAACCCCGAACGCAAAGCGAACGGGGTTAAAATAAATTTTGGCAACGACCTACTCTCCCACACAGTTGCCCGTGCAGTACCATCGGCGTTCCGGGGCTTAACTTCTCTGTTCGGCATGGGAAGAGGTGTAACACCCGGACTATAGTCACCAAAATTAAAAATCAGAACAAATAAAGAAAGAGAGGAAGAGCTGAGCCGAACAAAGCAGACCTAAATGGTGAATAAAAATTTAATGGTTAAGCCTCTCGACCTATTAGTACTGCTCGGCTGAATACATTACTGTACTTACACCTGCAGCCTATCAACCTTGTCATCTACAAGGGGTCTTAGGTCCTCGACAAGTCGAGGAGGGATACCTAATCTTGAAGCGTGCTTCGCGCTTAGATGCTTTCAGCGCTTATCACAACCGAACGTAGCTACCCAACGATGCCGCTGGCGCGACAATTGGTGACTAGAGGTTCGTTCACTCCGGTCCTCTCGTACTAGGAGCGACCCTTCTCAAGTATCCTGCGCCCGCATAGGATAGGGACCGAACTGTCTCACGACGTTCTGAACCCAGCTCACGTACCGCTTTAATTGGCGAACAGCCAAACCCTTGGGACCTTCTTCAGCCCCAGGATGCGATGAGCCGACATCGAGGTGCCAAACCTTACCGTCGATATGAACTCTTGGGTAAGATCAGCCTGTTATCCCCGGCGTACCTTTTATCCTTTGAGCGACGGCACTTCCACTCGCTACCGTCGGATCACTAAGTCCTGCTTTCGCACCTGCTCGACTTGTAAGTCTCGCAGTCAAGCTCCCTTTTGCCTTTACACTCGCCGCATGATTACCAACCATGCTGAGGGAACCATTGAGAGCCTCCGTTACATTTTAGGAGGCGACCGCCCCAGTCAAACTACCCGCCTAACACTGTTCCTGATCCTGATTCAAGGACCGAGGTTAGAATCCAAATAAAACAAGGGTGGTATTTCACCGTTGGCTCCACCGAAACTAGCGTTCCGGCTTCAAAGCCTCCCACCTATGCTACACATGCCTTACCCGAACCCAATGTTAGGGTGCAGTAAAGGTGCACGGGGTCTTTCCGTCCATATGCGGGTAACCGGCGTCTTCACCGGTACCACAATTTCACCGAGCCCGTGGTTGAGACAGTGACCAAATCGTTACACCATTCGTGCAGGTCGGAACTTACCCGACAAGGAATTTCGCTACCTTAGGACCGTTATAGTTACGGCCGCCGTTTACTGGGGCTTCGATTCAAAGCTTCTGCCGACAAGTCGGCATAACCTCTCCTCTTAACCTTCCAGCACCGGGCAGGTGTCAGTCCCTATACATCGTCTTAATTGACTTCGCAGAGACATGTGTTTTTGTTAAACAGTCGCTTGGGCCATTTCACTGCGGCCTTTTTCAGCTACGACCGCGAAGGTTTTCACTTACCAAAGGCACCCCTTATCCCGAAGTTACGGGGTTAATTTGCCGAGTTCCTTAACCACGGCTCACTCGAGCACCTGAGAATACTCATCCCGTCTACCTGTGTCGGTTTGCGGTACGGACTGATAAATTTTTTGCGTACGAAGCTTTTCTCGGCAGTATGATTACGACCAGTTTGTGTCCAAAGGACTCCCGTTCGCGTCTCGGCTTTAAGAGAGTGCGGATTTGCCTGCACTCTCGGCCTACCTGCTTAGACCACCTAATCCGTCAGGTGGCTGGTCTTCACTTCTGCGTCCCTCCTTACGCTCAAACAAAATTTACCAGGTACAGGAATATTAACCTGTTTACCATCGCCTACGCCTTTCAGCCTCGGCTTAGGATCCGACTAACCCTGAGATGACTAACATTGCTCAGGAAACCTTAGACTTTCGGTGTCCCGGTTTTGCACCGGGATTATCGTTACTTATGCCAACATTTGCTTTTCTATCCGCTTCAGCATGGCTCGCACCACACCTTCGCAGCAGATAGAATGTTCCTCTACCATCCCGACAAGTCGGGATCCACAACTTCGGTAAATAGTTTAAGTCCCGCGAATTGTCGACGCCCGGTCGCTTGACTAGTGAGCTATTACGCACTCTTTAAATGAATGGCTGCTTCTAAGCCAACATCCTAGTTGTCTAAGCAACCGAACATCCTTTCTCTGTTAACTATTATTTTGGGACCTTAGTTGGTGGTCTGGGTTGTTTCCCTTTTGGCAATGGAGCTTATCCCTCACTGCCTGACTCCCGAGAAACATGTGACAGGAATTCGGAGTTTGTCTGGGTTTGGTACCGTTGTGACAGCCCTAGCCCAATCAGTGCTCTACCTCCTGCACACTATTAAACGAGGCTAGCCCTAAAGCTATTTCGAGGAATACGAGCTATTTCCGAGTTTGGTTGGCCTTTCACCCCTACCCTCATCTCATCCAAGCGGTTTTCAACCCACATTAGTTCGGACCTCCATGAGGTTTTACCCTCACTTCATCCTGGACAAGGGTAGCTCACCCGGTTTCGCGTCTACCCCACGTTACTTAATCGCCCGATTAGGACTCGCTTTCGCTTCGGCTACCCCGCTTAGCGGGTTAACCTTGCAACGTAGGAGTAACTCGTTGGCTCATTATCCAGAAGGCACGCTGTCATCCCGATAAATCGGGACTCCAACCGTTTGTAAGCATACGGTTTCAGGTACTATTTCACTCTCCTAATAGGAGTGCTTTTCACCTTTCCCTCACGGTACTGCTTCGCTATTGGTTACGAGAGAGTATTTAGCCTTAGCAGATGGTTCTGCCAGATTCCCACAGAATTTCACTTACTCCGCGGTACTTGGGATCGTGTTCCAAAGAGCTGTAATGTTTTCGCTTACGGGACTATCACCCTCTGCGGTTGAGCTTTCCAGAATATTCAGCTAACACTACAGTTTTTTACTCTTCGGCTTATCGGTAATTCAGCCAAAACACGCCCCACGACACCACTAACACAACGGTTACCGCCTTTAATATGTTAGTTGGTTTAGGCTGTTTCCTTTTCGCTCGCCACTACTTGGGAAATCACTATTGTTTTCTTTTCCACCAGGTACTTAGATGTTTCAGTTCCCTGGGTTGTCTTCACATAGCCTATGAATTCAGCTATGGATAATGCCGCATTACCGGCATTGGGTTGCCCCATTCGGAGATCCACGGGTCTTAGGCTATTTCCGCCTGTCCGTGGCTTATCGCAGGTAGTCACGTCCTTCATCAGCTTCTCGTACCAAGGCATCCACCGTATGCCCTTAGTAACTTAACCAAAATTTTTATGCACAATTTTCAGGTGCTACTTTGTTTTTATAGGCTCAGTAAAATATTAACTCCATTAAGGAATATTATTTTTACTCTTCCAGTCTTTCAAAGAACAATTTTACAGCTATTGCTGAAGTATCCGGCTTCGCCTGAAGGCTATGCCGTGATAAAGTGGAGCTAATCGGGATCGAACCGATAACCTCCGCCTTGCAAGGGCGGCGCTCTCCCAATTGAGCTATAGCCCCAAAAACTAAAAGTCAGTTTGTTGGGGTTCCGGTTCATTAAAAACACACACCCAAGAAAGTGGGCCTGAGTAGAATTGAACTACTGACCTCACGCTTATCAGGCGTGCGCTCTAACCATCTGAGCTACAGGCCCAGTGTTTTATCTTAAGCCTTTTGCTCAAGAATGAAATAAAACAAGAGTGAGTGGAAGTCAGTTAAAGGCTCCTTTATGATTACTCTTAGAAAGGAGGTGATCCAGCCGCACCTTCCGGTACGGCTACCTTGTTACGACTTAGCCCCAGTCACCGGTTTTACCTTAGACAGCTCCCTCCTTGCGGTTAGGACACTGGTTTCGGGTACCCCCGGCTTCCATGGCTTGACGGGCGGTGTGTACAAGGCCCGGGAACGTATTCACCGCGGCGTGCTGATCCGCGATTACTAGCAATTCCAACTTCATGGAGTCGAGTTGCAGACTCCAATCCGAACTGGGGGTGATTTTAAGGGATTGGCTCCACCTTGCGGCTTAGCAACCCATTGTAACACCCATTGTAGCACGTGTGTAGCCCTAGGCGTAAGGGCCATGCGGACTTGACGTCATCCCCACCTTCCTCACTACTTGCGTAGGCAGTCCCATTAAAGTGCTCAGCATTACCTGATGGCAATTAATGGTAGGGGTTGCGCTCGTTGCGGGACTTAACCCAACACCTCACGGCACGAGCTGAC
>JBBIGV010000018.1:0-51667 GCA_037447335.1 Ignavibacteria bacterium | reverse complement strand
CTGTTGTGAACCTAAGTTAAACAAATCAAAAAATCAATTACAATTTTACCCGCTCAGGTATTCTGCTATTATTTTCCTCCCTGCGTTCTATTACAGCAGGAACTTAATACAACTTTCAGCTCAAATAAAATACGGCAAATTTTAGATAAGCAGTTTCTTCCATAGCAGGCAATTGAGGATGATCCATCGCTGCGCCTGTATAATGCAGAAGCCGTAAACTCACTCCAGCTTTTAAAGCTGCTTTCAGAATTGCATCTATAAAATCTTTTCGGCTTACATGATGCGAACATGAAGACGTTACAAGATAACCACCCGGTTTAATTAATCTTAATGCCAGGTTGTTCAGCTTTTCATAACCTTTAAGTGCAGTTGGCACAGACTTCCTGCTTTTGGCAAATGCGGGCGGATCAATCATTACAATATCATAAAGTTCACCCGATTGGTTTTTCGCTTTCAGAAAATCAAACACATCTTCAACAACAAATTCAGCTTCGGCAGATAAATTATTCAGTTTGTAATTTGCCTGTGCCGAGTGAATTTCAGCCGCAGAAGAATCAACAAATGTAACTTTCTTTGCGCCGGCACGTATAGCATGCAACCCGAATCCGCCTGAGCTGCAAAAAGCATCAAGCACATTTTTGTTATCAACAAAACGTTCGGCAAAGAAGCGGTTGTCTGTCTGATCAAAATAAAATCCGGTTTTATGTGCACTTGAAAAATCAATATTGTATTTAATTGCGCCGTCATCAATCAGCTCCGTTCCCATTTCACCAAAATAAATTTTATCCTCTTCGGGAAGTCCCTCAAGTTTTCTGAAATGTGATTCGTTACGTGTGAAAATATTTTTAGCTTTCAATTCATCTTTCAGAATTTGAATTACAGATTCAATGTTTTTTTCCATACCGGCAGAATATATCTGCAAAACAAAAGTATCATTATATTTATCAATTATCAGCCCGGGCATAAAATCGCTTTCGCTGAAGAGAAGTCGAAAAGAATTCCTTGCCGGGTAAAAAGTCTTTCGCAGGTTAAGCACTGAAAGTATTTTCTCTCTTGCGTATTCGTAAAAATTCTGTTTTTCTTTTAATGCAAGAAGCCGCACTGCAATAAGTGAGTTCTTATTGTAAAATCCTTTGCCTGAAAAATTGCCCCGCCAATCATATAATTCTGCAATATCTCCATTAGCAGCCTCACCCTCAATCTTTGCAATTTCATTACTAAATACCCAGAAATGACCGGCTTTTATTCTTCTTTCTTCATTTTTTTTGAGGTAAATTTTGGGTGTCATTTTTAATCGTTCAATTTGTTTATTTTTTTTTGTAATGCAATTTATGAATTAAACTATTAACAGTTCAGGTGTTATGAAACTTATTGTATTAATACTCGCTCTGTTTTTTGTTACCGCATCAGCGCCGTCTGCGCAAAATTCAAAATTTGTAGTAGTGCGTGATCTGAATATGAGTAAAGGCTCCTCTGCTGAAAATTTTAAAGCGGCAGTAAATGAAATTAATTCTGTCCCGGGTATTGATTTCATCATTTTACTCGGAAATCTTACTGCAAAAGGTGCAACGGTTGAGTTCGAATCGCTGTTTCGTTCATCCGAAGAACTGACGAAACCTTTATACATTTTACCCGGTGAGTCAGAGTTACGCTATGGAATTGAAGGAATTTTTTCTTTTAGCGAGTCGTACGGAAACGGAAATTTTATATTTGAACATAACCGCACCTGGCATATCGGAGTGACTACGGCATTCCCGAAATTAGCAGGTAACGGATTTATAAGGGTTGAAACTTTCGCCTGGCTGAAGAATGAATTATCAAATATCCCTTCGACCTCCGATATAATATTTTATGTGAATAATCCATCAAACGGCAAAACATTAAACCTCGACGAGTTAATTAATCTTTTTACTGGCTACAGGATTTCTGCGGTATATTCACAGGACGAGGAAGACATCCGGTTACTTGAATCAGCGAATCTGAATGTTTTCAACACAAGAATTTTTTCTGCAGCGCGTTCTACCGGTTACTCGATAGTCGAAGAAAAAAAGGATACATTATTCATTTATGATCGTGAATCAGGAAAAAACCCGGTGTTATCATCTACCCTGATCAAATCCGGACAAATATTTACTGCAAAAGAAATAGAGCCAACATCTTTGGAAACGCACAAGAATCTGATTGCACAAACACACTTAAGCGCGAGTCTGGTTTCATCAATAACTTCGGGAAGAGATAATATATATTCAGCTTCGCTAAGCGGGATAATTACCTGTATAGAGAAAAACGGTAAAGTGAAATGGAGTTATGATACGCGTTCAACCATTATAACCAAACCTGCTGTTGATGGTGATGTTTTGACAATCGGAACACTGCAGGGTGATTTGTTTACATTTAATGCCAATAACGGAGATGTGCTGCAGGTTATAGGTATCGGAACGGCTCTTACTTCTGATCCTGTAATTGTTGATGTAAATACTTTTGAAGGAACACGAAAAGGAATTGTTGTCGGCGATGAGTTCGGTAACTTGTATTGTTATGATATGTTCTCGCTTCATTTGTTGTGGGAAAGTGCAGTATCGCAGTTCTTGATCCAATCGAAACCTCTATATATCCGTGACAGGATAATCTTTGCTTCGTGGGACGGGAATCTTTACTCTGTTGATGCATCAAGCGGCACTTTAAACTGGAAATGGTCGGGTGGAATAAATCTACAGGGTCTTCCTGCTATTTGCTCGCCGGTTACGGATGGCAGGTATGTTTTTTTTGTTACAGCAGACTTTCATCTCGTAGCTGTTGACTTATTACTCGGGACAACGGTCTGGAGAAAAAGCGATATTAAAATCACCGAATCAATTTCAATCAGCAATGATTATAAAATATTATTTGTAAAGGGAAGCAGTGATAAGATATATGTTCTTTCGCCAGCTAATGGAAGAGTGACAGGAGAAGTTAACGGAAATTACGGAACGGATTATTTTTACAGCCTGCCTGTTCAATATGATGATGGACTGATTTTCAGCGCTCAATCGGGCAGTATTTATAAAGCAGGTAAGGATTTGAAGCCATTAAAAATATTTGATGCGAATGCACCGGTGCACAGTATTCAAATGCTAAGAGATGGAATAATTGCTGCGGCAGATGTAAGTGGAACGGTTTACATTTTTAAAAATGAAAAGTAACGAATAGATAATTATACACTCAAATACTTAACAATCAGATTAAATCCTTTGGTTCTTTCCTGAACTTATCGACCTTATCAAAATCTTTTCACCATTGGGAAGACATATGCTGCAATTCTACAGAAGAAAATTTATTTTTAAATTCTTTCAAACCGCCAATCCAATCCAATTTGGCTTTCTTAGCTTGAGTTTTATGACGAGAAATTAAGTAATCTACAAAGTCATTCACTTCTCGTTTTAATTCATCCGGCAATTCTTCAATTTTATCTGCTAAATTTTGCATATTAATACCTGCTTTTTATACAAATATAATAAACGGATGTAATTCAAACTATTATTAAATTTTATGGGATATTCGTAAATGAACCAGTGCTGTCCAAAATATTTTTTAAATATCCAATTAAATTTGAAAGACACTTAAATTTCCGATGAATTTTATGCAGTTTAAAATGGATCCTTATTTCGTCCCTAACGGGATTTGATCCACTAGGTAAAGTAGGGGCGTTCAATTGAACGCCCCTACTGACGGGACAAATAACCATTAAATTTTAATATTAAGACAATAAAGAGTCCCTTTAGGGACTGAATATTTATAGATAAATTCGACAGACAGAGAATTCGGAGTCCCGTAGGGACGAAATAAAAAAATTGTTTTGGACAGATATGAAATGAACAAATTAAAGGGGATAATTTTTGACATAGACGGCACTCTCACTTCAACTAATGAATTGATTTTTGAATCATTCCGTCATATCATTAATAAATATTTAAGTAGAACCCTTACTAATGATGAGATCATTAAACTATTTGGTCCGACTGAAGATGTAATTCTAAAAGAATGGTGCGGCAAGGAGTACCATCAGGCTCGTAAGGATTATTATAATTTCTATTCTCAAAATCATTATATGGCAGACCTGTACCCCGGAATACAGGAACTACTGAGTTTCTTAAAATCAAAAAAAATTCTGCTTTCTGTTTATACCGGTAAAGGCAGAGAGGCGGCAACTATTACTTTACGTACACTTAATATATATCACTACTTTGATATGATAGTAACAGGTGATGATGTTAAAGAACATAAACCTTCAGCGGAGGGTATCCAGGTTTTTCTTGATAAGTTCAGCTTGAGTAAAGATGAAGTTCTGATGGTTGGAGATTCTGTAGCTGATATAAAAGCTTCGCACTCGGCAGGGATTAAAATAGCATCTGTACTGTGGGACAGTTATGCAAAAGATAAAGTCCTGGCAATGGAAAGTGATTATGTATTCCAGACAGTAGCAGAGTTAAGCAGATTTTTACACCAAATGATTGATGAAGAATAACTCTGAAACTATGGCTTGAAGCCAGCCTCCCGCACTAATCCTCGTGCTTACCTCACAAATTGAACGGGAAAATAAACGACACTCTCGGTTCAATTCTTTTTTGAGGTTCAAAACCGATTATGTTATCATCACCATCACGAAGCGGTGTAAATGTCCAGTGATAGACCATCGAAACCAGCAAATAAGAAACGGGTTTATATCCCATCTCGAAAAACAAATAGGATCTGTCATCCAGTTTAAATAAATCTTTTTCATCCCTGATGTTGATCTTATCATACCCGGCACGCAAAAGAAAGGGTGCATCTTCGGGAGAGATTTGCGTCCAGAGATGAAGTATCCCGCTCTGCGGAAATTTATCCAGCCGCTGATAACTGCCGAGTATGTCGAACAATCCGAGTACGTTTACACCGAGTTCCCCGTAAAATCCATCACTCTGATCTGTAGCTTTTGCAAGTAAGCCTGCTTTAGTTAAAGCTAATCCCGATTTATCAATCCGGAATCTTTCTATCTCATACAACGAATTGAAGTATGCCGGGAAGTACTGCTTTCCGTTAAATCTTCTTTCAAGTTTTGCCGAAGCAGAAACAATCCCGAGTCCGTTTAAGTCAACCTTCACACCGGCTGCAACACCGGTTCCGAAATCGATTATCTTGTTCACATCAAAGTATAAAAGAACCTCTGCAAGAGAAGATCTTATAACGGGAAGACCAATATCGAATCCTATTATGGTTAAACTCCCTGCATCAGTAACATTTACTTTTTTATAAGTAAAAGGATCATAGTATCCGCTTACGATTCCGGAATTTTCATTCAGGTCGGAAACAATTGTAGCCCCTACTTCAAGATTACTTATGACCGGCACGTTAGCAGCAGAAGTATACTTTAGCGGGCGAAGATAGCCGCGTGCGCCAACAATACCTGCCTGGCCGAATGCACCGTATATTGATTCAAAACCAAAATTGCCGAAATCAATATCCAGCACGAGTCCAATCTTCCTTGAATCGAAAGAAGGACTGTTATTGTAACGATACATAATCGTACCGTGCCCGATTGTATGGTAATCGAGAGCGCCAAGCCTTGCATACAACGGATCGCGCTTCATACCATATCTTACATACCTGATAATACTAAGGTAATCAGAAAACTCGTTAAAATTTTCTTTTCTGATTTTTCCTTTTGAGTCGAAATCAAGATTAAGGTCAAGCCCCGCACCGAAATTGGCAAATGAGACTTCGGGACGTAAACTAATTCTGTAATGTAATTCGCCGTCAATCCAGTTTAACCCGAGTCCACCGGTAAATTCTCCTTCGCCGGGGCGCGGGTACTGGTCGAGTTGAGCGAATACAGTTGTTGTGCTGATTATTAAGATCAAAAAAAGTTTTTTCATTTTCTTTCCGGATTTGTTTTTGTAAGGTGAAGTATCATTTTATCAGAATAAATTTTCTTGTGCTAAAAAAATTTCTGGTTTTAATTGAATAAAAATAAACACCGCTGCTCAATCCGCCGGCATTATAAATAATTTTATATGAACCGGATGATAAATATTCTGAAACCGGTACGGAAATAATTTTACCGAGGTTGTCTGTAATTGTAATTTCAACAAACGAAGGCCCCGGAATTTCAAACTTTATCGTAGTAACCGGATTGAACGGATTAGGATAGTTTTGATGCAACAGATATGATGAAGGAAGATTACCTTCAATCTTTTCAACAGAAGTTGTAAATGTTATTGAAACTGTATCGGAATATTCAAAAGTTCCGTCAAAATCGACCTGCTTTAACCTGTAGTAGTAAGTCCGATCCAAAGTTACAGCAGTATCAAGAAATGTATAATGTTTTGGTGAATGGCTGTTGCCGTTTCCTTCAACAAAACCGATTTCGTAAAAATTTAACGGTATGCCATCAGATTTATGCACAAAGAAACCGAAGTTGCTTACTTCTGTTGCAGTGCCCCATTTAAGCAGCACACCATCAGGGTGCAATTCGGGATAAAAATAGATTAACTCAACCGGTGGTAATGGTGCAAAACTTGCAGCTGCATTCATATGCATCAATCCTGTGAAGGATAAGAGAATAATTATAAAGTATTTTACCTGATTTAATGCAGGTATAAAATTCCTTGTCATCTTACTACTGCAAGTTTTTGAGTTATGTTTTCTGTTTCGTCCCCTCGTTTAACAATAACTTTGTACAAGTACACACCGTTGGCTACAAGGTCGCCATCAGCATCTCTTCCATCCCATTCTATTTTATTGAAGCCGGTGTTAAGCTCCGGCTGGATTTTCTTTATTTCCTTTATAAGTCTTCCGGCAACTGTATATATCCTTATTCTCAGTTCATCGGGTACAACAGTTAAGGTGCATGTAAAAGCCGTATTATCTTTAAATGGATTAGGATAATTGTAAACCTCGAGCAAACGCAATTGATTTGTTACTGTAAAAAGCCGTGTGAAACCAGGAGTGTTTTCGAGCCTTCCGTAAACATTCTCACCATAAATACTCAGGTAGTGTTCTCCTTCGTCAAATTCCGGGGAATAGTTATAAACTATCTTACGATTGACTGTATCAAAATTTATATTGAAGACAGAGAAAGGCACTTTGTTATTATCAACATGAAATTCTATTGCCGTTGTATCATAAATCGGGAACCAGAAGGGGTAATTTAATTCGATAGTAACTTCCGGGTTTGCGGAAACATACTCGCCATCGAATATCTCAATTCCATCAAATGTCACAGATACTGTTGCCGGACTAACGGACGTTGTGCTGGTGTCTTCTTTCACATAGAAGAGTATCTCATAAAAATTATTGTCTTTATAAAGTTCATCTATCCGGTTTTCGTTATCAATATTAATACGGAAAGTGAGGTTGCCTTTCCCATCCTGTAAATTGGTTTTATAATTGTAATCAAACCGTTTACTGCTGCCTGCACTCAATTGTAAAAGTGAATCATATAAAATTCTGGAAGAATTATCCTCTTTAACCAGTGAAAGGAGAACTTTAAAACTATCAGCATCTGCAAAGCCAACATTGTATACATCAAATCCTAATGTTAAAGAATCACCTTCATAAATTGTATCGGCGCTTACGCTTACAACCTGGTAATTTATTGCTAATTCGGGAACGGAGGTAAACCTGGCTCCCAAAGTTTTTATCAATGGAGATTCGAGTTGTGAATTTGCATCAAGCTTTGCCAGCATTCTTATCATAGGATAAGTTGCAGCATCGATGAATGATATTGAAGAACTATCATTTACAAAGACGAGTGATGCCAGTGTATCAATTTCACCACTATGCTTTAAGCCCAGGGGCGTGTATACAACCGATGCACCTTCAGGAACAGAATCACTTTTAATAACATATTTCCATTCCGTGGCTTTCGAGATCAGAGGGAATGTAACTGAACCGGATTCATTTACAACTGTAATTGCAGTATCAACAGAGGCAACGCCGGAATATCTTCTTTTGAAAGATTCCGGTACGGTACCGTATGCAGCGCCCTTTATTCCAAGCATGCCCCACGAATCCCTGTAAGCAACACTGTCTGCATATACACTTCCGAATTCATTCTTCAGCTTCTGACGCAAAGCAGCCCCTCCCGTTCTGCTGAAAACTGCCTGATGTCCATCTGCACAAATTGCGAAGGCGACAATCGTACCAGCCTGTAATGAATCAAGATGATTGCTTAATGAGTCAGCCGGATTCGGATCCCAGAACAGAAAGTACTTGAATGTGTGCGGTTCAAAAGTCATTGGATCAATTATCGCTGTGGCGATACCCCAGTAAAAAGTTGTCGGCAGATATTCCTGGTTATTAAACAGAACTGAACCAAACTCACCGTCATCGGAACCTGCAGAAGAGACTTTCAAAGTGTTAAATAATGTAGAGAGCATCCACCCTGATAAGGTGCTGTCGAAAATCGAATTGTTGTAAGACAAGTCACCGGGTATAAAACTTTCGTCAATGAACCATTCAAAATTTTGGGATATGTTTTTAAAGGAATAAGCCTCCGACCATTCCAGCAGCGGGTTGTTCATCTTCGCACGCCACCAGTATCTTTGATCTAAATTCAAACTACCGGTTTGAATGCGCGTTACTAATGTATCAAGCTGGTGGTTTTGATTCATCGCACCCTGGAATGCAGGATTATCAGCAATCGAAAATATGATTTCTTCTGGAACATTGGGAATTCTTAATGTCGGATTGAGCAGAGTTAATCTGTTCCTTCCTGTAGTGTAATACTTTTCTGTTTCTATTGGTCTTACAGATGTAGAATAAACGGTAAATGTAAAGCTGGCGATGTTATCATCTTCATTAAGCTCATCAATAAGATTATATTTATCCAGTTCAACAGTGATTGTGTGGTTTCCAACTCTCTTCATGATTGGGATATTAAGTAAAAGAGTATCTTTAAATAACGGAACAGGTATTTTAAATTCGGTTTGATAAACAGTACTGTCACTCCACTTGTGAGTCAGATGAAAATCGACAGAGTCAAATGGTACACGACCCCAGTTATTGGCTTCAAAGCGAATTATTACTGTATCCATCAGATCATTCGGATTATCTCCGACTATTGAGAAATAACTTTCCTTCGCAACAAGATTTGGTTTCATTGGTGTTCTGAAGGCAACAACCGGATCACCAAATAATAAATTACAGTAACCAAAAGCCTGGTTTACTTCCGAATAGCCGTAATCATTGTATTGTTTAACTTTCGCAAGAAGATGAGCTTTCCCCACTGTTAAGATTGAATCAATAAGGAATTGACTATAAAAAAGTTCCGGAAATCGCAGCGATGTAGATAAAAACCCGAGGCTGGAATTCCCGATATAATTTATTGCCTGTCCATCTGGCTGCTCAACAATAAAAAGTTCACCAAATGCATCAACATCGGGCTCTGCAAATTTTCCGGTGGAGCATCCGAAGTCGGAAATAAGAGAATGCCTGTCAGTGTGATTATTTTTCAAATCGCTTGTTGATATAATTCCATTATCCCATGTTTGCGTACCGCTATGTCCGATGTAAGAAATAAACAACCCTCCCCTTCCTATTGCCTCTTGTATCTGAGCCTGTGTATAAGGACCGAGGTTTGAAGGAGGGTTTATCGTTTTATAGAAGTGAGTTCCGGTTCCTCCCACCGGCGCCGGCTTAACATAATTATTAAACAAGTTGTCATTCGCCTGTTTTATCTGAGCAAGCTGACCGGGATTAGCAATTTCTCCACTGCTGAAAAATAAATAATATTTATTCCATTCATCGTATCCACGATTTATATATGATTGATGTTTTTGAAGATAAAAATTCACTTCTTCATTTGTTGTGGCGGGTATTCTTCCGACAAACATTTGCGGTATATGAAGGCTTGATGAATCCCATGTAACATACCATACATCGCTTACAGGCTGACCGTACGACGGCACAAGATTTTTTCTGTAATTTCCGCCGGCTGGAAAGATTACGAATTTATAATCATAATTTGCATCACCAATAAGAGTTAAAAATGACGGCATCGGACTTTGCCAATTGGCTGCTGCGTATGTCAGAAAATCACGGATAGATTCAGCGCGATTAAAACCAAAGGCAAACTCATCATAGATATCATCAATTAAAACCAATTCTACCCGATGATCATATTCTGAAGCAATAAAGTCTTTATAAGACGATACTGACTGCTGAAGTGATTTGTGGGAAATCAGGATGTAATCTGCACCCCTGTTGGCATCTCTCAAATTCACAAATTGTTTTTTTGAAACAAAAGCAGGGGAATTCAAATAATCATTTTTGATTATATAATATTGATCGCCTCCGGAAACTGTATCAGTAAAAGTTATTACTCCCGAATTGTTCGAAAAAGCGGTGATATTTTTCAAATGTGGTTTAATCTTATAAAGATGAATTGAAGCGCCTGCTGTAAAACCATCAGCCTTAATTACACGTACAGCTTTTTGAACTGTATCGGGCACAACTATTTTCAGTGAATCATTAAAAGCTTTGTTGTTACGGTAGTAATCAATATCAACCCAATCAATAAGTGAACGATGGAAAGATGCCTGAGTCGGCATGCCAAATACTCTGTAAGTATTATTTCCCTGCAGCAGCACATTGGAGTTAAAGACTGAAGTGAAGTTCACTGTTTTACGGTAATCAAAAGTAATTGTATCCGAAGGAGTAGTTGAATTAAGACTTGCACCATGTTTGTGTGTGTTAGTAGTTATATCTCCCGCATTGCTTATAAGACGTGAGATTGTGTTAACAGGAGTGTTAGGCACGAAATCCCTTGCCTGAAAAGTAAAGGCGCGATTGCCGGAGTTACCGATGGTTTCCCAGGTCCACACTTTATGTTCCTGCCAGAATGGAAGCTGCGTACGCGGTTGTGACCCGTCATAGTACCACAAACGCACATCCCTTTCGAGGTGAAGCTTAGCAATATGACTTGCTAATGTATCAGTCAACCCGGGGATTACGGTTGATACAGAGTCGTTACGCAGCCCAAAATCACCATCCCATGTAAGCCACACAAAAGTTGTATCGTTGTAGCGGTCCATAAAATTTATATAATCTTCACCGGTTGCAACCACGTTTCGGTAGTTAAACAGCGAGTAGTTTTTAACCATCCAGAAATCAATATAATCGTCAACATCAAAGCTGCCATCATCCTGCCCTTTAATGTGAATGGGAAGCTGTATGCCATGCCAGAAAAGTTTAAATGTACGTGGATCGACCATTAATGGATTTATTCCATAACTTTGGATATCAGAATAAGTAATGCGATAAATTCCATCTTTGGGGATTGCAAGCTTAACAAATTCTTTTGAGTAATCAATCCAGTTGCCTGATGTATCAGCAGCAGAATTATATAATTTTATCGAGCGGTATTCTGAAGCATATTCATAGTTAATAATAATTTCTCTTAGAATATTATCAAACTCACCGTAAGGTTGATTATTCCGAATGAAAGGCTTAAGATTTTTAAAGTTGATATTCAAGTGTGCATTTTTTAATTCCGACAATTCATTTCGTTTCCAGTTGTATCTGTGTGTATTGATCTTAATAACGGCACAGTAATAATCCCTTATCCAGATATAGTCAATAACCTCCACTTCTTTTTCGGGATAAAAATCAGTAATAAATGTTGAATAATCCGGTTCACTATCAGAGTAAGTAAGAATTGAATCATTCTCAAGCCGAACTGATTGATTTGTTTGGATGATAACATTATTAGTTGTATTTATTTTCTTATCAGAAAGTTCTAAACTCACTTCGGAGAAAGGCGGGATTGCAGCAAATACAATTTTATGCGGTAGTTTCAGTTTACCGGCGCTGCCTTCATCAGCAAACATAGAAAAGTCGAGCAATATCTTACCACCAACAAAACTTTGATTAACAATTTCATTTTTAAAAATGAAATTTATATCAAGCCCATTATCGCGCTTAAAGATTTTATGATCAAATTCTTGAGCGCTAAGCAAGACTGAAAGGTTGAAAATCAGAAATAAGCACCGGGTCATAATAATTATATTACCTCTGCAATTCGTTAGTCGAAATATATCCCACAATTAACAGCGATTCAAGTAATTTAGTGATGTAACTTATTTTAAGGTTTCAGGGATTTAATCTTATACTTAAGAATTCGGCAGATAAACAGAGGTATGCCGATAAGGTATCGTTTCCACAGCCTTCGCGGTTCTGTAAATAACCTGAATAACCATTCCAACCCGATTTTTTGAATAAAGCGGGGAGCTCTTTTTATTGTTCCGAAATAAAATTCAAAAAAATTTCCAACGCAAATGATCAGAGAATTATTGAAATTATTCAATAACTCTTTTGCCAGAAGTTCCTGCAATGGAACGCCCATTCCAATAAGAATTATTTGTATTTCATTTCCGTGAATCTCCTCAATAAGGAGTTTTTTTTCACTCTCTGAAATATATCCTTTGTGATATCCTTTGAAGTTTAATCCTCTCTTTATAGCCTCATTTATGATACTAATGTCAAAATTCCCCCCAATAAGAAATAAGCTCACTTTTTTATTGGCAAAATATTTAACCATTTGATTGTTTAATGATGAAGCATCAATTCTGTCGGGATTTTTTTTAAATAAATATTTTAAGAGAAAATAAACACCAACTCCATCCGGGTAAACAAAAAAATCGGAATCGAGCAGTTTTTTATATTTTTCATTTTTATAATAAACATTAAAGCAATGCTGATTAAAATATGTAACTAAACCGGGCTGTTTATTTTCAACAAGCCTTTTAATTGTATTTATTATCTCATCCTTTTTTATAATGAGCCTTTCATTAACAATCATAACTAAACAAGTGAATTGTAAATTTCTTCTATTTTATTAAAGTAATTATTGTAATCGCACTTTTCTTTTACTTTGATATGAAGATTTTCTCCAAGTTTTTTGGCAAAATCTTCGTTCTCCAGAAGGAAGTTAATTTTTTCAGCAAGATGCTGCGGGTTTTCAGGATCAACAAGTAATCCATTGATTCCGTCTTCAATAAATTCTGCAATGCCGCCTGTATTTCCACCTATAAAAGGTTTTTTGAAAATACCTGCTTCGAGCATAACGAAGGGAAAGGGCTCAATACGGGAAGGAAGAATAACAATATCTGCTGCAGAAAAAAGAGGAATAATATTTTTTTGTGGTTCGAGTAAAATAACATTACTCTGATTCTTTATTTTATTTTGGAGAGACTTATGTTCAATGCTTCCACAAATAATTAATAGAACATCTTCCCTCCCGGCATTCAATAACATAAATGAATTTAAAAGTGTATCAGTTCCTTTTTCGAAACTTATTCTTCCGGGAAACAGAAGAACTTTATAATGCGGTTCAATGCTTAATTTCTTTTTAAGAATATTTCCATCTTCATAATTAAGGCTGAGAAATTCTTCTACCGGATTATAAATGGTTATTATTTTTTCACTGCTTACACTATAATTTTCAATAAGATAATTTGTTACAGCATTGCTTACTGAAATTATTTTATCAGACTTAAAGCTGATTCTCTTAAATCCCCTAACAAAACTGTGAGTTGAAGTAATTGTTTTTATCTTTAACTCTTTCCCGATATTAACAGACACAAGCTCAGGAAATCTGTGGTGGGTATGTATGATATTAATCTTATGTTTAACAATATAATCTTTCAGCAGATTATAAAAAGATTTTCCATAAAAAATATTTTTAATCCCTCTTGTAAATTTCAGTTGCCTGAATTTTACACGAGGGGTTGCTTTCAATCTTTCCAGAGAATCCCCGCCGTTCGTTATAAAATGAGTTTCGTAATCACCATTATCCTGGAAATATTTCAGAAATAAAAAAACATATTTACTTCTGCCGCATGCATAATTAAAATCGGGAGATATGTGGAGAATTTTTATCATCTAACAGTTCCTGCCAGGTATGTATATAATTGGTCTAGCCATTTCATAAATTTTTCAGAATTATAAAGCTCCTCAACTGCTTTCCTCCCATTTTCTGTTATTATGTTTCGCAATTTATTATCAGAGAGTATAAGCTGCAGCTTAGCAACAGCATCATCAATATCATTCTTCTCAAAAAGCAGCCCGCAATTGTGTTTATTAAACACTTCAGGAATTCCCCCTACTGCAGTTGCAACAACCGGAACTTTATTTGCCATTGCTTCCCATATCGAAAGCGGCATTCCTTCCCAATCGGATGTAAAAAGGATAATGTCGAACAAATGGTAATAATTTTGTATACCTTCAACAAAACCTAAAAGCTCTGCATTTTCATTTAGTCCTTCCCTGTCAATTAAATTTTTCAGTTCATCTTTTAACCTTCCGTCACCAAAAACAAGAAGATGAACATTTGTTCCTCTATAAGTTAATCTTTTTACAATCTCTATGGCTCTGTCAATTCTTTTATCAACCTCCAATCTACCAATAACAGCTATAATTATTTTATTTTGCTTCAAGTGTTCTATAAGTTTGACTAATTGAAAATCCGGTTCAGACTTTGGCTGATTAAAAGAATAACCATTATAATATACAATAGGCTCAGGGAACAATTTAGTTTCTCTTTGTAATAACTCTTTACTTCGTTTCGAAGGAACTAAAACAGCATCAACCACCCTAAAAATATACAATATGAAATGAATTATCTGGTATATAAGCTTTTCTATAAATCCGTAATAAACATTTCTAAAAATAAAAAGACCGTGATAATTGAATATAAATTTTTTACGCAAAATAATATTTACAAGACCGGCAATTGCATAAGGCTTTATTAAATGTGTATGAATAATATCAATCTTATTCTTTTTTATTATTCTGAAAATATCTGAAAAAGCTTTAACGGAAATTTTTTTCTTTAATGACTCACTTACAAAAACTTTAACACCTACATCTTTAACTTCTCTTTCAACCTTTTCACCGCCCTGGAAAATTAAAATATGCTCAAACTGATTTTTATCAGAGTTTTCAAAAATCATTTTAAGGTGTGCATATACCCCATCAGCTTTTCCGGTAATCAAGTTAACGATATGACAAACTTTAATCATCTTATCCGATCGTATAATGACAAATATCTTTCAGATATATTATCCCAGGACAATTCAGCGGAAGTTTTTCGTGCAGCTATAGTTAACTTTTCAAATAAAGCTTTATCATTTGCTAATAACAGAATGAGAGAATTGATTTGTTCAGGTTTTTCTTTTTCATAAATTAAACCATTCTCTGAATGATTTATAAAGTCCTTTACACCGATATTATCAGAAATGACCGGGACAAGACCCATCGTCATACACTCAAGGATAAACATTGAAAACGAATCAAATGCAGTTGATTTAACAACAATATGTTTATCTTTAAGAAATCCGGTCAACTCAGATTTTTTCATTGGCTTAACAAAAATAATTTTTTTACCGTTTTTTATTTGCATTTGCCGGTTCGTAATAACAAATAACTGAAGGTTTATGTTATTCAACTTATCAATCTGTTCAATTATTTCCTCTGTGTTTCTGTTTATTTCGTCATATGCATCGCTGTAAAATACAATTTTAACCGGGTCTGAAAGTTTCTTCTCTGAATAGTCATTAAAAAATTCCTTTGAAACCCCGTTAGGGATCACTTCGCAAATATTTTTAACGGAATAGGTTTTTAAGAAATTGTTTTTAAGATGATTTGAAGGAAAAACAATCACATCGCATACTTTACCGTAAAGCCATTCATTAATGTGATAAATAAGTTTAATATGAAAGTTCTTTGCTGTTAACTTCGCTTCGTTTTTTATTATACCATGAACTGTAACTATAAATCTGCTTCTGAATAAAAAACGAAAAAGTAATACAGCAAGAATAAATCTTTGATTGTTGACAATATGTATTTCGTCATACTTTTTACCCAGAAGTTTTATGATCAATCTGAAAATACCAATCCGGTAAAGATTTGGGATTTCCTTCAATTCTGAAAATCCAATCAGCCTTTTTATCAGAGAAGAACCTTTGTAAACATTAAAGAAAAAGTCAAAGAAACTGACATTGACGCCTTTTTCTTTTAATTCGGCAAATAAATACCGTGCAGCCACAATCGGACCCGAATACACATCTCCCTCACCATATTTCCCGAGAAGAAGAATTTTCATCTAAAACCTTCCTCTGATAAAAACATTGCCCTTATCGAGGTGTCTTAGCCAGTTATAAAACCGGAATAATTTTTTCTTTCTGACAAATTTGATGAGCGGGGAAAGATATTTACTTGCAAGATAATATCTCCAAAAACTTAAACTGCTTTTATATATGTCAAGCGCATCTTTGAATTTTTCTGAAGCTTCATTAAATCTATCTGAGTAGTAGTAATGATAACCGATATTAAAGTATGCCTTGCTGATTCCGGATTTATTATTACTGTTTTCAATTATGTTATAATTATAATTAAGCAGAATTTCTTCGGTTTCCTTTTTCGCTGAACTTATGAGTGAGATATTTGAGGTATGCAGCCTCTTAAAAGTTAAATATTCCTGAATGTTATAAAACTCCGTCTTACCAATACACCTCAGAAAAAAGTCCCAATCTTCACCAATGATTCTATTCTCATCGTACCCGTTAAGGTGGTGAATTAATTCGGTTTTAATCAGTGCAGAACCATCCCACAAACAGCTTTTGCGCGGCAGCAGGTCAGCAATGTGTTCGTGTTTCTCCGGATATCTTATCCGTTCAATTTCATTTTCAAATTCGTCCACAAGAATAAAGTTTGATCCTGTAACACCAAGCCTGACATTTTCTTTAGCAATCAATAACAGTTTTTCGATTCGATGTACTTCGCAATAGTCATCAGCTCCCAGCCTGGAATAATATTTACCTTTTATCTTATTGGCAGCAAAATTTAATGACTTAGAAATTCCTGAATGTTCTTTTATATACAGTTCAATTCGTGGATCATAAGTTGATTTTATTACACTTACAGTTTGGTCAGTTGAGCCATCATCAATTATTAATATCTGGAGATTATTATAAGTTTGGTTAATAATGGAGGCGATGGCTTTTTTAACCCAGCGCTCACTATTGTATGTTGTCATCAATACTGTAACCAGGGGTTTCATATAAATTCAACTCAGAAAAAATTTTCTTCTTTGAGACATAAATAAAGAGAAGCATAATCACAAACTCCATTATAACTATCGAGATCGCTGCGCCGGCAGCTTTTAGTGGTGGAATCAGCGCAAATAACAGAATAAGCTGAATAACAAGTCCGATAAAAATTATATTCCTGAAAAGGTTGTCTCTGCCGGAGGCAAGTACAGTAAGAATTGAAAATACGAGTCCAACAGAAATTAGTACCATAAGTAAAGATAAAATTCTCAGTAAGCCGGCGCTTTCGGCAAAATTGCTTCCGAGTAAAACTCCAACAATCAAATCAGAGAAGAAATACATTACAGCAAATAAGATTATACCGATCATTACGGACATAGTCAGAATATTTTTAATAAAATGAGAAAACTTTTGCTTTCCCTCATTAAGAACCCTTACCGCAGCGGGATAGCTGCTGTTTGCAAGATTAACAACAATTCCCTGCAGTGCAATTCTTATTTTATCTGCTGCTGAAAAAATACCGGCTGCAGTTTCACCTGCAAATATACCAAGAATAAATACAGGCGAATGTGTATAAATACTTATACCAACTTTAGATGAGAAGACCGTGAAACCTCTTCTGATGTATTCTTTTAAAGTTTGTAATTGAGGGATTGTGAACCCGGCTTTAAATAAAAATACAGATACAATTATTCCTGTAACCCCGATTAATAATTGTGTAATTGAGAGCAGCACTATATACAGCTTATAATCTTCCGGCGTGTGAATGAAGAGAAACATTGCCCCGATAAATAGTATTCTCATTGAAACAGTTATAACAGTGATAAATCCCATTCGCTCAATTCCCTGAAAGAAAAATTCAGGAAACATGGCTGAACCCAAAATTATACCCGCCGCAAACAGGTATAATTCATAGTTTGCCGACAGGTATCCGATATTGAAAACCAGCATTGTAATGATCGCTATGCAAAAGAATGCAAGAACTACCCTGAGCAGAATTACAGAACTGAAAATAGTTGTCAATTTCTGTTTATCAGCTTTTGATGCGGCTATTTCACGCACAGCCACTAAAGTAAATCCATACTCTGCAATACTCACAAAATACATAGTGAAAGCCTGAACTATACTGACCAGCCCAAATTTTTCAACACCAAAAACACGAACAATATAAGGAAGAATTATCAGGGGAATAATATAATTGGAAACCTGTAACAGATTAATAGAAAGAAAATTCCTGAGTATTCTTCTGAAATTTTCTGATGCAAATATCATCTGATTGCGGCTGTCTGTGCTTTATTTTCTTGCAAGCCAGATTTCGGGATTCTGATTGTTACGCGAATTCCAGATCTCAAAGTGCAGGACGAATCCATCGAGGCTCTCTCCTACTTTAGCGATCACACTTCCCTGTTTAACACGATTCCCTTCTTTTACAAAAATTTCTGCCAGGTGGCTGTAAACTGTCCGGTAGTCTTCTTTGTGAGTAATTATTATCACACTTCCATATCCGGGTATCCAATCAATAACGGATACAATTCCTTCTGCAACAGATTTGACATTTAAATCACCGGCAGCTTTAATATCAACGCCGTAATTAATAGTAACTGTATTTAATTTTGCATTTCTGCTCTCGCCAAATTTTCTGATGATTTTACCATTGTGAATAGGCCAGTTCATTTTCCCTTTTAAGACAGAAAAAGAAGCAAGATTCGCAGTGGACAGGTCAATGTCAAATGTTGTTGTTTCAGGATGCGGCTGCACTACTTCTGTCACTGGTTCTTTATCAGGAGTTTTTTCGGCAAGCTTTTTTTCGCGGGCAAGGCGTTCTGCTTCAAGTTTTCTTTTTAGTTCTGCTTCTTCAATCAGTTTTGTGATATGTGCTTTAATCTGCAGCTCTGCTTGTCTTTTCGCATCTATCTCTTTCCTGAGCGCTGCTTTATCATTGCGAATTGAATTAAGAATTTTTCTTCTTTCACTGAGTTTCACAACGAGTTGTTTTTCTTCTTCATTTTTCTTATTAGCTAAAATAGTTTTTTCTTTTTTCTCGCGATCAAGTCTTGCTTTCGTTTCCTCAAGTTTGGCAATACGCAATTCAAGAACTTCAAGGTCTTTCTGGCGTTTAGATGAAAATTTCTGCAGGTATTTCAATCGTAAAAAAGCCTGCCTAACTGATTCAGAATCAAAAATTGAAGCCCACTCATTTAATCTCCCATATTTGTAAATCGCAACAAGATAACGGGAATAATTTTTTTGAAGTGATTTAATTTCCTCACCAAGCAAACTTATTTGCTGCTGACTCTGGTTAACCTCATTCTGCTTAATTTTTTCTTCTTCTCTCAGTTTTGTAATGACCCTGTTAAGAAGAAAATTCTGCTTGTTATAATTTTCGATTACCGCAAATGATTCTTTTTCGCTTGCTGTTTTCTTTTTCAACTCCTGTTCGAGCGATGATATTTCTGTTTTGAGCCGTTCAAGTTCAGTTTGTTTTTCGGATATCTGATTATTCTGCTGCAGAAAGACTTTAACTGAAAGTACTAGTAACAAAATGAATACGATATATGAAGATTTATTTACCATTCAATTATTGATGCGTCCGTTGGTAATCTGAAGTTAATACTTACGTTTCTGCTGTTTGCTGCAATACGCTTATACTCGATTGTAACTCTCTGATTCTCCTTCGCATTTTGAACTTCAATCCTGTAGGGAACTGCTACGTTTTCAATTAATTCAAACCTGCTGTATTTACCTGTTAAAACAGTATGACCGTAACCATCTTTTAAAATATATTCTTTCAGACCAAGCTGGCGAATGTCAACTTTATAAATAGTAGAGACAAAAGTTAATGAATCAATATAAGTGAGTATGTACTGATCGTAATCAACCTCATACTTTGCAGGGGGGCGGTATAATTTATCAGTCAGATTAACCGCACCGATAAAAGCATCAATCAAATCGTTAAATGCAAGATCAATTTTGAAAATTTCTCTAAGCACCTGGTCATCAGGTTTACCTCTGTATGCTGTATTCCGAAGTGCATCGTAAAAGATAAAATCATTTTTAGTTACAAGCGCTTGAGCGAGTTCAATTCCAAAAGGTCCGAGTATAGTCAGATAAACAGAATCCGGTTTCTGCACAACAACTCTGAACAAAGCGCTGTTATCAAGTGTTCTTGATTTAACTGTAATGGTTCCGTTACCTTCAAAGTTCCGGATTTTTCTTCTGTTAGATTCGAGACGATTAATTAACCTTTCAGATGGAAGAAGTTCAACATCGTCTGTAGGTTTTGAAGGAACACAGCCGGAATTAAACAAAGACAGGATTAATAGTCCTGATAGAAGAAAAATAATATTTTTCAAAGTTCACCTTTTTCAATTTTAGTTTTTATTTCGTGCTTGGAAGTATCCTGATCAAACGCCCGCTGCCAGAATTCGATTGCTTTATCCTTTTCACCTAATTTAAAAACAACATCACCTAAATGATCAAGAATAACAGCACGCTCACCACCAGCTTCGAGGGCTTTTTCAAGATAATATTTTGCCTGCTCATAATCTTCAAGCTTATAGTAAACCCATCCTATCGTATCAAGAAAAGATGAATTTTGGGGATCGGCTTCAACGGCTAACTCAGCCATTACGAGAGCCTCATCAAGACGAATGCCGCGCTCGGCGAGTGAGTAAGCAAAATTGTTATTGATAACTGAATTTTCGGGATCAAGTTCAAGTGCCCTCTGGTATGCACTGTCACATTCTTCAAACATCTGAAGTGAATTATAAATCAAGCCAAGCGTGCCCAGCAAATTAACATTATCCGGATTTATCTGAAGAGCTTGCTTTATGATCTTAATAGATTCTGCTGATTCCTTTAACTGGCTTAATGTGTAGCCATACGCTGAAAGAGCGTTTATATCGGCAGGATTAAGTTCAACAGATTTTTTTAAATATGGCTTTGCATCAGCATGCTTATCCTTTTGTGCCAGCGCTAAACCAAGTATCAGATTAACGGCAAAGTCATTAGGAAATGCTTCAATGGCTTTATACATAACAGTTGCAGCCTCATCGTATTTTCTGTTGTCGAAATACAATCCGCCTAATCTGACCCAACCCTGCACATTCCACGGCGCAAGCTCGGTAACAGTGTGGAAATAATCTATAGCTGTTGAATCCCGCTCTTCATTTAAAGCGATTGCACCCAGATACATTTTAACCTGCCAGTCAGTAGTATCTCTGTCAATCGTTTCAAACATTTCTTTTGTAACAGGCAGCAGTAATGAATCTCTGAACGACTGCTCAAAGTATGCTGCGCCAATTCGTACTTTAATATCGAGTGATACATCCGGCTGGTTTAATATGTAAGAATATTCCTTACCTGCTGCGTCCCATTTATCCTGTTCCAGAAGAATTTGTGCTTTTCTCTCACGTGCATCCAGATCATCGGGCGTAAGCTCAAGGATTTCATCTATTAAGCTTAATGCATCATCATAATTTTTATTCCTGATATGAAGTTCAATCAGTAATTTCTGAACACTTGTATTGCTGGGATCAAGACTAAGCAATTCCAGTATGGAGTTTGCCGCTTCATTAAGATTACCCAGTTTTTCATACAGTTCAGCAATTCTGATCAGAACTGTCCAATCGGGTCCCATTAAATCAGTGAGCTTATTGTAGATCGAAATTGCTTTCAAAGGGCGCGAGTATTCGTAAATGCGTGCCAATTTGTAGTAAGCCCCTATATCGGAAGAATCAAGTTCAATTATTTTATTTAGTGCATCTGCAGCCGAGTCATATTGACGGGCAGAAATAAATATATCCGCAAGTAAGTCATAATAATCTTTCCTGATCGAGTCCAATTCAATAGCTTTCTGAGCGTTCTTTAAAGCAAGTGGTATGCGGTGCAAATAGTAATAATTTTTAGCTATAGCGTAATATATTCCTGCATTCGGATCAAGAAGAAGTGCATCCTGAAATTCAAGAATTGCATTTGAGTATTCGCCCTTGGATTCTGCAACCGTTCCGTTTATGAAGTGCTCGAGAGCTTTTTTCTTAATCAGATTTATATCTTCTTCTGAAATGTGTGCATTATTAGTATCATTATAGGTTACTTGCTGAGTAGCACACTGAATCAGAAATAAAGCCGGGAGAATTAAAGCTAATAGTCTGTAATTCATACAAAATCGAAACTTTTTCGCAAAATATATCCTTAAACATTGTTAATTACAAGGGATTAAGTTAAAGTGGCTAAATCATGTAAACGAAATTATTAAGAAATCCTATTTAAATTGTTCTGTTCGCTGTAATTATTAGCCTTATAACCTTGCTTAAAAATTTAGTATGGTCTATTTTTGTGCAAACATTATTGAGTCATGGAATATTTTGATTTAGCTCTGTCTTACGAGTGGGAATATGATGTAGATTTCATAAATCTTACTGAACGAATTCTTCAGCAGGCTGGAATATCTACTTTCATCATCAAATCACATAACATATCAGAGGTTACTGAACAGGTTAGGTTTAAAAAGTTATCATTCGGATTTTACATGGACCGTGCTTCGGATGTAGATTCTGCTTTCGAACCACTTGCTCAGTTACTAACAAAAGCAAAAACAACAATCTTTAATCCTTATGACAAAGTTCAGCACGCAATAGATAAAGCAAGCATGCATTTGAAATTTATTTCAGAAGGGCTGAATGTTCCTTACTCTATTATAATAGCCTCTCACTCGGAGAAGTCGGAGATATATATTTCTGTTAGTGAACTTGCACTGCTTGGCAGACCATTTATTATCAAACCTTGTAATACTACCGGTGGTGGGATTGGTGTTGTTACCGGTGCAGAATCTCTTAAAGAGGTTTTAAATGAACGAATGAAAAATGAAAATGATAAATATTTAATTCAGCAGAAAATCTATCCGGAGGTTATTGACGGACGCAGGGCCTGGTTCAGATGCTTCTGGGCGTTTGGCAAGCCGATTGCCTGCTGGTGGGATGACCAAACACATATCTATGACATGATGACCCCCGAAGAAAGCAAAGCACTGAAACTTAACAGACTTAATACATTAACCCGTAAAATTGCAAATATCACTCACCTTGATTTTTTTTCAACTGAAATGGTTTTAACAACGAAGAAAAAAATTATTGTGATAGATTATGTAAATGATCAGTGTGATATGCGTTTCAAATCAGCGCATATAGATGGTGTGCCGGATGATATTATTATACAGATAATAAATAACCTCAGGAATATGATTTTAAAATTTAAACGTAAATCAACCACAAAGAGAATCAGAATTATCTAAAGAATGAATAAGATAAATTTAATAATTGTGATATTACTTAGCCTTGTTGTTATTACACTTCTGTTTTATATGTATGTATTTAAAATCTATGAGGTTGTTGTTGAGAAAAACACCGATATATTGTTTGCAGATCATCAGTCGGTGGCAGAAATACAGGTGGTGCCGGTAAATGCTTTTGGATGGAAAGTTCCATTCAGATCATCACCTGCAGACTTTAATATTAAAGAAGGCGCTGACCTGATTGATATAATTGAGGAGGATAATGAAAACGGTATACTAAAGATCAGGGTGCGCGATAAAATCGGAATTGTAGCAATAGAGATTAAGTCCAAATACTCGACCCTGCCAATGGTGGTTGAGATACCGATTATTTTAAACATTGCAATAAAATAACTAAATGTTTTCATAATTATTTTTATTTTTACAATTGAAATTGCATTTCAACTATTAGCTGAGGAAATATGAAAAAGCTATTATTGTCCGCACTGTTTGTAATGCTCGCCTCTAACCTGAATTATTTATACGCACAAGGCTCTGCGGGCGAAGGAGCTAAATATGAGTACAGATCACTAATTGACATGTCTACAGCAGGCATACTTGAAAAGGGATTTGTTGGTGTTACCTCCGATATATTACCCGACGGCGTTGTTATCATGAAAATGGAAGTCGGAGTATTCGACAATATCAGCTTCGGGATTTCTTATGGTGGTGCAAATATTATTGGTGCAGGCACACCCAGATGGTACAAATGGCCGGGTGTTAATTTCAGGTTCAGATTGATTAATGAATCGGTTACAATGCCGGCTGTCTCCCTCGGATTTGATTCACAGGGTAAAGGCGAGTACTTTGATTCTACCGGTAGATATGCCATTAAATCTTCGGGCTTCTACGGCGCAGTAAGTAAAAATTTTGAATTCCTCGGTTATATGAGTTTACATGGAACAGTTAATTATTCTCTTGAGGGCAGCGATGGAGATAATTTCATGAACCTCAAGGTGGGAATTGAAAAAACAATTGGTTCAAATTTATCCGTAATCGGCGAATATGATTTTGCTTTTAACGATAATACTACAGATTATTTTGGCAAGGGTAACGGTTACTTAAACATTGGAATACGGCTTACACTTTCGGAAGGATTCACACTCGGGGTGGACCTAAGAGATTTGCTCACTAATAAAAAATGGAGTCCAAGTTCAGCAGACAGATCAATCAAACTCGAGTATATTAAAAGTATTTTCTGATAAGCCGGATAAAACTTTTTACAAATATCGGGAACTTCTCTTGTAGAGAATTGTAAACATCTCAGTGTAGTATTGTATACACTTTAATAACTGCAGTTATCCAAATTTAATAAAAATTGATTTATTTCATCCTTTAATCGGGCTTGATTTTTGCGCATATTTGCTTAAGATATTAGCAGGAGAATGAAAATGAAAAAGTTTAATATTCTGTCAATTATAATTTCACTTGCATTTGTTTTTTTACTCACCGGCTGTTATACACAAATTGCCGTGAAGGAGTACAAGTACAGAACCAAGGTGGAAAAGCCGCAGCAATCATACGAGTATGAAGCTGAAGATTCAGGCTATGTGGATGAAGAGCAATATTACCAGGATGATAGCTACTATGCAGAAGATACAAGAATAATTGAGCTTTATTACATTGGTTATTACCCTTCATACAGCAGATATTTCTGGCATTATTATCCATCCTTTTATATCGGGTTTTCTACTTACTATTACGACCCTTATTGCTGGGATCCTTTCTGGTACAGACCCTGGTGCGGCCCATTCTACTATTACCACTATTATCCATCATACGCTTTTTATAATCCCTGGTATTGGGGATACCCTTATTACTATTACCACGGTGGATACTGGAGCGGAACAAAAACTTATCGCGAAAGATCAAGAGATATGCTCTCAATCAGGAATAATGACGGGCTAAGAAGTGGCTTGAGAAACCGCGACCGTTTAACAGATAATGATAACATTCGTACGAGCAGAAATGTGCTAACCGGAGATCGTACTACTATATCGCGCGACAGAACCGGAACTACTGACAGAACAAGAGTTGGAACCAGAGAAAATACCCGAAGAACTGATGAGAGATCTAATGTGCGCCAGCGTGAAGATATTAAAAGAGACCCGCCTAAAATCCGTAGAGATGAAACCAAGACAGAAGAAAGACCGACTATTCGCAGAGATGATCGAACTAACATAAGAAGAAATGACGTAAAACGTGAAGAGAGACCAAACATTCGAAGAGAAGATGTAAGACGCGAGGAACGACCGAATGTCCGCAGAGAAGAAACAAAAAGAACCGAAAATAAAAGTCCGAACGTAAGACGTGATGGTGATAAGAGAAGCGGTTCAAACAACTCTGGAATAAGAGAAGAGAGAAGACAGACAACTCCGCCCAAATCCTATAATCCGCCGCAGCGAACTTATAACCCGCCTCCCCGTGGAAACACAAACACACCAAGAGGTAATACATCTCCGCCGCCCAACAGAAGCGGTGGCAGCGGTAATAGCGGTAGTAGTAACGATTCAGGCAGAAGGAGCAGATAGTTATGAAAAATTTCAATAAGTATTTCTCATTGCTCCTTGTTTTCATATTACCGGGTTGTTACACTATTATTTGGAGCCCCGGTATGGAGTTCCCTGGTGAAGATAATCATCCATCCACATCGGGATTTTATGACGATTACTATTACGGACAGTACTATGATTTCTACCACTATCCATGGTGGTTAACAATTGCACCCCCCTTAGTTGAGCCTAAAGAAGAATATCATCGTGATAATAATACAACTATCAATACTTTACGCAATACGGGTGATGGCAGAACAACCTCTTCGGATAGAGAGATCATAACAACTTCATCTCCCTCGCGTTCAAGCGGAAACTGGCATAACACCGATAACTCTAAAGATAATTCCGGGAGGCAAAATGACAGCCAAACCCGCGGAAATTCTTCATCCGGAACTACGGGCACTCAGTCAACAAAAAGCTCCGATAGCAATAATTCAATTCGAAATAACGATGGAAACAGAAATACAAACGGCAGGAGGTAATAATGCGATTCTCTTATTTCAGATATGGAAAAATACTTCTGGCAGTTTTGCTGATTTGTTTCACAGCTTCAGCTCAAAACGTAAATGATGCAGTAAGAGTTGGATTAGGCGGCTTAGGTTCAAACGCACGAGCTTTAGGTATGGGTAACAGCTACATCGCTCTTAGTGATGATGCCTCTGCCTCTTTTTTCAATCCCGCTGGTTTTGGGCTCTTAAAAAGAATGGAGTTATCCGGTGGATTAAATTATATCAGTTATAATAATGAAACTTCATTTCTCGGAAAGAAAAGTTCTTCAACCAACAGCTCAACAAATTTAAACCGGGTAAGCTTTGCATTTCCTTTTCCAACAGTGAGAGGAAGCCTTGTATTTGGTTTATCTTACCATTCAACAACTGATTTTACAACCTCTTTAAAATTTGATGGATTTAATTCAGGACCAACGTCAAGAATTCAAAGCTTACTCAACACCAACGTTCCTTATGATCTTTATCTTACAGATGATGATAATAATACTCCGATAATGGGACTATTAAATCAGAGCGGCGACATTACTAATTCCGGAAGCATAGATAACTGGACTCTTTCCGGTGCCATTGAAGCCCATAAAAACTTATTCATTGGCGTCAATGTAAATATCATCTCCGGCAGATTCGAATCGATCAGCGATTACTATGAGGATGATACACAAAATATTTATCAGGGAGAAACTGCCGCAGGATACTCTGATACCGATGACTTCAAAACATTTTATCTGAACAATATTCTCGACTGGGATATTGCCGGTTGGGATGCTAAAATAGGAATGCTTTACCAATTTCATCAGTATGCAAGATTCGGATTAACACTTCAATTCCCGAAAACTTTTGTGATAAAAGAAAAATTTGATGTTGCCGGAAGAAGTATTTTCGGCACCGGCTTTATTGCTGAATTAAACAGAGATGATTATCGTGACGAGGTTGAGTTCGATATTGTAACTCCATTCGAGCTTGCAGGAGGATTCTCTATCAACTTCAGAGGGCTTGTATTTTCAGTGCAGGGCTCTGTTACAGATTATACACAGATGAAATTCAGTAATGCAAAAGGATTAACTCCTCAATACATAGCAAGTGTGAATAAAGATATTAAAGATCAGCTCAGAACTACATTTAATATCAATACAGGCATCGAGTATACTATTCCGCAGATCGAACTAAGATTAAGAGGTGGATTCTTTACACAACAATCTCCGTTTAAAGATGATCCATCAACTTATAACCGCAAATATTTAACAGGAGGTATTGGATTCCTTACAGATGAAACTATCGGAATTGATCTGGCTTATGCCCGCGGCTGGTGGAAAACTCACGGAGATAATTATGGGAATGGTGAATCAAGAACCTTCCAGGATATTGTGGTTCATCAGTTTATACTCACATCAATTTACAGGTTCTGATCTATAAATAATTTGAATAAAATTTTTAAGCGTCATAATTTAATGACGCTTTTTTATTTTTAAACGGAGGTTCTCATTCAAGGTGTTGTAAGCAGAATAGAAAGTAAAGACTATTACGTCCTTACTGAAGACAAACATGAGCTTGTTCGATGTTCACTGAAAGGCAGGTTCAAAAAAGTTTTTCGCTTGAAGAAAGATAAGCTCTATCATACCGATATTGCTGTTGTAGGTGATATTGTTTCCTTCGATATGAATGATGATGGCACCGGCGTAATCTATGAAATTGCTGAGCGCCGGAATTATTTATCCCGTAAAGCACCTCGTATAAAAGGCGCTGGTTACCGCGGCGAACGCCTCGAACAAATTATTGCAGCAAACATTGATCACTTTGTAATTGTTACTAGCGTACTCGAGCCACCCTTCAATAATAAAGTTCTCGACCGATTTATCGTTATCGGAGAAAGCGCCCATCTGAATATATCAGTCATCATAAATAAATGTGATCTTGATGCAAATGATTTTATAGATGAGTGGGTAAATATTTATAATGAAATTGGTTATGATGTTATCAAATCAAGCGTTGTTACAGGTCAGGGAATGAAGAAAATAAAAGAGTTTATTACAGGAGGAAAAAATCTTTTTTGGGGGCAATCCGGTGTTGGTAAATCTTCAATCTTAAATACGATTTTTCCACTTCTTACACTTGAAACCGGTGCAATAAGCAGCTTTACTGTAAAAGGAATGCATCGAACAGTTACGGCTGTGATGCTCAATCCAGAAAAGAATATATTTATTATTGATACTCCCGGCATCAGAGAAATTGATCCTTTCGGAATAAAAAAAGAGGACCTTTCTCACTACTTTATCGAATTTTCCGAATTTTCAGTTAATTGTAGATTTAACACCTGCACACACCATCACGAACCTTACTGCGCAGTAATTGCTGCCGTTGAAAATAATAAAATCCGGGTTGAAAGATACGAGAGTTACCTGCGAATGCTTGATACAATTGAAGAGGATATGATTTTTTGATTGCGCCGGCTGTAAAAACTTACGAATCACTTCTATTGTTTGATACAACTGCTGATTTTATATTTACACAAAGAATAAGTTCCCGTTAAAATGAAAGACTCTTTCACCCTGATTTTTGATTCCTTACAAAAATTTCTTGATTCACAAAAAGAAATTATCCTGAAAAACCAAAGTGTGCTTGCAGGTTTCGCATTTCGCTCGGATGAGGTTCTTTCCGCAGAAATGATAGACCGGCTCATTAATAGTTACGAAAGGACATTTTATTACTGTTCCCCAAATAAAAGTGTTCAGTACGTATGCCTTGATGAGTCCAGCGCAATAATTGAAGCCGGCGATACACGTTTTGCTGTAACAGATAAGCGTGTAAGGGAAATGCGCAGCAGCTTCATAAACAATTTTCATGAATATCCCGAAATTAAATTCCCTGTTTTTTTTGGAGGGATGAAATTTACGCCTGACAGTAAAGGTAATGAATGGGATGATTTTGAAGATTCTGCATGGTTTATACCCGAACTGCTTCTCGTTCAAAAACCAGATGAATTTTATTTCGTTTTCTATTTACAAATTAGTTATGGCAACAGCTTCAGGAAATTAGTAAACAAATTACGCCTGAAACTTGAAATGATAGAAGATTGCAGATCAGCAAATGAAACAATCAGCTTCCCGGTATTAATTTCGGATGAAGGAACTTCACCAAAAGATAAAAAGAAATGGAAGAACAAAGTTTCAGAGGCAATTGAAAACATTCTTAATGATCAGTTTGACAAAATTGTTCTTTCACGAAAAGTTGAATTAAAATTATCAGGCGAAGTTTCTAATGTAAAAATCCTAAAAAATTTCTGGCTGCGGTACAATGATTGCTGCATTTTCATTTACCATCATGGTCAGTCAACATTTTTCGGTGCAACTCCTGAACTGCTTGCAAAATTTTCAGAAGGCATAGTTTCAATTGACGCATTAGCCGGATCAGCAAAACGAGGTTCCTCTGAAAGTGAAGATGATGCAATAAGCGCAAAGCTTCTATCCGATGAAAAAAATCTTAAAGAACATAACTTTGTGGTAGAATCAATTAAGTCATCAATTGTAAACTTTTCAAGCGATATTAAAATCATCAAGCACTTGCAAATAAAAAAGTTAGAGAACATTCAGCATATTCATTCCACAATTGATGCTAACCTGAAAAATCCGAATACGATGCTCCTTCTTCTTAAAGAACTATACCCCACTCCCGCAATTTGCGGTAGTCCACGCGATGCCGCACTTTCATACATCAAAAAAAATGAACATTACAAGCGGGGACTTTACTCAGGTATAATTGGCTGGTTCAATTTTGAAGATGAAGGTGAGTTCCTGGTTGCAATCAGGTCCGGTCTGTATACAGGAAATAAAGTTTATGCTTACGCTGGTTGTGGTATTGTTGAGGACTCAGACCCTGAAGCAGAGTACAATGAATCTGTTCTGAAATTAAAACCTGTTATTTCTCTCTTCACAGATGAAAATAAAAATTAACCGAAACATTCTCTGGACGCGGACTTTTGCATCAGAACTTGCTGCTCTTGGGGTTAAATATGCATGTATTTCTCCCGGTTCACGAAGCACACCGCTCACGTATGCATTCGCCAAAAACAAATCAATAAAAACCTTTGTACACATTGATGAGAGAAGTTCTGCATTTTTTGCACTCGGGTTAGCCAAAGTTACTGATACACCGGTAGTGTTAATTACTACATCAGGAACTGCAACTGCAGAATTATATCCGGCAATAATCGAATCTTATCAACAGCGTATCCCGTTAATTGTATGCACTGCTGATCGTCCACCTGAATTACAGAATTGCGGAGCTAATCAGACTATCAATCAGAATAATTTGTATAAAAATCACATCCGGTGGTTTGTTGATGTTGGGATTCCTTCAGTTACTTTGAAAAGATTAAAATTCATACGTGATACCGCTCAACAGGCTTATTATAAAAGTTCAGCTATCATGAGAGGACCGGTTCATTTAAATTTTCCATTCAGAAAACCATTTGAGCCTGAATCTTTTACTGATGAGATAAGTGAGCTTGTAATAAAAAATCTTTCCGACAGAAAACTTTTATACGACGACAAAGTAAAATCAACTTCAGTTAATATTGATAAGTTCTTACACTCGATTGCCGGTGAAGTTCGCAGGTATGAGAAGGGATTGATTATTGCCGGACCATTAAATAATAATAAATCGCTTAAAAAATTAATTATTAAGTTATCCGGTATTTCCGGGTATCCTGTTATTTCAGATGGTGTATCGCATTTACGTTTCGGTTCACACAAAAGTGAGAATGTTATTGCGAACTTTGATGCAGTGTGCAGATCAGATTCATTTATCAAAAAACATAAACCGGATTTAATTCTTCACTTTGGCAGAACACTAACTTCAAAGTCTTTTGAATTGTTTCTGTCAGGATGTAAGTCGAAACGTTATATGATAAACAACTTCGGCGATTGGTTTGATCCCTCAAGAAAATCAACGGCATCTATCGCAATCCCGCCTGTAATGTTTTGCCAGGAATTGATTACCCGGCTTGAATCAATAAATTTTATGCGAAAAGATAAGAGCTGGCTGAAATCATTTATTAATGCTGACCAATCCGCAGAAAAAATTAAACAACGTCTTATTGAAATTGCCCCCTTCCCTGCCGAAGCGAGAATAATTTCAGAATTGATAAAATTTATTCCTGACAATTCCAATATAATGATCTCAAACAGCCTGCCTGTAAGAGATTTTGATTCGTTTGCATCAAAGTCTTCTAAAGAAATTTTTATATTTCACAATCGGGGGGCAAGTGGAATTGACGGGATAATTTCAACCGCACTTGGGATTAACGCTGCCTCAAAAAAACGAACATTTTTACTTACCGGTGATCTTGCTTTTTTTTATGACATTAACTCACTGCTTGCTGCCAGGAATTACAAGCTGCCTGTTGTTATAATTCTGATCAATAATAATGGCGGGGGCATATTTGAGAACCTTCCGATAAAATCACACAAAAAAATATTTAACAAATTCTTTAAAACACCTCACAATCTTGACTTTTCGCATCATATTAAAGCATACAATGGTTATTATAAAAAATTAAAAAGCTGGACTGACTTTAAGACGGAATTATCTAAATCCTTAAAAAGAAAAACCTTCTCAGTATTGGAATTCGAAACTGATGCAGTTACATCGCTTAAATTGAGAAATCAGTACTGGAAAGTTGTAAGCAATGCCCACTAATTGCTAGGAACTTTAAAGAAGTAATAACACATCGTGAAAATTAAGTTAACCAATTGCAGTCTTAATATCGAAATGCTAAACAATCCTGTTAACGCCGGGCGGATTTTATTTTGTCTGCATGGGTTTACAGGTTCATCAGATGATTGGACTGAAGCGGCAAATCTATTCAGTCCACAGTTAAAAGTGTATGCCGTTGATTTGATCGGTCATGGCAAAAGTGATTCACCATCTGATATTAATCTTTACAGGCAAGATTCGATTGTTCAGCAATTGAATGAATTGTTTTCCTTACACGCCGGAGAAAAATTTTATTTACTCGGTTATTCTATGGGTGGAAGAATCGCGCTTTCTTATGCAGTAAAATATCCGCACCGGTTAGAAGGTTTAATATTAGAAAGTTCTTCCGCCGGCATAAAAGATATGAGGCAGAGGGAGGCGCGAAAAATACAGGATCAGCAACTGGCAGATTTTATTTTAAATCATTCACTTGACGAATTTGCAGATTACTGGATGAACCTCGATCTGTTTAATACTCAGCGAAGGTTTTCTGATGAACGATTAGAATTGATAAGAAAAGCAAAACTTAAAAACAGCAAAACCGGTTTATCAAACTCGCTTATCGGATTCGGCACTGGCGTTATGAATCCGCTTTATGATTACCTGAACAAAATTACTGTAAAAACTTTATTGATAACCGGCGAACTTGATTCTAAGTTCACAGCAATAAATTCTGAAATGGTCAAGTATTTCCCCGATGTAATACACAAAGTAATAAATAATGCAGGGCACAATACTCATTTAGAAGAATCTAAAAGGTTTACTGAGGTTGTGAGAGAATTTACTCTTAAAATAAAATAGTTCGGTGTTCAATCTTAGCTTGAAACTACTTTAATGATTATTTAATTTGGAATAACAAAGCGCGTAGTCTTATATTGGACAAAACAAATAGACTATTGGATATCTGCATCCGAGTACGACTGGGAAACGGCAAATGATATCTTTAAATCAAATAAGAATTTTCACTTTTGTTTATTTGTATGTCATCTCGTAATTGAGAAAATTCTTAAAGCACTGATTATAAAAGTTAGCGATCAGCATCCACCTAAAACGCATAATCTTTTAAGATTGGCTGAGTTGGCAAAAATCGACTTAAGAGAGGATTATCTCCAATTTTTGGGTGAAATGAATCAGTTTCAATTGTCCACCAGATATCCTGATGAGAAGCTTACTCTTTACAAATTGGCTACCAAAGATTTTACTGAAGAAAGATTGATTAAAACGATGGAATTTAAATCATGGCTGAGATCAAAAATATAGAAGTTGCTAACGCCATAAAGGCATACATTAACGCAGTTAAACAAAAATTTAATATTGAAAAGGTTTATCTTTTTGGCTCTTATCTTTCAGGTTCGGCTGATGAGGAAAGTGATATTGATCTGGCTATAATTTCTTTTTCATTCACGGGGAATATTATTGTTGATAATGCTGCTCTTTCAATACTTACATGGGGAATCGATACAAGAATTGAGCCGATAGCCTTCAAACCGGAGCATTTTAATTCGGAGAACATGATTGCTGATGAGATAATTAAGACGGGAGTAGAAATTCCAATAGATTGAGTTCTTATTCT
Organism: Ignavibacteria bacterium; assembly: GCA_037447335.1. Classification (GTDB taxonomy): domain Bacteria; phylum Bacteroidota; class Ignavibacteria; order Ignavibacteriales; family Ignavibacteriaceae; genus JBBIGV01. The sequence continues at coordinate 17,882 of JBBIGV010000018.1, read as the reverse complement.
GTACTTCTTATTGATCGATACGCCGAATGAATTTTAATATTGTATGGTAATAGGACCGACAAACCGCTTCCTGAAATCAGATTATGAGATTTGCAGCCGTAAATAAAGATTAGATTTAGATTTTTATTACCCAAAACCATTCGCCTTACATTCCTATCTTAATTGACTTTTCCATATTTTTGCCACAAACATTTTAAGGATTACAGATGAACTTCAACTGGAAAAAAGTTAAAGATTTTTCGGACATCATATACGAAAAAATGGACGGCATAGCCAAGGTAACAATCAACAGACCTGAGGTCAGAAATGCTTTCCGTCCCGAAACTGTTAAGGAAATGATTGATGCATTTGTTGATGCACGTGAAGATCAATCCATCGGTGTAATATTATTAACCGGAAAAGGTCCTGCAAAAGATGGTAAGTATGCATTCTGTTCAGGCGGCGACCAGCGGATTCGCGGCGCTAAAGGCTATATAGGTGAGGATGACAAAGTCCCGAGATTAAATGTGCTCGATCTGCAAAAGCTGATCCGCAGCATTCCAAAACCTGTGATTGCACTTGTTGCCGGTTATGCGATCGGGGGCGGGCATGTCCTGCATGTTGTTTGCGATTTAACGATTGCTGCAGACAATGCAATTTTCGGTCAAACCGGGCCTAAGGTTGGCAGTTTTGATGGCGGGTTCGGATCAAGTTATCTTGCACGAATTGTCGGGCAGAAAAAAGCCCGTGAAATCTGGTATTTGTGCAAACAATATAATGCTCAGGAAGCGGAGGCTATGAGACTGGTAAATAAAGTTGTTCCTGTAGATCAGCTTGAGGCTGAAGGGATTGCCTGGGCAAAACAGATGCTTCAGCATAGCCCGATGGCTTTGCGCGTTTTGAAGTCTGCTTTTAATGCTGAACTTGATGGACAGGCAGGAATTCAGGAGCTTGCCGGAAATGCTACTTTACTTTATTACATGAGTGAAGAAGCACAGGAAGGGAAAAATGCTTATCTTCAAAAGCGTAAACCGGAGTTTAATAAATTCCCAAAGCTGCCTTAGGATTCTTACTGTAATCAGTTTTAACACTTAATAAAAATACCTGTCGATTAATGGAATTAATGGATTATTCATTACAAAAAAATAATCTTAAAAACTGGATCATAGCCAGCAGACCCAAAACACTTCTGGCTGCATTTGTTCCGGTTTTTGTTGGATCTGCATTGGCTATACAGCAGGGAAAATTCACTTTTATAGTTTCCTTTGTTGCATTATTATGCTCTGTTCTTATTCAGGTCGGAACTAACTTTACCAACGATCTTCACGACTATCTTAAGGGTGCAGATAATGAAAAGCGCAAAGGACCGCAAAGAGTTCTTCTTTCAGGGCTGATCTCGCCTCAGCAAATGAAGATAGCCATTGTTATAACATTCGGGGCTGCTTTTTTACTTGGACTTTTTCTCGTTCATGTTGGTGGAATTATAATACTGATAATTGGTATTTGCTCTATACTTGCAGGGCTTGCATATACTGCCGGTCCATTTCCACTGGCTTACAACGGACTGGGCGATGTATTTGTCTTCATTTTTTTTGGATTGATCGGAACAGTTGGAACTTACTATCTCCATTTGCAGGAAATAAGTACAGTAACGTTTATTGCAGCAATCCCGGTTGGGGCGTTGATAACAAATATTCTTGTAGTTAATAACTACAGGGATATAAAAGAAGACCGCGAAGCAGGTAAAAATACGCTTGCAGTAATTGCCGGCAGAAGGTTTTCACGTTATCAGTTTTTGATTCTGCTGGCAGCATCTTTTCTTATTCCATTTATACTTTTTGTTTATTATGATTTCAATAGTTGGATTTTTCTTCCATATGTTACTCTTCCTGCCGCAGTAATTATAGTTAAAATGCTGTTTACTTTAACCGGAGAAAACCTGAACAAAACTCTGGAACTGACAGCAAAGTTTTCGGCTTTTTACGGTTTGCTTTTTAGTATCGGTATTATTTTATGAATAAGATTCAGCTTACATATTCGCCTTATTCTCTTAAACTAAAAATGCCTTTCGCTGCATCAAAAGTAAACTTGACTGAGCGAAGAGGTTTTATTATTTCACTCAGAAGTAATTCCGGTATGACAGGAACCGGTGATGCAGCGCCCTTTCCTGAATTTGGCTCTGAAGCTTATGAAGACGATGAAAAATTTCTTAGCAGGCTTTCTCTTCAACTCAGTATCGATCTTAACAATACAATAAAAAGTATTAACGATAATTTATCCTCTATTGAATCACACCCTGCATTAAGACACGGTATAGAACAAGCTTTGCTCTCATTAATCTGTAATGAAGAAAAGATATCACTAAACGCTTTGGTTAATAAAACCTCCAATCCCATAATTCCTGTTAACGGAGCGATTGGTTTTTTGCCCGGAGAGAAATCAGTTGAAAAAGCTGCAGATTTGATCCGGCAGGGTTTCAGAACATTAAAGATCAAAGTCGGCCGGGATGATTTCGGTGAAGATTATTCCGTTATCGAATCTATAAGGAAACATCTGAAAGGCTCATACAATCTGAGGATTGATGCAAATGGAAAGTGGAGTTTTGATGATGCTGTAAATCATTTGCAGCAGTTGGAAAAATTTAATATTGAATACGCAGAACAACCCGTAAACGATCTGCAGGATTTTATTCAGCTAAAACAGAAGACGATTATCCCGTTGGCGCCGGATGAATCAATCCGGTCTGTTCAGGATGCAAAATCTTTTATTGAACGCAAAGCTGCAGATTATTTAATACTGAAACCAATGATGACAGGCGGATTACTGCCGGTTTTAGAAATAATTGAAATGGCAGAACAAAATAACGTTCGCGTAGTAATCACATCATCTTTCGAATCTGCCATCGGAAGATCGTATGCTGTGTTTATAGCCTCGCTGATTGATTCAATTACAGCTCACGGTTTATCAACAGGCAGCTTTATTGAAAAAGATATAACAGACGATCCATTCCCTGTTACTAACGGCGCTATATATCTTCAAAAATTATGAAAGAGTATCTATCACATCTTTTACTGAACAATGATAGCAGCGGCTTTGGAATTATTACAAATGAGTACTCGCTCAACAGCCTTGAAATTAAGAGCAAAGTAAATCAATTCTGTCGGAACTTTAAAGGACCTGGAATAAAGAATGATTCTCTCATTGGTATATTGATTAATGATCCGGAACAATTTATCATTTGTCTTATCGCCCTTTGGAGAATCGGCGCGGTTCCGGTTCCACTTAATGTTAAACTGACTAATGATGAACTGAAATATATTATCTCCGACGGTGATATCAGCCTGATTATAACAGACAGCAAGATCAATTTTGATCTGCCCGGCATTTCCATATATGATTCGAATACCGGCTTTTCAAAAAAGTACGCTAGCAACTTAACTGGAAGTGAAGAATTTGAATATCCTGAATTATCCAGGCGAGCGTTAATAATTTATACTTCAGGTTCAAGCGGAAGAGCAAAAGGTGTAATCCACACTTTCAGCAGTCTGATAAGCGCAGCCCAAAGCGGAAATAATTTTTTGCAGCAAAATAAATCTGATCGCTGGCTGGCAAGCCTTCCCTTTTATCATATCGGCGGAATATCAATAATTATACGATCATTAATTTTTGAATCAACGTTAATCCTTCCCGTATCATTAAAGCACAATGATATTAAGGAGGCATTGATTAAAAAAGAACCGTCTCTCGCATCATTCGTGTCAATTCAAATGCTAAGAATGATCAGGGATAATGTTACACCCCCGGATAGTCTCAGAAATGTTCTGTTTGGCGGCGGCTTTATTGATGAGTCAATTATTTCCCGGGCTTTGGCGGCTGGCTGGAAGGTTTCAAGAGTTTACGGCGCATCAGAAACGGCAGCTTTTGTAACTGCAATTGACAGCGAAGAATTGAAATCAAAGCCACAGTCTTCCGGTAAACAAATACTACCAAATGAAGTGTATATAGTTGATAGTTCGGGTAATATTTTACCGGATGGACATACAGGTGAAATAGCAATTAAAAGTCCGTCCTTGTTTTCTGAATATCTTAATGATAAAGCTGAAACAAAGAAAAAATTAAACGGCAATTTTTATTTTTCGGGTGATATCGGTTATAAAGATCAAGATGGATTTCTTTATGTAGAAGCAAGGAGGACTGACCTGATAATTACCGGTGGTGAAAATGTAAATCCCTTCGAGGTTGAAAGTGCAATCCTGACGTATCCGGATGTAAGCGAAGTAATTGTTTTCGGAATTCAGGATAAAGAGTGGGGACAGGTAGTTGCAGCAGCAATAATTTTAAAACCAGATTCCAATATCAATGATCAGATGATAAGGGAATTTCTTAAAGAAAAACTTTCATCTTATAAAATTCCAAAAAAAATTTTCTTTACTGATAAGCTCCCGAAGAATGATATGGGAAAAATAAACAAACAACAGTTAACAGATTTATTTCAGAAAGGATGAATAAACTAAAAAACTTTACTAATTTTCTCCCCACTTCAGCACTTCAATTCTTACCCGCGCTATACCGCTTACGATCATATCAAGTTCTTCTGCAGCTTTAAGCGAGACATCTATTATTCTATCACCAGCCGGAGGTTTCCTGTCATTAATCCTCAATACAATATTTCTTTGATTGTCCAGGTTTGTTATTCTTATTATCGTATTAAACGGAAAGGTAACATGAGCGGCAGTTAGTGCGTACATATCATATGTTTCACCACTGGCTGTTTTCTTTCCATGAAACTTATGAGCATAGTAGGCGGCAATTCCGTTCTGAGTTAAAAGCGAGCTGGCATTCCGATAATCGTTACCTGACTTATCCGGGTATTTGTTATCAGTTTTATCTGCATATCTTCCTGCCGTTCCGCATCCGATCATCACTGAAACAGAAAGCACAACAAATAAATTCAATATTTTATTGCCATAATTTCTCATCATAACATCGCAGCACATTTGATTACAGCGGTTTCTGTTCTTAACCTGTTTTCGGCAAGTTTATAAAAATTATCGGGATCGAACAGCTTTAATTCATCAGAGTTTAATCCGCCTTCCGGACCGAAAATAAAAAAATATTTTTGATTCTCAGAAACTCTATACCCGGTAAAATTCTTCTCTGCCGTCTGATCAAATAAAATTTTTTCGCCACTCAGTTTTGCAACTGAATCCAGACCATCAAGAATTTGCAGAGATGGTAAATAGCTAAGAAGTGACTGCTTCATTGCAGAGATAAGAATTTTTTGCCATCGATTAAATTTTTCAGCTTTTGTTATACTGCGTTCAGCCTGATATATAATAAAGCTGGTGATTCCAAGTTCGGCGGCTTTTTCTAGCATAAACCCGAATCTATCTGAATTTTTAAGCTTAGGCAGGCAAAAAGTAATATTCTGAAATTTATCATTGTAGTTGTGAGTCTTAATTGTTTGGAGATTTACTCTGTCACCGCTGAAGGAAAGCATTTTTGTGAGGTAAATAGTTCCTTTGCCATCGGTAACATGAACTACATCGCCCGGTTTATGCCGCATCACCTTTAACAGGTGCCGGCATTCTTCTCCGGATAAAATGATCTCTTCATCATCTTTATCTGCCGAAGGGGCAAAGTATAGTTCAATATCAGAAAGATATTCCGACATCAATAATTATTTCGGGATTAAAAAATTCATCAAAAGCATATTCAATTCTGAGCAGATTGTAAGGAAGCACAAGGAAAGTTAGTCCGATTCCAAATCCTGTATTAAGATCTCTGATGCTTACCGGCTTACCGTTGATTTGGCTTGTTCCTGTATCAGCAAACAGTTGCGCATATAATGCAATTCTGTAAGAAAGCAGTTCATCAGGTATTAACGGAACAAAATCCAGGTTAATATTCATATCCTTTATGATAGGTTGAAACACCTCGAGCGAAGACAGAAAACTTTTATGACCCTCGATCAGCCTGTTGTAGTATCCTCTTATTCTTTCATTAAACCCGATAAAAGAAAAATCATAATAAGGAACAAGTTTGCCTGCTGCAATCCTAGTAGTGAATCTCCATTTGGCTAGCAGATCGCCCAAAATTTTGCGGTATTCTCTGAAATCTACTCTGAATATAAAGTAGTTCACATCATTAAGCCCAAAACCATTTAACTGAAACTGAGTGAATCCGAACATACCTTCTTTTGGAAACTGTACAAGATCTCTTGTATCATAAGAATAGCTTAAAGCAACTGCGGGCACTCTGTCAATTCTGTTATCGGATGCAGATATACCTCTGATATAAAATGGCGTTTCAATATAACGATAAGACAGATCCGTTCTGATCCGATGGTATAAACCGAATCGTTTACCAAGTGTTACTTGTCCTGTAATAAATTTTTGATCAAAGCTGCTGCCGTAAATTGATTGGGCAATCTTACTTTTATTTGCGATTGTTCTGTAAAGAAGATCCACTCCAAAGAATATATCCTCATCTCGATCAAGGTAAGGATTAAAATAAGATAACAGAAAAGACGGATCATAACCGAGTGAAACTCTGGCAAAAATCGATTCATTCATCCCGCGGAAATTTCTGAAAATAAGAAATGCGCCGTAAGAAATCTTTTTCCAGTCTTTATCCTCAAGCTGAGCAAAAGGGATGGGGTAAATGTACCAGCTTTCTTTTACATCTATCAGCAGGAAATTCAGGTCATTCTTTCTGTATGGGTGAAGATTAACCAATGTAAACAATCCAAGGCTGTATATTCTTTCACGGTTAAAATTTAAGTCGTCTTGAGTAACATTTTCACCGATGGCGAATGTAAGTTCTCTTAATATTATGTGGTCATTGGTAACATCGTTCCCGCGAATTATAATTGAATCAAACGCAACCGAATAATTTCCTTCATAAAAAGTAGAGTCGGGTTCCTGTGCAGCGAGATAGCCGCTTAAGCAGATAAGATTGATTATAAATACAAGAATTTTATTCATACAACAGCAAAATTCATTTCAAATACAATTTGGAGTGAGAAAAACGAACAGAGCAGATAAAAGGCTGGTCTGGTAAAAACCAAACCAGCCTGAAGATCAGGATGTAACCTCTTCCATGTAATCAGTAATAGGGTTACAACTGCAAACTAAATTTCTGTCGCCGTAAGCGCTGTTTACACGCCCGACCGAAGGCCAAAACTTGTTGTGTCTTGTCCAATTCACCGGATAAGCAGCTTTTTCACGAGAATAAGGATGCTGCCAGTTATCTGAAATAACACTTTGAGCTGTATGCGGTGCATTCTTCAAAACATTATCCTGCATGTCAGCCAGACCGGTTTCAATTTCTCTTATTTCCTCACGGATATGAATCATAGCCTCACAAAAACGATCCAGTTCAACTTTTGACTCACTTTCTGTTGGTTCAACCATTAATGTTCCGGGCACCGGAAATGAAACGGTTGGCGCATGGTAACCGTAATCAATTAACCTCTTGGCAATGTCCTCGACTTCAATGTTTGCAGAAGATTTAAATTCACGCATATCGAAAATCAACTCGTGACCAACTCTTCCCTTCTCACCGGTGTAAAGTACTTTGTAATGAGGTTCAAGTTTAGCTTTCAAATAATTTGCATTAAGTATTGCAGTTATGGTTGCCTTTGTTAAACCGGCTGCACCCATCATTTTTATACAAGCGTAAGAAATAATAAGTATATCGGCGCTGCCCCAGGGTGCAGCAGAAACTGCCGTTATACCTTTGGCTCTGCCGAGATCAATTACCGGGTGATTTGGCAGAAACTGCTCGAGGTGTTCTGCAACTGCAATTGGTCCCATACCCGGACCGCCGCCTCCATGAGGTATGCAGAAAGTCTTATGAAGGTTGAGATGACAAACATCTGCACCAATTAAACCCGGATCTGTTAATCCGAGTTGTGCATTAAGATTTGCTCCATCCATATAAATCAGCCCGCCGTTATCATGAATTATTTTGCAAATCTCCATTATACTTTCTTCGAACACACCATGTGTTGATGGATAGGTAATCATCAATGCGGCAAAATTTTCTTTATGCTGTTCTGCTTTCTTTTTAAGATCGTCAACATCAACATTGCCATGCGAATCACAATTTACCACGACTACCTTCATGCCTGCCATAACAGCGCTAGCCGGATTTGTTCCGTGTGCAGATGAAGGAATAAGTACTATATTCCTGTGTGCCTCACCTTTGCTCTTATGATATTCTTTAATAACAAGTAAGCCGGAAAACTCACCCTGCGCGCCGGAATTTGGCTGCAATGATACAGCCGACAGACCTGTTATTTTTGCCAGGTCATCTTCCAGTTCTCTGAATAATTGGTGATAACCTTCAGCCTGATCAACGGGTGCGAAAGGGTGTAAATCACAAAATTCCGACCATGTTATTCCAGCCATTTCCGCTGTTGCATTCAATTTCATTGTGCAGGAACCAAGCGGAATCATTGAATGAACAAGAGAGAGATCTTTATTCTCCAGCATTTTCATATAACGGAGAATTTCTGTTTCGGAGTGATAGGAATTGAAATTTGAATGCTGCAAGTAAGGAGTAGTTCTTGTAAGTTCAGCAGGAAGTCTTACTGCCGGTTCTTCAAGCCTGTTAGTTTCATGATTTTTCTTTTTCAACGCATCTTCAAAAACAGAAACTATTTCATTTATATCGTTATGATTTATAGTTTCATTCAAAGATATTCCAATGTGAAGTTCATCAATATATCTGAAGTTAACTTGCCTGCTTAAAGCAATTTCTCTGATTCTGTTTGTTTCGTTCTCGTCTGAAAGTCTTAATCTTAAAGTATCGAAGTAATAATTATTCAATTGCTCCACACCAAGGTTTACAAGAGAATTTTCAAGCAAGCGTGTAAATGTATGGATACGCTCAGCAATTTTTCTGATTCCTAAAGGACCGTGGTAAACAGAATACATACCCGATATTATTGCAAGAAGCACCTGTGCTGTACAAATATTGCTCGTGGCTTTTTCACGTTTAATGTGCTGTTCACGTGTCTGAAGCGCCATCCTGTATGCAAGATTTCCATGCACATCAATGGATGCGCCAATAATCCGACCCGGTATATGTCTTTTGAATTCTTCCTTTGTAGAAAAGAATGCCGCATGCGGACCACCATAACCCATCGGTACACCAAACCTTTGTGAGCTGCCGACTACTGTATCGGCTCCAAAATCACCGGGTGGTTTCAGCAAAGCAAGACTGAGTAAATCAGCGGCAGCTATTGTAAAAATTCCTTTTGCATGGGCGTGTTCAAAAAGATTGGTATAATTATAAATTTCCCCGTAACCGGAAGGATATTGAATTAAAATTCCAAAATAATCATCGGTTAATTCAACTTTTTGATGATCACCTATCACAAAGTTGATTCCCTGAGCCGTTGCTCTGGTTCTAACAACATCAATTGTTTGAGGGAAGCATTCTTCTGAAACAAAAAATGAATTTGCATTTTTATTTTTTCTGAGCGCATAAAACATCAGCATAGCTTCAGCCGCGGCAGTTCCTTCATCAAGCAATGATGCATTTGCAATTGGTAAACCGGTAAGATCAATAATTAAAGTTTGAAAATTAATGAGCGCTTCGAGCCTTCCCTGTGATATTTCTGCCTGATAAGGCGTGTATTGAGTGTACCAACCGGGATTTTCAAGTATGTTTCTTTGAATAACAGGCGGCAAAATTGTCGGATAGTACCCCATACCGATGTATGATTTATAAACTTTATTTTTTCGTGCAATTCCCCGCAATTTATTGAGGAACTCATATTCTGTAAGGGGTTCATCTAACTGTAAAACTTCTTTCGATCTGATCTGAGAAGGTAGTGTTTCATTTATAAGCGCATCTGTAGAACTTAGGCTTAATTCCTGCAGCATTTGTTTAATTTCTTCATCGTTGGGACCAATATGTCTGTTTACGAATTTGTCGGGATGTTCCAGAGTTTTCATAGTTTTTCCAGCAAGTTGTTTTTTCAATTATCTGTTCTAAGAACAGCTGTAATTAAATTAATTCCACAAGAAATTTACGTAAATATTTTGAATATTTGGATGCGGTAAGCGATATTATGAAGGGGAATAAAGTGGTATCAATCCTTAAAAATCAGACCGAAATTAAAATTTTTCATTGCGATTGATTCTTCGCATTGCAGCTTTAGCAGAATGCTGTTCGGCACTCTTTTTATTCCTGCCTTTACCCCTGCCATATTCTTTACTGCCGATCAAAACTTTGATGGTGAAAGTTCTGTCATGCTGTGGTCCTTCTTCAGAAACAACCACATAGCTTGGTATATCCAGCTTGTTTGCCTGCGCATATTCAAGTAATTGGCTTTTATAATTTTCATCAACCAGGTATTCACCATGGAAGGTAGTTGGTTCAATCAAATTTTTAAGAATAAAGTTTTTTGCAGTATGAAGTCCGCTATCAAGATAGATTGCTCCTATAATAGCTTCAAATGCATCAGAAAGAACTGTTCTTGAACCGTTGGTGTAATAGTTAGAAAAATTTTTACTAACCAGCAGAAGATTGCTTAAATTAATCCGTTCAGCCGAATCTGCAAGCACTGACCTGTTGACAAGCCTTGCACGAATTTTTGTAAGAAATCCTTCGTCTTCATCAGGAAATTTATTAAAGAGAAATTCAGCAACAACCATGTTAAGGACGGAATCACCTAAAAATTCAAGCCGTTCATTTGATGAATCATGTTCGGTACTTTGTTCCAGAAAGGATCGATGGATAAGAGCCTGCTTAAAGTATGATTTATTTTTTATGGAACAGCCAATAACTTTTTCAAGCTGGATCAGCTTTTCGGGAGTGAGCTGCGAGTAAAAGTAGCCGGATTTTTGCTTTTTCTCTTTCGGCTTCAGTTTATTAAAAAGCCTTGACAGAAAAGAACTCAAAATAATTCATCTCCTAAGTGATGGAATCCTGAACTTTTTTGAATAACAGGGACGCATTATGCCCACCAAATCCGAATGTATTGCTGATTGCACAATTAATCTGTTTGGGTGTAGCAGCTTTAGCACTATAATTCAAATCACACTCGGGGTCAGGGATATCAAGATTAATTGTTGGGGGCACAATATTATTTTTTATAGCGAGAATAGTAGCAATTGCCTCTATGCCGCCGGCAGCACCAAGCAGATGCCCGGTCATTGATTTGGTTGAACTTACAACAAGTTTGTAAGCGTGCTCACCGAACAGATTTTTAATAGCTGCAGTCTCGGTAACATCGTTATAAGGCGTAGATGTTCCGTGAGCATTTATATAATCGATATCAGTAACAGATAAGCCGGCATCTTTAATGGCTTCTCTCATAGACCTGACAGCGCCTTCTCCGCCAGGTGCCGGGGCAGTAATATGGTGCGCATCACCGGTCAATCCAACACCGGAAAGTTCTGCATAAATTTTTGCCCCTCTCTTAACTGCGTGTTCATATTCTTCAAGAATAAGAGTTCCGGCGCCTTCACCCATAACAAATCCGTTCCGGTCTTTATCGAACGGACGTGATGCTTCTTTATACCTGTCGTTCCAAGTAGAAATTGCTCTCATTGCATTAAATCCACCGATAGAAAGTTCGGTTATAGCGGCTTCAGAACCGCCGCAGATCATTATATCCGCACTTCCTCTTTCAATCCACAAATAGCTGTCTGCAATAGCATGAGAAGCAGTAGCACAGGCAGATGTAGTTGCATAGTTCGGTCCCTTCAAGCCATAACGAATAGAGATTTGCCCTGCAGCAATATCAGAAATCATCATTGGGACGAAGAAGGGACTTAATTTTTGGGGGCTATTATCTCTGTAGAAAATCCAATGCTGTTCCTGCATAGTTTTCATTCCACCAATTCCGCTTCCGTAAATAACCCCGAACCTGTCTTTATCGATCTTGTCAAGATCTAATTCGGAATCTTTAATAGCGAAATCAGCGGATACAAGAGAAAAGATTGTGAAAAGATCGAGCCTTCGGATGGATTTCTTGTCCAGATAATTTTCAGGATCGAATGATTTAACTTCAGCGGCAAATTTTGTATCGAAGTGAGTAGTATCAAACTTAGTAATAAGGTCAACACCATTCTTACCTTCAAGCAGAGCGCTCCAGTAATTATCAATACCGATTCCGATAGGAGTAATTGCCCCCATTCCGGTAACTACAACACGACGCCTTTTCATCCAAGGATTATATTCTTAATTGATATTTCAAGTGGTTCGACATATAGAGGCAAACTAAAACCGATTGCTGGATACTGTTATCAGGCACATTCCTGATCCATAGAACAGATATCCAGCACCCAGTATAATTTTTAGCCGCCTAATTTTTCTTTAAGGTATTTAGTTGCATCGCCAACGGTGCTGATTTTTTCAGCATCTTCATCGGGTATTGAAACCTGGAAAGCGCTTTCAAAGCCCATAACTAATTCAACGATGTCTAATGAATCTGCACCAAGATCATTAGTAAAGGAGGCTTCAGGTGTGATCTGAGATTCTTCAACACCCAGTTTATCAATAATGATCTCTTTTACTTTAGCTTCAATGTCCACTTTTTTCTCCTGTTAATTGTTGTTTGTAAGTATTATTGAATTATTTATTACTCAATATAAATTTAATAAAATTGAATTTTAAGAACCAACATTACATTGTCATTCCGCCATCAACGGCAATCACCTGCCCGGTGATATAGTCGGCGTCTTTACTGCATAAAAAAGCAACAACTCTTGCAATATCATCGGGTTTACCCATTCTTCCAAGAGGAATTTTTTGCAGCAATTTCTGTCTCTGCTCTTCATTCAGCTTTTTGGTCATATCCGTTTCGATATAACCCGGTGCAATTGCATTTACAGTAATTCCCCTTGAAGCAAGCTCCCTAGCCATAGATTTTGTAAATCCTATTACACCCGCTTTTGATGCAGCATAGTTTGCCTGCCCTGCATTTCCTGTAAGCGCAACAACGGAAGTTATATTAACTATCCGTCCGTATCTCTGAGCTATCATAGGCTTTAGAACTGCCTTGGTGTAGTTGTATACACTTTTAAGGTTGGCGTTTATTACGTCATCAAAATCTTTTTCACTCATTCTAAGCAGAAGATTATCTCTTGTGATGCCTGCATTGTTAACAAGTATATCAACTCCACCGAGTTTCTCTATTGCAGCTTTTACAGTTTCTTCAGCATCTTTCAACGAAGTTGCATCAGCTTTGAATGCATGAATGTTTGTACCGGGGTAATCAATTTCTTTCATCAGTTCATCGGCACATTCATCGCAGCTATTATAAACAAATGCAACATCAGAAAATAATACACCGCAGCAGCTTTTCTTAGCAAGCTCTTTTACAATTGCTCTGCCGATGCCGCGGGTACCGCCGGTAACTATAGCCCGTTTGTTATGTCCTTCATCATAATATCCCATCTTTTTCTACTCCGATCCGAAGACCTGCTAAACATTGTTCACGATATTTTTCCAGTTCTTTAAATCCTTCTTCACCAAAAAAGTGGCGCAATTCATCGCGGCAGGCTTCATAAATTGTTGTACCATTAGAAAATTCTTTATTACAGGTTTTTAACCTCTCAATATGCTCATCATCAATCGTTACAGCACCTTCATACACAGTTAGCGGAAATAATATACAATATGTAGGTTTATACTCCCACTGATGTTTGCCTTCTATGATAGCCACTTTTTGCAAGGTACATAGTCCGTTCTTATCTAAGAAAGTGCATTTCCCGTTGATTATTTCAGTGCCGACTGCAACACCCGATTCAAAATCCTCATCCTCTTCGGGAGGCTCAAACCATTTGTTTATATCTTTTGACTGAGTTTCGTCCATTAATGGAATGATTCTGTCTTTTAAAGCAAGAATATTATTATACTCTTTCAGATCTGTGTATACTCCGTAATGACAACATTCACCGCTGCATTTACAACTAAAGGGAAAAGTAAAGATTTTAGGGTCGATCTTTAATCCATTAATAACTTTTTGACTCACTGAAGATCCATTCCCTGAATTTGCCATCAAAGATACTTCTCCACATCTGAATATTTGTCTATTCCAAAGGATTTTACATCCGGGTTAATTCTTTTCACAAGCCCCTGAAGAACTTTGCCGGGTCCTATTTCATAAAATTCTTCAATTCCGGCTGCTATCATATTAACAATTGTTTCTTCCCAGCGGACTGGAGAAGTAACCTGTTCGTACAAAAGATTTTTAATTTCCTCTTTACGGGTTACAGGTTTTGCTGTAACATTTGCATAAACCGGGAACTTAGCATCATAAATATTTGCCGCATCAAGTTTTACCTTAAGCTCGTCTTTGGCTGATTGCATTAAGGGAGAATGAAAAGCCCCGCTGACTACAAGCTCTTTTACCATTTTTGCTCCACCCGCTTTGCAGAGTTCCATTGCTTTCTTAACACCGGTTACCGATCCGGAAATTACAATTTGCCCGGGTGAATTAAAGTTTGCGCATTGTACTACACCTTCAGAAGATGCTTCATTACAAATATCAGAAACTCTGGAAGGCTCTAAGCCAATAACAGCAGCCATAGTACCCGGATTCTCGACACCCGCCTGCTGCATAGCCTGCCCGCGGAATCTTACTAAATTTATTGCATCATAAAACTGAATAGCGCGTGCTGCAACAAGTGCAGAGTATTCACCCAGTGAATGACCGGCGGCTGCATCTGCATCAAGTGTTCTGATTATACTTGCCAGTACAACGCTATGAAGAAAAATGGCGGGTTGTGTGTATTCGGTTTGTCTGAGTTCGTCTTCCGGTCCATTGAACATAATATAAGATAAGTTAATACCCAATGCATCATCCGCAGTTTGGATCATCTCTTTAACTTCAACTGAATTCTGATAGAGATCGGCAGCCATACCAACATATTGCGATCCCTGACCCGGAAATAGAAAAGCTTTTTTAGCCATTAAGTGATTTTAAAATCCTTTCAAAAATTTATTACTAAAATTAATCTGTTCCCCAAACATAGTAAGACGCACCCCAGGTATAACCTGCACCGAAAGCCGCAAAGATAAGTTTATCACCTTTTTTAACTTTACCGGCACGGTAGTATTCAACAAGGCACAACGGAATTGTAGCGGCAGTGGTATTTCCATATTTATCAATATTTATCATCACCTGATCACTGCTTATATCCATTCGTTTAGCAGTTGCATCTATTATCCTCAAATTTGCCTGATGTGGAACCAAATATGATATATCTTCAGCTTTAAGATTGTTCTTCTGCATAACTTCGTATGAAATATCTGCCATACCCATAACAGCAACTTTAAAAACAGCTTTACCATCCTGATAAAGATAGTGCATACCCTTATCAACTGTTTCATGTGAAGAGGGATTGAGGCTTCCGCCTCCCAGCATATAAAGTGATTCCTCGCCTTTTCCGTCAACTCTTAACAGGGAGTCTTGCAGTCCGATCGATTTATCTTCTGTAGGTTCAATAAGAACTGCGGCGGCTGCATCCCCAAAAAGTATACAATTATTTCTATCCTTATAATCTACGATTGCACTCATTTTATCTGCGCCGATAACCATTACTTTTTTGTATGTACCACTTTCAACGAAAGCGGCGCCTGTTTGAAATGCAAACAGAAATCCGGAACAAGCTGCGGACAAATCAAAACCCCAGGCATTTGTCGCACCGATTTTTCTTTGAACCAAACAAGCAGTTGCAGGGAAGAACATATCGGGTGTTACAGTTGCAACTATTATAACATCAATTTCATCCGGGGATAAATTCTTTGATTTCAATAAGTCTTTTGCTGCTTGGGCTGCAAGATCGCTTGTAGCGCCTTTTTCAAGAATTCTTCTTTCACGAATTCCGGTTCTGGCAATTATCCACTCGTCACTGGTTTCAACGATTTTTTCGAAGTAAGCATTATCTAAAACTTTATCAGGAACATACATTCCCAATCCGGTAATTACTGCATTATATTTTTTGTTATTCATTCAACTTCCACATTTTGAAGATTAGAGTATTGTTTGATAGCGGTTCCGATTTTATTAACCAGATCCTTTTGATACATCTCTCTGGCTCTCAGCACCATATTCATAATTGCTTTAGGTGAACTTGAGCCGTGTCCAATTATACTAATTCCTTTCACACCAAGCAAGGGAACGCCGCCATGTTCCTGGTAGTCCATCACTTTAAATGCCTTACGTAGTGCACTCTTTGCAACCCCAACTTTAATTTTATCAGCCAAACTTTGTTCTGCTGCTGATAGAAGCAAGTGCTTCAGCAATACGGGAACAGATTCGGTAAATTTAAGAATGATATTTCCAATGAAGCCATCACAAACAATCACATTAGCTTTGGAGGTCAGTATATCCCTTCCTTCAACATTCCCGATAAAATTAAGATTTGAATTCTTTAATAACTTATAGGCAGTAAGAGTAACTTCGTTGCCTTTGCTTTCTTCTTCACCCATACTTAATAATCCAACGGTTGGATTTTTTAATCCTCCCATTACATCGGCAAAGATTGAACCCATAACTGCATATTCAAAAAGATGGATAGGTTTTGCATCCTTGCCCGCTCCGACATCATAGAGATAACAGGTTCCTTTTGTACTCGGGAATTCTGCACCGATTGTTGGTCTTCCAACGCCGGGAATTCTTCCCATAATTAATGTAGAAGCCGACATTATTGCGCCGGTATTACCAGCACTAACAAATGCATCAGCTTTACCTTCTTTAACATAGCTGCAGCCGACTACTATGGAAGAATCAGGTTTTGTTTTGATTGCAGAGGTGGGCGAATCGTGCATATCAACAACCTGCTGGGCATTAATGATGTTGTTTTGGTTAAATGTAAGGTTATATGAAGTGAGAACTTCTTTAATATTTTTTTCTTTTCCGACGAGGAATAGTTCAAAATCATTAAATCTGGCAGCGGCCTGAACCGCACCAATAACAGCATTCTGAGGGGCGAAATCGCCCCCCATAGCATCAACTACAATTCTACATTTTTTTTTGTTAGAGTCGGAATCACTCATTAAAGAATGAAAAGTTTAATTTAGCTTTTGGGAATAAACATGGAGCGTTCGTTATAATAACCGCAGGAGGGGCAGGCACGATGTGCAAGCTTCATCTCGCCGCAGTTGGAACAAGCGCTTAAAGACGGGACGGTTGCTTTATAATGCGTTCGTCTTTTATCTCTCCGGCTCTTCGACCATTTACGTTTTGGATTAGGCATCTTTAGTCCGTTTTAATTAGTTAGTATTAAGTTTATTTTTCAATTCCATCAAAGGCTGCCAGCGCGGATCAATTTGCTCTTTCTTGCAGGCACAACTGCCTTTGTTAAGGTCTTTTCCGCACCTGAAACACAATCCTTTGCAATCTTCCTTACAGAGCTTTTTCATTGGGATTGCCAGCAGTGAAAAATCTCTGAGGTCTTCATTCAATTCAATTCTATCTGCTTCGCCATGCAGATAAACAACATTGAGTGAATTTTCTTCCAAACCGGGTTTCTGCCCGAAAATATAAACAACCCTGTATCGGGAAGTTAGTTTGGTATTAAAATTACTGGTGCAGCGGTCACAATCAAAACTTGCATCCAGGTTAAGTTCGGCGTCAAGAATTATCTGGTTATGGCTTTTACTCAGATTGAAAGCTACGTTGAAATTCCCGAAAAAAGGTTCAGAAAGGCTTAACTCACTGATCGGTTCATCGAACTTGTAGCTGTGAACGCCCTCACTCAGATTTGTAATTTTAATATACATCGAAATATCACTTTAAGAGCGAAAAAGCAAGCGCAAATATAGAAATAGAGCCTCTGATAGTCAAATAATTAAGCAGGTTCTGAGGGGCTGACCAAAAATTCTTAATTCCGAGATAGAAATATCAGAAGGTCTGTTTAAAGAGCCAAAAATGG
>JBBIGV010000017.1:0-52192 GCA_037447335.1 Ignavibacteria bacterium | reverse complement strand
TTTTCTAATGGCGGTCATTAGAACTTTTTCTCTATTGAACAATCTGGGTTTAATTCATTATAGGAGAAAAAAATGAAACAACTCAAAAACCTATTCTACATACTGATGATATTGGCTGTACTGTTTTTAATGACAGGCTGCAGTAAAGATGACAAGGGAACCAATCCACCTGTTGATCCGATAGTTGAAGCACAACTGCTTGCTGAATTCCTTGAAGCCAATGGTAACTATGTTTATGATATGCCAAGTTTTGTAATAAGCGCTGCTGATGTCAGACAAAACTTATTAACTAATCCGGCTGCACAGTACATCCTTGATATTCGCGCTGCTGCAGATTTTGCTACCGGTCATATTCAGGGTGCGGTAAACGTTCCCTTTAAGGATGTGATTACTCATATCCAGGGATTAAACGCAGCTAACTATGATAAAATAGTTATAGCCTGCTGCTCCGGTCAAACATCTGCCTATGCTGTATCACTTGTAAGAGTAAAACTTGGACTGAGTAAAGTCGTATCTTTAAAATGGGGAATGAGTGCATGGCATACAGATTTTGCACAGACTTACTGGTTATCAAAGTTATTGAATGAAGGCGCCGCTGATTTTGTTAAGGGTGAATCTCCCGCTAAAAATGCCAAAGGCGACATGCCCAAACTCCAAACAGGAAAAACAACGGGCGCTGAAATACTTGATGCACGTATCGCTGATGCATTAAATGCCGGTTACTCACCTACAGCCACAATTGCTTATGGTACGGTTAAACAAAACCCGGGTAATTATTATATAGTAAACTATTGGCCGCCTAACTTGTATAAGGATGTGGTTGGACATATACCCGGTGCAATCAACTACGACCCGGCAGGAAAACCTTTCAGATTAGCTGAAGATCTTAAAACCCTGCCAAAAGACAAAACGATTGTTCTCTATTGCTATACAGGACAAACAAGCTCATACTTTGGCGCATATTTAAGAATGCTTGGATATGATGTGAAATCGCTGCTATACGGCGCTAATAGTATGGTATATGATATAATGAAAGCTAATAATGTTCCGAATACGTTTTTACCGGAGAATGAAATTAAGGATTACGAGTACGTTACCGGTCCATAGTTCTTAAGAAAATCATTTTAATAAAAAAGCCCTGAGTAATTGTCAGGGCTTTTTTATTGTTCAAATAAAATAAGTCACTCAATAGCTGTAGCCATTCTATCCAAATCTTTTTTAAGTGCAGCCATAATTTTTTGTTATTCAGGCTCATTACGGATGTTTTCGAGCAGCGGATCCCGCATCGTATAAATATGTGATCTCCATCCAAGGTTTATGGCTTCTTTAAGATAGTACAATGATTTACTCTTATCTTGTATGATTGAGTAACATCTTGCAAGGTTATAATGATAAGTAGGATTTTCAACACCTTTTCTGATTTCTTCTTCATCGTTTTTTATAATTGAGTCTAGGATTTTTCGAGCCTGCCTTCGATTTTCCTCTATAAACAATAAAAAAGATAATTCCACCGGTGGATATAATTGATTAGAAGAAATTTCAAAGACCTTTTCAAAATATGGTTTTGAATCTTTAAATTTGCCTTCGAATAATTTAATTGTTGCGATACAAAATAATATCGTTGGATCATCTTTTTGTTCGTTTAATTCCTCAACCAGCATAGAGTCTGCCTTTGCAGTTAACCCTGCCGATATATATAGTAAAGTTAATTCTTCAAAAACATAACCTATTAGTTCCGGAGAAATGATTTCTTTTACTTTAAAAAATAATTTTTCTGCTTCCTCTAAATTTCCAAGTCGAGCCATTATTGCTCCCAAAGTATAATATCCCATCCAATCAGTAGGCACCGTTCGGATTCCTCTTTCCAGCCATGGTATCGCTTCATCAAATAAACCTTTCGAGGCGTAAATTTGCCCGATACTTATTTGAGCATTGAGGTCAGGATCAATATCTACAGCTTTAAGAAAGAATTTTAATGCAATGTTAAATTTGCCATTATAGTAATAGTATAGGCCAAGAGAAGTGTAAGGTTCCGGGAGATCAGGGTTAAGTTCTATAGCTTTCTCGCACATGATCTTTGATGAATCAGCCCAAACTTCACCAAGTCCGTAGATTCTGAAATTTTGCGCGTAAGCGCCACCCAATGCTGCATAAGCTAACGCATAAACGGAATCACTCTCGATTGCCATTTTATAGAAGCTGATCGCTTTTTGATTTGCTTCCCCCGTAAATCTTAAATAATAATCTCTACCCTGAAGATAGTATGTATAAGCTTCGGAGTTTTGAGAATATTTCTTTTCAATTCTTGCTTTCTCGCTCTCACTCAAACGAACACGCAGCGCAGCAGCAATCTCCTGCGCTACTTCACTCTGTATGTCGAAAATATCTGCAAGGTTCTTGTCATAAGTCTTTGACCAGAGATGAACATCATCTTTTGCATCAATTAATTGACTGACGATTCTGATGCGGTCGCCGCTCCTTCGTACACTCCCTTCAAGAATAGTTTCTACACCAAGTTCGCCGGCAATATCTTTTATTGATTTATCCGAATCTCTGTATTTCATCACAGAGGTTCTGGATACAACCTTCAGTCTTTAATTTTGTACAGGTGGTTAAGTATATCTTCAGTGATTCCATCGCTGAAGTATCTGTCATCTTTTGAATCGCTGAAGTTCTGAAATGGCAAAACAGCAATTGATCTGGCAATTACAATAACAGGCTTTTCTTCTGATCCGAAAATTCTGCTTGTAAGAAAATAACCCATCACTCCGATCAGTACTGTATAGAAAATAATTTCTCCAGGCTTGAATTTTCTTTTCATCTCTGATGTATGATACCACGCAAGCACCAATACCATTGGCAGGCTGCAAAGTGAAATTATGAAGACGATGTCAAATATTACCGGTGGGAAATTATATCGGTTGCCGATTCAATTTACTGCACCACAGACGGTAAGCGAGGTGCTGATATGTATTGCAAGCCATTTGCGAACTTTGCGGGCTTTTATTTCCGCAGTAAATTTTTTGAACATGACAGATTCCCCTAAATTGTTCAGACAAATTTAATAAATATTCATTTCTAAATCCTGATTTGAATAAGACTTTAATGAAAGTTTTACCTTTTAGCCCGCTTCATTTCATTAAGATAGATTTTTGTCCATTCCAGGTCTGCAAGTAAGGAGTTAAGATTAGAAAATGACTCTGCATTTAATCCAAGATATTGTTTTTCAAAATCTGTTCTTTCGGCTTCAGGCGCATCGCTGATTATTTCCCGCAACTGTAAGGTAATCTTTTTCATATTTTCTGTAAGGTCGTGCTTAACGTGCTCAAGACTTTTTACCTCAGGATTTTTTGATCCGTCTCTTAACACACGCATCAGCCCTCTTACATATTTTGCGGTGAATGATGTTTGTTCAATCAGTTCATCTCTTCCGGACATTTCTACGCACTTGAAAAGCATTAAAAGAGTTTCTTTGTGGTTTAACTTTGAAGAGGCAAAGCTTTCAATCTCATCAACTAATAGTTTTACATCCATCTTTTTATTTATATTTTTTTATTTCTTTATGCCAAGTCCGATGCCATCGCCTATAGGAATGATAGTGCTTATGAGATTAGGCAGACTCGTAAACAATTTATTAAACGACCGGATATGTCTTGCAGAAGTTCTGTATTTATCCGGTATGTGACCGCCTGCTGCATAACCCTGCCAGAGCAGATTATCAACAAATATTACTCCTCTTCTTTTAAGAAGCAGCATGGAATAATCAAACAATTTTTTATAGTCCTCTTTATCAGCGTCCAGAAAGATAAAGTCATATTTTTTATCAAGCCGGGGCATTACGTTAAGAGCGTCGCCTTCGATCAACTCAATTCTGTTTGAAACACCTGATCGTTCAAAATATTTTTTTGCAAGCGCTGCATTATGTTTACTCATTTCGATAGTTTGCACGACTGCACTTCTGCCCATCGTTCTTGCCATTCTTATTGTTGAATAGCCGATTGCAGTTCCGATTTCCAGTGCACGCCTGGGCTTGTGAAGCTGGATTATCTGTTCCATAAAAAATGCAGAGTGCCATGAAAGTATTGGAATCGAATTTTTCTCAGCAAATTCTTCCATCTCAGCTAAAAGCGGGTCATCTTTCTTTCGGAATGAATTTAGATATTTTGTTTGTGCAGGATAAAGAATTCTGCTCATTAAAATTCCTTTTTGATTTTCTTAATGCAAAATTATAAATAAATAGATAAAAAAAGGCTGCCCGATCTGACAGCCTCATATAAAATCTGGTGAGAGTTAGCTTACTTTATAAGTAACAACTTTTTTGAAGCTGTAAATTCTCCGGCTTCAATACTGTAGAAGTATATACCGCTGGAAATACCTTCTGAAGAAAACTCAACCATATATTTACCCGCATCTTTATACTCATTAACGAGTACAGCTATTTCTCTGCCAAGTAAATCAAAAACCTTCAGGGTTACAACTTGTCCGCTGCCAATTGAGTATTGAATGATTGTGGAAGGATTAAAAGGATTAGGATAATTTTGGTATAAAACGAATTCATTAGGAATTGCATCGAGGAGTTCATCAACTGCTGTTGAAGTACCACCTGCATTAGTAGTTTTCAATATCAATCCGTTTGCTCCGGCAATAAAACCGATATTGTCGTCAATAAAAGTTACATCGTAAAGATCGGTTAGTATTGGTGGACCGTTTTCAAACCAGTTTTCACCGCCGTCTGTTGTTTTCAGAAGCCAGCCAAGCTCGCCAACTACCCAGCCGGTTGTATTATTAATGAAATAACCCGAAAAGATAATATCGCCGGTTGTGATATAGCCTTTGTCTTCCCATGTTAATCCACCGTCGGTAGTTTTAAAGTATGAACCGCAGCACCCGAAAACATATCCGGTATTAAGATTAATAAATTCGATTGCATACAAACCGTTCGGCATGCCAACATTTACAGAATCCCAGGTCTGTCCCGTATCGTTACTGATAAAAATACTGCCGTTAGTTCCTGCAATAAAAATTTTCTGGTTGTTTATCAGAGAGCTTGAAAGAAAATGTTCCGTTCCGCTGTGAAGCATCTGAACCCAGGATTCACCGCCATCCGTTGTCATCAGAACTGTCTGGAAAAAACCGACGGCTAAGCCGGTCATTTCATCAATGAAGCGAATGCTTTTAAGAGCATTAACTGTACCGGATACTTTAGGCAGCCAGGTTTCTCCTCCATCTGTGGTTTTAAAGATTTCGCCGAATTCGCTGCATACCCAGCCGGTTTGTTCATCATAAAAAAATATAGAATTATGTATTCCCGGCAGAGGTTTCTCATTCCAGCTTTGTCCCTGGTCTGTTGTGTACAGAAGAAGATCATCTCCGGCAATCCATCCAACATTTTCATTCACAAATGATATTGAACGAAGATTGGCATCAGTGCCTGAATCAACTGTTAACCATTGCGAATAAGCAATAGAGCAAAGACTTATAACTAAAGCAATGCAGGAATAAAAAACGTTTTTTTTCACGTAAATGATACTCCAGTTTGAACTTGAAGTTTAATTTAATTCAAAGAGACTTCTGAAAAATTTGGATATTTAATAGAGAACTCATTTAATCGATTTTTTTGAGAATTTATCGGAGCTTGCACTATAAATTTATTTGTGTTTTTTGTTCTTTGACATAACTTGCTTGACGGCAGTCAGGTTGAAAACTAAATTAAACTAATTTAGATGGTTACTTTAACATCTTAACCTGTTGCAGTTATTAGTTTTCTAATGTTGTAAACCAAGGCTGCCATTATAAATTCAAATCGGTTTGGCCTTAAGTCATAGTAACTGCACCTCTGATAGTTTAGGATTCGCTTCATATATGCAAATGTCCGCCTTCGGCGGATTCCAACTTTGTTCCTTACTGTTGAGAGTAATTTGTTAAGTCTTATCTCTGATTTACTCAAAGACTTATTGCGATATCCTTTTGATAATATACCATCAAAAATATTTCTTCTTTCCAGTTTCTTTCGTCTGTTTTTATTTGCATAGCCTTTGTCAGCAAATATCGCCTCTTCAGAGTAGTCAACAGTTATTTTCTTTTGTTTTGAGATTATTTTCTCTAATAGGCTTCGTCTTCGACTACGCCTCACTAAATTGGTTTTAGAAGTTTTTCCCAATCAATCCGCCACGGCGGATTGATTTTATTATTTCTAAGGCTTGTTTGCATTGTGTTTTAATATGCTTATTGAATGTATCATTTGCTGCTGAAGGGCTTTGTCTTTGACTTCGCCCGTTCAAGAAGTGAATAAATCAACGTTATTGATTTTGTTGCTTCTCATTTTTATTCCTTATTTTTTTGCAGCCAATGCTATTTAAATTTTTAATAAATGTCAATTAATTTTTCAGAAGTTCCCATATACTTAGTTAGGATATTTTTAAGTTCTTGCGAATGTAATTTATCTTTTATTTTTTCATACTCTGAAGCATTTGGAAATTTACATTTTTTATTCTTATCTATTGACGTTAACTCAAAAAGTTGGAGAAATTCATCGAATGCCTCTTGACCTTCAATACCATAAATAAAACCTTCTTCTTTAATAAAAGGATAGTTTGTGAAAATTAACTTCATATTTACCTCGATATTTTTGGTTGCCTAACGTTTAGCGTAACAACGCAACGCTGGAGCGAACTCATAAAAAGCAAATTCAGTGGGCTGAAGCGTTGAGCCACAATATTCATTATCAAATGAGATGTAGTTGTTACGCTTGTTAAGCGCAGCAACTTTTGCTATTGGAATATTTCTTTAAAGATTTGTGGTAGTTTTGTCTCGATGTCGCCAGTGAAATCACTAAATGGAATTCCGAGATTTGTGAGCACGGTTGTGAACCTTCTAAAACCAACATTATTTCTGAGTTCAACCCATTCAATACTTAGACTGGTAAGTTGTTCTTTGTTTAATTCAGAAAGTTTATCGGCAACAAAGACATTGCTATCACGGGCAATTACAGCGTCTGCACTCTCGGGATTGCCCTTACCCATTAACTTAACTTCACAACGATAACGTTCATTATCAGTATTACCGAGAAGATAAAAATCAACTTCACGCATTGAATCTGGAAGTCTACTTTGATCATAATGTCTCGACGGTACATCGAATAATTTACAGAGTGTAATCATCAAAGGTTTCTCAACTTGCTTACCCGCTGTACTCCACAATCCTCCACGGAGTGCCGCACGTTTAACTGCAAGAGTATTGATGACGATTAAGCTTTCATTAATATTAAGATCAACACTTACATTTCTAAGTTTAATTGTAAGAGTAATGTTAATGTCTCCATCGTTTTCGATAAGGCTAGTTATCGAATCATAGAGTGTATCGTAATGGTCAATAGAAGCCTCAAGAACGATTTCCCTTTTAACGCTATTGTACATATTGGAAATAGTCTTCTTATTAAGACCTGAATTTATAGCAATATCTTCTGAAGAAAGGGTGGGAGAGAGTAATTCCTTTTTATACCAATCAACTGTAACGTTTTGGTTCTTTAATTTTGCGTCAACAACCCTTTTGAAAAAATCAATAACATATTGTAGAAATTCAGCATCAATGAGAGTTACTATTTCAATGCGATAATCTAAACCTTTGACAAGTTTGATGATAATTCTTTGAGCGACAGAATCAGTAAGTGTCATTGCTTGACCAATTGAGAAAATTCATTAATAGGAAGGAATCGCGGATCATTTTTGGAAAATAATGATTTAGCGCCAAGATTCTTTTTAATTACTTGAAAATACTTTTCATCTTTTTCTGTAAGAAAAAAATAACGATCGAGAGCGTTTGCTGCAATGCCCATTGTTCCACTACCAGCAAAGGGATCGAATACGACATCGTGCTTGAAAGAATAAAATTGAATTACCCTATTGCAGAGTTCAACAGGAAATACTGCAGAATGGATTTTGTCAAAAGTCGGATCAATACGCCAAACATTTGAAGTTTCATAGCCGTCTTTGACTTTGCTCTCTTTGACTATTTTATAGTCATATTCTCGAATATTCCAATCGAGTAATTTATCGGTTTTCTTTCTGTATACCATAAGATATTCTGTAACAGGATTTGGTTTATAGGCTAATGGTTTGCGGTGTTGGAGGAATCCGGCATTACGGTTTTTAACACTAGCTTCCGGCTTTAGCCAGACAATATCATCGATGAATTCCCAACCCATTTCGATAAGCAAAGGATGAATGTCAAATGGAATAGGATATCTCTTACTTGAGTGCTGGCGACTTACACGAGGAATAATAATCGGAGAAGTATTAAGAATAAAAAAACGACCTTCTTTAGTAACCCTGTGAACTCTTTGAAAAACATCAGCAAGAAATTTAATGTAGGCTTTGTAACTAGGATAAATGGAATAATCCCTTGCATTGTAATAAGGTGGAGATGTAAATGTAAGATGAATAGAATCTTCTGGTACAATTTCTAGAATTTTACGCACATCCCCATTAACAACTACATTTTTTAGAAAATCGAATGAATCTGGATGCGAAAGATGAGAACTATTGGATTTCTTTGGAAAATATTCCTTTTGAATGACTTGCTGGATTAATTCATTTTGATGATCAATTAGTTTTTTTAGAGCTGAATCGACTTCTTCGTTTCCCTTGAAAACAAGAAGACCGCGAATAGCTTGAGATAATATCTTGGGATCGGAATCATTAAGAATTTCGAGAAGAATTGGAATGTTTTTAAAATCACGCATACGCCCAATAGATGAAACCGCTTCCCTTCTAACCATCGAATCTGAATCCTCTTTTGCAACCTTTGAAAGAGGAATAAGATATTTTGTATTACTAAGTTTACCAAGATTTTTAACTACCCAAAATCTTACATTAGTATTATTGTGATTGATAAATGGTAGCAAAATATCGCCGTCAAAATTTTCTGGAAGGAACCCTAAGTTTTCAAGAAAATAACTTAAACCACTATTGTCTTTAATATTTTCGATAGCTAGTGCTAATGCACCATTGCCATTCGTTTTGATTTCATTTATATATTCTTTGGTAAGCATATGGTTAATTTAACATATTCCCGTTAGAGAATCAAAAAGCAAAAGTTATTGCGCCTAACGTTTGCGGCAACAACGCAGCGGTTTTGCGAACTCAAAACGACTAACTCCGTTGTGCGTTGGCATTCATCGTTCGCAAACGCCAAGCGAGCAACTACAGCGTTGTTTGCGGTGGTTGCGAGCTCAGAGCTTGTGTGCGAGTGTGTGAGTCCTCGCTGGTTGTAGATGCTATGAATTCCAGCGGGGCGAACAGACGAGCGCACGTTTCTAACCAAGCTGCGTTTGCGAACTACAAATGATGAGCGTAGGCAAACCAAGAAACCAACAGTGAGCAAAACCGTTGATTGAGCTCAACCGTCCTTTTCCAACGAGCGAACGTCGTTGTTGCCGCTGTTATGTGAAGTGGCGGCACGCATCTCTGAAAATTGATTTTGGCTTGAGAAAATCGTAAACTTAGCCCACTATGTTACTGACAGTACGAGAACAACTCGAACTCTACCAAATCAAGAAGAACTTTGAGAAGGTTTCATGCAGGCCCTTCTTGAAGTGGCCTGGCGGCAAAAGGCAGTTACTCCGAGAACTTCTCAGGCATATTCCCAAGAAATATGGTCGGTTCTTTGAGCCGTTTGTTGGCGGCGGCGCACTGTTTTTTTCTGTTAAACCAGAGTATGGGTACATTTCAGATATCAATCCTGAGTTGATCAATGTATACGAAGTTGTGCAGAACGATGTTGAAGAACTGATTGAGAGTCTGAAGAAACACAAGAACATAGAAGAGTACTTTTACAAGCTGAGAAGCGCTGACAGAACCGAAGAATACAGATATTGGAGCAAGGTCGAGAAAGCTAGTAGATTGATTTACTTGAACAAGACTTGCTTCAACGGATTGTATAGAATGAACTCGGACGGACATTTCAACGTGCCTTTCGGCTTCTATAAGAACCCAAACGTTGTTGACGAGCAAAATCTGATAGCTTGCAGTATCCTCTTGAAAAAAACTGATATCGCTTTGGCTTCATTTGAAGCTGTGGAAAAGAAGGCCCGAAAGGGAGACTTCGCCTACTTTGACCCGCCGTATGTGCCGTTGAATAAGACATCATCGTTCACGAAGTACTACAAAGATGATTTCGATCTGGATGCCCAATTTGCCCTGCGAGAGCTATGCGACAGACTTACGGCCAAGGGTGTTCTGTTCATGTTGTCGAATTCGTACACTGAAACTGTGAGAGAATTATACAAGAATTACCACGTTAAGGTTGTTAAGGCAAATAGAGCGATCAACTGTAAAGCCGACGGTCGTGGAAAAATTAACGAGTTGATCATCACGAACTACTGACTTTAATGGCTAAAAGAACGAAGAGATCAAAACGCACGACCGCATCAGGGAACCTTCTTGAGCAAACGGTTAAGACAGTTTGCAGGCAAAAGGGATTCAAAATTGTTAAGCATAGGGACTGGAAGAAAAATCCAGAGAAGCATGGTGAAGAACTTCTTCTCACGGATGTACCCTATGAGACGATCTATAAGCATCCTGGAAAAACTGAGTTCTTGCTGAAGTCTGCCAGGTACGGCCTGGAAATTCGCATTGAGTGTAAATGGCAACAAGTCGCAGGTTCGGTTGATGAGAAACTCCCGTACCTGTACTTGAATAGCCTTGAAGCGATGCCGGAAAAACACATTGTGGTCGTAATCGATGGAACCGGATGGAAAGCCGGAGCCATTCCTTGGTTGAAGGGAGCCGCCGCCAACAGGAAGTACACAACGAAAACAACCGCCCAAAAGAAGATCGAAGTCCTGAGTCTTGCTGAGTTCATGACTTGGGCAAACACCACCTTCAAGTAGTACTCCTTCCTTTCGGTTGGCACAGTCCTGCGTGCCGCCATTTTCACATAACGTTTGCAGCAACAACGCCGTTGCTTTTGCCGCTCGAAAATGATGCGGCGAAGGGCGCTATCAACAAACTCATTTCTTGCGTCCGTAGCCGCAAACCAACACGCGGCAAAAGCAATGGAGCGAACTCAATAATCCTTTTCAACAAAGTGAGCGGCGTTGTTGCTGCTGTTAGGCGAAGCGGCGACAACTTTTTGTTGAACGTTACTTGTAGCTTGATCACTTCTTTGCTTTGACCTCGCCCATCGCCTCACCAGTTACTTTTTTCCCTTCGTCTGTAATATAGACTGCGGAAAAAAAGACTGGAGCGCCTTCCTTCAATGCTTTCACCACAGCGGTCTTGCTTCTACCTTCAACGACACTGAGAGAAAGCTCTTTGTCGGCTTTCCACGTGGGCCAAATCGGAACTTCCTTTCCTTCTTCATCTATCCCTTTGGCAGTCACAGTAATTTCTTCTCCAACTGTCAGTTTGAAAACTCCGATGCCAGGTCCTGTACCCGCCGTTTCACCTTTGTAGATAATGATTTGGGCAAGGGGAGTGTGCTTCTCTTGAGAGAAAGCTGGCGTGATTGAAAGCGCAACCAAGACAAGCACGCCAATCAGAACTGCCCAAAGGTTTCTGTACGTTTTCATAAATCGTTACTCCTTTCTTAGTGTTATTAACGGACTGAAATGAACTGAAGTGTTCGTTTAACTCCATCGGCCTCAGCCAAAATATCGATGGTACCCTCCTTGGTTGCAGAGTAGGCATGCTGCAATCAGGGAAAAAGCAGAATTCTTCTTGATCTCATCTCCTTAGCTTGTTTTGAAAGGGCAATTGCACATAACGTTTAGTATTTTATCCGAAATTGAGACAAAAAAAATATCAGACGCTTCACAAAGTTAATTTTAAATCGAATAATGTGCAATAGATTGTGTAAAATGCATAAATTCATATCAGAATTAAATTTATTTTTGTAACAAATTAAAAGCTGCCGGAATGAAACAAAAAATTCTTGTATTTACTACTGCACTCGTGGTTGTAACTTTTTTCGCCATCTCATTTCATTATCAGAATAAGCTGATCAAAGAATCATCGAAAATATTTAAACCTGAAAAACCTCAACCCGGTCCTGACCTTCGACCCTATGAATGGGCATGGCTTCAAAGAACATATCCGTATTATGATGCTGATCCATCCGCAGGAATAGAAGCAGTAAGACAGGCACATCTTCTTAGAGAAAATCAGAGAGCCGAATTTCTTGCAAAAGGAAGGACGATAACCCCATGGGAGTTTGCCGGTCCAATAAACATTGGAGGAAGGGTTGTTGATGTTGAATTTAATCCTCTTAATCCGAATATTGTTTATGCTGCGGCTGCTACAGGTGGAGTATTCAAGTCAACCGATACCGGTGTTTCCTGGTTTCCGGTTTTTGATGATAATGCCGTGCTGACAATAGGAGATATAGGAATTGATCCTCTTAATCCAAATATAATTTATGTTGGTACAGGCGAAGCTAATGGTGGTCATAATAATTTCCCGGGCGCAGGAATTTTTAAATCAACGGATGCTGGTTTAACATGGCAGCATAAAGGCTTAACCAATACGGCTTCAATCGGGAGGGTGATTGTTCATCCGACTAATCCGCAGATTGTTTTCGTTGCTGCAGTTGGTTCTTACTTTGCTCCAAACTCTGAAAGAGGAATTTATAAAAGTACCGACGGCGGTGAAACCTGGAATCTTTCTCTTTTTATTTCAGATTCAACCGGAGCAATTGATATTGTTATGGATCCTTCTAATCCTGATTATCTGTATGCGGCTATGTGGGAAAGAGTCAGACGACCAACTTCTGCACAGCTGTACGGTCCAACAAGCGGCATTTACAGAAGCACTAACGGCGGTGCAGCATGGGTCGAACTTACTAACGGCTTACCCGATCCAAACAGTGAAAACATCGGCAGGATTGGACTTACTATCTGCAAATCACAGCCGAATATTATTTACTCAATTTATACTACGGGCAGTACTTACCGGGGTTTATTTCGCTCGGATGACTACGGAAATAACTGGGTAAATGCTGATCCGAATAATATTGTTGCAACCGGTTCAGGAACTTTTAGCTGGTATTTCGGGCAGGTGCGCGTTCATCCAATAAATCCTGATATCGTTTATGCCATGGATGTTTCTTTTATGAGATCAACCGATGGCGGGTTGACCTGGCCTGTTATTTATGGCTACGGGGGTCCGAGCGAGTTGTATGTGGATCATCATGCATTGGCATTTCATCCGGATAACCCGGACTATATTATTAACGGAAATGATGCGGGTATAAACATATCTACCGATGGCGGTGTTACATGGGTGCCGCGTGCCTGGATTCCGGCAACTCAATTTTATGAGATAGGTTTGGATTACAATAACCCCCAGCGGCTTTACGGAGGAACGCAGGATAATAATACAATCAGATCTTTAACCGGCGCTTTGGATGATTGGACAAGAATTCTTGGCGGTGACGGTTTTTACGTGAACGTTGATCCAACAAACCCTAATGTAATTTATGCAGAGTGGCAGTTTGGTAATCTGTACAAATCAACCAACGGCGGAAATAATTTTTCCCAGGTAATGAATGGAATAAACTCCTCTGAGCCAAGAAATTGGTCAACTCCTGTTATAATGGATCCAAATAACAATAATGTTCTTTATTACGGAACGAACAGGCTATACAGAACAACAAATGGTGCAGCCAACTGGTCGGCAATCAGTCCAATGCTGACTTTCTATCCGCCCGGCAACAGGCTAGGAACACTCACAACTATTGCCGTTGCTCCTTCTAACTCAAATGTGATTTATGTTGGTACTGATGATGCGCAGGTTTGGGTTTCAACTAATTATGGAGCTAACTGGACAAACATTTCTGCAGGATTGCCTAACCGATGGGTTACACGCGTTGTTGTTGATCCTTATAATGAAGATATTGTTTACGTTACTTTTTCAGGATTGAAATGGCGTGACCCGCAGCCGCATGTTTTCAGGAGTACGAATAAAGGCGCTGATTGGACAGACATAAGCGGTAATCTTCCCGATGCCCCGTTAAATGCGTTTGCTGTTGATCTTCGGAGTCCTCATGTTATTTATGCAGGGGGTGATGTTGGTGCATTTGTAAGTTTTGACATTGGTAAAACCTGGGAACCTGTTGGCGAAGGATTGCCCGTAGTTTCTGTTTATGATATGAAAATACATCCGACTGCTAATTATCTTGCAGTCGGAACTCATGGAAGATCATTGTATAAAATTGACCTGTACTCAGTAGTTGGAATAAAACCGGGTGAACCTGTAAGTCCATTTGGTTATAATTTAGCACAGAATTATCCCAATCCATTTAATCCGGCAGCAACAATTGAGTTTTCACTGCCGGCGGCTGAATTTGTCAGCTTAAAAATTTATGATCTGTTGGGACAGGAACTCAAATCTATTCTTAATGAATTAAAACCTGCAGGTAATCATAAAATAACTTTTAGTGCAGAAGGTCTGTCGAGCGGAATCTACCTCTATAGTATCGAGGCTGGTAAATTCAAACAAACACGTAAGATGGTTTATATCAAATAGCGATAGCCTGTGGCAATAAAAAAATCTTTAAGGAAATAATTTTTATCAGGATGATTAATTGCTTTTGCCGGTATTACTTTTTGTAAAGAATAATCCGGTTCATACAGAGTTTAAATACATTCATTAAGTCAATACTATTTGCATACAGAAGATAAACAGAAACTTCAGCGAAGCATCTATTACCCGCTTTACTTCCTGCTGGCGCTCTGGCTCATACAGGTTTTTACCGTTTCACAACAGCTCGACCTTGTCAGATTCGGAGTGCTGCCTCGTACATTTTCGGGTTTGATAGGGATTATAACTGCGCCTTTCATACATGGAGATTACAGCCATCTGTTTTCCAATACAATTCCATTGTTAATTCTCGGCTTCAGCATATTATATTTTTATCCTGTCTCTTCTTACCGTGTAATACTTTTGGTTTACGCTCTTACAGGAGTGCTCGTTTGGTTGTTTGCCCGCGAAGTATATCACATTGGTGCAAGCGGTTTGATTTATGGTTTTGTTGCTTTTCTGTTTTTCAGCGGAATAATCAGGCGGGATAATAAATCAATCGGACTTGCCCTGATTGTCACATTCCTTTACGGCAGCCTTATATGGGGTGTATTGCCCGGTGTTAAAGGTGTATCATGGGAGTCTCATCTCTTCGGCGGTATAGCAGGAATTGCTGCTGCAATCATTTTCAGAAAGACTGATCCTGTAAAAAAATATGATTGGGAAGACGAAGATAATGAAGACGATAATAATCAAGGTCCGCTGGAGATTTCGTACGATGCAGATAAAAATGATTTTTAATTAATTTTCTAATTTTCAAACTATAATCACGGAGAGTAAAGTGAAGAAAAGCACAAGTGAAACCCGCAAATATCGTCTTGAAATGAATGAAAAAATTTTAAACTCCGGTTTCAGAAACTTCAACAAATTTTTTGCTCTTGATAACAAAGCATACATAGACGGAGCACTGCCCTCAAAGACAAAAGAGTTAATGGGTCTTGTCGGCTCTATGGTTTTAAGATGCAATGACTGCATCTTCTATCACATTGACCGCTCAATACAAGAGGGTGCAAACAGAGAAGAACTCATCGAAACTTTTAACATTGCTTTAATTGTCGGCGGTTCTATTGTTATACCGCATCTGCGCTATGCTTTTGAAGTGATGGATGAAATTTTTGCCGAAACAAAATAAATTCAATTATGAAAAAACAATTAATCGTTCCTAAGCAGATAGTTACTGTTGATGAGTATAATTCCATACTGCGTAATTCTGTTGTTGAAATAATTGACGACAGAATAGCTGATATCTATCCCTTCAATGATCAATCGGTAGAAAATTTTGATGGCGAGGTCATAAGGGAAGAAAATCTGACTTTAATTCCCGGTTTCGTTCAAACACATATTCATCTTTGTCAGACTTTGTTCCGCGGGCTGGCAGATGAGCTTGAACTCCTTGACTGGCTCCAATATAAAATATTCCCGTTTGAAAATGCACACAATCCCGAATCACTACGTATGGCTGCAAAATTCGGGATAAATGAACTTATTACAGGTGGAACCACAACCATTCTTGATATGGGCACACTCCGTTACCAGGAAATTATTTTTGATGAACTGATTTATTCAGGAATCAGAGCTTTTGCAGGTAAGTGTATGATGGACTTAAATGATTTATTTCCCGCTTTCAGAGCAAAAACTTCTGATGATTTAAAATATACTGCCGAGCTTGCGCTTGCTTATCACGAACGTGAGGGCGGAAGAATAAAATATGGATTTGCCCCGCGCTTTGTGCTTTCATGTTCGGAAGCGCTTCTTACCGAAACAAAAAAAATGATGGAAGATTTTCCTGGCAGTATCTTTCACACTCATGCTTCCGAAAATAAAAATGAAATTGCCGAAGTAAGAAAAAAATTCGGGAAGGAAAATCTGGAATACTTTGATTCGATTGGCGTTATGGATAACACTACTGTTCTTGCTCACTGCATTCATCTTAACGAAAATGAGATCAATCTTCTGAAAAAGAATGACAGCAGGGTTTCTCATTGTCCATCATCAAACTTGAAGCTTGGTTCCGGTATAGCAAATATTCCTGAATATATAAACAGAAGCATTTCGGTTTCCCTGGGTGCTGATGGTGCACCGTGCAACAACAACCTAAGTATTTTTAACGAGATGAGGCTTGCTGCGCTTATCCAGAAACCCATTCACGGCGCTTCCCGTATGAATGCAAAAACAGTGT
Source organism: Ignavibacteria bacterium (assembly GCA_037447335.1). Taxonomy (GTDB): domain Bacteria; phylum Bacteroidota; class Ignavibacteria; order Ignavibacteriales; family Ignavibacteriaceae; genus JBBIGV01. The sequence goes on along the minus strand of JBBIGV010000017.1, from coordinate 35,437 downwards.
TCAGGCTTGCAACAATCGGCGGGGCAGAAGCTCTGAATATTGCTGATGAAACCGGCAGTATTCAAATTGGTAAAAAAGCTGATCTCGTTTTGCTGGACCTTGAAGGACCAAATCATACTTTATCTGAAAATGATGAAGACATTTATTCGGATATAGTTTATGCTTCTTCAAGAAAAGATGTTATTCACGTTATGATTGACGGCAGATGGATTGTGAAAGACGGAATGTCATTAGTGTACGATGATTTTGAAATATACTACAAAGGGCAGGAACAATTAAAAAAACTTCTGAGTCGTTTATGACAAATATGAAAAAAATCATTTTCGCTTCACGAAATAAAGGTAAAATAAGGGAAGTGATTTCTATTCTGAAAGATATTAATATTGAAATACAATCCCTGCTCGACTATCCCGATATGCCGGAAATTGAAGAAACAGGATCCACGTTTGAAGAAAATGCAAGATTAAAAGCCTATGCGGTGTATAATAAATATAAAATCCCGGTAATTGCTGATGATTCGGGAATATCACTGCAGCAACTAGGCGGACGACCCGGTGTTTTTTCTGCCCGCTATGCCGGCAAGAATGCAACCGACGAAGAAAATAATCTTAAGCTGATCGGAGAATTAAAAGTATTTCCTGAACCCCATCCGGCTAAATATATTTGTGTGGCTGTTTTTTTCGATGGAAAAGAATTTTATATATCTTACGGCGAGTTGAAGGGACAAATAATAAAAACACCCGCAGGCATTTATGGATTTGGATATGATCCGTATTTTGTTGCCGATGGGTATAACATCACAACGGCGCAAATGGATCCTGAAGTGAAGAACAAGATAAGCCACAGATTCAAAGCCTTTGATGCATTAAAAATAATTTTGAAAAATCATAAGGAGTAACAATGAGAAAGTCAATAGTTACAGCACTTGCTGTTTTTATAATACCACTAATATTTATCGCCTGCAGTAAATCAACACCAACCGACCCGGGCGGTAATGGTGAAACAAAAAACTTCTTTCCGAATACAAACGGCACTACTTATAAATTTGCTGTTGAGATAAAAGACTCTAATGGGGTTTCAGTTTTCGGCAGCAGAAATTCAATATACGATGGAACTGCATCAGTAGGCGGTGTAACGTATCAGGTCCAGAAAGATTCTATGACATTTGCAGATACTACCTTTTTATCGGTTAACTATTTCAGAAAGACAACCGCCGGAGTTTATTTGTTTCTGGATACAACCGGGTTATCAAATACCATCCCCGATTCACTTATACAATTTTTAACAATTGATCCTGAACTAATAATGTTTTCATTCCCCTTAAACAGCGGTAAAACCTGGCCTGTATTCAAACTGGTTCTTAACTATGCAATATTTAATATTGCACTGGTTGATGTATCTGCAAATGCGGAAGGCACTGAAAATATTACACTCAATCTTACCGGAGGTACAGTAACCGTGCAAGCCGAAAAGATCAGATACACACTCAAACTGAATATTCCTAATCCGGCAAATCTTTTAGAGATACTTACGTCAACTTACACGGCATATGTTTGGCTTGTTGAAGATATTGGTCCGGTAAGATGGCAAGGTAATGCAACCGTTCTTAATGCTTTTGCCGGAGGAGGAATTGATTTTGACGATACTACGAAGGTAATTACACAAAGCCTGACAGATTACGATATTAAATAAACCGCCTTCACTTTGTTGCAATAATAACCTGAACAATTCCGAATGTGAGAGAATGAATTTTTATTTTGTTAAAGCCCGAATTCTTTAAGAGTTCGGGCAGTTTTATTTTTTCGTCAAACTCTTCAACTGAATCGGGCAGATACTTGTAAGCCTCTTTATCACCGGAAATAAGACCACCAACGAAAGGAAGAATTATCTTAAAATAAAATTTATAGAGCGCTTTAAAAAACCTGTTTGAAGGCATGCGGAATTCGAGTATTGTTGCTTTACCCCCCGGCTTTAACACTCTGTAGAACGAATTAAAACCCGCCCGGATATCATAAAAATTCCGCACTCCGAAAGCGACTGTAATATTGGTTACCGAATTATTTTTTACAGGCATTTTTTCAGCAACCATTTGCACTGTATTTCCGGTTATCCATTCACTCTTTTTATTAAAGAGAGAGAGCATGTTATAGGAAAAATCAGCCCCGAATATTTTTTTTACGCCAAGTTTTTTTGCCTGAATTGCCACATCGCCCGTTCCGCAAGCTACATCGAGAAGAATTGATTCTTCGGTAATGCCGGTTAGCTTTAAAGCACGCCGTCGCCAGTAATAATCAACTCCAAAACTAAGTAAATGATTCAGCAGATCATACCGGTTAGCGATACCGTCAAATATTCTTTTAACTTTTGTTTTTTTATCTCTCATCAATTACAGATTTCAAAAAGAAAATTATTAATGCCTTCCATATTCAAACTCTTCATTGCCTGTACTTCTTTGCCACCAGTTAAAGATGCGTTTTCCGCTACATACTGAAATCAGCATAAACAATGCACCGCCGATTAAATCAACCACATAGTGATACCACAAATACACAGTTGAAAAAATTAATAGAATCCCTACCGGCACAAGAAAATATTTTGAGCGGCTTTTCAGTTTAACGGAAAGATACATAACAATTAAAGTAATCATTGTGTGACCGCTGGGAAAAATATCCCTCTGAACAACTTCTGCCGGATTAGGAGTGCCGGATGGAATGGATTCCCCAAAATTTATTATTTCTCTTACAAATTCAGTTAAGAACAATCCCGGCAGCAGCTCATGCATTTGTTCAAACTCATGAAGAGTAAACCGTGGACCTATACCCGGTAAAGTAAAGTAACCCAGATATGAAAGAAAAAAACCATAGACTATCGAAAACACAGCATAGTCGGCAGCAAAAAACCGACCTTTTTTAAGTAATGCAACAAAGAGAATGAGTGGAAGAAAATAAAATGAACCATATATGATCTGAAGAATTTCAGTTAGCAGGGGATGTGAGAACTGGTAAAGCCAGAGAGTCGGATCTGTCCCGAACAACCAGCGGTCGGCTGCAATAAACCAATCATCATAATCTTTTCCTCTTATCGGCATTATCATAAAATACAATTGCCTGAAGGTGAGGAACATTACAGGTAAAACATACAGGTAGTGAATAACCCTCAAGATTTTACTTTTTGAAACTTCCTCGATATAAGCAATAAGGAGTGCAAAAGAAATTACCCCGGCATTAATAAGCACCCAGTTATACCAGCTATCAATTCTGTTTTGATAAATTATATGTAGTAAGGTCAGAAATAAATAAAATACGACCACAACCAGGTCGAATGCTTTAAGATTATGTAAGAAGGATTTTATGCGGTGCATTCAAATTTGTTGTTTGAGTGAAAGATCATAATCCCCATTAGGTCAGCTTCTTTCCTTAACGAACTCTGCAAGTAAAACAAAATCTTCAACATTAAGCTGTTCAGCTCTCTTATTAATATCAACTTCAGCACTTTCAAAATTAATGTGCCTAAATATACTATTAGCAAGCGAATTTTTAAGGATTTTTCTTCTGTTACCGAATGCCGCCTTAACAATTTTTATAAAAATTTCTTTCATTTCATCCTTCAACGCACTCTCTTTAAAGTGCAGATGAACTACAGCCGAATACACCTTAGGCTTCGGAGAAAAAACTGCGGGGGGAACTTTAAAACAGAATTCAACATCAGCGAACTTTGAAAGCAGCACGGTTAAAATACCATAATCTTTGCTGCCTTTAGATGCTTTCATTCTCTTTGCAACTTCATACTGAACCATTAAGACCGAGTCCTGAACTAAATCAGAATTGTCTATCAGCTTAAAAAGAACTGAGGAGGTAAGGTTGTAAGGAATATTTCCCACAATGCGGATTTTTTTCTTTTTGTTTTTGTATAGCTGTTTAAGATCGAGTTCTAAAAAATCTCCTTCAATAAGATTTAATGATGGAAACTTAGCGGAAAGATTTTCAATTACTCTTCTATCAACTTCTACTGCCGTGAATGATCTGTTGTATTGGAATAATTTTTCTGTGAGAGAACCCGTACCCGGTCCAATCTCAATCAGATTATCATCTTTTTGCGGTTCTATCTCCCTGATAATTTTGTTGATGATATTCTCATCAATCAGATAATTTTGCCCGAATCTTTTAAGCGGTTTAATTTGTTCCATCCGGATAAAAAATAGTTTTTAATAACATACAATATTATAGCGATAAATACCTCTTTGCAAAAGAAAATAAAACTTTATAACTTTTTGACGTTAAATTTAATCATACTACAATGGAGTAATCCTGAAAAGGAAATATGTAATTAGTGTAGATATGGGCGGAACAAAAATTCTTGCCGCTCTGATCAATTCTTCAGAAGGGATTGTATCCAGATTAAAACGTCCTACGGATACTGACTCGGGAAGGCAAGCATATGTTAATAGTCTTGCTTCTATTATTAAAGATCTTGTTGCAGACACACATCACAGTCAGGATGAGATTGCTGCAGTAGCACTGGGAGTGCCCGGTGCTGTAAATCCTTATGAAGGTGTAATACGACTGGCTCCTAATCTTAATCTCAGAAATTTTAATATCAGAAAATCCTTGCAGGAACTGATCCCTTACCCTGTATTGCTTGAGAATGATGTGAATCTCGGTGCAATGGGTATAAAAAAATTTGGTGTTGGAAAAAAAGCTAAAAACATGCTCGCAGTTTTTATAGGAACGGGAATAGGAGGAGGGATTATTATTGATGAAAAAATTTACCGCGGTTCGGATTTTGTCGCCGGTGAAATTGGTCATATTAAAGTAAAAGCCGATGGACCGGTTTGCGGCTGCGGGCAGCGCGGCTGCTTCGAAACTTTTGCCAGCAGAACTGCTATTGTAAATAAAATAATTGATGATATTAAAGCAGGGAAAAAAAGTTCGGTTTCCAAAACTTTCAATTCCGGTCAGAAGATTAAAAGCAAAGCCATTTCTGCGGCGATTAAAGCTAACGATAAACTTGTAATCAGACATATTTCAGATGCCTGTCACACCATCGGAATGGTGATTGCCAGTCAATGCACTTTGATGAATTATGATATGATAGTATTAGGCGGAGGGTTGATTGAAGCCGCAGGCAGCTTTATGCTTCCCAAAATAAAAGATTCTTTTAACTATTATGTGCTTGCAGAATCGGCAAAGAAATTGAAAATTCTTACATCAAAACTTGCCGATGATGCAGCTCTGTTTGGAGGTATAGCATTGACTGAGGAATTTACCGGCGAAAGAGTTTAACTTAAACGGCTTTCAATTACTGTTAACTCGCCCGAAAGTTTTTCCCACTCTTCAATATGTTTTTCAAGTGCAGATTTGATTTGGGCAAACTTAACAGAGTTTTCTTTTAATTTTTCAGGTGATTCGTAAGCTGCGGGGTTTGAGAGCAGCAGCTCCAGATCTTTTTGTCTTTTCTCAAGCTTTTCAATTTCACTTTCTAACTTTTCAATCCTCTTCACAATATCTTTTGTTGCCTGAAATTTTTTCTGTCTTAATTCTGCATCTGCTCTTTTTTGTTCTTTTCTTGAGATTGCCGGCTGTGCTGTTTGTTTTTTATCAGCAGCGGTTGTGTGGTCAGAGAGTGTCTGCTCTCTTTTTGAAAGATAATAATCAATACCGCCGGGGAATTCTTTTACCGAATGTTTTCTTATCTCAACAACTTTACATATGATTGGTCTCAGAAAATCAATATCGTGTGAAACCAATATCAGTGAACCCGTAAAATTTATCAGCGCCTGCTGCAATACAGCTTTCGAATCAATATCAAGATGATTTGTCGGTTCATCAAGAATATTAAAATTGGATTTTGTTAATAATATTTTGGCGAGTGCAACCCTGCTTTTTTCACCGCCCGATAATATTCCTACCTTTTTAAAGACATCATCACCATGAAACAGAAATGAACCAAGCAGAGAGCGTAACTGACCAATTGTTTTTTCGGGAGATATACCATCTACCGTTTCAATTATTTCGAGATCAGGATCAAGACTATCAGCAACATCCTGCGCATAATAAGATATAAATGAATTGTGACCGATTATCCTTTCACCAAAATCGAAAGGAAGAACTCCGGCAATAATTTTTGCCAGAGTGGTTTTACCTGCTCCGTTGGGACCAAGAAATGCGATTTTTTCGCCGCGAGCAACTTTGAAATCCAGATTTTTTATAACAACATTATTTCCGTAGGATTTTGTGATATTTTTCAGTTCGATATTTATTCTGCCGCTTGGCGGGGGCTCCGGAAATCTTATATTGATTTCAGACTGAAATTCGGGCAGTTCAACAAGTTCAAGTTTTTCAAGATGCTTTATTCTGCTCTGTACCTGTTTTGCTTTTGTATTTTTATAACGAAACCGTTCGATAAATCTTTCTGTTTGCCTGATCTTCTTTTGCTGATGTTCATAAAGATGATATGCCTGCTCATCTCTCTCTTCTTTATATTTGAGATAAGCAGCGTAATTGCCGTTAAACATATTAAATTTGGCAAGATAAATTTCAAGTGTTCGGTTTGTTACCTGGTCAACAAAGTGCTTATCGTGAGAAACTATAAGAAGCGCACCATGATAACTTTTCAGAAAACCTATTAACCATGTTAATGAGTCAATATCAAGATGATTTGTCGGCTCATCGAGCAGCAGCATATCATTTTGTGAAATCAGAATTTTAGCAAGGGCAATTCTCATTTGCCATCCGCCTGAAAATTCATCGGTCAGCCGGGTAAAATCCTGTTCTTCAAATCCAAGTCCTATCAGAATTTTTTCAACTCTTGAACCGACGCTGTAAGAGTCTAATTCTTCTAATCTGTGGTGAACTTCACCAAGCTGATTAATGATATCTTCACGTTCACCATCATGTAGGTTTTCATCAGCGAGTTCAGCCGTAAGGGATTTTTCTTTTTGTTGAAGGAGAACGATATCAGTCAGTGCAGAATTCGCTTCTTCCAGAAGAGTCTTCCCTTTGTGTGTTACATTATCCTGCGGAAGATAGCCAATACTGATTCTTTTCTGTTTTAGCACCCTGCCTTTTTCGGGTTGAAGCTCACCGGCAATAATTTTCAGAATAGAAGTTTTACCGGTTCCGTTAGCCCCGACCAAAGAAATTCTGTCTCCTGAATTTATTCTGAAGTTCACATCTCTGAAAAGATATTTTCCGTTAAACTGAAGAGAGATGTTTGAAAGTTCTATCATACGATGAAAAAATATCTGTTCGGAAATTAACCTTTTATTCCCTCAAGATGGCAACCTTACCTGTTGCTACGCTTGTGCCGTCTTTGTCATAAGCTACAACAATGTAAACGCCTGAGTTGACATGATTTCCGAAAGTATCCCTGCCATCCCATACAGCAGTTCTTCCGCCGGGAGTATTAAATTCATAAATCAGCTTACCGGAGATGTTTAAAATTTTAATGTCAGTATCTCTTATCAAGCCGTCAATTGTAATGTAACCATTCCCTTTACCAATTTTGAAGGGATTGGGATAAATAAATAATTCGGTGAATGTTTCAGCGGGTTTAATTGCCAATGTTTCAAATGAAGTTAAACCTGCATCAGTTCCGACATAAACTCTGCCTGAATTTTCGTTAATTGCGATGCTTGTAATAATATCTGAAAGCAATGCACTGTTTCTTGTATCGAATGATGCCAGTAATCTTGAACCGTCTGAATTTACAAGCAGCAGTCCCTGGTTAGTTGCAATCCATTTTTGATTTAGCGGATCAACAGCAATAGCGTTAACAGTTTGCTGCCTTAATGCAAATACCGATGAAATTTTTAACTGAGTTCCTGTTTTCGAAACAATAGAATTAGTATTTGAAATAATGTTAACACCCTGGCTTGTGCCTACCCATACATCGCCCCGCCTGTCAACTGCTAATGCGGAAATGGAATTACTGTTGAGACCGTTAGAACTGTTCAGGTATCCTGATGTATCATCTGCAGTATTTTCATAAGTGTGTTTTTCATTGAAGAAATATAATCCGGATTTTTTTGCATCATTTGAATAAAACCACTTTGTATCGTACTGATCAATCACTAAACCGAAGTGTAAACCGAGAAATTGGGGGAACCCTGCTGAATATGAGAAGTGGTGCCAGGAGCTGTCAGGGGTTAACATACTGAGATTTTTTCTGTCAACTGCACCCCAGTTCATTATCCATGTGTTATTTCGCGAATCGCTTGCAAATCCGGTTATAACAAGAAACTGGGGTCCGTTCTCAATTCCTTTCATGTCTGTATTCTGTGTGTTGAAGAAGTCGAAACGTTCACCGCTTTTCCTCAGAAAGCCTGCGCCCCAATGCCCGACATAAACATTGCCGTCTTTTGCACAGAATATTGAATAATAATCATCTGATGGCAAAGCACTTACATTTGATTTGTTATAGTTTGTCCAGGTTGAGCCGTCAAATGAATAAAATCCCTTTCCGGTGTTATTCCTTCCGCTTGCAGACCATAAAGTTTCGTCAGGAGATATATCCATTGCAGGAAAAAGATTTGCCTGCGGACCATTAGGGAATATGTAGGCAGTTGATGCCCCTTCATATCTCACTACACCATTATCGCTGGCGGCAAGTATGCCCAATTTATCGGAGTAAGCAAGACTTCTTAAGTTTACCGGGGATTCAAAGACAACATTTAACGATCCGTTGGTGTACTTATATATTTTCTTTTCAGCAAGAATGAACAGATCATTTTCCTTAACCAGTAAATCACTTATATCAATATTAGTAAATTCAAGCAGAAAGGGCAGCCAGTTGGAACCGGTGAAATATGCCAGTCCTCTGTCGGTGCTAACGATAACCGAGTCTTTATAATTAATAATCTTTTTCGATTTGTTCGATGGAAGACCCTCGGATAATCTGAACACATTCCACGATTCAGGTGCAGAAAGATTTACAGCTCCGGCTTTCTGAACAGCTAACCCCATATCGGTGCATGCGAATAGAAGATTTTTCCTGAAAGTGCTGTTAACTTTAATGTTTGACGTAAGATTTCCGAAACGGAAGAAAGTATCCAGAAAGATATATTGAACAGCATGTATCAGAGTAACGCCAAATCCCGTGGAAATAAAAACCGTATCGCCTTCAATGCGAATATCGTTAATACTTTTATTGATCCTGTCGGAATTAAAAATATCAAGAATAGTTCGGAAGGTTCCGGTCTGCGGATTGTAAACGTCGATTATACCTGTAGCACTTCCGAACCAAATCTTGCCATGCTGGTCAATCGCAAGTGCCGTTAAAGAAGAACCAAGCAATCCGTTTATCTTATGCAGAGTTTTAAAGCCGGAATTATCAGGATTGAATGAAAACGCTCCACCGCTGGCAGCAGCCCATAACCCATCAGATGTTGATTTAACAGCACGGATGTTTTTCATATCTGTATAATTTTTCCATCCGGTAAACTGCTGCGGCAGGATAGCAGAAACATGCAATACAGCGAATAAGAATACTAATGTAGTTCTCATTTTATTTCTTCCTTTTAAGTTTTCAATAAACAGGCTGTATAAGTATTTTATTCGCGCCCAGGAAAATGTTTATAATATTTTTGACTCAATTTAGTGTTTTTTTAATAACCAAAAAGTCTAAAAATTTATTTGCTTATTTTTTTCAACAGGTCAGCCATTTCAAGGGCTGCCAGGGCGAAATCTTTACCTTTGTTAAGAGTTTTGATGTCTGCTCTTTCTTTGGCTTGTTCAATTGTATCTGTTGTCAGCACCCCAAAAATTACAGGGATACAATGCTTAATGGAAACCTGCAGAACGCCCGAACTCGCTGCAGAGGCAACATATTCAAAGTGAGGGGTTTCACCTCTGATTACAGCGCCCAAAGTGATTATTGCATCAAATTTTTTTTGATTGGCTAAGCTTTCAGCAGTAACGGGGATTTCAAAAGCGCCGGGAACTTTAACTATTTCAATATTCTCTTCAGCAATTTTGTGTTCCTTCAAACAATCAATAACACCTTCGAGCAATTGATTTCCAACGAAATCGTTAAACCTGCTAAGAATAATTGCTATTTTTATACCGGTTGAATTGGCTGTGCCTTCAGTAATCTTCATCTTTTCCCAAAGGGATGGATTCCCATAATTCTTTGTTTTTATATATGAAAGATAGGGAATAGGAAAGACTTATTAAAGAAACAGAACATTTAACAAATTTTTATATTAACCCTGCAAGCCGCTATTATGTGATGATAAACTGACTTGCCGGTTCATGGAATAATTTTGGGCTGTCATACAAATAAATTTTCGTAACTTTACCGGCTGGCTCTGTAACTGTTAAACCTGAAATGAAAATCATTAAGAATGAAAGAACTAACCGCTGTAAATAATGTAAAGAAAATCATAATTAAAGGAGCGCGCGAACATAACCTTAAAAACCTGAACCTCGAACTGCCGCGCAATAAACTGATTGTTTTTACGGGCGTAAGCGGAAGCGGCAAATCGTCTCTTGTATTCGATACCATTTACGCTGAAGGGCAGAGAAGATATGTTGAAAGTCTTTCCGCCTATGCGCGTCAATTTCTTGAACGAATGAACAAACCGGACGTTGATCTGATTCAGGGGATATGTCCGGCTGTAGCAATAGAACAAAAAACCGGCGCACGCAATACACGTTCAACAGTTGGAACTACTACCGAAGTTTATGATTACCTCCGTTTGCTGTTTTCAAGAATCGGAAAAACAATTTGCTTTCAGTGCGGAAATGAAGTTAAGAAGGCAAGCACCGCAACAGTTACTAAATGGCTTGAAGAGCAAAAAGAAGGAGCAAAATTCTATCTTACTTTTCCCGTTCATGCACACGAGGGTAAAAATGTTAAACAGGAAGCAGAGCATCTTGTTAAGAGAGGGTTTTTCAGGATATACTTTAATGGAGAAATGCACGACCTTAATGAAAAATTAGTTTATCCGGAAAGCAAAAACGATATTCGTGTGGTTGTGGAGAGGTTCAAATTAAATAAAGAAAGCCTAAGAGATAAGCTTTCCGATTCAATTGAAGTAACTTTCAGAGAGGGTGAAGACAGGCTTATTCTTATTAATGCAGATACCGGTGAAGAAAAAGAGTTCAATAAATTTTATGAATGCTGCGGAATAAAATATGAAGAACCCGAACCGAGGTTTTTCTCATTCAATAATCCTTTTGGTGCTTGTCCGGTTTGCCAGGGATTCAGTAAGGTAATCGGTATTGATATGAATCTTGTTGTGCCGAATCCAAACCTTTCGATCGCTGATGGCGCAATCGCAGTTTTCAGATCAGTTAAATACAGTTCCTATTTACGGGACCTTATTCAGAATGCCCGGCAATATGGTATCCCGCTCACAATACCCTATAAAAATCTTACCGAAGAACAAAAATCTTTAGTAGTAAAAGGATTCGGATCCTATATCGGAATTGAAAAATTCTTCGAAAAGATGGAAACCAAAACCTACAAAGTGCACATTCGTGTACTGCTGAGCCGATACCGCGGTTATACAACCTGTTCTGCATGTAAAGGCTCACGGCTCAGAAGGGAAGCATTGCAGGTTAAGATTGATAACAATTCAATTGACGACATTGTCAGAATGCCCATAGAACATTCGCTAAGAATTTTTAATGAACTTCAACTATCAGAATTTGATTATAAAATCGGCGAGCGGGTTCTTAAAGAAATTATTAAGCGGCTTACTTTCCTGAACAATGTCGGCATCGGATATCTCACACTCGACCGGTTAAGCAGCACCCTATCCGGAGGTGAAACACAGCGCATTAACCTTGCAACATCACTCGGCTCCTCCCTGGTTGGAACTTTATATATTCTGGATGAACCAAGCATTGGGCTTCATCCGAGAGACAACAGCAGGCTGATAAATATTCTTAAAAACCTGCGTGATATAGGAAATACCGTTATTGTGGTTGAGCACGACCCGGAAATGATGGCAGCCGCAGATGTCATTTTTGATATGGGACCTAAAGCGGGCAGTGAAGGCGGGGAGATAATTGCTTACGGAAGTTATGATGATATAAAAAGAAGCGACGAATCACTTACAGGTAAATACCTTTGCGGCAAATTATCTATTCCTGTTCCATCAAAAAGAAATTCTAAACGAACCAAAGAAATTGAAATTATCGGTGCAGCGGAAAATAATCTGAAAAATATTGATGTTAAAATCCCACTAAATAAATTTGTGGTGATAACCGGAGTTAGCGGTTCCGGAAAAAGCACGCTTGTTCACGATGTATTTTATGCAGGGGTTGCCAAATATCATGGTTTTGCTCCTTCGCATGTTGGCAGGTATGATGAAATCAGAGGGGCGGAATACATCGATGATATAATAATAGTTGATCAATCGCCAATCGGTAAATCACCCCGTTCTAATCCGATAAGTTATATAAAAGCATTTGAACTGATAAGAGAATTATTTGCTTCAACACATCAGGCAAGAGCAAAAGGTTATAAGCCGGGATACTTTTCTTTCAACGTGCCCGGCGGAAGGTGTGAAACTTGCGAAGGTGATGGCTTCATTAAGGTAGAGATGCAGTTCCTTGCCGATATTTACCTTGAATGTGAAGATTGCGAAGGAACCCGTTTTAAAAAAGAAATCAGAGAAATAACTTACCGCGGAAAAAATCTTGTTGATGTGCTGAATATGACGGTAGAAGAAGCTATTGAGTTTTTCTCAACCGGTTCAGCTTCACAAAAGTTAACTGAAAAAATTGTCCGCTACCTCCAGCTATTAGCCGATGTTGGTCTGGGTTATGTAAAACTTGGGCAGCCTTCTAATACTTTGTCGGGCGGTGAAGCTCAAAGAATAAAACTTGCTGCACATCTGACAAATCAGAGTGACAAAAAACATACTTTATTTATTTTTGATGAGCCTACAACCGGACTTCACTTTTACGATATATCAAAACTTCTTAACTGCTTTAATCTTCTGATCGAAAGGGGAAACTCCGTTGTTATTATTGAACATAATCTCGAAGTGATTAAATGTGCAGATCATATTATCGACCTCGGACCGGAAGCAGGCGAAAAAGGCGGTGAAGTTGTTGCTGTCGGCACACCCGAAGAAATTGCGGTAATTGAAAATTCCTGGACGGGGCGTTATCTTAAAAGTTTACCCGGAAAATATTAACTGTTGAAAAACTAAATTCCGCTTATTTAATATCAGGCTTTTAACGCACGATTGAGATTCTCTTTAAAGTAATTCAACTTTATTTGCATTTCCGGATTTGATATTATCATTTCGATTGGATAATAAAGTCCTGCTTTTTAACTTTCGTTACACAGTCTAATAAAACCGGAGTTGTAAATGTTATTTAAGAAACTCAGTCTATTAATAATTCTTTCCTTATCTCTTACCTCAGCCTGCATTCCTCAATCAGTTCATTACGGAATAGACCTCGATACAGTTAAAGCCCAGCGGTTTGATATGGGTAAAATGTGGATGTTCGAAAATCCGCCCTTACAATATTTTCAGGAAGAGTATAATTTTATTCCAACTAATGAATGGCTTGAAAAAGTACAAAAGTCTGCCCTTAAATTTGCGCAATGGTGCTCGGCTTCATTTGTAAGTGAAGACGGACTTGTAATGACAAATCATCACTGCGCACGGGGAAATCTCCAGTCTGTTGCTGAAGAAGGAGAGGATTTATTGCGTGATGGATTTTTTGCTGCATCACTTGATGAAGAACGCCGGATGCCCGGTATTTTTGTCGAGCAGCTTTTAATTATTGAAGATGTTACTGATGAAGTAAAATCTGCCGCATCGGCTGGTAAAACGGATCAGGAAATCATTAAGCTGCGTGATGAAAAAATTGCAGAGATTGAAAAAAGGTTTTCAGAACAGTATGAAGGATTAAGATTTAAAGTAACATCGCTTTATCACGGAGGTAAGTATTCTCTTTATGGCTACAAAAGGTACGATGATGTTAGACTGGTTTTTGCCCCGGACCTTCGAACTGCAAAATTAGGCGGTGATTATGATAACTTCACCTATCCCCGTTATGGGCTGGATTGTACCTTCTTCAGAGTGTATGATGATGAAGGCAAGCCATTAAAAACACAATACTACTTTAAATGGAGCCGGAAGGGTGTAGTTGAAGATGATGTGGTATTTGTTGTTGGCAACCCCGGCAGTACAAACCGTCTTAATACGATGGCACAGATTGAATTCCTTCGGGATGTTCAGTACCCGATGCTTGTTCCGGTCTTTAAAGAGTTGTATGATATTCTTTACCATCAGGTAATGGATTCAAATGCAGAAGATTATAATTTAATTGCAAGATTGTATTCAATCGGCAACGGTTTAAAGGTTTATGAAGGAACCTATAAAGGATTGCTCGATCCTTACCTTTTAGCACGTAAAAAAGATTTTGAAAATCAATTCAGGTCTGCAGTTAATAATAATCCGGATCTGAAATCCGAATACGGGCACATATGGAATGATATCCAAAGAACACGAAGTGAAGCTGCAGGTATAGCAAGAAAAATTTTCGCTTACAATTTAAGTCAGCTCTACACACCCATTTATTACTTCATTGCGAGAGATATAGTGAAAATTGCCGAACAACTAAAGCTGCCTGAAGATGAGCGAATGGAGCTATATAAAGGCGATGAGCTTAAATACACTATTGAGTCATTGTTCCCGCTTGAGTTTGATGAAGAATACCACAGGCAACTGCTTGCAATTCACACTGGTGTGCTTTTAAGAAATCTTGATCCCGGCAGTGAACTGATTAAAAAAATGTTCAACGGGAAAGCAGGACCTGATGCGGTGGATTATCTTCTAAGCAAATCAAAAATATTATCTGCCGATGAAATAATTGAATTGTTCAAACAAACTCCGGATAATATTTTAAAATCCGATGATCCGTTCATTTACTTTATCATGAACACACAAGAAGAACTAGCAGCTTTAAGGCAGCAAATGAAATCGCTTCAGGATGCTGAAGCTGTGAACAATAAACTGCTTGGTGAAGCTCTTTTTGCAATATACGGAGATTCAATACCTCCTGATGCAACTTTCACACTAAGACTTGCTGACGGTATCGTTAAAGGATATGACTATAACGGAACACGTGCACCTGTGGTTACTACATTTTATGGTGTTCTGGATAGATATTACTCATTCAATAAACAGTTTCCTTTTAATCTTCCTGAAATATGGGAGAACCTTCCTGAAGAATTACAGCTTCATAAGCCGTTGAATTTTATTTCAACTAATGATATAATCGGAGGGAACTCCGGCAGCGCAGTAATAAATAAAAATGCTGAAATAGTCGGGCTTGCATTCGATGGAAACATTGAAAGCTTACCGAACAATTTCATATATACAACAGAAGCAAACAGAACAATCAATGTCCATTCTGAAGGAATGATTGAAGCTATCAGCAATCTCTATAAAGCAAAAAGAGTTAGTGATGAGTTATTGAACGGAAAATTATCAGAGTAGCGTTAAACAAAATAAGGCGCTGAGTATTGGTTTGTAAATTCAAATCCGGGTTAAAAAACACTATTCAGTATCCGTTTGCTTTTCAGGTTTTTTAACTGACGCCGGTTTTATAATAATTGTTAAAAAATTCTAAATGGAGAAAAAATGAATAAGCGCATACTTACTATTGTAACAGCCTGTTTTCTACTCAGCAATCCTACCTATTCACAAATTCAGGATAAAGCTGTTGAAGAAAGGAGGAAAAAAGAAACTACAGATATAATAATTAACCAAATTGTTGAAAAGCTCGAAAGGCTTGATAAGCAGCACCTCACAAAGCTTAACCGCCTTGATTACAGAAGGTCAATTGAAATTCTTGATGATATTTATTTTTTACTCTCCATAATCCCGGTTCGTGATGCGGTGGAACCAATTTATGATCCCCCGGTCATAGAAATCTTCCCGATCTCGGATGAGGAATTCAGCAGCTTAACAAATGCGATAAAATCTGAATCGTTTGAAGAGAACAAATTGAACGTAGTTGAAATAGCCGCCCGCAGCAGCTTTTTTACTGTGAACCAGGTAATTAAGCTTGTTGAGTTGTTCAACTATTCTTCCGGTAAACTCAAAGCCGTAGAACTTACTTATCCGAAAATTGCAGATAAACACAATGCACATCTCTTGTTTAATGCATTTACGTACAGTTCAGATAAAGAAAAGCTAAAAGAAATAATTAACCGGCATGGTCACTGACCGCGAAAGATGAAATTATTAATGCCCTTATTGTACGGTGTCGGATAACAGGAGTTCAACTTATAAGTTGAAGTATAAATTCAAATTATTTATAATCATTAAGGAATAGACAATGGCATGGCTGCTTTTATTCATAGCAGGCTTATTTGAAATTGCATGGGTAATCGGGTTAAAATACTCGGATGGATTCACAAAACTTGTGCCTTCAGTTTTTACGGTTATAAGCATAATAATTAGCATGGGATTGCTTGCAATGGCTGTAAAATCACTGCCTGTTGGAACTGCTTACGCCGTATGGACGGGTATTTGCGGTGTTGGTGCCGCAGTGCTGGGAATTATTCTCTTTAATGAATCTAAAGAGTTTGTGAGATTGTTTTTTATTTTTCTGATAATAGCCGGAATAGCCGGATTAAAAATTTACTCAGGCAATACTTCATAATCTTATTGAGCTTTAACTACCGTTCCGAAGTGCTGTACTATGTTCATTAACTGCTCAACCAGAATGATGGTATCTTTTATTTCGAAACCGGCTTTTTCAAGTCCGCGGGCTACCCACGTATTGCAGGTATTAAACAAATGATATGTTCCGTTAGCAGCATAAAACTTAACATTGCCGAGGTATCTGCTGCTTAATGTTTTCGTACGACCAAACTCATCTTTGTAATAAGTGTCGCTTATAAATTTTGTGAGAATATTAAATTGATTGCGGGTTAAGTTTAATCGTATAGCAACATCACACATATTTACATAATCTTCTATTGAAAAAGTAAATCCTTCTACCCTCAGAGTGCTGCTTGTTCTGTGAAAGAGCGCTTTAAAGGCAAGTTCATAGTCAACACCCGGATGCTGATAAAATTCTTCATCTCCCCAACCGACATCAACGTATTTCATTTCTGAAAAATCGGTAATTTCCTGCCAGATGTTCGTATCAACATCAGCTACTTTGAAGACAATCCCGGTATGCCAGCGCTGCTTTACAATATAAATTGTATAAGGATCATCTGCTGCAAGAAGCTCTCCGCTTACTACCGGCAGCGGTGATGTATAGAGATAAAAAAATATTACAGGTACGATAAAGCTCATGTAACCACAATCATCAAATTTCCTTCGATAAATAAAAGAAATTTTTTTAATATAAGTAAGTGATTTATTTAAGTTTTACCCCAAAAGGAGAAAAAAATGAAAAGCCTGTTTTTTGTAATAGTTACTGTTTTGATAATTGCTGTTACATTTTTTGTTGATCTTAAACCAAAACCTGAGCCGGTAAATGGTAAATATACTTTGGTTATTCATGGCGGTGCCGGATCAATCGGTAAAGATTTGCCGGATTCAGTAAAAAAAGCGTATATAAGCTCAATGACAGAGGCATTAAGCATCGGCAAAAGTATTCTCGAAGCAGGAGGCTCAGCCATTGATGCTGTTGAAAAAGTTGTGATGTTCCTTGAAGATCACCCGCAATATAATGCTGGTAAAGGGGCAGTACTGACTTCCGCCGGCACTTTCGAGCTTGATGCTTCAATTATGGATGGCAGTAATCTTTCTTCAGGTGCAGTTGCCTGTGTGAAAACGATTAAAAATCCCATTTCGCTTGCCAGGCTTGTAATGGACAAAACAGAGCATATTTTCTTTGCCGGCGAAGCCGCAGATGAATTGGGGAAAACTTTGGGAGTTGAATTAGTTGATCAGGATTATTTCAAAGACGAGCGGAGAATGAAACAATTTGAAAATATGAAAAAGGGTACCGTTGGCGCTGTTGCGCTTGATATGAATGGTAATATTGCTGCTGCTACTTCAACCGGTGGAAGGATGGGTAAGATGCCAGGCAGAGTCGGCGATTCACCCATAATCGGTGCCGGCAATTATGCTAACAATAAAACCTGCGGAGTTTCAGGAACAGGCATTGGCGAGCTCTTTATAAAACATCAGATCGCATTTAATATTTCTGCCTTAATGGAATATAAAAATTATTCTTTAGACTATGCCGTCAGCGAGATTCTTCACAAGCAGCTTGAACCAAACACAGGCGGTTTAATTGCTGTGGATAAAAACGGAAATCATGTTATAGATTTTAATACTTCAGGTATGCCTTCGGGTGTGGCAAACTCCGATGGTCTGTTTGAGATAAAAATATGGAAATGATTCTTAGTATAACTATCACACTTTCATTTAAATAAAAGGAATATAAAATGAAAAGACCTTCAGAGAATGATTACCCATTATACTATAAAGGCTATATCGAAAGCGTCCCCGGCGAGGATGTAATTTCAGTTCTCGAACAGCAGCTTAAAGATGCTGATTCATTCTTTAATTCAATGCATGCTTCAAAAGAAAACTTTGCATATGCTGAAGGCAAATGGACTGTTAAAGAAGTTATTGGTCATATGGTAGATGTTGAGCGTGTAATGGCTTACAGAGCGTTGGCAATTGCCCGTGCAGAAAAAAAGCATATCCCCGGTTTTGATGAAAATGATTACGTGCGAGCAGGAAATTTTTCTGAGAGGTCAATTCAGAGTCTGGCAGATGAATTCAGGTTACTCAGAGGTTCAAACATCATTTTGTTTAAGAGTTTTAATGATGAAGCGCTCTTACGCCGGGGTATTGCTAATGAGTACAAAATTACTGTTACAGCAATTATTTTTATTATTGCCGGTCATTATGCTCATCATATAAATATTATTAAGCAGAGATACCTGTAATGAAATTCCGGTTGTAAAAATTTCAATAAATAATTCACAAAATCCAACATTGCTGTTATTGGAATTTGAGCATTGGAATCTCCACCCTTTGTTATTTAGAATTTGAGCATTGGAATTTATAATATCCTATAAATCTCTTCTATTATCTTATCAGTTGCCCCTAAGTTCTCTCTTACATAATCAAAACTTATGCTGCCCTTTTCTTTTCTGAGTTCTTCATTTGACAGAAGCATTCTCAAACTTCTGTAAGCCTCTTTTTTATTTTTAATAAGAACAGCGCCGCCGCGTTCGAGCAGCCTGCGCGATTCCTGAGAATTATCAATTTTAGGTCCGAACAAAACCGGTACACCGTATACGGCTGCTTCAAGTACATTATGAATGTTCTGCTTAAAGCTTCCGCCTACAAATGCCACATCCGCATAAGTGTACAGTGTAAGCAGAATTCCAACAGAATCCACAATTATGACCCGCTCACCTTTATAGCTGTTAAGAGAGGAAAATCTGATTGTTTCAAGCAAGCCTGAGAATTCATTTTCTATTTTTTCAAGATGAAGTAAAGTTGGTTCGTGAGGCGCTATTATTATAATTACATCGTGATCATATTTTGCGAGCGTTGAAAATGCAGGCAGAATTATTTCCTCATCTGCTTCCCAGGTGCTGCCGGCAACAAATACTTTTTTCCCCGCGAGAATACTTTTGTTTATGAGATTGCCCGACTTTGCCGTTAAACTTCTCTGGTAAACCCGGTCAAACCGTGTATCGCCAATTACCTTAATGGCTTCAGGTTTTATATCGAAATCACTGAAAGATAATCTGTCCGCTTCAGATACACATAGTATTCGTGTAACATCACCAAAAAGAATTTTATGAAAAGATTTAATGAACGGCAGCTTTCGCGATGAATTTTTATTCATTGTAGCATCAGCAATGAAGACCGGAATATTCCTGTTTTTCATTTCCCATATATGGTTTGGCCAGATATCGTATCTCATCATTACAGCCAGATCAGGGTTGGCGATTCTTACGAACCTATCAGCATTTGATCTTGTATCAAAAGGTATGTAAGAAACCAGATCAGCAAAGGGATATTTGCGCGAATTTTCATACCCTGAAGGTGAAAAAAAAGTAACAAGTATATTCGGATTGATCTCCCTTTTAAGTCTTTCGATAATTGGTTTTGCCTGTTCAAATTCACCAAGAGAAGATGAATGAAACCAAATCAGCTTTTTGGTTTTATCAAGCGAAGCAGCATTAAGCACAAGTTCTTCAAAAAGTCTTTTCCTTCCCTTTACTGCCAG
This sequence comes from Ignavibacteria bacterium, assembly GCA_037447335.1. Lineage (GTDB taxonomy): Bacteria > Bacteroidota > Ignavibacteria > Ignavibacteriales > Ignavibacteriaceae > JBBIGV01. The sequence goes on along the minus strand of JBBIGV010000017.1, from coordinate 15,242 downwards.
CTTTATCTTACGGTTGAATAATCCTGCTGTTCTTATTCCCGTATAAAGTATGGGCAGAATAATGTAATTGTAAAAAATATAACTGATTAATCTCATGAATTCTTAATGAAAGAAGTTATCTGATTTAAAACAAATTCCGGTTTTATGTCCTTCATACATTTAAAGTGATCTTTCGGGCAATAATTCCTTCCTATGTGCGAGCATGGTCTGCAACTCAAAGTTTTGTTCTCTAAAATTAAATTGGGTGTATTGTATGGTATAAACCCAAATTCTTTTACAGTTGACCCATAAAATACAGCAACCGGAACTCCGGCAGCACAAGCCGAATGCATCAGTCCCGAATCATTACAAACTACAACGTCACACTGTTTCATATCCTCTGCAATCTGAAGAATATTGTTACTCTTACAAAGATTTATGGAATCTTTAATTGAAAAGTGAAGCCTTTCGCAAAACAGTCTGTCTTCTTCGCCACCGAAAATTACAATAGTAAATCCTGCATCTGTTAACAAGTTGCCTAATTTTACAAAATATTCCTCAGGCCATTTTTTTGTGTAATGCATCGAGCCGGGACAAAACCCGATCAATCTTTGTTTTTTAAATATTTCGGGGCTTAACGGCTGACTGGTTACAATGTCAGGTCCTTCATCATCCAGCATTAAACCGGGAATAACAGACGCATATCTTACCGGAATCGGAGGGAGGTTCTTCATCAGGTTCAGCTTGAATTTTACGAGCAGGAATTTTCTGACAGAATATTTTTTGAACTTTACAACTCTGGTTCTTATGCCGTTTATAAGCTTGAAAGATCTTAAATTATTCTGAAGATCAACAATCAAATCATACCTCTGAGCAAGGATGATCTTTTTTGTTTCCTCATTTTTTCTCTGATTGTAGATTATGGTTTTATTTATGTGGCGGTTATAAATCAGTAAATCCCTGTATTGCTCTCGCAGAACGAAGTCAATTGAAATGTGGGGATATTTTTTTTTAAGTGCCCTGATAAACGGAGTGGTAAGCAGTATGTCGCCCAGCGAACTAAGTCTTACAATCAGGAGCTTATTTACTTTGTTTAAATTCAATAGAGTAAAAATATTTAAATCCGGGCAGTAATTTAGGGAATAAGTTCATTTCCTTCTATAGTGTCATTGCCATTTATTTAAAACTCAATTATCTTGTTGCACGAAAAATTAAGGAATGAATATGACAACATTACCACCACCCGGAGTAATAAAATTTCCCGATGATTCAGTAGAAAGAAAAGTTTATGACCTGATTGAAGGTCTTAAAGACCATCTTCCGATAATGAATGACCGCAACAGGTTGGGGTTTAATCTTTACAAATACGTAATGGGTGAGGGTGACCACCCCGATGTTCTCGTTAAATCCAGTAAGCTAAAGGTTGAAGGAATTTCTTTAGAAGAGCTCGCTTCTAAAATAGCAGCAGGACTTGAAAGTATTAAAGGCAACTCCTGACTGTTTCTTTAGCAAACCTGTTCTTTACTTTTTAACAGAATCAACCTGATTGTAAATTACTTGTTACCAGGTCAGGTTAAATCTCTTAAAATTTTGTAACCAGTCATTGTAATGGAAGTCTTACTTCACTGCTTCTGAAACAGCTTCTTCTTTAGCGATGAAAGATTCAACCATTTTAACATCTTCTTCACTGCCAATAAAAATCGGTACCCTTTGATGCAAACCGGTTGGTGTTATTTCAAGAATTCTTTGTTTCCCATCTGTAGCTCTGCCGCCGGCTGCTTCAACAATTAATGCCATAGGGTTACATTCGTACATCAGCCTCAGCTTGCCATTTGGATTTCTGGCATCAGCTGGGTACATAAATATTCCACCATATAACAAGTTGCGGTGAATATCTGCAACCATTGAACCGATATATCTTGAAGAATACGGTCTGCCGGTTGCTTTATCTTCCTCTTGTAAATATTTAATATATTTTTTTAGTCCCGAATGCCAGTAAAGATAGTTGCCTTCGTTGATGCTGTAAATTTTTGCTTTTTTAGGGATACGGATATTTTCGTGAGAGAGTAAGAATTCGCCGAATGCCGGATCAAGGGTGAATCCATGAACACCGTTACCTGTAGTATAAAACATAACCGTACTGGAGCCGTAAACAATATAACCGGCAGCCACTTGTTTTATGCCCTGCTGCATACAATCTTCCAGCGTGCCCGGCTGCCCGTCAGGAGAAACTCTTTTGTATATCGAAAAGATTGTGCCGATACTGATGTTTGCATCTATGTTAGATGATCCGTCGAGCGGATCAAACAACAATACATATTTCCCGACGTTATATGGCTTTGGTATATGAATAATATTCTCTTCTTCTTCTGAAGCCATGACAGCAAGGTGCCCGCCATGATCCATGGCGCGAATCATCATATCGTGTGCAAACACATCAAGTTTTTTTACCCGTTCACCATGTATATTGCTGTCGCCGGTAAAGCCAAGTATATCTGCAAGACCGGCTTTATTGACCTCAAGCGAAATTACTTTTGCAGCGAGAGACAGATCGTGTAATAAATTTGAAAGCTCCCCGGTAGCAGTTGGATGAAGTTTTTCCTGTTCGATAATAAACCGCGCAAGAGTCATAAATCGTACTTTTGGCATATACGCTCTTCCTATGTTAGTGGATTTTTATCAGGATACACCTACTTTCTCCTGTTCTTTATATTGAAGCTGGTACAATTTATAATAAATTCCGCGTTTTGCAAGTAATTCCTGATGATTTCCGCTTTCTCTTATTTCACCCTTGTGAAGAACCAGAATTTTATCTGCTTTTTGAATTGTTGAAAGCCTGTGAGCTATTATAATTGCTGTTCTGCCCGTTAACAGCTTTTCAATTGCGTTACGTATCAACGATTCCGATTCGGTATCAATGCTGGAAGTTGCTTCGTCAAGAATAAGAATTTGCGGTTTGAAAGCCAATGCGCGCGCAAACGAAACAAGCTGGCGCTGCCCGACGCTTAGTGTTGCACCGCGTTCCTTAACAGGCTCGTTGTATTTATCCGGAAGGGCTTCAATAAATTTATCCGCACCTACTGTACTTGCTGCCTCAATTACATCTTTATCCGAAATTTCATCGCAGTTCATATTTATGTTAGACTTAATAGTTCCGGAAAACAGAAAGACATCCTGCAGCACGGTAGAGATATGTTTTCTCAGTTCACGTTTATCAACTTTTCTTATATCTTTTCCATCAACAAGAATTGAACCCTTGTTGATGTCATAAAATCTTGTAAGAATATTTATTATGCTTGATTTGCCAGCGCCGGTTGCTCCGACGATCGCAACCGATTCGCCCGGATTAATTTTGAAGCTGATATCCTTCAGAACATAATCTTCATCGTTATATGCAAACCAAACATTGCGGAATTCGATTTCTCCTCTGATATTTTCCAGTCTTTCCGGTTCTTCAGGGTTAATGACAAATGTTTTATTATCCAGCAGCTTAAATATTCTTTCAGAAGATGCCATAGCAGTTTGAAGAATATTGTATTTTTCCGAAAGATCCCGAATCGGTCTGAAAAACATTTCTGTATATTGAATGAAAGCAAACAACACACCAAGTGTAAGAGTTTGCTGTATTACTTCACCGCCGCCGTACCAAATAATTAAAGCAATCGCAAGCGAGCTGAGTAATTCTACCCCCGGATAAAAAATTGCATAATAAAAGATTGACTTAATATTTGCCTGACGGTAGTCCGCATTAATCTCTCCGAATTTATTTATTTCATCTTTTTCTTTATTGAATATCTGAATGACGGGCATACCTGTGATTTTTTCCTGCATAAATGAATTTAACCTCGCAAGGTGAAGCCTTACATCCCGGTAACTTTCCCGCACTTTCTTTCTGAACAGGAATGTCCCGTAAATCAAAATCGGCAAAACAGATAAAGTAACAAGTGAGAGTTCAACGTCCATAAAGAACATAAAAGCAAGTATCCATAAAATGATAAATACATCGCTGAATACCATAACGATTCCGGAAGAAAACATTTCATTCAGAGATTCAACATCATTGGTGGTTCTTGTAACAATTCTTCCGATGGGAGTTTTATCATAAAACCGTAATGCAAGTTTTTGAGTATGTTTAAATATTTGTGAACGCAGATCATAAATTGTTTTTTGTCCAAGATACTGGGTGTAATAAGTAAGGAAATATTGAATAACCGCCTGAAAAAGCAGCGAAGCAAAAAGTAAAAGACTTATGTAAAATAATCCTGTGTAATCTGAATTAAAGATGTAGTCATCAATTGCAATTTTTGTGAGGTAGGGTCGCAGCGGCTGTAGCGCAGCAACAATAATATTGAGCAGAATAGCGAAAATGATGTACTTTTTGTACGGTTTTATATAACCAAGAAGCCGTTTCATCAAACGGGCATCGTATGCTTTACCCAGTACTTCATCTGCACTGTGATAGTCGCTGCTCATTTATTCCATTTCTTCAAGTTCACGTTCAAGTAATTGTTTATAGTACAGGTCTGCATAAATACCGCCAATTGCAACAAGTTGTTCATGTGTCCCTTCTTCTTTAATTGCTGCTTCATCAAGAACAATTATTTTATCAGCATCTTTAACTGTAGAGATACGGTGACTGATAATGATGCTTGTTCTGTTTTTTATAAATGATTTAAGATTTTTCAGAATTATTTCCTCCGTATTGGTATCAACCGCAGAGAAAGAATCATCAAGAATTAAAATGCTGGGATCAATTGCCAATGCCCGCGCTAAACATGCACGCTGCTTCTGCCCGCCCGAAAAAGTTATTCCCCTTTCACCAACTATTGTTTCATAGCCTTGGGGGAAAGAATCTACATCAGTATCAAATCCGGCAATTCTTGAAACTTCTTTAACCTTTTCAATGCTTACTTCTTTCAAACCATAAGAAATATTATTCAGTACCGTATCGGAAAAAAGGAATGATTCCTGTGGTACAATGCCGGTATTTTTCCGAAGGACGGAAAGCGGAATTTTCTTAACATTAATACCGTCAACCAGAATTTCTCCTTCGGTTGGATCAAAAAGTCTTGGGATAAGATTGATAAGAGTAGTCTTTCCAACACCGGTATAGCCTATAATTGCAAGTGTTGTGCCCTGTGGTATTGTCAGATTTATATTTTTAATAATCCAGGGCTGTGTATCACTATACCGGAAAGAAACATTTTTAAATTCAATTCTTCCACTTATTGAAGTGATAGAAAAATCGGTTGATTCGGATTCAGTGATTTCAAGCGGCTCTGAATAAATTTTATTTAATCTCTTCATACTTGCTTCAGCTTGTTGAATAATATTCAGCACCCATCCGAAAGCAATCATTGGCCAGATGAGAATTCCCAGATAAATGATAAATGCTGTTATTTCGCCAAGCGTCATTTGGTTGCTGATTACTTTTGAACCTCCTGCCCAAATCACTATTATTATTGATAAACCGGTAATCAGAAAAAGTATTGGTTGAATAAAAGCCTGGATTTTTACCAGGTTCATATTTCTTTTGAGATATTCTTTGCTGAGATCATTAAACTGATTTATTTCATTTTCTTCACGGACATAAGATTTAATAATTCTGATTCCGGAAAAATTTTCCTGGGCTTTTGTAGTAAGCTCCGAAAACTTTTCCTGGATAAGAGTGAACCTTGCATGAATTAGCTTTCCTATTTTATATACGACCACCGAAAGCAGCGGAAGCGGCAGAAGTGCATACAGTGTAAGCAATGGATTGATGGAGATCATTATCGCCAGCACCGCTATTAGCCGGACCAGCGTATCAGTTGAGTACATTACAGCCGGACCAATGAATGATCTTACTGCATTTATATCGTTTGTGGCATGCGCCATTACATTGCCGGTTGAGTTGTTCTGAAAATAACGAAGCGGCAGCAATTGTATATGATGCCAGAAATCATAACGAAGGTCATACTCAATTTCACGGGATACAACTATTATTGTTTGCCTTATTAAAAACCGGAACAATCCGGCAATTAAAGAAATGCCGACAATCAGCAGTGCATATTTGAGCAGCAACCCCTGAGTAACAACGCTTTGTAATGCATCAATTGATTCTTTAAGAAGAAGAGGGATGTAAACAGACCCGGCATTCGACACTAATATGAAAATGAAACCGAAAAGAAGTTTCTTCTTATAGCGGACAAAATATTTTTTCAGGGTAAAAAGATTTTTCATTTATAAAGAGCAATATATAATTTATTAAAGGATGGATATTACGCTGCCGAATTCTAAGGACTCAGCATTACCGGATGAATTGTTTCCATTCCGTAAGTGGTTTTGCAAATTATCTCATAGCGTCAATTTTCAGAGTTCATTTTTTAGCAGATCGTAAATTTTATCTAGGAATTTTTTGTCCTGATCATATATGAGTTAAATTCTTCTGCATCAATTATGATAAAATCTCTATAATCTGCTTCCTGGCGAAAAATAAACAACTCATTAAAGAGATTTCCAAATTCAACAGGAATTATTTGAGTTTTAATAAATTCTTTGTTGAAAAGAGACCGAACGCCCGAATGTTTTGACGCGACTAAATTATATTTTATAAACAAAGCATTGATTGCATAAAAACAGCAATAATAAAGGCGGTTAGCTGCAGCGAGCAAAAATAAGTTACTGGCTAATAGTTCAGCCTCCTGTAAACACGACTCTGCCCGTTCGATTCTATATTTTATTAATTCTTTAACCTTATCGTTCATAATCTGTGACTTTGTGCTGCTATGCTTTCATAAAATGGCGTGATTTTATTCAAAGACTTATTCCACTCTGCTTCATTAACAATGATTGTATTTATAATAGTATTATACCTGAGTTCAACCTGATATATTGCATTGAGCATCTTTTTTTTATAATCAATGTTTACTTCGCTTGGAGTAATCACTAAAAAATCCCAATCTGAATCTGGTGTATAGTTTTCACTCACTCTTGATCCAAAGAGAAAAATATTTGCATCAGTATCTAAGTCATTTATAACTTTTTTAACAACTTCAGTTAACTCAGAATTTTTCATGACAAGCTCAATAATTACTTATACGATCAAATTAAATTAAAATTAACATATTTCTGCAAAACTTCCGGCACAATAATGTTTCCTTCCGGTGTTTGATAATTTTCGAGCAGTGAAACCATCAGCCTGCTGGTTGCCAAACCTGAGCCGTTTAATGTATGAACAAACTCAGGTTTTTTAGTTTGCTGATTCCTGTAACGAATGTTAGCTCTTCTTGCCTGGAAACTTTCAAAGTTGCTGCAGGATGATGCTTCGAGCCAGCGGTTTTCTGCCGGCGACCAGGTTTCAATGTCATAACACTTCGAAGCAGAGAAGCTCAAATCACCCGAACACAGCAATAAAATTTTGTACGGAATTTTCAGCAATTTAAGAATATCTTCCGCATCATTAACAAGCAGTTCCAGTTCATCGTAAGAAGTTTCCGGTTTGACCAGCTTTACCATCTCGACCTTGTTAAACTGATGAACGCGCAAAAATCCTTTTGATTCCTTTCCGTACGAACCTGCTTCTCTTCTGAAGCAGGCTGAGTACCCGACATATTTAACCGGCAACTGTTTCTCATCAAGAATTTCATTACTGAACATGTTTGTTATCGGTACCTCAGCGGTTGGAATCGGATATAACCCATCCTTTTCGATGAAGTACATATCTTCTTCCATCTTAGGTAATTGACCCGTGCCTTTCATCGAATTCCGGTTTACAAGAAAAGGTGGAAACACTTCGTTGTAACCATGATTAGCCAGATGATAATCAAGCATGAAGTTTATTAATGCACGCTCCAGTGTTGCGCCTTTACCCACGTAGAGCGGAAATCCTGAACCCGATATTTTCGCACCTCGTTCAAAATCGAGTATGTTATGCTTTTTACCAAGCTCAATGTGGTCAAGTATTTTTGTATCATCTTCAAATGAAAAACCGTCAGGAAGCCAGCTTCTCACTTCAACATTATCCTCTGCTGTTTTACCAACCGGGACAGAATTGTGAGGCAGGTTTGGCACATAAAGAAGAATTGATTCGAGTTCTTCATCAATTGTACGAAGCCTGGAATCATATTCCGATATTTGATCAGATACCTGTTTCATCTCTGCTATAATTGCACTTGCATCCTGCCCGGACTTTTTCATCTGCCCGACCTGAGCCGAAACCTGATTCCGTTTTGCTTTAAGTTCATCAGTTTTAAGTATTAAGGATCTTCTTTCTTCATCGAGAGAAAGAATCTCATTAACCATGTTGGTTTCATTTTTATTTTGAACCCCGAACTTAACGAGTTCGGGATTTTCGCGTATGAATTTTATATCGAGCATTAATTCTCCATTTGTTCAGATAAATATTATTTTACCACTTCCATAAATTTTTCCGCGTTTTCAATTTGTCTTTCAGCATCCTCACGCGATGCGATAAAAAAATCGTGATAATCAGATTGAAGACGTATATTAAATGATGCAGATAAGTAGTTCAAATATTCTTTTGAAATCTTTCCGGTACGAATAAAAAGATTGCTGAAAACACGTATTACACCCGAGTGTTTCTTGCTGTCAATATTATAAATTGATAAAAGTGCACGTAGTGCATGAAACATTGAGTAATAAGAACTATTTAATGATTTAGCTAAAAAGCTTTGCTGTAATAACACTTCTGCAGCATTTAACTCTTCATCAGCTTTTTCAAGTCTGTATTTAACTAATGCATCATAATGTTGATCCATAAAGGACCTCACCCTCTCTGAGTATATTACGGTAAAACGGCAGAATATCTTTATAAACTTCGAATGTTTCTTCTCTTATGATCACAAATGTAACTAATAGCCCATACTTTAGTGATAAATCAGTCATAATTTTGCCTATACTTTCATTATAAATATGGCTTCTGTTTTCAGGAACTTTTGATATCAAGGCTATATCAATATCTGATTGACTATTGAAATCGCCACGTGCATAAGATCCATACAGAACGACTTTAATAAGTTTATCACCAAGCAGTTCTTTAGCTGCTTTCCAGATATCAGATTTAATATTATCCAGTATCATTTTATCCATTTAGCTAACCAATCTATGTTTCAATTAAACCACTGTGTGGAGAGAACTTTTTCCTATCATTGATAATTTGGAGAATGATTTTAGTTACAACTATTCTAATCATTTAACCACTATATTATAAATTTTGTTCTTCACAAAAATTTCTTTAATGATCGTTTTACCGTCAATAAACTTTGTTACTTTTTCATCAATGAAAATAAGAGGCTTAACATCATCCTGTTCACTGTTTATTGGCACGGAGACAGTTGCGCGAAGTTTTCCATTAACCTGCACGGCTATGTTAACGCTGTCTTCTATCAACGCTTCAGTATCGGGATCATACCAAACAGGTTTTTCGAAGATTGAAATTTCTTCACCAAGCAATGCTCTGCACTCTTCAGCAAGGTGCGGGGCAACCGGCGCAAGCATCACTGCAAATCTTTCAAGCACATAAAGCTGCAGTTCGGCTGAACAGCTCTGAATATTTTTTGTTTCGTTTATCAGCTCCATTAATGAAGCGATTGCTGTATTGAACCGGAAGTGATTTATTTCTTCATCAAACTTTTTGATCGTCTGATTGACTTTTCTGTATAATAGCTTTTCGTTTTCACTTAAATTTGAAAGTGCAAATTTATTTTTTAATGAACTTCTTTTCTTTAATCCCTCAAACCTTTTGAAGAGATCGTAAGTGCGCTGCACAAACCTGTCGGTGCCGGCAATTCCCTTATCGCTCCAATCACCACCCAGTTCGTACGGACCCATAAACATAAGGTAAAGACGAAAAACATCCGCGCCATATTTTTCTGTGAACTCGTCAGGATTAACAACATTACCCCGTGACTTCGACATCTTCGCGCCGTTGTTTGTTATCGTTCCCTGATGGACAAGGTTTGTAAATGGTTCATCACTGTTTGTTAATCCCAGATCGCGGATAAACTTGTGAATAAATCTTGCATACAGCAGATGCATAGTTGCGTGCTCTGCGCCGCCTACATACATATCAACCGGTATCCACTTATCAGCCTTTGCTTTATCGAAAATTGCTTCGGCAAAACCGGGATTAAGATAACGGAAATAATACCATGACGAATCAACAAACGTATCCATTGTATCGGGATCGCGTCTGGCATCGGCGCCGCACTTCGGACATTTAGCATTTATAAAATTTTCATTTGAAGCAAGCGGGCTTTCACCGGTTGGTTTAAACTCAACTTCATAGGGCAATTCAACCGGCAGATCTTTTTCGTTAACCGGAACTTCACCGCAGTGTTCACAATGTATAATCGGAATAGGCGTTCCCCAGTAACGCTGGCGTGAAATCAGCCAGTCGCGTAAACGGTAGTTGACTTTTTTTCTGCCAAAATTATTTCTTTCAAGATAAGCCGTTACCCTTTCAATCCCATCATCAGAGTTCAAACCGTTAAATTCACCCGAGTTAATCATAATTCCAACTGCAGTGTATGCTTCTGTAAGCTCGTCATTTTCTGATGTGCCGGGCTGAAGGATAACTTTTCGTATTGGCAGATTAAACTTTTTAGCGAATTCAAAATCCCTTTCATCGTGGCCGGGCACAGCCATCACGCAACCCGTCCCGTAGGTAAGAAGTGCATAATCGGCAATCCATATCGGGATTTTTTCTTTGTTAACGGGATTGATTGCAAAAGCGCCGATTGGTACGCCGGTTTTTTCTTTAACTGTTGAAGTTCTTTCTATTTCAGTAAGAGATTTTATTGACTCTTTGTATTTCTCAACTTCAGACTTATATCCGGAAGTAGTTAATTTATCAACCAGCGGATGCTCAGGCGCCAGCACAACATAGGTAACACCAAAAAGTGTATCCGGTCGTGTAGTAAAAACAGAAATTTTATCATCTGTTCCATCAACGTTAAACATAACCTCTGCACCAACACTCTTCCCGATCCAGTTTCTCTGCATCAGCTTTGTTTTTTCGGGCCAGTTTATTTTATCAAGACCGGCAAGTAATTCTTCAGCATAGTCAGTTATTTTGAAAAACCACTGTGTAAGATTTTTTTGAATTACAACCGTTCCGCATCTTTCACAAGTTCCGTCTGATTGCACCTGTTCATTTGCAAGAACGGTTTGATCATTCGGGCACCAGTTTACCGGAGCATTTTTTCTGTAAGCAAGCCATTTTTTATAAAGCTGAAGGAATAGCCACTGATTCCATTTATAATATTCGGGAACACATGTCATTAATTCTGCATTTGGATCATACATACATCCCATCTTTTTAAGCTGTTCGCGAATGGCATTTATGTTTGCAAGCGTACTGTCTTTAGGGTGGATCCCGGTTTTGATCGCATAATTTTCTGCGGGCAGACCGAAAGCATCATAGCCCATTGGTTCGAACACATTATAACCTTTAAGTTTTTTGTAACGCGCCCATGAATCCGACGGACCATAGTGATACCAATGCCCGATATGCGCTTTGGCTCCGGAAGGATAAATGAACATATTGAGATGATAAAGCTTACGTTCGTGTTTGGACAAATCCGTTAAGTCGGCTTTTTTATCTTCCCAGATCTTCAGCCATTTTGGTTCTGTTTCAGCAAAAGGATAACGCATAAACCTAGGTAAATTTTGAAAAAATGAAGTCAAATTTAGCCATTTGATGAAGCAATTCAAATTAAGAACCTGATGTGAAAGATTGTGCGGCTTAACCTTCAACGTTATGGCAGCTTTTCTCCTCTGCTAACGTTGAAGGTTAGCGAGCTGTTATGATTTTAAATCATCTTTCAAACCACAAACAAACACCGAAAAACCTTCCTTCAACATTAAAGTTTTATTATCTTGGAATCAAAAGTTTAAACATTGGATAAATATGAAAATAAAATTATTACTCCTCGTTTTATTCACGACTTGCTGCCTGTACGCGCAATCGCTTCCGATATTTCTTGATGGAAGATTTGATGACTGGGATCAGCAAGCGCCCGCTTACATTGATACGGAAGGCGATGGAAATGTATATGACTTTAAATCCCTTTCCGTAACTAATGATGAACAGTTTCTTTTCATTAAGTTAGTCGTTACACCGATATTCAAACTGCTGGAAGACAACAATATTTCCATATTTATAGATGGAGATAACAACCATAACACAGGTTTCCAGATAAACGGAATTGGTGCGGAACTCCGTTTTGATTTTGGTCAAAGAAATGGTTTCAATTATTACACAAACACACCAATCAAACATGCAGATATTCAATTCAGATCACTTCCTACTGTGACAGATTCAATATATGAAATCGCAATTGGCAGGCAGTTCATACCGCCTTCAAACGGAACCGGAACTATCAGAATTTTCTTTATTGATAATTCATCCGGCGGCGATTGGATGCCAAACCAGGGTGAAACGTTTGAATATACCTTTGATGATACTCCCACACCGCCGGTTGAAACAATTGATATAAACAGGGAAGATTCTTTGTATCTCAGAATTATGAACTGGAATGTTTATAATGATGGAATTGTTGATCCGCAGCGGCAGCAATATTATCAGAGAATATTACAGGCAATAAATCCCGATATAATTGGCTTCAATGAAGTCTTTCAGTCAACTGCAGCACAGGTAAGAAATGTGATGAACCAGATGCTGCCACTACCCAACGGGGCAAGCTGGCAGGCAGTAAAGTTAGATCAGGGCAACGTACTCGTATCAAAATATCCTTTTAATCAAAACTGGCTTGTTTATCCCGGGCAGAGAATAACTGCTTCCTTAATAAATCTTCCTGAAAGATTCGGAAAAGATGTTCTTGTAATCAACTGTCATTACAAATGCTGCGGGGGTGCGGCAAACGATGCAACCCGGCAGCGTGAGGCTGATGCAACTGTTGCATTTATTCTCGATGCCAAATCACCCGGCGGAGTTATTGATCTTCCCGATGAAACACCGTTTGTGATTATCGGGGATTTGAATCTTGTCGGCGACAGGCAGCAGCTTATCACGTTACTTACCGGTGAAATAATAAACACAAGTTTATTCGGACAGGGAGGTAACCCGGATTGGGATGATTCTGATCTGATGGATATTATTTCACAACAGACTGACAAGCGTACTGCTTATTCATGGCGGAATGATCAAAGCACCTTTCCACCCGGCAGACTTGACTTTCAGATATATTCAAATAGTGTTATTAATATCGAAAAGAATTTCTTACTCCAAACGGAAGTAATGAGTTCGGAACGGTTAAATCAGTATGGTCTTCAGCAGTTTGATACGCGGAATGCGTCTGACCATTTCCCTAAAGTTGTTGATGTAACATTCCGGTCAACAACAGAAGCATCAGATGAAGCATACCTGCCGGGTAATTTTCTCTATCAGAATTATGCAAACCCGTTCAACCCAAGCACAAAAATCAGTTGGCAGTCGCCGGCAGGCAGTTGGCAAACTTTAAAAATTTATGATTTACTAGGAAGAGAAATAGCTACTTTGGTTGATGAGTACAAACCTGCAGGAAGGTATGAAGTTGATTTTAATGCATCCTCCGCCGCAGGCGGATTATCAAGCGGAGTTTATTTCTATCGGTTACAGGCAGGTGCGTTTATCGATACTAAAAAACTTCTTCTGTTGAAATAATATGCAAAGCTCTTTTCAGGAAAAGTGCATGTATTATAATAAATTATTGGTCTTTACCCGATGACTAACCAACCCTCAGCCGGATATCCGGCAGAGGGTTGTCCTCTAATTTCTCCCCAAAATCCCACAATTCAGAAAAATAAAAAATTAATGAGCCAATCCGCTTCACTTTTACGCATAAACTCTTGTGTCAGGGTGTTTCGTACGATAATTAGTCAATCCACCTGTTTCCGGTTACTAATAAGTTGATCAGCAACAGCCTGATTGTTGTAAAATAGAGATTGACCAGATCATACTTTTTCAGTTACGTGTGATACTAATATTTCGTGGAAATAAATGATAATCAACCCGTTACCAAAATACATTAACTAAACCAGGAGGCTCCATGAAATCGTTTCTGCTCTCTTTGTTCTTTGTTGTTCTCTCCGCGACCACATATTCGCAGGCAATTCCCGGTCTGCCTTTTGCATTGGGTGCTGCTAACGCAGTTGTTTGGGATAATTCAGTTTATTTGTTCGGCGGTTCTAACAATTGGAATGGTTCAATCGTTTATCCGGTAATACATAAGTATGATGGAACCGGCTGGGTAAATCACGGCTCAATTCCGGATAATAATGTATGGGATGCAGTAAGCGTACTGGTTGGCGATTATGTCTATCTTATTGGTGGATGGGCTAACGGGCAGTCAAAATTAAGACGGTATAACCTGGCTACCGGCGAATGGACAAATCTTCAGGATAGTCCTAATACACCCCAGACATACGGCTTAACCGCTCAGGCAGTTAACGATAAAATTTATTTGTTTAACTCTGATGGTGAAGTAATGGAGTATAATATAGCTGCTAATACATGGAGCAACAAGTCATTCAACACTGCAACGGATGATGAATGGGGCTTACGATCAGTACTTTATCAAAATGAAATTTATATCGTTGGCTGGAATAATCGTCATTTTTATAAATACAATCCTTCAACTGATCAATGGACGCGGCTTGCTAATGTGCCGTATGAGGTTAGCGGAAGCGGATTGGGTATAATTGATAATAAAATTTATTGCATCGGGGGAGGCGGTACCGGAAATACTGTCTATAAGAGTATTGTTATTTTTGATATAGCAGGAAATTCCTGGACAACTTCTTCAAAAGAATTAAGCTCTAACAGGTACTGGATGGCAACCACTCAATATGCCGGCGGTTTGTACGTTTTCGGTGGTTTCAATCAAAACTCGAATGCTGTTGCAGATGTTGAAGAAATTGAACCGCAAGGCACTGCAAGCGTAAATGATGATTTGACCAATCCGGGAAGTTTTATGCTGTATCAGAATTATCCGAATCCCTTCAACCCAAGTACAAAAATCAGTTGGCAATCGCCGGTAGGCAGCCATCAAACATTAAAGGTGTATGATCTTCTTGGAAATGAAGTTGCAACACTTGTTGATGAATACAAACCTGCCGGTAGATATGAAGTTGATTTTGATGCATCATCCACCGCAGGCGGATTATCGAGCGGGGTTTACATCTACAGGCTGCATTCCGAAAATTATAGCGCTCGAAAGAAATCCGCGTAATTTTGGTATCCCCAGGCTCATAAGGCTTGG
>JBBIGV010000016.1:0-54408 GCA_037447335.1 Ignavibacteria bacterium | reverse complement strand
ACCCATTTTTGGCTCTTTAAACAGACCTTCTGATATTTCTATCTCGGAATTAAGACACTTACACACATTTTATGGAAACCTTAGTTAAATAATTAAATCATTTTGGCTCAAATAGTAACATTTCGTAATATTTTCGTATAATTTTATTAAGTTTCGGCTGGAGATGCTTCTCAACTTTGTTTCAACACATTTATTGACATCCCAAACCTATTTAATTATATTTGGCGTCTATTTTTAAATGATGGTTTATTTAAAATAATCATGGCAACGGGCGATTATAAAATCTTTTCAGGCACATCAAACCTGCCGCTTGCCGAAAAAATTGCTGCTAGGCTTGGTAAGCGGCTCGGTTCTTTGGAATTTAAACGCTTTAGCGACGGCGAAATTTGGGTTAAGTATGGTGAGAATATTCGAGGCTGCGATGTATTCTTAATCCAATCCACATTTCCTCCGGCAGATAATATTATGGAACTGCTCATAATGATTGATGCAGCTAAACGTGCATCAGCTAAAAGAATTACTGCTGTTATACCCTACTTTGGATATTCAAGGCAGGACAGGAAAGACCAGCCAAGGGTCTCTATAACTGCAAAGCTGATTGCTAACCTGATTGCTGTTGCCGGAGCTGATAGAGTGATGACAATGGATTTGCATGCCCCGCAGATTCAGGGTTTCTTTGATATTCCGTTTGATCACCTGTATGGTTCATCCATATTCAGTGGTTTGTTTGATGATATATCTGATAACCTCGTAGTTGTATCTCCGGATGTGGGTGGAATTAAAATGGCAAGGTCGTATGCAAAGCGATTACACTCAAGTTTGGTTGTGATTGATAAAAGAAGACCAAAACAGAATCTCGCTGAGGTAGTTCACATAATTGGTGAGGTTGATGGAAAAGATGTTTTATTAGTTGATGATTTGATTGATACTGCAGGAACGTTTGTCGGGGCTATTGAAGCGCTTAAAAAGAATGGCGCTCAAAATATTTATGGAGCAATTACGCACCCATTGCTTTCCGGTCCTGCAATTGAAAGAATAAATGCATCACAGCTTACAAAGCTTTATGTATCTGATACCATCCCTGTAAGAGGCATGGAAAATTCAGATAAAATATCGGTTATTACTGCTTCGGGAATTTTATCTGAAGCAATCCGCAGAACATATAATAACGAATCAATAAGTTCACTATTTGATATAGATAAAGGTTAATAGAAGGTTCAAAGAAAAAATGGAAAAAGTATTATTAGAAGCCAGAATCAGAAAAACAGGCACAAAATCTTCAAGAAATGAACTGAGAAGAAACGGAAGAGTGC
Organism: Ignavibacteria bacterium; assembly: GCA_037447335.1. GTDB lineage: Bacteria > Bacteroidota > Ignavibacteria > Ignavibacteriales > Ignavibacteriaceae > JBBIGV01. Next base: position 53,095 of record JBBIGV010000016.1, on the reverse strand, counting down.
CCGGTATTTATTATTCAAAAAACGATAAACCGGTAGCATTTGATGTTGCCGAAAACTCGGTTAATCCGTTAGTATTTACTGCTGAAAATCACCTGCTAGGGTTGAAGTTGGAAGATGGAAGTGAATATGATTGCATTATTAAGGATGTGCAGTTCGATCCGGTTACCGATAAAATTATACACTTTGATCTGATTGGATTAATTAAAGGCGAAACACTGCAGCTTGAAGTTCCGGTATCTTTAGCGGGCACTGCTGTTGGTGTTCGTGAGGGAGGAGTTCTTCAGCATGTATTGCATAAACTTCAGATTGAGTGCTTGCCTGCAGATATTCCGCAGCATATTGAACTAGATATCGCTAACCTTAAATTAGGTGAAGCTATTCACGTTTCGGAAATTAAAGTTGAAAATGTAAAATTTCTTAATCCGGAAGATGCTGTCGTTGTTGCAGTTACCCATCCTAAGGTAACCAAAGAAGCTGAGCCTGCAGAAGCTGAAGAGCCTGCAGAACCTGAAGTTATTGGAAAGGGTAAAACTGAAAAGGAAGAGGAAACTGAAGAATAATTTTAAAAACAGTGAGATTAATTTTAGGTATTGGAAATCCAGGAATACGTTATCGAAAGAACAGACACAATATAGGATTTATGTTTCTGGATTATATAGCTGAAAATAAACGGTTGCTCTTCAGTCCTTCTAAATTTGATTTTTATTTTGCCGAGTCAGGCAGTCCGGCAAATGAATACGTACTTCTAAAACCAACCACCTATGTTAATAATAGCGGTATTGCAGCCCGTCAAGCAATAGAATATTATAATGCAGATGTAACAGATCTGCTGGTTATTTGTGACGAAATAAATATTGCATTTGGTTCTTTCAAGGTCAGGGCTTCAGGTGGAGATGGCGGACATAACGGCATCGCCTCAATTATTTATCATTTAAATTCCGATAACTTTCCAAGAATCAGATTTGGAATCGGTAATCAATTCAGCAAGGGAGAAATGGCTGAATATGTTCTTTCGGATTTTAATGACACTGAAGATAAAATTCTTGCAAATCTCTTTGATAAAAACTATTTGCTGATTCAGGGCTTTGTGGAAAATGGTTTAAAAGGTTTGCTCGATATGAATAGCAGATTATCAGCTTCTGCGAATGAAGAAAACTCATCTAAAACAGATTAATGAAGATTAGGAGAAATTTATGGATTTGATCGTTCATATCATTCCGCTTTTTGGAGTACTTGCACTACTATACACCGTTTGGAAGACGTCATGGATAACCAAACAGGATGCGGGAACAGAAAAAATGCAAAAGATTGCCGGGCACATTTCCGAAGGAGCTATGGCATTTCTTAAAGCCGAATACAAAGTGCTGGCAGTTTTTGTTCTTATTGTTGCAATCCTACTAGCTGTAAGTGGTGCAAACTCGGCTGCCTCCTCACCGCTTGTTGGCGTTTCATTTATTGTTGGAGCGTTTTGTTCAGCTTTAGCCGGTTTTATTGGAATGAGCGTTGCCACAAAAGCTAATGTGAGAACAACCAATGCTGCACGTGATGGGCTTGGAAAAGCTCTTGAGATTGCTTTCGCAGGTGGTTCAGTGATGGGTTTAGGTGTGGTTGGATTAGGTGTTTTAGGACTAAGCGGATTGTTCCTTCTTTATGCTGATATATTTACGATTGATAGCCGGGATAATCTTGCCAAAGTTATTACAATTATTACGGGTTTCTCATTTGGTGCATCATCTATTGCTCTTTTTGCAAGGGTAGGCGGCGGAATTTATACTAAGGCTGCGGATGTTGGTGCAGACCTCGTTGGAAAAGTTGAAGCGGGCATACCCGAAGACCATCCGCTAAATCCGGCTACTATTGCCGATAATGTTGGCGATAACGTTGGTGATGTTGCAGGTATGGGTGCAGATTTATTCGAATCCTATGTGGGCTCTATTATCGGAACTATGGTATTAGGGGCAGCATTTTTTATACTACCTGAATTTGTTGATAAAACCGGTGGACTCAGCGCCGTTATCCTTCCGCTTTCTTTGGCTGCGGTTGGAATACTGATGTCAATCATAGGAACTTTCTTTGTAAAAGTAAAAGAAGGCGGAGATCCGCAAAAGGCTTTAAACTTTGGTAATATAATTGCCGGTATACTTATGATTATTGCATCCTGGTTTCTGATAAACTGGCTGCTGCCGGCAACCTGGACATATTATGATTTTCTCTATGAAACGGAACGTACAATCACTGCATACGGAATTTTCTTCGCTACAGTTATCGGAATAATTTCCGGTGCACTGATAGGAATGATTACTGAATATTACACCGGCAGCGGAAGAGGTCCTGTAAAAGCTATAGCACGACAATCACTCACCGGCCCGGCAACAAATATAATAGCCGGTTTAAGTGTTGGCATGATTTCAACAGCATTACCAATTGTTGTGATAGTAGTTGCTATAATTGTTTCATTTCACTTTGGCGGCTTATACGGTATTGCTATTGCTGCTGTAGGAATGCTTTCTATTCTCGGTATACAGTTAGCTGTTGATGCTTATGGACCGATTTCAGATAATGCCGGCGGTATAGCTGAAATGTCTGAACTTCCAAAAGAAGTCAGACAAAGAACCGATAAGCTCGATGCTGTTGGAAACACAACAGCAGCAATTGGTAAAGGTTTCGCTATTGGTTCTGCCGCATTGACTGCTCTTGCACTTTTTGGTGCATATATGACTTCGGCAGAGATTAAGTCAATTGATATTTCCAAAGCGGAAGTTATGGGCGGATTATTTATCGGGGCAATGATTCCTTTCTTGTTTTCTGCGCTGGCGATGAAGGCAGTTGGTCATGCTGCAATGTCAATGATCGAAGAAGTAAGAAGACAATTCCTGTCTATTCCTCAGTTAAAAGCAGCTCTCGAGGTTATGAAAAGGAATCAGGGGAAAGATAAGAATGAGTGGTCGAATGAAGACAAAGCAATTTTTGAACAAGCAGATGGTAAAGCTGAATATGGAAAATGCGTTGAAATTTCGACCAAATCAGCTATTAAACAAATGGTGCTCCCCGGTTTAATGGCAGTTGCAATCCCAATACTAACCGGTTTCATCGGCAGCAAAGAAATGCTTGGAGGTTTGATTGCTGGAGTTACAGTTGCTGGCGTGCTTATGGCAATTTTCCAGGCAAACGCAGGCGGTGCCTGGGACAATGCAAAGAAAATGTTTGAAGAAGGAATTGAATTTAACGGACAGAAGTACTTTAAAGGATCAGACCCGCATAAAGCCGCCGTTGTGGGCGATACAGTCGGGGATCCATTCAAAGATACTTCCGGTCCATCACTTAATATCTTGTTAAAATTAATGTCTGTTGTTGCACTTGTAATTGCGCCTTTGATTAGATAACTTTGCAAACACTTTAATTAACTATATCGTAAACCCTGCTCTCAACTAATATTTGAGGGCCATAGACCAAAGGGAGGTGAAAACCTTAATGAAAAATATTGTGTATGAAAGTGCTGTAATAATAAATGCAGCCCTGGAAGACGAACAAATCGAATCGGTAATTAGTCGGATCAAAGATACAATTACCAATAATGGTGGTGAGATTGTTGAAATCGAAAACTGGGGAAGGAAACGATTAGCCTACATGGTTAAAAAAAGTAAGATAGGTTTTTACGTTTTTTTCAGAATGACTGCTCCCTCCAGCCTTATTTCAAAACTCGAACGTAGTTACACGCTCGATGAAAACATCCTCAGGTTCCTTACTATAAAACTCGACAATGACGCTCTTGAACAAATTGAGAAAAACCGTGCTGCTTCTGTTCAGGAAACCGAAGTGATTGAAGACCTTATAATCCCTGAACCGGATGTCATTCCAAATGATGATGAAGAAAACAAAAGCTAACCAATATTAGATGATTTAGTACGGAGGAAATAATATGGCCGATTTGAAAATGCCCGAAATAAACTACGTCATTGTTGCCGGAAATCTTACCAAGGATCCTGTTTTCAGAGAAACTACCAGTAAAACGCCTGTAGTTAATTTTTCAATTGCTTCAAACAGAAAATACAAAGATAGCTTCAACCAATGGCAGGAGGACGTTTGCTATATAGGCATTGTTGCCTGGAATAAGCTTGCAGAAAGCTGCCGTGAACGACTCAAAAAAGGCTCAGCGGTTCTGATTGACGGTGAACTGCAAAGCCGCACCTGGAAATCAGAAGACGGACACAGCAGAAGTATTGTTGAAATTAAAGCCAGGCGGATACAATTTCTTAATAAAAGGTCAAGAATTGATGGTGACAATGGGCTGGATGTTGCTACCGACGAAGAGAATGAAGTTGTTTCATTTGTGGAGGAAAGTGCATCACTTACCCCCAATATGGATTATATGGATGACTCTTTCGATAAATTCCTTTCCAGTGAAGAATCAAATTTATTAAAGGAGGAATAATTTTTTAAATGAGAAAAGAAATTAAAGCAAAAAAAGTCTGCAGGTTTACACAGAATAATATAACGTATATTGATTACAAAGATGTTAAGCTTTTGCAGAGATATGTAACAGAACAAGGCAAGATAATTCCTAAAAGAATAACGGGCACAAGCGCAAAATATCAGCGTCAGTTAGCTTTGGCAATAAAACGCGCCCGCCATATGGCACTGCTCGCCTTCGTTTCAGACACTGTTAAGTAGAAATTATGTAAGGAGTTTATAATGAAAGTTATACTGAGACAAAACTTCGAAAATCTTGGAAAGATTGGCGACGTTGTTGATGTTAAAGATGGTTATGCGCTTAATTATCTATTCCCGCGTAAAATTGCATATGCAGCTCTCAGCGGAAATGTTCGGGCGTTAGAGGAAGAGAAAAAAAACCTAACAAAAAAACATCAGCAGGAATTAGCGGCTGCTGAGAAGCTTGCCTCTGAATTTGAGAAAATCTCTGTTACAATACCCGTTCAGGTAGGTGAGGAGGACAAGATTTTCGGAACAGTTACAACGCAAATGATCGCCGATGCGTTAAAAGATAAAGGTTTTGAAATTGATAAAAGAAAAATTGAAATTGAAGAACCAATTAAAGCGCTGGGCATTTATGGTGTGTCACTTAAGCTGAATACAAGCGTTGAAGCAAAGATAAAGGTTTGGGTAGTGAGAGAATAACCCACCGTCCATAAAAACAAAAATCCCATCCCGATTTATCGGAATGGGATTTATTTTTTTAAATCGTATTTGTTTTGATGATTCTTATCTGACTTTTATCTGCTTCTCTCGTACAAGCTTTGCTAGTTCAGAGGTGCCGTTCTTTGCGATACCTTTAATTGCCTTCGCAGACATTTTTACGGTCACAAAACGGTTTAATTCCTGTGCCCAAATGCGCTTTTTCTGAAGATTTGGCAAAAACCTGCGTTTTGTACGGTTGTGTGCATGCGAAACGTTATTTCCCGTCATTGGTCGCTTGCCCGTTATTTGACATACTCTGGACATTTATAACTCCTAAATATCTTTCCCATTAAGGTTATTTTGAACTGTAAATATAAGCAATAATTTTTGAAAAACTCAAAAATAATTTCCTCCTTCCAGAGGCTGTTTTTTATCAAAATCCGTTAAGATGAATATTATTGACAATGACAAATACCTTTATATCTTATAACCAAAGTTATTTTTTTTATTCACAATCACCTGACAAGAATAAGGGAAAATACATTTTAAGAAAGGAATTCCTTATGGAATACTATGAAATCCATCCTGCCAACCCCCAGATAAGATATATTTCTAAAGCAGTAAATGTATTAAAAAATGGTGGTGTAATTATCTATCCAACCGATACTGTATATGGTATCGGGTGTGACATTTTTAACAAAGAGGCGATTGAGAGAATATTTTCTATCAAGCACGATTCGGATTCAAAATTAATGAGCTTTGTATGTGCAAATCTTAAAGATATATCCAAATACGCAAAAGTTTCAGATTATGCATATCGTACTATGAAACATCTTCTGCCAGGACCCTATACCTTCATTCTGCCGGCGGCGAAAAATGTTCCTAAGACACTTTGGAGTAAAAGAAAAACTGTTGGTATAAGAGTGCCGAATCATAAAATAACTCATATGATAGTTGAAGAATTAGGCAATCCGATAATCAGCACCAGCACAACCAACCGTAAGGGAGATATTCTTTACGATCCATTTGAGATAAAAAATATTTTTAATTCACAGGTAGATTTAATGCTTTCTGCCGGCAGCCTTAACATTACTCCTTCAAGTGTTATCGACCTCAGCAGTGAGGAACCGGAGGTTATTCGTGAAGGTGCTGGAGACGTTAGCTTATTCCTAACCTAATTCGGTTGAACAAAAGATGCTGGTAATATTTTGCCGGCATCTTTTATTTTCTGTTAATATGATTGGACGAAGCCTGGCATAGGGGAGTTATTATTATCTCATTTACGTTAACGTTCTGAGATCGTGTAGCACAGTATATTGCAGCATCAGCAATATCTTCAGGGGTTAAAGGGGTTACTCCCTCATAAACTTTTTTTGTGCGCTGTTCATCACCGGAAAACCTTACCAGGCTGAACTCTGTTTCAACCATTCCCGGATCAACACTGCTTACCCTGATGTTTGTGCCTAATACATCAATTCTTATTGATTGGGATAGAGCCTTTACTGCAAATTTTGTCGCCGCATAAACATTTCCCATCGGGTAAGTTTCATGACCGGCTGTAGAGCCTATATTTATTACGTGACCAGAATTTCTTTTAATCATGCCCGGAATCAGTTCTCTTGTTATGTAGAGCAATCCTTTAATATTGGTGTCTATCATTTCGTTCCACATAGTTATGTCGCCCTCATAGATTTTTGAAAGCCCTCTCGCAAGTCCTGCATTATTTATAATAATATCCACCTTATTCCATTCGTCACCTAAGCTATTAACGGCATTCTTAACTTTCTCGTAGGATCTCACATCTAATAGAATGCTCAGAGCCTTAATTCCGTATTTATCTTTCAGTTCCTCTGAAAGCTGCTGAAGTTTTTCTGCTCTTCTGGCACAAAGGATAAGATTAGCGCCTTCCTTCGCAAATTCATGTGCACATGCTCTTCCTATACCGGATGAGGCACCGGTAATAAACACAATTTTATTCTTTAATGAGAGTTTCATGTTAATTCCATCTGATGTTTTACTGCAAATTTAATATTAAATACCCTATCATTAAAAAAATTATTAAGGAAACAATGGTTGTTGAGGAATTAATTATTAAGAGGATTGATTTCTTAAACTGTGAACCTGCCGGGAATTTTTGTTCCGCAATTGTAACAGGTATTACCCTGCATTTTGTTTGATTGTATTGTGTGCCAGTCTCGGGCAATCAATGCTCTTTTACAATTCGGGCAAAATGTTGTCTGACCTTCTTTATTGAAAACATTTCCTACGTAACAAAACTTAATTCCTGACCTGAGAGCTATATTACGTGCCCTTGTAAGAGTTGATTCCGGTGTACGCTGCTTATTAAGCATCTTAAAGTCAGGATGAAATGCCGTAAAATGAAGCGGGACTTCATCACCCAGATTGTTTAATATCCATTCGCACTCTTGCTGAATTTCATCACTCGAATCATTTTCATCAGGTATTAAGAGCGTAGTAATTTCGAACCAGACATTAGTTTCATTCTTTAACCAGATCAGAGTATCAAGCACAGAACTTAATGAAGAGAAAGTAAGCTTAAAGTAGAATCTTTCTGTGAAGGCTTTAAGGTCAACGTTTGCGGCATCAATATATTTATATACATCTTTCCGGGCTTCTTTATCAATATAACCAGCAGTTACCATTACAGTTTTTATGCCTTCCTGCCTTGCGAGCTTTGAAATGTCAATTACATACTCGCCGAAAATTGTGGGGTCATTATAAGTGAATGCAATTGAGGGTGCATTGTATTGCCTGGCAAGCATCACAACATCTTCAGGAGAGGCTTCAATTGAATTTTCGTCATCAAGTTTGGCTTTGCTGATTGACCAGTTCTGACAAAACCTGCATCCAAGATTACAACCCGCAGTTCCAAAACTTAAAATTGAAGAACCGGGATAGAAATGATTTAATGGTTTTTTTTCAATAGGGTCAATTGCAAAACCTGTTGGTCTTCCATATCCTATAGTATAAAGTTGTCCGCCGTGATTTTGTCTTATATAACAGAAGCCCGGCTGTCCTTTGCCAATTTTACAATAACGTGGACATAAAGTGCAAAGTATTTTATCCTTTTCAGCAGGCTCCCACCATTTTGCAGGCACCATTTTTTCGTTTACAACGGTTGTTAACATCTTTAAAATTTATCCTTATCGTTCATTGTATTCTCTTAATAGAAAATAAAACAAAGAGATGTAAAAATCTACACAGCTTCAAAGCGCAGCCAGTTTGCTCTGCTCTTTTCAGAATATGGCGCTCCGGCTGCAAAAAGAACTATTTCGCCTTCATTTACAAGACCTGCATCAACAATCAGTTTTTTTACTTTATCAACAGCAGCACTTTCTTTTATGATATCTTCCATGAATACTGAAGTGACTCCCCAGTACAGGCATAGATTGTTCATGGTATCAAAACTATTCGACACGGCAATAATTTTACTTTCCGGTCTGAACTTGGAGAGATTGCGTGCCGTTCTGCCCTGAAAGGTGAACACAACAATTGTTGATGCATTAGTTTGCTGCGATATGGAAGCGATAGCTTTACCAACAGAATCGAACAAATTTTCTTCAATCGATTCAGGAATAATATAATCTGTAAAACTTCTTTCCGGAAGCTGCTGTTCAATTCGTTTGATTACATCATTCATTATCTGAACTGCGCGCAGAGGATATTTACCAATGGATGTTTCACCCGACAACATTACTACGTCGGTGCCATCAAGAACTGCATTAGCAACGTCGGATGCTTCAGCACGAGTCGGGATTGGATTGTTTATCATTGACTCCAGCATCTGGGTTGCAGTTATAACTAATTTACCAACCGCATTACATTCCCTGATAATTTGTTTTTGAACAATCGGAACTTCCTGAGGGGATAATTCAACCCCCAGGTCGCCGCGCGCAATCATAATACCGTCAGATATTTTTAAAATTTGATCAAAATCATCTATAGCTTCCTTCTTTTCAATTTTTGCAATTACAGGCTTTTCTTTACCATGATTTTTTAACCATTGTTTTAGCTTTAGTATATCATCTGCACTCCGTACAAAAGAAAGCGCAATAAAGTCCGCATGGTGTTCCAGAGCGAATTTAATATCTGAATAATCCTTTTCGGTAATTGAAGGTGTAGATAATTTCATACCCGGGAGGTTCATTCCTTTACGAGGCTTTAAAATTCCTCCGGCTTCTATTTCGCACAGCACGGAATTTTCTTTCTTTTGGATGATTCTCAGTCTGATTAAGCCATCATCTATTAAGATCAAATCACCGGTATGAGCATCATCAGCAAGCGAATGGTATGAAGTGGAGATAATTTTTTCTGTTCCAAGAATTTCCTGCGTTGTAATTGCAATTCGTTCGCCCGAATAAATTTCGATTTCAGGCTGTGTTAGTTCACCAATTCTCATCTTAGGTCCCTGCAGATCGATCAGTACAGCCAGGGGAGTACTTTCCTCAACGCAAGCTGAATGAATCTCTCCAAAGATTTTTGAATAAAACTGATGATCACCGTGCGAAAAATTTAACCTCACACCATCCATTCCGGCAGAAATCATTTTCTTTATCAATTCAGCGGAATGGGTAGCCGGGCCTAATGTTGCCAGGATTTTAGTTTTTGTGAATATATTGCTGCTGCTGTGAATCATTTTGTTTTTTTCTTTTTCTGTTGAGCCTGGTCGTTTGTTCTGAATCTTCGTGACTTCTCAAACAAATCTTTTATTTTATTTTCAACAAGATAAAAGATGGTGTCTTTTTCATAGGTGCCATCCTTTTGTTTTTTGCCTGCACGAACACCGGTTAAGATTTCGATACCTTCTTCAACCCGGTCAATTGCATATATATGGAATTTTTTATTACGCACAGCTTCAATAACCTCTTTTTTAAGCATAAGTTCTTTCACATTCTTTTCAGGAATAATAACCCCTTGATTTCCTGCTAAGCCTCTTTTATTACATATATCAAAAAAGCCCTCAATCTTTTCATTTACTCCGCCGATTGGCTGTACGTCACCCTTCTGATTAAGCGAACCGGTAACGGCAATGTATTGTTTGATTGGTAAACCTGAAAGAGTTGAGAGTAAAGCAAAAATCTCGGCACAGGAAGCGCTATCACCGTCAACCGTACCATATGATTGCTCAAAGACTAAATTTGCATTAAATGAGAGCGGCAGATCCTGCCCGAATGTTTCCCTGAAGTAACCAGAAATTATCAGCACACCCTTATTGTAATGACGACCGCTCATACCGGCTTCACGTTCAACATTGATAATGTTTCCACTCCCTAGTGAAACAGTTGCTGTAATTCTTGTTGGTCTTCCGAACGAATAAAAATCTGCACTGTAAACTGCTAAACCGTTTATCTGTCCAATGCGCTCGCCATCTGTATCCAGCAGCAGAGTTCCATCTTCAATCATATCATCAAATTTGGATTCAAGCATACCGTGCCGATGCCGTGTAAGATTGTAAGCCTTATTAACGTGTGCGGCATTAACAATTTCAAAACCATCATCCAATGCCCAGAAGTTTGCTTCGCGTGCAATATCTGCTATGCGTGAAAACCTCGTTGTCAGTTTATATTTACTTCCTGCAAATAATGCCCCCAGTTCAAGCAGGGCAGCTATTGCTGATTTATCAAATTCAAGAAGCCCCTCTTCTTTAATCAGTTTCTTTATAACTTTTGAGTACTCAATTATTACACGGTCTGTTCTTTTAATCTCATAATCAAAATCGGCTTTCACTTTAAACATTTTTTTAAAATCATATTCGCGTGAAGCAAGAAAAGAATAAATCCACTGGCTGCCAATCAGGATAACCTTGGTATCAATGTTAACTGGTTCCGGCTTTAATGTTGAAGTTGATATCTGGAACGGATTTGGCAGTTCCTGAATTTCAAGCTTCCTGTATGTGAGAACACGCTTTAAGGTTCTCCATACATATGGCTCTTCAAAAAGGTGAATCACATTAAGCACAAGGTAGCCGCCGTTTGCACGCAGCAATGAACCCAATTTAATTTTGGTGAAATCACTGTACCATCCACCTCTGCCGTCACTCATTTTTTCAATAGTTCCGAAAAGGTTGGTAAATGATGGCGAAGTTTCAATTACAACAGGGCAGCCTTGCGTTTCACTGTTATCGAGAATTACATTCACTTCATATTCTTTGAAGTAGTCAATCGTAAATCCTTCCGGTGTTGTCTCGCCCTGTGGTTTAGCGCCTTTAAATATTTGTATGTTTTCAAGAATGTTTTTGCCGGCTTGCTCAAGGTATTCGGATACTTTTGAATCTGCATACCTTTCGTGGAGATTTTCTAATACTCCTTTTACAACTCCTTCAGCAGCTTCTATTTCAAGGTGTTTAAGCTTCTCCTGGAATTCCTGGCTCAGTTGCAACCCCCTTTTAAAGAGAACCTGCAGCTCTTGCTGATGGCTGTTGTATTTAGTTAAAATATCCTGTGCAGATTCTTTTGTGAGCGTACCCTTCTGAACTAATTCTTCAAGATTAAAAATCGGCTGCGGCTGGTTGTCTATAACAGGAAGTATATCGGGACGTGCAACCTCGCCAATTTTTATTTGCCCGAGTGTAAAATTATCCTTTTGTAGTTTTTCTTCGAAAGCATTCATCAGCTTTTGTTCTTTTTCATTAAACTGAGCTATAATTTTTTTTCGTTTGCTAAGGTAACTTTCACTTTCCAGTGCGCGGGGAACTTTTTGAACCAGCAGATTTATTGCCGCACTCATATCCTGTTTAAATGCTTTCGCTTTTCCCACACCGAAAGTAAGAAGCATAGGGCGATCTGGATCTTTAAAGTTGTTAACATAAGCATAATCAAAAAGAGGCGGACAGTTTGAGCTGATGGTTTCTAATATTTGTTTTACTGATGTTGCTTTTCCGGTTCCGGAAAGTCCGGCAATATAAATGTTATAACCGGGGGATCTGAGATCTACACCGAGTTTAATCGCTTTTAATGCACGTTCCTGCCCGAGTATTCCTTCGATAGGTTCAATATCAACGGTCGAATCGAATTCGAGGGCGTCAGGGTCACAAGTCCAGCGTAAATCCTCTGGTTTCAATTCCTTCGCTTTAGCCGGTTTGGGGTATGTTGCTCGCTTTGCCATATCTGAGGTTTATTTTGATGGTTATTAAGAAGTTATTATTATTTTTTCTTCTCAAAATCTAATTATTATTGCATCGAATTTCAAAAGTATTCGGTTGAAAGGTAATTTCGTATGCAAAATGTTAGATTTGCCGAATCAAAACAAAAGTTATTGCAAATATGAATCCTGATAAAGCACGTAAATATTTTCCACATATTACTGAAGGAAGAGTATATTTTAACCACGCTTCAACAGGTCCGGTATCTGTAAAAGTAAAAGAAATAATTCAGATGTTACTGGAGACACGGAGTACGTCTGAAATGGATGAATACGAAAAATTCCTTCAGACATCACTGAATGTAAAAAGTGAAATCGGAAAAATGCTTAATACCACTTCTGATAGTATTGCTTTTACTGACAATACTTCAAACGGGCTTAACGTCATCGCAAACGGCATAAGCTGGAAACGCTGTGATCAAATAATTTTGAATGATGTTGAATTCCCTGCAAATGTGTATCCTTTTCTTAATCTCAAACGATATGGAGTTGAGATTGAGTTTGTGAAATCGCACAACGGTGTGGTAACTGCCGAAGATATAATTGAAAAGATCAGTTCTCAGACAAGATTAATCTCGGTTAGCTGGGTACAGTTTTTATCCGGATACAGAATTGATTTAGAAACACTCGGAAAAGTCTGCCGGGAAAAAGGAATAATCCTTTGTGTTGATGCAATTCAGGGTTTGGGTGCAATCAAGCTTGATGTGCAGAAATGCAGCATAGATTTTCTTGCATCAGGCACTCAGAAGTGGATGCTCGGTTTGCAAGGGCTTGCCTTCATTTATGTAAGCGAATCGCTTCAGCAAAAAATGATTCCGCACAATGTTGGATGGTTTTCAGTGAAGAATGCATGGAATTTTCTGGATTATAAGCTTGAATTACGTGAGTCTGCCGATCGTTTTCATACGGGCACCCTGAACACTTTCGGAATTTATGCAATGCAGGCTTCATTTGATTTATTTAACGAATTCGGGTGGGATTTGATAGAGGAAACAGTGCTTGATAATACATTATATTTTTTTAACGAACTTGTAAAAGAGGATATCCACCCGGTATTGAACGATTACAGCAGTCAAAACCTTTCCGGTATAGTTACAATAAAACATGATAACGCCGAAAGAATCTTTAAAGAGTTAAGCGCACAAAAAATTCATTTATCTTTGCGGGAAGGATTGCTGAGGTTTTCTCCACATTTTTATAATAATAGAGATGATATTAATCGTGTGATATTGGCATTAAAGATCGTGCTGCAGGAATAATGATAAGTGAGCCCTTGTTTAGTCTTGTTCACTTGTAACGTGATTAATTGCAAAGCAAAAAAAAGTAATTTGAAATATCCAATTAGCTTTCTTAAACTTATTGCAGAAATTTTAACAACCGGAGAAGATTGATGAAAACTTTGACTAACTGCACAGGCTTTTGTTTATTAATTGTGATTTTGATATTGACTAATTTTATTTACGAAACCAATGCCCAGCAAAAAAAAGTTCGTGTAAGTCCCAAAGCCGGGGTAATGCAAACAGTCGGCTTTACTGATATAACAATCTCTTACAGCCGCCCCGGTGTAAAAGGTAGAACAATATGGGGTGAGCTTGTGCCATACAACAGGGTTTGGCGCTCGGGTGCGGATGAGGCAACCAAGTTTACATTCAGTACAGATGTTATTATTGAAGGCAAAAAACTTCCGGCAGGTTCATACAGCTTTTTCACAATACCATCGGAAAAAGAGTGGATTCTCATATTTAATAAAGTAGCAGATCAGTGGGGGGCATTTGAGTATAATGAATCGCAGGATGCACTCAGAATAAAAGTAAAATCGGTTGTTAATCAATCCCCGGTAGAATGGCTTCGGTACACTTTTACAGATATGACAACATATTCCACTGTTATAAACCTCGAATGGGAAAAAATAAGAGTTCCATTCAAGGTTGAAGTTCTGCAATAAATTTATGCCGTTCAGGTTCAGGCAATGTTAAATTAAACCTGAATCTGAACTATTTTCAATTCCTTATCAGCTTTAATAACTCTTCAGTTTTTTCTTTCATTAATTTTTCATTACCTCTGCTTTCAACATTAAGCCTTACAATCGGTTCTGTGTTTGACATACGGAGGTTAAACCGCCAGTCCGGATATTCAATACTCAAACCATCCGAATAATCTCTCTTTCCTCCGGTGAACAGCTTGTCTATTTCTTCAATTTTTTTTGCCGGATCGGAGATGGTAGAGTTTATCTCACCCGAACAGGGATAATCACTTATCATCTCACCAACCAGTTCCGATAGTTTTTTATTTTCTTCAGACATCAACTGTAATATCAATACAAAGGGAATCAGACCGCTATCAGAATAAGCATTATCACGAAAGTAGTGATGAGCTGACATCTCGCCGCCGTAAATGGCATTAACCTCGCGCATTTTTTCTTTAATAAAAGCATGACCGCTTGGTGATTGCACAGCGATGCCACCGGCTTTTTCAACTATCTCAATTGTATTCCAGACAAGCCTCGGATCGTGCACAATTTTTTCACCGGGATTGTTCTGAAGAATTGATTTGGCAAGTAATCCCACTATATAATATCCTTCAATAAAATTTCCTTTTTCATCGAAGAAGAAGCAGCGGTCATAATCACCATCCCAGGCTACCCCGATTGCCGCATTATTCTTTAATACTGAATCGATGGTGGGTTGTCTGTTTTCAGGAAGTAACGGATTTGGGACACCGTTCGGGAAATCAGCATCCGGTTCATGAAAAACTTTTATCATTTTAACCGGCAGAAAAGGTTCCAGGGCATCCAATGCAGGTCCAACACATCCATTCCCGGCATTAACAACAACTGTGAAAGGATTTATCTTATCAGCATTATAGAACTTCTTAAGATTATCAATAAAAGGTTTCATTACATTCTGTTTTACCACAGAACCTTTTTTTTCACTTACCGGCTTGAACTGATCCTGAATTATCATTTGTTCAACATCATTTAATCCGGAATTATATCCTGCAGGCACCGAATCTTTTTTAACGAATTTCATCCCGTTATATTCAGGAGGATTATGGCTTGCAGTTATCATAACACCGCCATCTGCATTAAAGTAAGGCGTAGCGAAATAAATCATCTCTGTGCCGCATAAGCCGAGGTCTATCACATCAACCCCGCTGTCAATAAATCCTTTGGTTAGTGAATCGGAAAGTAAATCTGAGGACTTTCGGATATCGTGTCCTATAACAACTTTCCGGGCATTTATATGATCAGCGTAAGCTCTTCCGATCTTATAAGCAAGTTCAGCATTTAATTCAGAGGGAACTTTGCCTCTTATGTCATATGCTTTAAAGCAGTTTAATCTGTCCATATACTTCAACTCCTTAATGATTAGGGTAATAAAATCAGGCGGAATGTTAATTGGGTGTATATTTAAGCAATTAATGATTTAATTTTCCGACGCAAATTTATAAAATTCTCTTAACGTTTCCATTATATACCGGATAACGGCAGACAATGATTAAAAAAATTTTTAAGAGAATTATTTTTCAATAGAATTTTTATATATTTGACCTTAAGTTTGTCACCTAAAAATAATAGGAAGATAACTATCGTTACTAAAGGTACTGTTAAATGGCATTTCGCCAAATGTAACAACACAAGATGCAACTCAATATTCCTGGTTAATCCTGAAGAGACACCCGGAGAATTAGGGTTCATCTGTCCGGATTGCAGTTTGAAAACCACTACATCGCACATTGTACAATGTGCAAGCTGCAGAACCATACTGAATTTTGTCAGGGCTAATCCAAGTGAAGAAAAGGTTGTTTTCACGGTTCCGAAATGCTCACATTGCATCGGTACAATTGAAGACGAGTGGGAGATAGAACCTCTCTATCAACCGGATTCCTATATTTAGTTCGTTCTGTTAGTTCGGTTTAATAATCTGTTTCTCTAACCGTCACTTTCTGACTGTTAGGCTTCCATTTCTTATAAGCATCTGATCTATAACTTTATTATTTAGCTGTAATTCTTTATGACAAACGGCTTCTATTAATGATTGGCAGTTTGTCAGGATTTGCCCTTTGGTTTAACTTTATTTTTATTTTTTAAATAATCAGGATTGTTATATGAAAACATCAAAATTGTTTTTACCTGTTATTCTGCTTTTCCTTTTTGTTTCCACATCTTTTTCCCAGCCGACCGGACAGGTTTATAATGGTATATTGCTCGATACTGTTAAAGCCCTCCGTTTTGATACGGGTAAGATGTGGACGTTTGATTTTCCGCCCTCAGATTTTTTTGAACAGGAATACGGTTTCAGACCCACACAGGATTGGTTTGACGATGTGAGAATGTCTGCTATAAGATTTGGTCAGTGGTGCTCAAGTTCTTTCATATCTGAAGATGGATTAATAATGACTAATAATCACTGCTCCGATTTCCTGCTGCCCCAGATTCAAAAAGAAGGTGAAGACCTGCGACGTGACGGTTTCTATGCCAAAACTCTTGAGGAAGAAAGACGTGTACCTACACTCTTTGTTGATCAGTTGGTTTCTATTCAGGATGTAACTAATGAAATACTAAATGCAATTGCTGAGGGAACAACAGAAGAAGAAAAAGCAAAGAAAAAAGCTGATAAAATTGCCGAACTCCAAAATAATGCTGCCCAGGAAACCGGACTTATTTACCATGTGGTTACGCTTTACAGCGGCGGCAGATATTCACTTTACGGGTACAAAAGATATAATGATGTAAGATTGGTTCTGATCCCTGAATCTGAATTAGGGTTGTACGGCGGCGATCCGGATAATTACACTTACCCGCGATACAGCCTTGATTGTGCCTTCTGGAGAGCATACGATGATGAAGGCAAACCGGTTAAAGTTGAAAACTTTTTCAGGTGGAGTAAAAACGGCGCTGAAGAAGGTGAACCGACCTTCGTTGTTGGGAATCCCGGTAACACAATGAAGCTTAAAACAGTCGCACAGCTTGAATATTTGCGCGATTTTACTTACAGAATAAATTCATTCGTAATGGATGAAATGCAAACAGCAGTAGAAGAACTGATGGAAGTACATCCTGAGAGATACAATGAGTTTGTGAATAATCTTTCTAACATCGCTAATAATAATAAAAGATTTTCGGGCGTATTAAGAGGTTTAAGAAATCCATACCTGATGGCAAGGAAAAAAGATTTTGAACGCTCATTGAAAAATGCAGTTATGTCTGACCCTGTAATGATGGAGAAATATGGAAAAGTGTGGGATAATATTGCCGCTATTAAAGATGAACAAAGAAAATTTGCAAACGAGCTATCTGCTTATAACAGAAGTCAGTTCTTATTAAGCGGTTATTTTGATGTTGGAATAAATCTTGTTAAGCTGGCTGAAGAACTTAATAAACCCGAAGATGAAAGAGCAATAGTTTATCAGCAGGATGAGCTTGAACATACTATTGATGCAATTTTCCCGGATAATTTTGATAAACCAGTTCACGATAAACGGCTTCGTGTTCAGGCGGGTTTAATGAACATGAATCTCGGTAAAGATAATCCTCTCGTCCGTAAACTTTTCGGTGGAAATGAGGGAGATGCAGCCGTTAATTATGCGCTTAGTAAATCTGTTATTGCAACAAAGGAAAATGTTATTAAGCTTGCTAACCAGGGCGCTGATGCTATCCTGAAATCGGATGATCCTTTTATTAACTTTATCGTAAATACCAAGGACAGGCTGGCAGAATTACAAAAACTCCAGTCAGAACTAAGTACGCGTGAAGCTGTTAATGAAAATCTTTTGGGTCAGGCGATCTTTGAAGTATATGCAACTTCTATTCCACCAGACGGTACATTTTCATTAAGAATAGGTGATGGAGTAATGAAGAAGTACGAATATAACGGCACGATTGCTCCTGTTAAAACAACTTTTTATGGATTGTATGACCGCTACTATTCACACGATAAAAAATATCCGTGGAGTTTACCTGAACGCTGGCAAAGTCCTCCGGCAGAGTTTAATCTTTCCACACCATTCAATTTTGCAAGCACACACGATATTGTAGGCGGCAGTTCCGGCAGTGCAGTTATAAATAAAAACAAAGAAATCATCGGGCTTGCATTTGATGGAAACATTGAAAGTAATTCCGGGTATTTCATTTATGATACGGTAGAAAACAGAATGATCTCTGTAGCTTCACAGGGTATGCTTGAAGTTATTAAGCATATTTATAAAGCGGACCGGCTCGCTTATGAAATGATCAACGGTAAAATGAAATAAGCACTTAACCTCTAATGATAAAGGGTTGAATAGCCTTGTTTTTTAACGGCAATCAACCCTTTTTTTAATTGATATTTGTATTCCGATAAGAAAGAAACTTCTGGTAAATCAAAAATCCGGTTTCTTTATAAATTCCGGATGCGGGCAATAAATATCTATTAGTTGTAAAAAGTTTGAAATTAATAAATTAGAAGCAGTACTTGCATCATAAATATAAAACCTGACAGCATCGTTACTTTTATCCGGCAGTGCTGTAATGTTAGAGTTAATGTAATAGATAAATTTTCTGAGCTTCTCGTGGCATTGCACAAGGTCCTGTTCAACAGAAGTTAAATACGTATTATAAATTGCTACACTTGTTTCAAATAATGCACCTCTTAACTGTTTGTCGCATAATTGAGATTGAGATGAACCTTCGGCGAATTGCCCGCAATTGTATTGTTCACTTACCTGTATTTCATTAGCCTCCAGTTTTTCAACAAGTTCTTGTCTCTTCTCTTCAACAATAGTTTTTACCTTGAAGATATCCTCGCTCACATCAGTGAAATATTCATGGCTGCCGTATTGCATTAAATTGAGAAGGGATTCGTTTGTCATTATCATCGGGTTAGACATAATCGCTGATTGCACCTTGGGCTGCAACTGCTGAAGCGCCGGTGTTAAAGTCTGGAAGGCTGATTCAAGATGTCCAACAGCTATATTATCCTGACTTGTGATTTTTAGTATGACAGAGCAGATTACAAATAAAAAACAGCTAAATACGCAATTTTTCTAATATTGTTTCTGTATTTGAGTTGATTTCTGATCGTAAAATTATCTCTTGACCATTGAACCTGTTTTTTATCATCGCATCAGTTACACTCTTTAATTGTTTTAATATTGACCGTGTTGATTGCTTCGTCTTTAACTCCATATACTTGCAAACTGCCAATGCCATAAAACATATCAACACGTGTAGTTCTATTATCTCTTTTTTATAATGATATATGGGCCGTATCTGTAAATCACTTTTTGTTATCCTAAATGCCTGTTCAATATGCCAAATATTGTGATAGTGCTCTATGATGGTTTTCTCATCTGCTTCTGATTGTTCTAAGTTTGTGTAATATCCTTTTATTCCCAACAGTAATTTGTTCTTCTCTATTAGTGGTTTGTTCAATTGGTATGATTGATTCTGGATTTTAACGTATTTTGTCTTTTTAATTTTACCTGGTTGTTTTACCAGACTTTCTGCTTTTCTAATATAACTATCCATCTCCCGTTTATCTTTTCGGTAGCGTTTCTCAGAATATTCACATATTAAATCTCCAAGTTCAGCATTTACCCTTGTTTTCATTCCATCAGAGCGATTCGACTTGGTTGAAACTGTCTTTATTAAAGAAAGCGGAAGATTTGCCAATCTGGCTCCTACTATGTAATTAACAGAAGCCGAAGAAAGTAATTTAATGTTTTCACTACTTATCATTGCTGCATCAGCTACAACTGTGATGGCATCAACCTTATGTTTGTTCTTAAAGTCTTTGATAATCGGAATTAAAGTGTGTCCTTCCAAAACATATAATATTTTGAATTTATTTCCCTCAAATATTTGATACCACAACGGAAAGCCTTCCCTGGTTACTATTAAACCCAATATTATCTGTGGTTTGTTAAACTTATTGTCTTTTGAAAATCCGGGTTTCCGAAAATCATCGGCTCTATCGCTTTCAAAGTACAAGGTAGTTACATCATAGAAAATAAGTGAAAAGTTAAAGTTAAATTCTCTCTTGGCTATGCTTAATATTTTCTGTGCAATTGGCTCTTTGATAGCTTGCATCTTTGAGATTGATCTCGCTGAATAAAACCAGCAAAGAAATTGTAAAAGAATTAAACCTCAGTCCGAAAACTATTGATAATCACTGTAAGAATATTTGTGACAAATTAGATATTCATGGTTCACATGCTTTAATAAAGTTTGCAATCGAAAATCGGGAAAAGCTTTAACAATAGCCGCAAATTCTTTTCATTAAATCCCCCATTTTGGTAATTTTGAATCATCCAAATATTATCATTCAATTCTAAAGGAAAGAAATGAAAAACTTATTCAGAAATCTTGTAATAAACGGATTGCTTGCATTGTCATTGATGTTCTTTGCCGGCTGCGCCGGTACTACAGATATGCAGCAGACTTATCAACCCGGCTACAATCAATTTAGCTGGTTAAATCTTGATACCGTTAAAGCCGGTAAATTTGATACCGGAAAAATGTGGACGTTCGAATACCCTCCTATGGATTATTTCGAAGAAGAATACAATTTCAGACCTGACCAGGCATGGTTTGACCACATAAGACTATCGGCATTAAGATTTGCAAATTATTGCTCGGCTTCCTTTGTCTCTGAAGATGGATTGGTTATGACAAATCACCACTGTGCAAGAGAAAGCATTACCGGTGTATCAGGTGAGAACGAAGACCTTCCCACTGACGGCTATTGGGCTGAATCCCTTGAAGATGAAAGACAGGTGCCTGATCTGTATGTTGATCAGCTTGTTCTGATTAAAGATGTTACTGCACAGGTGCACGAGGCAATTGATAAAGGAACAACAGATGAAGAAAGAGTCGCTAACGAAAGAAAAATTATAAGCGATATAGAATCTCTCGAAAGTGAAGAAACAGGTTTAATATGTTCCGTTGTTCGTCTTTTCAACGGCGGAAAATATTCTCTTTATGGTTATAAAAGATATACGGATGTAAGACTTGTGTTTGCACCGGAACAACAGCTCGGTTATTTCGGCGGAGACCCGGATAATTTCACTTACCCCCGTTACAATATGGATGTAACTTTTTTCAGAGTATATGATGAAGATGGTAATCCGCTTAAAACAGATAATTATTTCAGATGGAGTGAATACGGCGCAGCCCCCGGTGAAGCTGTTTTTGTAGTTGGCAATCCCGGCAGCACTAACAGGTTAAATACCTTTGCACAGCTTGAATTTGCAAGAGATATTCAATATCCGAGAACGCTAAGCCTGCTCGAAGACCTCATCGAGGTTTATTCTGAAACTTTAAACCAGCAGCCTGAAAGAAGAAACGAACTCGAAAATACGTTATTCAGCCTTCTAAACTCTCAAAAAGCATATACAGGTATTCTTAAAGGACTCCGCGACCAGATACTGATGCACAGAAAAAAAGATTTTGAAATGAGTTTTCAAAACATAATTAAAAATGATCCTGTACTGAATGCAAATTATGGAGACATCTGGGAAAACATAGCTTCAACCCGTAATCAGTTACGCGGATTTACTAATGAGTTCTTCGTTTTTAATCTTAATAACTTCACAAGCGCTCAATACTTCTTTATAGCTGAAGATATGATTGAATTAGCCGAACAACTAAAATTACCTGAAGATCAGAGAGGGGATTTATATCAGGGTGAAGAACTTCAATTTACTATTGATGAAATATTCCCCGAAGATTTCGATTATACTATGCAGAATCGACTTCTCGAAAAACAAATTGACAGAATGATCAGGTATCTCGGTGGTGATCATCATCTCGTAAAAACAATGACCGGCGGCAGAACAGGTAAATCCGCAGCAGATTATATGCTGAACAATTCTATATTAACAAGCAGAGAAAAAATAAAAACTGCCGTAGAAAAAGGACCTGATGCAATACTAAATTCAGGTGATCCGTTCATTTATTTTGCTCAAAATACCGGAGACAGAAGAATTGAATTGCAAATGAAAGCAAAGGAAATATCTTCCCGTGAAGCAGCACACAACCAAAAACTCGGTCGTGCACTTTTTGAAGTTTATGGCACCTCCATTCCACCGGATGCAACATTTACTTTACGGCTTGCTGATGGTGTGGTTGAAGGTTATCCGTATAACGGAACAATTGCTCCGCCGATTACAACATTCTATGGATTGTACGACAGGTTCTATTCTTTCAACAAAGAATTTCCATGGAGCTTACCCGAAAAGTGGCAAAACCCGCCTGCTGAGTTTAAGCTTGAAACTCCGTACAATTTTGTATCAACCAATGATATAATTGGCGGTAATTCCGGAAGCCCGGTAATAAACAGGAATGCTGAAGTAGTTGGAGTAGCTTTCGACGGAAATATTGAAGGACTGCCGGGCAACTTCATCTTCCGCCCCGAAGAAAACCGCACTGTTTCAGTTCACTCCGCCGGTATGATGGAAGCAATTACAAATCTTTACAAAGCAAAAAGATTAAGCCTTGAGCTGAAGAACGGTAAAATCACAGAGGTTAAAAAAACAGCAAAACAAACCGGTGATAAACAACAACAGGAAATTTTACCACAGCTGATTGATGTAACAAAATAAACGGCGGAGAATAATCAGTTTAAAGCCCGCTAAAAACATGCGGGCTTTTTTATGTCTATTTCAGATAATCAACCGCTGATACGAATGTATGATCGGGTGAGTCTTCAATATATTGTTTAAGTAGTGCAAGATGTCCGCTGCCATATATAGCCAATATTCTCTCATCAGAACTATCAGTTATCCTCTGAATATTTCTGAATATCCTCAGATTCCTGTTAAACCATGAAGCAGTAAGCCAGTCAACGCCGTCGTAATCATTTTCACTTTCCTCAAATAAGAATGTTCTGATAAAATACTGCTCATGGTCGGATTTGATTTTTTCGGGCTGGTTGATCCGCAGCAGAATCTTTGTTAAAGTCAGATATTTATATTCATCTTTTTGCTTATCCTCAATAGCTGCTGCTGCATAAACAGAAACAATATATTTTTTTAGCTTGTTAAAGAAATCTATCTTATCCGGATTAATTTCGAAATTATCTTTTTCTAATTTTCCATAGGCGCTAAGATTTCACCATTCATCAATACAATATATTTGATTATGGTTCAGCATTTTAGCCATCCTGAAGCCGAGTTGATACATTTCACCAACTGGTAATCCGAGACTGTCGGAAAGATACTTCTTATATAAAGAATCTATGATCGGTTGTGACCATGACCTTTGTTCGATTGCAATTTTTGTCGGATTGAATTTTATCAATCTTTCTATAACATCAACCAGTTCTGCCTGTCTTTCCGGTGAAAGAATATCAATTTTATTGCTTTCGTCCGTTTTAATTATATCCAGATCGCGAAATGCAAAGTGAAAAGTCCCGAGCACTAATACTTCAGCCTTATTTTGCGGATATGCAAAAACAGAGAAAAGAATATAGAGTTGAAACAGCGCTGAAAATTTAACCATTAGTAAAATTCTCCTGATGTGAAAGTAAGATTGTTCCTTACTAATCTGGTGAATCAAAAGCTGCTTTTCAAATCATACAATACAAACGCCGCCATACGCTGATAAATGGTATTAAAAGTAGATTAATAAACCATTGAAAACTGGTGCTTCCTGACAAAAAAAATTAGTTCATCATTCCGGTTTTACTTTTCTAACTTATCTGTTTTCAGTAACTTGGAACACATTTCAATAAAAAACAGGAGTAAAAAACGATGAAATTATTAAGAATACTCTTTCTTATTCTCGCAATATCCGCATTCAATAATTTGAATGCGCAGGATAATGTGCTTACATCTTATAACATATTTGACCTGCAGTTTGTAACCGAAACAGCAATTTCGCCTGACGGAAAAATGATCGCTTACGTACTGTTTGCGCCAAGACCATTTACCGATGACCCCGGCACGGACTATCGCCACCTGTACGTTTACGATATAGCTTCCGGTAAATCAAATGCTATTATAACAGATAAAGGAACTTTGTTTTCATTACAATGGTCGCCCGACTCAAAATCAATTTTATTCAGGTCTGTCAGGGGTGATGTAAAAACCATGCAGGTTTATCAGATAAATGCATCCGGTGGTACACCTAAAGCTTTAACTTCATGGGATCAATCGATATCTCAGTTCCAGCTAAGCCCGGATGGAAAAATTCTTGCATTTGTTTCTACAGACGGGCAGGTGCAAAGAAAGAAAGACCTGCTTGCACGCGGCTTTGATGCAGAAATTTATGAAGAGGAATGGCTTCATTTAAATCTTTATTTGCAGGATATTAATTCCAAAGAGCCGCGTAAGCTTACTTCAAGCATTACCGTGTTTGATTTTGCATGGAGCCCCGACGGCAAACAAATTCTTGCACAGCTTGCAGAAAGAAATCTTGTTGACGATTCTTATATGTTCAAAAGAATTTATGTAATAGATCCAAAGACCGGCGCAAAGACAAAAGTTGTTGATAATCCGGGCAAGCTTTCCAACATTGCCTGGAGTCCTGATAATAAGCACATAGCTTTTGTTGCCGGCGTAGATATAACCGATCCTGTCAGCGGCAGTTTGTTTATTGCAGATGTTACAAATCCAAAACCGTTTAATGAGCTTAGAAATTATTCGCTTGGATTTATCGGCTCTGTTGATGCAATAACCTGGAAAGATGCAAAAACCGTTGTCTACTCATCAGAAGAAGGCGTTGATAAAACGCTGCGCGAACAAACCATCGACGGTAAAGAAAGTAAGCTTGTTATTGAAGGCGGCAAAGTTGTATTTGGAAACTTCAGCTATAATAATGGAATAGCTGCATTTTCCGGTAACACTCCGGTGCATCCCGGTGAATTATACACCTATAATTTTCAAAACGGCGAGTTGAAAAAATTAACTGATCATAATCCATGGCTTTCAGGTATAAAGCTCGCAAAACAGGAAAAGATAACTTACAAAGCGCGCGATGGTCTTGAGATTGAAGCAGTGTTGATGTATCCATTAAACTTTGAAGAAGGGAAAAGATATCCGCTCATCGCTTATATACATGGCGGACCTGAAGCAGCAGAGCAAAACGGATGGAACACTAATTACGGCAAGTGGGGACAGGTTGCTGCTGCGAAAGATTATTTTGGATTTTTTCCCAATTACCGCTCAAGTTCAGGCAGGGGAGTTGAATTTTCAAAATTGGGTTTTGGTGATCTTGCTGCCGGCGAATTTGATGATGTAATTGACGGCATAGATTACCTGATTGATAAAGGCTGCGTTGATGGAAAGAAAGTCGGTATTGGCGGCGGTTCTTACGGCGGGTATTTTGCTGCATGGGGAGCCACAAAACATACAGAGAGATTTGCAGCAGCAGTTTGTTTTGTGGGAATAGGCAACCAGATATCCAAACGCAATACTACTGATATTCCTTATGAAGATTATTATGTGCACTGGGGAATATGGACATACGAAAACTACGAACTTGTATATGACAGAAGTCCGGTAAAGTATGCTCACTTAAGCAAAACGCCAACCTTAGTTTTGCATGGAAAGGAAGACCCGCGCGTGCATCCTTCGCAGGGACTTGAAGTTTACCGCGCATTAAAAGTCCACGGCAGCGCCCCGGTAAGATTGATATGGTATCCAGGGCAGGGACACGGCAACAGCAAAAATACTTCACGGCTCGACTATGCCGTGAGAACTATGGAATGGTTCGACTATTACCTTAAGAGCGATAAGCCAAAAGATAAAATGCCGGATAAGTATATTGATTTTATAATTGATGTTGAGTGATCATACATAAAGAATAAAAAATAAGTCACTCTGCGAAAAAAATAAGTAGGATAAAGATGACATCTTTGATCGAAGATGTCATCTCTCTGACTTTTACATAAGATGAGTAAATAATTAATTGAATGGAGAGTTGACCGGATAGTGTTCAGAAGTTTTTACAGCACAGCATTTTGAATACTTTTTGTTCAACATCTGTTTATCAACGATTAATACAAATGCCTCATTTCCCCGAATTCGTGGCATAAAATCATAAGTAGTAAAAACAGCTATTGACTCTATCACTCGTTTAACTTAGGTTATAAGCGAATATCTATTAAGTAAACACAAAGTTATTAAATGAATTGGAGGCTGACCAAAAAGTAAATTTTGCAAACAACTCTGAATTTATATGTCTGATTTCAGATTAAATTCAAATTCATCGTAGCACAGATTAGTAATCTGTGCTACATTTTGGTCAGCCTCTAAAAATAAATCTTTGTGATAGGGGCTTTAGCCCAATTAAAGAGCGATTGGACTCAAGTCCGGGCAGTGTGAAGCGGCGTTATTAAACCCACGACCTGAGGGTCGCAGCAATTCGCGATTTAAAATTAAATATCTCTTATTCATCCCCGTGTGTTTTGATACTGTCATTTCATCATCACAGCCTTTTGAACAAGCATCTGATTATCAGCAGTAAGTTTTATCAGATACACTCCGCTGGATAAATTTGTCCCGTCGAAAACCCGCTTGTAATTTCCGGCAGGTAAAATTTCATTTTCGATTAGTGATGCGACTCTTTGTCCGAGTACGTTATAAACACTTAATTCAACCAGACTTTCTTTTGGCAATTCAAACCGGATGTTCGTTATCGGATTGAAGGGATTTGGATAATTCTGATGCAGCTTGAAAGACGAAGGAATTTCTGCATCTGCAAAGATGCCGGTTGTTATGAAGTTTTCAAGTCTTGCAATTCCATTATCCGGGATGATACCTGCAAGCACTACTTTGCCCGAATCAGTTCTTATTACAGATAAAGTATCAGTACGATTGTTCTGAGTAAACAAAACAGTTTCCCATTTATCAGGAACAGTTACATAAACAGAAATCGGGTAATTAAAAATTTCATCATCCAGTTGATCGGTTAAGCTCAATTCAATGTAACTCAGGTTTGAAGCAATAATATCATAATTAAAATCTTCGCGCTGCTTTATGTAGCGGGTTATATTTGCAGCCGTTTCGATCCATACGTCGTACTCATCTGCTTTTTCCTTAAGCCACTCGCATAATAAAGTAAACCATTCGTTTGATACCGGCTCAAACGAACCGAGTGATATTAAATGTCCGAGTTCATCCTGCGGAACCATCTCGTGAAGCATAATCATTGCCCACTGATTGTTCAGAATAGAGTGGCTTGTCCAGTTCAAAAAGGCATACAGCTCTTCAAGATCATGAATTAGTGAATCTCTTGGTTCATCAAATCTTACAACATAAGAACTGAGATTAAACCAGAAATCGGGTGCGTGGTTAACCGGCATCAAACCTTCAGACCGTCCGGCTTCATATAACAAAGAGGTGAGTGAATCTACAAGTTCATTTCTGTCTGAGAACGGATAAGCCAGTGTTATACATTTGTAACCGGGAATGCTGGCGTTAACGCGTGCTTCTATTGCCTTGCGGGATTGATAAAGTTCATACAAAATTGTTCCCGGTGTTGAGGTATCACCCGGCGAAAGAGTTGTAAGTGCGGGATGCGTCATTGTATGCGAGCCGATCTCATGTCCTTCCATTGCCATTTCAAGGAACATAGGCCATGTCCCGTAACGCCAAATGCCCGGAAGCGAATCAGTCAGAAACGGAGGCATAACATAAAATGTTGCCGGAAAGCCGAATTCATTTAATATCGGTCGTGCGTGTTCATATTGCGAAATGAAACCATCGTCAAATGTAAATGAAAAAGCCGAGCGTCTGTCTTCAGCCCACATTGCCACGCTGACTTTAATGTCAATAGTATCGGTGGGGCTGAAAGCATATCCCGCATTCAAAAAAGTAAGAATGAATAACAAAATGTGAAATTTTAATCTGTAATAATATAAATGCATTATCCGGATGAATATCTTTATTTAATAATGCTTCAAATTTTCAAAAATCATTCCACTGCTTTCTGCCTTTAATTGAAAAATATTTTAAACGTTTTAAGAACTTTTTACATATCTTTGGACTGTAATTGTTTTATTTACCTTTAGAATTTATTTGAATTGAATAGAATCAGATTAGTAACAGCAGACAGAGCCAAAAGCAGGTTAACCCCTCAGCCTGAAACCAGAATTCTGGCTTATCAGAACATGATCATCCCATACAATGTAATCAGGAGTCAAAGAGCCAAAAACCTTCGCCTTAGTATTACAAGCGGCAGCATTCTGAAAGTTATCGTTCCCCCAAAGTTCAGTATTAAAGAAGCGGAAAGTTTTTTGGATCAGAAGAAAGACTGGGTGCTCAAACACTATAACAGCGAACTGCCTGCCGAAGGGTTCTTCCTGTTCGGCAAAAGTATGGTTGTCTCACAGTCATTTGATCTGTTTATGACAAAGCATTCAGTTTTGTTTAAGAATAATGAACTGAAAGTTATAAGCCCATCCGACAGCGGGCTGAGTCAGGAGCAATTATATAATGCCTGGCTTAAACATTATGCTAAAATATATCTTCCTGCACGGGTATCAGAGCTTGCTGAGAAGTATGGATTCAATCTTAAAAAAGTTACTGTAAGATCTCAGCAAACAAGATGGGGAAGCTGTTCGTCGAATGGGAATGTGTCGTTTAATTATCGTTTAATGAAATTCAGAAAAGAAGTGATTGATTACGTAATCGTTCACGAATTATGTCATCTTAAAGAATTGAATCACTCGCCCCGCTTCTGGAAACTTGTTGAAGATTTATGCCCGCGTTATAAAGAGCTTAAACAGGAATTGAAAAAAGCTAATCCGCTTAAGTTGAATTAAGTTAATTTATTCCCGCTACCAATAAACCATCCGGGTAAAAAATGAAAATTGTTCGTATAATCTTTTACTTGTTTTTAATTCTGTCAGCTAATGATATTTATGCGCAGATAAAACCCTTCACCATTCATGAAAAACTATTGCTTGAAATTCCCGCCGGTCCTGTGATTTCACCTGCCGGAAATAAAATTTTATTCACAATAAGAAAAGCAGATTTCGATGAGAGTAAATGGAATACACAAATCTATCTGCTTGATGCACAAACAGATCGATACCTGCAATTCACACACAGTAAAGAAAGCTGTACGAATCCCGCTTTTTCACCCGACCAGAAATGGATAACCTTTCTCACACCCAGAAAATTCATAAATGATGAAGGTGATAGCATTAGCGGAGTTACGCAGTTATGGTCTGCCCCGTTTGATGGCGGTGAAGCTGTAAACTGGACTTCGCTTGAGAATGGAGTTAACGAGTATATCTGGTCGAAAGACGGAAATTTCATCGCTATTATGACGGATTTTATTGATGAAGAGACAAAAGCACAAATGGAAGTAAACAGTAAAAAGAAAATTGATGCCATCGTTTACCCGCAGAAAAATCCGGTTAAAGAATTAGTGATTTTCGATGTTGAATCAAAAACCGTTTCAAACAGATTTTTACTTGACCCCGGTGCGCAGAACATTAACTTCAGCACAGATGGTAAACGTATTGTTTATCAAACAAACTATACCGGCGAGTATAATGATGAGCAGATGTTTGATATTTATATAATTGATCTTGACGGCATTAAAACTCCTGTTACGACTTTTGAAGGACCTGAAACTCAGCCGCAATTTTCACCTGATGATAAATGGTTATCTTTCATTTCTCAA
Organism: Ignavibacteria bacterium; assembly: GCA_037447335.1. GTDB lineage: Bacteria > Bacteroidota > Ignavibacteria > Ignavibacteriales > Ignavibacteriaceae > JBBIGV01. The sequence goes on along the minus strand of JBBIGV010000016.1, from coordinate 23,184 downwards.
ACTGTCCCCGATATTGAATTTGCAGAAACCGATCTGAATCTTATTAAACCCGATGGCACCACCAGAGTTAATCTTACAGAAAAATTTGGCTACAGCGTTAACAGCTATAAATGGAAAGATAACAGCACGATTCTTTTCACAGTGAATGAAAGAACAGACATTCATCTCTACGAAATCAACATCGCTGATAATTTCATAAGTAAATTGAGTGATGGAAATGCAGTGATCGCCGATCTCAGCTTATCATCCGATGGAAATTATTTTAGTTACCGGCACCAATCCTCAACTCAAATAGCAGAAATATTTGTGAACGGAAAACAAGTAACCGATTTTTCTTCTCAGCTTGAAATGTTTGACCCGGGTAGTCAGGAAGTAATTTCTTACAGAAGCAAAGATGATAGATTCGATATTGAAGCAGTTCTTTATAAGCCGGCGGACTTTGACCCGGCGAAAAAATATCCTCTGATATTATCCATACATGGCGGACCGTACAACGTTTTTCTCAATACATATTATCACGTTTATCCGGTGAAAATATTAACCGGGCTTGGTTATCTTGTTCTGGCTCCTAACCCTCGCGGCAGCAGTGGTTATTCGGATGAATTCGGGCAGGCTAACCGGTACGACCTTGGCGGCGGCGACTACGAAGACCTGATGGCTGGCGTTGACTTCCTGATCTCAAAAGGATTTGTTGATTCCTCACGAATGGGTGTTTTTGGCGGAAGTTATGGAGGATACCTTACCAACTGGCTAATCTCACAAACAAACAGATTTAAAGCTGCGGTTTCTATGTACGGTATCTTTAGCTGGTTTACTGACTGGAGTAATTCCTGGCAGCCGGCTTTCGAGTACATGTATTTCGGTTATCACTACTGGGAAAGACCAATTGACTTTAACAATCTTTACGTTAATCGTTCACCGGCATTTCATGTAACTGATATTCAAACGCCAACCCTCATTCTTCAGGGGGAAAGGGATGTTTACACAGCAGTAGCTAACTCAAGGGAAATGTACCAGGCGCTGCATACACTCGGTGTGCCGGTTGAATTTGTGATCTATAAACGCGCCGGACACGGTATCCGAAATGAACCCAATCAATACATTGATTTAACTGAAAGATTAGTCGGATGGTTCAACCGTTACTTGAAGAACGAATGACTAATTAACTTTTAATATAAGAGATTGATGGACTTCAATTAAATAGCCCGTTTTTAGCAGAAAATCAAATAATTTATATATAAATTCGACTTTAATACGATAATAGTCGAATATTCCTCTTTTGTGATTTGTCACAGAATATCCGTGAGCGGCGTTGCTATTCCATTTACCTGCCTTTAACTTAGTGGCGTAAAAAAAATGTAAAACAAAAAAAGAGGTGTTAATTGAAGTCATTAACCAAGGTGTTTATAGCTCTGGCTATGATTTCACTGGTGGGTTTTACTGTAGTAGCGACAAGTGAAGAAGGAATAGTTCTTGAACCAGTGATTGATGAAGAGACCATCCTCGTTAATGAAGAGAGCCTTATCAGCACATCCACAGTGGATTATATCGATAAAGGCAATATGATAGCTTCCTGGTATGGACCTAAATTCCACGGAAGAAAAACCGCAAATGGCGAAAAGTATGACCAAATGGCATTTACTGCCGCTCACAAACAACTAAGGTTCGGAACTTTGCTTAGGGTTACGAACCCGCGCAATGGGAAATCGGTTGTTGTGAGGATTAACGACAGAGGTCCTTATATCGCAGGAAGGCAAATTGATCTCTCAAAAGCAGCTGCAATGGAATTGGGTCTTATTCAACGTGGCGTTGCACGCGTAAGAGTGGAAGAGATCGGCTTAAGAGGAGTTAACTTTCCGGTAATAACGTTAAATTAAACTCCACAGGTTTCTGATAAAACCGCCCCCATAAACCGGTGGCGGTTTTTTTTTGTACCGATTCTGTTTAAGCAGCTTTGCCTTTACCATTCGCAAACCTTATCTTTGACACAGAAATTAACTGATTACTTCGGAGTAGAGATGAAAAAATATTTCTTTTACTTGGTCTTATTTCCTTTCTTTGTCTTACCACAACCCAGAACTTCTATAAATATAGATGAACTATGGGGAATGAAACGTTTAGGAACTGTTGATGTTTCACCCGATGGTAAAACAATCGCATTTACTTTATCAACGTTCAGTATGGACCTGAATAAAGGCAAAACTGATATATTCCTGATTGATGCCGATGGCGAAAACCTGCGCCCATTTAAAGATTCTGAAAAGAGTGAATCCGAACCAAAGTTTTCACCAGACGGTAAAAAATTAGCCTATACGTTTGAAAATCAGATCTGGATTGCCGACCTTGACGGCTCAAACGAGAAAAAATTGTCGGACATTTACACAGGCGCTTCCGGTTTTAAGTGGTCTGCTGATGGTAAGAAAATATTGTTCGTATCATCGGTTTACCCGGATTGCTCTACTGATGATTGCAATAAGAACCGGGATGAGTATAAAGAGAACAGTAAAGTAAAAGCCAGTCTGTTTACAGAATTGATGTACCGTCACTGGAATAGCTGGCGTGGTGAAAAACGCAGCCATCTCTTCATACTTGATGTTGAATCCGGTGTCCATACAGATATGACCCTGCTTAGTAAATTTGATGTGCCGCCCATATCTCTCGGCAGCAGCAATGATTACAATCTTTCTCCCGATGTCACGGAAGTCGTTTTCACTATGAATACTGATGAATTTCTTGCTACAAGTACCAACAACGATATTTTTGTGTTAAATCTTGCCGATGTGAAAGAAGGATACAGAACACCATACAGAAAAATTTCTGTCAGTGAAGGAGTGGACCATCAGCCGGTTTATTCACCCGATGGTAAATACATAGCTTTTTGCAGTATGGAACGACCGGGCTTTGAAGCCGATAAGCTCAATTTAATTCTTTATGATCGTGCTCAGGGAACACTTAAGAACTTAACAACAGAACTTGATTTTTCGGTTGGGGAATTTGTATGGTCAACGGATTCAAAAAATATTTTCTTTAATTCCGATAAAGAAATAAACAAATCCATATTCAGGCTTGAGATTGAAAGCGGTAAGGTTGATGTAATATTTGATAAAGGATACAATTCCACTCTGCGCGTATCACCTGACGGAGCTTATTTATATTTTAAACATCAGAATTCAAGAATGCCGGATGAAATCTTTGCTCTTAATCTGGCTGATCTTGAAGAAAAACAGATAACAAACATAAACACAGCCCGATTAGCAAAACTTCAGATGAATCCAGTGGAAACATTCTGGTCGGATGGAGCAGATGGTACTCCGGTTGAATCTATTATATTGAAACCACCTTTCTTCAGAGAGGGCGAAAAATATCCGATGATATTTTTAATTCACGGCGGTCCGCAGGGAAGCTGGTCCGATCAGTTTCATTACCGGTGGAATATGCAAATGTTTGCGGCTCCCGGTTATGTGGTTGTTGCGCCCAACCCGCGCGGCAGCACCGGTTATGGGCAAAAATTTACTGATGAAATTTCGCAGGATTGGGCTGGCAAAGTTTATGTCGATCTTATGAATGCTTATGACCATGCCATTGAAAACTTTCCCTTTATTGACGCTAACAATACTTTTGCTGCCGGCGCTTCTTACGGTGGTTATATGATAAACTGGATTGCCGGTCACACAGACAGATTTAATGCGCTTGTTTCACATGCAGGTGTATTTAACCTTGAAAGTATGTATGGAACAACTGAAGAACTTTGGTTCCCCGAATGGGAATTTGGCGGAACGCCTTGGGAAAACAGAGAAATGTACGAAAAGTGGTCGCCTCACAGATATATTCATAACTGTACAACTCCCGTGCTTGTAACTCATGGTGCAAATGATTTTCGTGTAAGTGAAGAACAGGCATTTCAGCTTTTTACTTCTCTTCAAAGACTTGGTGTTGAAAGCCAGTTTCTTTACTTCCCGGATGAAACGCATTTCGTTGCTAAACCGCAAAACTCAAGGCTTTGGTGGAAAACAATTTTTGAATGGTTCAACAAACATTATAAGATGGAGCTGCCATGAATCAAAAGGAAATAGATTTTGATAAGCTCGAAGATTTTGATGAGCTTGATTTCGGTGATTTAAAGGAAACTGAAGAAAAAATTAAGTTTGTTGAAGATAACCTCTGGACAAAACTTGAAAGGGTTGGCAAAAAAATATCTTTTGCCAAAGATATTCTTGCTCTCTTCAATTATATGCGGGATCCTTTTGTCTCATGGCATCGGAAAGCAATTGTTGTTGCTGCCTTGATATATTTCATCTCACCAATTGATGCAATTCCCGATATTGCACCGCTTATCGGATATCTTGATGATCTTGGAGTGGTAACTGCACTATTGAAATTTCTTGGCAGCGAGTTGATTCCTTATTATAAACCCGGCTATAGAGAGTAAAACCGTTCAGGTGAATCAATTAAATTGATAATAGTTAAACAGCTTTTCTTATAACTCAATCATTACATAATTTTCAGCACAGACATCCTTTCTGTGCTGATTTATATTAACCCCGATGAAATACAATCTTGTTAAAAGCGAACTGCTTCACGAGGGCAGAGTCTTCGATCTTCGTGTGGATGAAATTGAATATGAAAGCGGCAACTGCGGAATCCGTGAAGTAGCCGTGCATCCCGGCGGTGCAGTTGTCGTTCCGGTTAAGGATGATGGAAAGATTATTCTTGTTAAACAATTTCGTTATCCGTTTCAGGTTTATCTGACAGAACTTCCTGCCGGAAAACTGGATAAAGGTGAAAACCCTCTTACCTGTGCAGTAAGAGAACTCCAGGAAGAATCCGGATTTAAAGCTAAAGAAATAAAAAAACTGGGATCAATCTGCACAGCTCCCGGGTTCTTAACAGAAGTGCTGCATATTTATCTTGCCACAGGGCTTACGCCAGGCAATCATAACCGGGAAGAAGGTGAATATACAATGGAAGTTTATGATTTTACTCTCGATGACATCGAAAATATGATCGCCTCGGGCGAAATTACTGATGCGAAAACAATTTCAGGCATCTACTTATATAAATTGCATCTGAAAAATTCTCAAGCTGAATAATCTCTTTTGATATTCCTACCCAAAACAGCTAAATTAGCTCAGGTAAAATCATTAAATCAGTTATGCACTTGTATATCTTCCTTCAACAAGATTAAAAACCAATGCTGAAAAATCTTTTAGTAAAAGATTACGCGTTAATTGAAGAAATTAATATTGAGTTTGGACGCGGGCTGAATATTATTACAGGCGAAACAGGAGCCGGTAAATCAATATTAATAGATGCGATGAGCCTGCTGCTTGGCGAACGCGCTTCAACAGATGTAATAAGGAAGGGTGCGCAAAAAGCTGTTGTTGAAGGGGTTTTTGAGGTCGGCGGAAATAGTAAAGTAGCTTCACTGCTCGAAGAGAATGATATTGAACAATCTGAAGAAATGATCATTCGCCGTGAAATCTCTCTGAAGGGTTCCAATCGCTGTTTTGTTAATGATACACCCGTTCAATTATATCTTATAAAAGAACTTGGCAACCTTCTTGTTGATTTGCACGGGCAGCACGAACATCAATCATTACTAAGATCAGATACACATATTGAATTTCTTGATCAATACTGCAATAATTATGAATTACTGGCTGAGTTCACCGGACTAAAAAAACAACTGAAAGAAGTATCCCTTCATCTTAAAGAACTGAAAGAGAAAGAATTTTCCTTAAAAGAAAAAAAGGAAATTTATTCCTATCAGATAAAAGAAATTGATGCGGTCGCACCACAGGAAGGGGAAGAGGAAACCATTACGGAACAACTAAACATACTGGAAAACTCTGAGAAGCTGCTTGAACTGACAAATGATCTTTACGAATCACTTTATAATTCGGAAAACTCTCTGAGGGATTCATTAGTTAATTCTTTAAAGAAGATAGAACTGCTTGCTGATATTGATAAGACCTTCGGTGAATCTCTGAATGAAGCGCAAAGCGCCCTCTCAATTATTAATGATATTTCTGAATTTCTAAGGAAATATAATTCCCGCATTAACCTTGATCAGTCAGAGTTGAACAATTTAAGAGACCGGCTTGGCGCTGTAAATCTTTTGAAGAAAAAGTATGGCGGCTCAATAAAATCAGTTTTAGAATACAGAAAGAAAATCGGCGAAGAGTTTGAGTCTGCAGAAAACTTTGCTGATAACATTTTAAAGCTTGAGAAACAGATAGAACAATTACGTTCTGAGTGCGGCAAAGCAGCGGCTATACTCTCATCAAAAAGAAAAAAAGCCGCAGGCGCTGTAGCTAAAGAAATTGTAAATACTTTAAAAGAACTGGGAATACAGGAACCGGCATTCAAAGTTAATATTGAAAATCATCCTTCTGATGATGACAGCCAGGATTTTTTATTAATTGATGGTAAAAAATATTTATTTGACAAACATGGATATGACTCCGCAGAATTTTTTATATCAACAAATGCCGGTGAAGACTTAAAGCCGCTAGTTAAGGTTGCCTCCGGTGGTGAAGTTTCAAGAATAATGCTTGCATTAAAAAGCATTCTTGCCAAATCTGACAAACTTCCACTTCTTATTTTTGATGAAATTGACACCGGAGTAAGCGGCAGAATTGCCAGGAAAGTTGGATTAACAATGAAATCACTTGCCTCTTCTCACCAGCTAATTGCAATAACGCACCTACCGCAAATATCAGCTTTAGCAGACCATCACTATACTATTTCTAAAGAAAATATAAATGGACGGGTAACCAGTTTGATCAAAAAATTAACTTCTGAGGAACGGGTTAAAGAGGTTGCACGGCTTCTGAGCGGCGAAAATGTGACCGATGCCGCTCTTACCGGCGCTAAAGAACTGTTAAAAAGATGATTTGTTAAAAAATTAACACTTTTACGGTATTGACTTGCAGTAATTTTATGCTGAAATTAGATTGAGACAGCGAAAAAAAACTTTCAATAACTTAACAAAAGGAGATTAGTATGAGGAAATTTACGATTGCACTTCTGTTCGGTCTGTTCCTCACCTCAGCCGCATATGCACAAGTAGGCGATCGCTTTGAGAAACTAAGCGAAAACAATCTGAAAAGCTATGCGCAGCCATTCGCTACAGCATTAGGAACAGCTCTTAACTCAGGCGCTTATCACTCTGCAAGCATCCCCGACCTCTTTGGTTTTTCAATAAGTTTCAGAGCGATGTATATTTTGGTTCCGGATGATCAAACTACATTTACGCCAACAGTTCCACCGGGCTATACTTCTTCATCAACCGCTACAATTTTTGGTAAAGATGGAAAGGCGTTTGCCGGACCCGGCGGTTACATTGTTTATCCTTCCGGGATCGACGTCACATCAGTTCCTTTTGCAATACCACAGGTAGCAGGCAGTTTTATGGGTTCCGAATTGATGTTGAGGTATTTTCCGAAAATTTCACTTGGCGAAACAGATCTGAACTTTTTCGGATTTGGTCTCCGACACAGTGTCAGCAGGTACATTCCGCTTGTTCCGGTAGACATAGCTGTGCAATTCCTCTATAACAGCCTTACAGTTACTGACTTAGTTGACCTGAAGAACATCGGATTTAATGCACATGCAAGTAAATCATTCGGAATATTTACACTATATGGCGGCTTGCAATACGAGTCAACTACCTTTGAGGTTACTTATGAAATAAAAGGCGACCCGAACAGCGGAGACCCCGGTTTGCAGCAAGATAAAAAAACTACTGTTAGTATAGATGGTGACAATAACTTCAGATTTACACTTGGCGGCGCTTTAACTCTTGCTGTGGTTGTATTAAATCTTGACTTCAGCCTTGGTTCACAATCAGTGATTTCCAGCGGCTTATCTTTTGAATTTTAACCAGGAGAACAAAATGAAAAAACTAATTTTAACTATTCCGTTAACTGCCCTCGTGATCTTTTCACTTATTACGTTCAATGCTTGTGATAAGTTTGAAAATTTACCGCTTAATATTCCTATTGTATTTAAATTCGCAATTACTAATGCTAACCCCGTATCTACCGAAGATGTTTGTATGGATCAGTCATCCAGCTTTCAGGAATACAGGGATAAGTTTAAAAATTTATCCCTTGTAGAAGCAGTATTCAGAATAACTACTGTTGTGCCGGCAGATGTGCAAGGAACAATCGTGATTGAGGTCTGGAGAACCGATACAAATCAATTACTCATGACTCGTTCATATCCTAATATAAAACCGGCTGATTATCTTCCCGATAATGTGCCTCTCAATTTGCAATTAACGCAGGCAGAAATTGACCTTGTAAATGCGTATCTGGATGCTAATCCGAATGCATGTTTCAGAGCAATAATCAGCGGCAGTAACGTTACTCCTACCGGCAGTAACTTCGATATAAAAGGTGTTGTTGATATTTTATTCTACGGCGAAGCTGAGTTATAATTTATAAAAATTTGAATTGACCCCTGTTTAGCTGCCAGGGGTCTTTTTATTTTAAATATATTTGAATGCTGCTTCGATATTCGCGTATGTGCAAGAGCATAATTTCTTCCAGGAACATTGTGGTCTTGTTATATTGTTTTAACGAATTTCAAAAACACTTAGAGCACAGAGCAGAGTGAAAGAAACTGCATTATACATTCATATACCTTTCTGCGATCACAAATGTATTTATTGTGATTTTTATTCAATCATAGCATACGATAATGTCGTTCCTTATTTATCATCTTTAAAATCGGAGATGAGTTATTATGCCGGCTTGCTGAAAGATGAAAGAAAATTCACTTCAATTTACTTTGGCGGAGGCACGCCGTCATTTATGGAACCTGAATATATCGGTGAACTGATTAACACAGCATCAGGCTTCTTCAACTTCACTGAAAAACCGGAAATAACCCTCGAAACAAATCCCGGCACTGTTGATAAAAATAAACTTGAATTATTCTTACAATCCGGCATTAATCGTATCAGTATTGGAATACAATCTTTTCACGAGGATGAATTAAAATTCCTTACAAGAATTCACAATAAAGAAACCGCCATTGAAACAGTTCACAATACTGCAAACGCAGGATTTGACAATATCAGTGTTGATCTGATTTTTAATCTTCCCGGGCAGACAAAACAGAAATGGCTTTCAAATCTTAGAACAGCTATCGAACTTCCTGTCAAACATATATCAGCGTACAGCTTAATACTTGAAAGGGGTACAATTCTCAATAAAATGGTTCTTGACGGGAAAGTAACCCTTCAGAATGAAGATTATGACGCAGATTTGTATGAATTAACCATTGATTTTTTTGAAGAACATGGATTTCATCAGTATGAAGTCTCAAACTTTGCTTTGGATGGTTATGAATGCCTCCACAACAACGCATACTGGCATTACAAAGATTACCTTGGCTTGGGTACCTCAGCGCATTCTTTTATGAATGGTAAAAGATGGCACAACTATTCAAGTCTTCACAGATACATAACCGAGCTTAATAAGAACGGCCATGCACAATCATCTTCAGAACTAATTTCACCAGAACAGGAATTAAACGAATACGTTATGCTTGCATTAAGAAGCAGCGGGCTTAAGCTTTATGAGCATAAAAAGAAGTTCGGCGATGATTGGTTAATGCAAAAATATGATTATTTTAAATTATTAAAGAACAACGGTTTTCTTAATCTGGATGAGAACAACATCAGGCTTACAAGAAAGGGATATGCCGTTTGTGATGAAATACTTAGTCATCTTTTATGATAAGTTCGGTCTCAGAAAATTTATACTTATATGATATTGACCCGTACAAAATCTCACCTTCAAAAGACAAATCAGAATTATGCTTAAACTTCAGCTTCACTGGCAGATATTAATTGCTTTTGTAATTGCCGTAATCTTCGGTCTTTACTTTACGGAATATGCCGGGTACGTAACCTGGCTTGGCGATCTGTTTTTAAGAGCGCTAAAGATGATTATAGTTCCGCTTATAATTACTTCGATTGTATCAGGTGTTTCAAATATCGGCGGGGCAAAAAATCTTGGCAAGCTCGGTTTGAAAACAATTACGTATTACATTACAACAAGTCTCTTCGCGATTATCATTGGACTTATGTTTGTTAATACCATCAGACCGGGTGTGGGAATTGATATTGGATTAAAAAAAGATGTAAGTGACCTCGCTATAGTATCGGAAGGATTAGGGAACATTCTGCTGCGGATGGTTCCCACAAATATATTTGAAGCAATGGCAGCGGCAGATATGCTGGCAATTATTTTTTTCGCGATACTTGTCGGTTACTTCCTCACTCAGATTGCAAAAAAATACAGTGATCCGCTGATCATTTTCTTCAACAGTGGCTTTGAAGTGATGATGAAGATTACTTCTTTTATAATCAAATTTGCGCCAATCGGTATTTTCGGGATCGTTACCGGCATTGTTGCTGAACAGGCAAGCGATACAGAAGCATTGTTACGAACGGTTGAGAGCCTCGGTTTATATATGATTACCGTACTTTTAGGATTATCATTTCATGCAATGTTAACCCTTCCGCTGATATTAAGAATTTACGGGAAGGTAAGTCCTTGGCAGCATGCTCAAAATATGACTACGCCTCTGCTAACAGCATTTTCAACCTCGTCATCTTCTGCAACATTACCCTTCACAATGCAGGCTGTTGAAAAAAAATCGGGCGTATCAAACAAAACAACAAGCTTTGTATTACCGCTTGGTGCAACAGTTAATATGGACGGCACAGCTCTTTATGAGTGTGTTGCTGTCATGTTCATTGCACAGGCTTATGGTGTTGAACTGACTTTGGTTCAGCATGGAATTGTAGTGATAACTGCACTGCTTGCCTCTATAGGCGCTGCCGGTATACCAATGGCTGGATTGGTGATGATGTCTGTAGTTCTGACTGCTGTTGGTCTTCCGCTTGAAGGAGTAGGATTAATTCTGGCAGTTGACAGGATCCTCGACATGTGCAGAACGATGGTTAATGTATGGAGTGACACATGCGGCGCTGTGGTTATTGCCCGCTCCGAAGGCGAAACTCTTGATGTTCAGATTGATTCAGCACAGCAAACCTGAAATGATTGTAAAATATTTTTGCTTGGAATGAATTTATAAATCATTATTTTTCCTAAAAGATTTTTAATTCTTGTTCTCCCAGATTCCGGTAAAAACAGGGAGAGACGTTTAACTTGAAATTCAAATATTCCCGGATGGTAAAATGAACAAAACACTGCTTTTTATATCACTCATCCTTTTACTCAGCATTTCCGGCTTTTCGCAGAACTACAAACAGGTAAAAGTCTATTTAAGTAATGCTGACGAACTGCAGGTACTCGCATCAACTGGCGTAGATATTGAGCATTCGCGGGTTGATAAAGATATGTCTATCTCTTTTTTTGTAAGTGATGAAGAATTCTCAATAATACAATCGCTTGGTTTCGGATACGAAATCATTATAGATGACTGGTTTGAATATTATAACTCATTACCTAAAATGACCGAATCGGAAATGCAGGCTGCAATCCAGCAAAGCCAGACGGATTACGGAGTTTCGGGCTTTGGATACGGTTCGATGGGTGGATTCTATACCTACGCAGAAGCTATTGCGCAGCTTAATTCGATGTATGCACAATATCCGAATCTTATCACGCAAAAGTTTCCAATCGGAACCAGTCACGAAGGCAGAACAATATGGGCTGCAAAAATTTCAGACAATCCTAACGTTGCCGAAAATGAACCGCAGGCAGGATATGATGCTCTTATTCATGCAAGAGAGCCGCAATCTATGGCGACTTTGATATACTTTATGTACTACCTTCTCGAAAATTATGGAACTGATCCCGAGGTAACATATCTTGTTAATAACAGAGAAATTTTCTGTGTTCCGGTTTATAACCCGGATGGATATGAAAGAAACCGCCAAACCAATCCGAACGGCGGCGGTATGTGGAGAAAGAATCGGCGCAATAATGGCGACGGAAGTTTTGGAGTTGATCTTAACAGAAATTACAGCTACAAATGGGGATATGATAACAGCGGGTCAAGTCCTAATCCATCCAGCGAAACCTATCGCGGACCCGCGCCTTTCTCTGAACCGGAAGCACAGGCAGTGAGAGATTTAATTGAATCTTTGAATATTAAAACTCATTTTAACATGCATTCATGGCAGGATGCTTATCTTTATCCCTGGGGATATATTAATGCACAAACGCCCGACAGCGCCGCCTACTTTGAGTTTGCATATGATATGACCCGGTTTAACAATTATGCATTTGGTACCGGCTCACAGGTACTGGGTTACAATTCGAACGGTTCTGCACGTGATTGGCTTTACGGCGAACAGGTTACAAAAAATAAAATTTTCGGATATACAGTTGAGATCGGGAATTCTTCAGATTACTTCTGGCCTCCGCAAAGCAGAATTATTCCGCTGGCACAAATAAATGTTAAACCCAATTTATATCATGCCTGGGTTGCGGGTGAATATGTTGTATTTAACAGTGCATCTTTAAACCCGATGTATTTTAACCCGGGAACTTCTATGGAGATGACAGCAGCATTAAAGAACAAAGGGTTGGCTATTGGTCATGGCATTACTGCACAAATTACATCTCTTAGTCCTTATGTAACTATAACAAATGGCACTGCTTATATGGATTCATTGCCGGCACGCACAACTGCACCGCTTAATGATGCATTTACTTTCACCGTTGATGCAGGCGCACCTATCGAATCAGAGATAAAATTATTGTTTACAACATCAATGCAGGGATTGGTGATTAGCAGAGATACCCTTCTGTACGTCGTGGGAGTACCGGAATATGTGTTTATTGATACGGTTAATAATCCTCTTGTAAACTGGACTGTTACAGGAACGCCATCAAATTCGCCAAAGTGGGAAGCAACTACAACCACATTTTATTCAGCGCCGGCTTCTTACACGGATAGCCGTTTAGGCAATTATATTAATAATGCAACCGTAACCATGACTCTCACTAATTCCATAAATCTCACAACGTATAACAATCCGCAATTGTCATTCTGGACGAAGTTTGATATTGAAGACAATTGGGATTATGGACAGGTTAGAGTCAGTACAAATAACGGTACTTCGTGGGTACCGCTTACCGGTAAATACACTCAGCCCGGTGTGAACAGCTTTCAGCCTAACGGGCAGCCGGTTTATGATGGGCTTATGCCTCACTGGGTGAGAGAGGAAATAAGTCTTGCAAATTATGCAACCAGCCAGGTTAAATTTCAATTCCAGTTGAGAACTGAAGGATCGGGAGTTCGCGATGGTTGGTACCTTGATGATATAGGAGTGATAGTTTATAATGTAATTCCGGTAGAAATGCAATCCCTTACAGCGTTTGCTTCCGACGATGAGATTATTATAAAGTGGACAACAGCAGCCGAGTTAAATAACAGCGGCTTCATTGTTGAGAAGAGAAACGATAAGAGCACAGCATGGCAAAATATTTCATTCATAAACGGCAAGGGCACTACTTCCGAAAAAACCAACTATAGTTACCGGGATAAAAATCCATTCAGCGGTAAAAATGTTTACCGCCTTAAACAAATTGATTTTGACGGAAGCACAAGAATTTACGGTCCGGTTGAAGTTGATTACCAGCTAAAGAAAGAATATTCACTCTCACAGAATTACCCCAATCCATTCAATCCATCTACGGTAATAAACTATTCCATTGCACGTGAAGGACATGTCGAGATAAAGATATTCAACATACTCGGCGCGGAGGTTGCAACAATAGTTGACGGATTCAATGAAGCAGGCAGGCATACCATCGAATTGAACATTGACGAACTGAATATCGGTTCCGGAGTTTATTTCTATTCGATAAAATCAGGCTCCTTTACTCAAACACGTAAGATGATAGTGATGAAGTAAAATAATGTTAGAAATCTGTTAAAGGCTGCTCACGGGCAGCCTTTTTAGATAATAAAATAATCTGCTGCATTTAATTTATAGCTTGCTTTACTGTTAAAAAATAATTTAGTTACAGGTGAATTATCAGAGGGATATATGTTACAAAAAATAAAAACACTTCTGCCTGTAAAGATTTACTGTGCAGAAAGATTGTCCGTCTGTTCCATAATTGTAGTTTTTCTTTCCTTTCTTTTTTTATTTAATACACACCTTACAGCACAGGCAGATTCTTCCGAAGTTGAAGAAGTTTCTGCTTTCGTTTTTCCTCATTCAGTGAACAGACTTTTCACAGCGCCGACATCAAGAGTAATGAACTCGCTTGATGTCAGCGTACTTCTCGGCGGATCATTTGGATTTGCAGAGAACACAGGGTTCCTTGGCACACTCGCACTCGGTATTGGCGGTTATGGTGATATTGAACTTAGCAGCGAATCGCTTCTTGGTTCTATGTTCAGTTCAAATGAATCTTTCGCAAATGTTGGTATGCGCCTTAAAATCTTCACCGAAGATCAAAAAATTCCCGGAGTTTCAATAGGAATAAAAGCAAACAATGCATGGAATCCTTCACGTAACAGCAGTTCGCTTATCAGAACAACTGCAGAAGGGTTATACCGTATGGGTGTTCGGGAAGTAAATTACGATTCAAGAACCACATCGCTTTTCCTTGCAGTTAGTAAGAAACTCGCTGCGCAGCTAACCGGTCATGCCGGTGTAAACTACGCCGATCTTCGCTACAAAAATGTTTATACTGTTTTTGATGAGACTTCAATTTATACCCAGGTAGGACAGCTAAGAAGTGAAGTCTGGAATTTTTTTGGCGGAGCCGAGTATCAGCTTAATGAAAGAACTATCCTGATGCTTGAAGTGCAGTCATTTCCGTATCTCAGGGTTAGCGCAGCGGATGGCTCGTTAACACCCGCCAGACGTATGCTGACTGTCGTTGGATTACGTTTCTTTGTCAGCAGGTGGCTGCTTGTAGATTCGGGTATTAGGTATCAGGATAACTATTCCGGGCTGGCAGATGCCGAAATTCGTATTGGTTTGAACGGAATCTGGAATGCCGGTTTCTGAAATTTCAGGTTCATAACAGAATTATTAACAGGAGGATGACTGCAATCACGCGATTGTCACCTCCTGTTATTTTAAAAGAATTGATAAAGTTCATATCATTATCTAAATTAAACCGCAAGAAATTAAAATTTATAAGGCGCTGTAGCCAAGTGGTCTAAGGCGAAGGTCTGCAAAACCTTTATTCGTCGGTTCGAATCCGACCGGCGCCTCTATAAAGCCAACCAGAAATTTCCTTTAGCAACATCACAAAATTTGCTTCAACTGATTGAATTCACTTAACATAAAGTCAGGCTCTTCAGATTTAATCAAATTCTCACTCCTGTAGCCGAATGTAACCGCACAGGTTTTTGTGCCGGCATTTTTTCCGCATCTTATGTCAAGTTCCGTATCACCAATCATTAAAGAATTTTCAGGTGCAATTTTTAGCTGCCTGCAAATATAAAGAAGCGGCTGAGGTGATGGTTTATGTTCCATACCATCTCTTCTGCCAAGTATCAGCGAGAAATAATTCCCTAAGTTGAAATGATCTATTATAGTATCAGCCTGGTCATGTGCTTTGGTAGTAAGAAGAGAAATCACCACACTTTTATTATACAGATAATCAAGAATTTCTTCGACTCCGGGGTATAATGTGGATTTATCAATAAAATCAAAATAAAATTTTTTATACTCATTAATAAAACCTTCTACGTCGGGAATGTTAATATTCAGCGCTGAAAAAATTTCGCTGAAGTGGTGCCCTATCATTCCATGAAAAACATTTTCATCAAACTCTGAAGGAATACCGAAATGATCAAGTGTGCGGATTGTTGTATGATAAATAGTCTTGTAAGAATCAACCAGAGTGCCGTCAAGATCAAAACAGATATGTTTTATTTCGGTGGGAATTGTTCGTCCTCGCTGGTTTGATTATCAGTATCAGAAAAAAAATCATCGCAGAATTCACCCCTGCAGCATTCATCGATATTGTATCCGCAGTTTGAGCATTGCCCATGGCCGTGCACCCAGATTATAGTACTCTTAACGCCGCAGTACGGGCAAATCTGAAGCATTTTATTTGAGGAATTAATTTGCATCCAAACATTGAATTATTTTTTAGGGTGAATAAATTTAACACAAAAGGACGGGCATGCCAAAAATTTTATTTGCCGGATTGTTTTGCTTTTTAATCAAATTTATTACATTTGCCACGTCAGTTTTGTTTATCCCTCAGAACAAACTTTCTACAAATTCATCTCTGAGAGCGGTGCTTATAAACTAAATTGGTGCTGTCCGATAATTCCGACAGCCGCAATCAGCAGGATTGTATCTTTATAACGACTTAATCAAAAATAATATTGAATTCAATCCTTATCATAAACTTTAATTACGGAATAAGTGGTACGGTATTTCTATTCAGAAAATCATTTAATACAATTATCAATTATTAACCTTTAAGGAGAAAAAATGAAAAAATCCCTTTTAATTTTCGGTTTATTAACCGTTATCGGATTCTTTGCTGCACAGGATGTAGCTAAAGCCCAAAGCGAACCGGTTCTCTATTTCTGTGAGAAATATGACAGCAGAAAAGGAGAAGTTGGCGTAAGCGACAGATTCACCACTGGCTATCTTACTGTGATGGTTAAATGTGATTATGCACTTAACCTTGATGACGTCGCAATTCAATTCGATAAATACAACGATAGATCAGGTAATTTTGAATACTACAAAAAATTCTACTACACTATTCAACCTGATATGAAGTATGTCTATTTCGCAAAAAATGAAGACAGCGATCTCAAGTTTGAGGAACCCGGCTTCTACAGGGTATTCCTCTTAGACGACAGCGACAAAACAGTTTCCAGCGCCCTTATTGAAATAATCCGCAGATAGTTCTGGTATTCAGCATTTAATTTATAAGAAGATGATGTTTCACTGAGATGTCATCTTCTTTTTATTTTAAGGGGAAATTTTTCAATCAAACCTGAAACCAAAGCAAACCGTGTTCATCATACAACCGGTTAAAAATTTATTTTAAATATTCTTATAAAGGGATACTTTTTATGCCGTTGTTTGAATACCGCTGCAATAATTGCAATACCAAATTTGATGTTCTGCATAAATCATCACTTAATCAGTCTGATGTTGTTTGTCCTGAGTGTAGTTCACGAGACAGTAAAAAATTACTCTCCAGCTTCAGTGCGTCTTCAGGTTCTTCCTCTGCAAGTTCGTACGATAACTGCTCAACTGGAAGCTGCGGTGTAGATTATTCCGGAGGATGTGCTTCCGGTTTTTGCGGATTTAATTAATCATTATTTGAGGACTTATAAATGAAATTAACCGGATTGCTTGTTACCCTGTTTATTCTAACAATCACAGGATGTGCACAAAACAACCCTGGTGATTCTATGACTATTTCAGAATTAAAAGAAAAGATGAAAACCAATCCCGATCTTGTAATTCTTGATGTAAGAACAGAGGCTGAACTTAACGGTCCTCTGGGAAAGATAGAGGGCATCATTCATATTCCTGTTCAGGAGCTTCACCACAGAATGAACGAGTTGAATGAATATAAGGACAGAGAGATTGCGGTTATTTGCCGGACTCAGAACCGCTCCGGTGCTGCATGCGATATGCTTAGAAAAAACGGATTCAATGTGAAAAAAGTTTTGGGTGGAATGACTGAGTACAGCAAAAAATAGATAAAGTATTTTTTTATTTGATTGAAACGGAAGAAATTTTCTATTAAAATTTCTTCCAGAATCAATCTATAATCCAAGCTCTTTTAACCTTTCCTGTGCTTTAATCTTTGAGTACTTATCTCTGAAATCTCTTAAAGGCAAATTCATTACTTTACGGAGAACCTGCACTTCATCATCTTTTCTACCCATATTCTGATAAGTTCTTGAGAGGTGATAAAGCGCTACAATCATATCGGGGATAATAATCAATGCGTTCCTGAACATTTTTTCGGATTCGTAATACGAACCTTTTGGCACTTCGCCGAAAAAAGTATTAGCAAATGCCCGTTCAAACCAGTTTAAACCGGCAATCTCTCTGTTGTAAATTCCAGGATCAGATATGGCAGATAATCATTCGGGTTCATTTTCATACTTGCAGAAGCATTGTCTTTAATTTTATGAGCAAGTTTTACCCTATCTCTTCCACCTTTAAATATCGCAAGGTTACCGTAGGACATTGCGAGATAACTATAGGCAGCCGCACTGTCAGGATATTTTTTTATGAAAACCTCCGCAATCCTTATCGCTTCATTAATGTACATCTCTGCATTTTTATTATCCTCAAGTTCAACGTACTCTTCACCAATATCATTATAAGTTCTGGTAACTCTCAGTAAAACCTCATAATCATCAGGGGCTATTTCATAAGCCTTAAGATAGAATTGAAGAGCCTGCTTGTTTTCAAAAGACTTGTAAAGTTCATCGCCCCTTTGCATTACTTCTTTGAAATCCTTTGCATAAATAGAGGAGATGAAAAGAACAAAAATCAAAATAGTTTTAAGAAAATAATTCATAGCATTTCATACTCATCTGAAAAAATTTGAGCGGCTATAATAAACCTTTAGATGTTAAAAAAAAATTATTTTCAGCCTGTGCCGGACTTAATTAAAATCTTTTACTGAAAATCTTTAACTTTAGTGCACAAAAGTTTAAGTTTTTTCTATGATTCCGTTCATCAGAACAACCGCAATAATATTTTTACTAACCGCGTTTTGTTATTCGCAGCAGGAAAATTCAACAGAACAAATTATGAAAAACGATACTACAGAGTTTGTCCCGTCCTGGGCTAAGAAAGTTGTATGGTATCAGATCTTTCCCGAAAGATTCAGAAATGGCGATCCTTCAAACGATCCGACAGTTGAATCAATTAAAGGATCATGGCCTCACGATCATACTTCGTCATGGGTTGTCCATCCATGGGGCAGCGACTGGTACGAACTTCAGCCGTATGAGAAAGAAAACGGGAAAGATTTTTGGTTCAACGTGCAGCGAAGAAGATACGGCGGCGATTTGCAGGGAATTATTGATAAACTTGATTACCTGAATAGCCTCGGCATCGGCGCTGTCTATCTGAATCCCGTTTTTGAATCACCGTCGCTCCATAAGTACGATGCGGCATCTTATCATCACGTTGATCCTCATTTCGGTCCGGGGCCGGAAGGGGATCGCAAATTAATTGAATCAGAAATTCCTCACGATCCTTCTACCTGGGTGTGGACGGAAGCAGATAAGCTCTTTCTCAAGCTGATTGAAGAAGTTCATAACCGCGGTATGAAGATTATTATTGATGGCGTGTTCAATCATATGGGTCTGAATAGCTGGGCGTTCAGAGATGTTATGATCAATCAGAAAAATTCGTTATACAAAGACTGGTTTGCTGTTACTTCATGGGATGATCCTGTTAAAGGAACAAAGTTCGATTATGAAGGATGGTTCGGCGTACGGGAATTACCGGAATTTAAAGAAGATGAAAACGGTATTGTTGAAGGTCCGCAAAAGTACATCTTTGATATTACACGAAGATGGATGGATCCTAATGGCGACGGTGATCCTTCTGATGGTATTGACGGCTGGAGGCTTGATGTCGCCTTTTGCGTTAAACATCAGTTCTGGAAAGATTGGAGAAAGCATGTTAAATCCATAAATCCGGAAGCTTATCTCACTGCCGAGATAATTGATCCGATTGAACAGCTTATCCCATATCTCCAGGGAGATGAATTTGATGCAGTAATGAATTACAATTACTTGTTCACTACATCAGAATTTTTCTTTGATGAAAAAACAAGGATTTCCGTTACCGAGTTTGACAAGCAATTAACTGAACTTCGAAATGCTTTTCACGGCGGTGTGGTTTATGTTCAGCAGAACCTGCACGGAAGCCACGACACGCAACGAATGGCATCACATCTGGTTAACAGAGACCTCGCCAAAATCCGTGACTGGGGCGCAACGTTTAATTTGTGGAAAGCCTCCAATCCGAATTACGACCCGCGAAAACCAACAGATGAAGAATACCGCATACTTAAACTCGCTGTAATATTTCAAATGACTTACATTGGTGCGCCGTATGTTTACTATGGCGATGAAGCCGGAATGTGGGGCGCTAATGATCCGGACTGCCGCAAGCCTATGGTCTGGTATGATTTAGCTTATAATGATGAAATGTTTCTTCCCGATCAATCAAATAAAGATAAACCGGATATGGTTTCCTTTAATATGGATATCTATGATCATTACAAAAAGATGATTTCAATCAGAAATGGTTATGAAGTTTTACAGACCGGCAATTTTAAAGCTGAGATTATTGACGATGAAAACGAAATTTATATTTTCAGCAGAAATCTGAACGATGAGCAAATGATTATTGCTATTAACAATGGAAGCTCTCCTGCTAACATAGAATTACAGGTTGATCACAATGAGTACTTTAAAGATTTACTTAATGAAGAGATGATAGTGGTTGAGGATAGTAAGCTAAAATTCCCGATAGACGCTAAGTGGGGCAGGGTGATGCTGAAGGATTATTACAGGTAATCATTCTCTCAAAATTCCTTATAGTTTTGGATTGATTACATAATCAATTCGGGGTGTGGATTTAACTTCAAACTGTTTAGATGAATTCTTATTTTTGAACAAGAAATTTTTAATAATAAATATCAGGGGAGAGACTAATATGGAAAAACTACTTTTACTTGGCGCTGAAGCTATAGCACAAGGCGCGATTGATGGCGGAATGTCCGGCATTTATGCATATCCCGGCACACCTTCCACAGAAATAACCGAATACGTTCAACACAATAAAACTGCAATCGAAAGAAATCTCCACCGGCAGTGGTCTGCCAACGAAAAAACTGCAATGGAAGCAGCACTGGGTATGAGCTATGCAGGCAAACGTGCTATGGTTTGTATGAAGCATGTAGGGCTTAATGTTGCCGCCGATGCATTCATTAACTCGGCAATTACCGGTGTAAACGGAGGTTTAATCGTAGCTGTTGCAGATGATCCGTCAATGCACTCTTCACAAAATGAACAAGACTCGCGGTTCTTCGGTAAATTTGCTATGATACCGGTTTTTGAACCTTCAAACCAGCAGGAGGCTTACAGTATTGCTTATGAAGGATTCGAGCTTTCAGAAAAGTTTAAGCTGCCTGTTCTTATCAGAATCACAACACGATTATCACACTCGCGTGCCGGGGTTGAACGAAAAAAACTGAAAGCTGAAAATCAATTAACCTATCCTGACGATCCGATTCAATTTGTGCTCCTTCCTTCCAATGCTAGGAAAAGATATAAGATGTTATTGAATTTGCAGGATTCGATTGAAGATGATTCAGAAAAATCAAAATACAATATTTATTACGATGGCAAAGATAAAAATCTCGGTATAATTGCCTGCGGTATAGCGTACAATTATCTTATGGAAAATTTTACTAATGGTAATTGTCCGTATCCGGTGCTTAAGCTTGGTCAGTACCCAATGCCTTTTTCGAAGATTGATAAGATGTTTAATGAGTGTGAAAAAGTGCTGGTTCTTGAAGACGGTTATCCTTTTGTCGAAGAGCAGTTAAGGGGATTTTTGTATAAAGGAAATAAGATTAAAGGTCGTTTGGATGGTTCAATTCCGCGTGATGGTGAATTGAATCCCGATATTGTTGGGAGAGCTTTAGGAAAAGAAATAAAAACAGGAATGAAAGTACCTGCTATTGTAAAAAACCGTCCCCCAGAATTATGTTCGGGATGCAGCCACCGCGATATTTACAATGCGCTCAACGAAACGATGAAAGAATTCGGAAAGCAGAAAGTTTTTTCTGATATAGGATGCTACACGCTTGGAGCGCTGCCTCCATGGAATGCAATAAATTCCTGTGTTGATATGGGCGCATCAATTACAATGGCAAAGGGCGCTGCTGATGCCGGTGTGCGTCCTTCTGTTGCTGTGATCGGCGACTCAACTTTTACCCATAGCGGTATGACTTCGCTGCTTGATTGCGTATTCGAGAATACACCAGTCACAATTATTATTTCTGATAACGCAACCACTGCAATGACGGGCGGACAGGAATCGCCTGCAACAGGAAGACTGGAAGATATTTGTATCGGGCTTGGCGTTGATCCAAATCATGTTAAAGTTCTTACACCGCTTCCGAAATTTCATGACGAAATGGTAAAAGTTTTACGTGAAGAGTTATTGTATGAAGGTGTCTCCGTAATCATTCCAAGAAGGGAATGTATAGTACAATCGGTTGCAAAAAGTAAGAAGGAGCAGAAAGTAAAAACGGAAGAGGTAAGCAAATGAAATCAGATATTATACTTTCAGGTGTCGGCGGGCAGGGAATAGTTTCTATTGCTGCTACTATTGCAATGGCTGCATTAGAGAATAACCTGTTCATTAAACAATCGGAAGTGCACGGAATGAGCCAACGCGGAGGCGCTGTGCAATCACACTTAAGAATTTCTGCAAAAGAACTGGCAAGCGACCTTATTTCTCTGGGAACCGCAGATATAATTATTTCGGTTGAACCTATGGAATCGCTGCGGTATTTACCATGGCTTAAATCGGATGGCTGGCTTGTAACTAATACGACTCCCTTTGTTAATATCCCGGATTATCCTGACCTGAACGATGTTATTGCTGAAATTGAAAAGCTTCCTCGAAATATTACTATTAATGCTGATGAGATCGCAAGGCAGGTAAAATCGCCGCGCTCATCAAATATGGTAATGCTTGGCGCTGCTTCACCTTTTCTTGACATTCCGTATGAAAGTCTTGAAACCGGGATAAAAAAAATATTCGGAAGGAAAGGCGATAAAATAGTCCAGCTTAACATTGATGCACTTAAAGCCGGCAGGCTATACGCTGAAGAGCATATGAATTAAATAAAAATCAGAATTATTTCTTTTTTTATTTCATATTTTAGGGGTGTTCTGTGTACTTTATCCTGGCCACTGTTTGATTTTACTGATGAATAAAACCATAAAAAAAACTGCATTAATTTTAATTATCATCATTCTCCTCCCAACGCTCATCTATACTGTATATGAAATCACATCAATGAACGAAAATGAATAGCTGATTGAAAAAATTTACACCGATCAGCTTGAAACTATAATCTCCTGACTTTCAACACCACAGGAAAAGGTGAGTAGAAAATTTTGATTTTATTA
>JBBIGV010000015.1:0-54526 GCA_037447335.1 Ignavibacteria bacterium | reverse complement strand
TCGGAACTGCGCAGTAAAATGCATCCATTTTATGCTCTATATCGGATTTAAGAATGATATTGGTATGAATAAATGGACTGCAAATAAATCCTGCTCAATTACATGAGGACAATGATTATGCGTGGTAATCGATCAAAATAAATAACAATTTCAGTATACCAGCCAGCAGAAAATGAAAGAAAAGAAATCCTCTGAAACATCATGGATAAAACCATTTATTGTAAAATGAAGTGCCCCAGCTTATCCCTTTTTGTTTTAAGGTATTTTTCATTATTCTCATTTGGTGATACTTCTATCGGTACACGTTCAACAATTTCAAGTCCGTAGCCTTTAAGACCAACTACCTTTTTGGGATTATTTGTAAGAAGACGGATTTTATTAATACCGAGATCAATTAAAATCTGCGCACCAATTCCATAATCTCTCAGATCTGCTTTAAATCCTAATTCTGCATTTGCTTCAACGGTATCTTTACCCTGCTCCTGAAGTTTGTAAGCGAGAATTTTATTTCTTAAGCCAATCCCCCTTCCCTCCTGCCTCAAATAAACAAGAACACCGGAACCATTTTTATTTATCATATCCAGAGAGGCATTTAACTGGTCATGGCAATCACACCTTAGTGAATGGAACACATCGCCTGTTAAACATTCAGAGTGCATTCTCACCAGTATCGGTTCATCAGGATTGATTTCACCCTTAACAAGCACAACCTGTTTTTTCTGATCCATGAGACTCGAATAAAGATGAAGATGGAATTCTCCATGACAGGTAGGAAAGTTTACGTCTGTAATTTTTTCAATAAGTGATTCACGCATCAGCCGGTAGTGAATTAGTTCCTGCACCGTAAGCACTTTAAGATTGAACCTTTCTGCAATTTTTAAAAGATGTGGTACTCTTGCCATCTCACCATTTTCCTGCAGAATTTCACATAAAACAGCGGCAGGCTGAAGCCCCGCAAGCCTGGCAAGGTCAACCGAAGCTTCAGTATGCCCAGCTCTTCTTAAAACACCACCGTCAAATGCACGAAGCGGAAAAATGTGTCCCGGTCTGGCAAAATCGGTTGCCTTAGAGTTTCTATTGATAAGTTTTTTGATAGTGAGTGCTCTATCAGCCGCGGAAATACCCGTTGTAGTTCCATCAATAGCATCCACTGTAACGGTAAACTGTGTTCCGTGCAAAGCAGAATTTGAATCAACCATCAGTGGTAAGCCAAGTTCATCAAGCCGTTTGCCGGTAAGCGCAGCGCAAACCATTCCCCTTCCATGAGTTACCATAAAATTTACAATTTCGGGGGTAACGTACTCGGCAGCACAGATGAAATCACCTTCATTCTCGCGATCTTCATCATCAACAACAATAATGACTTTGCCTTGTTTGATTTCCTCAATTGCTTCATCTACTGAGCAAAACATTTCTTTATTCATAATTCTTAAATAGAAGTTAATTAATGAGAGCTATTATCTTTGTTAAGAAACAGGTGCTCATACTTCTGTTATTCCTTTTTATTTACTACTGCAATTGCAGACCTGTCGAATTTCATTTTGACATTTTCAGAAACCTGTAAAAGCACAGTCTTTTCGTCAATGCCAACAATGATGCCATGCAATCCGCCGCTTGTAACGACTTTATCACCCTTTTCAAGATTTGATAGCATTTTTTCTCTTTCCTTAGCACGTTTCTGCTGCGGTCGGATGATCATAAAATAAAATATTAAAAAGATTGCACCGAACATTATAAGAGTGCTAATCATTTGTCCGTCACCATCTCCACCTTGTGGTGCCATTGCTAAAATAATTTCCAATTATTCCTCCGATTCATTTTTAACTAATTGTGTTACTTTATTTATTTTTTCTTCTTTCCAGTTTTTGAAGATTCCTTTAAGTATGTTCTCTCTTGCTTCCTTCAGGAGATGAACATAAAAATACAGATTATGAATGCTTGCAAGTTCAAGCGCAAGAATTTCACCTGCGATAAACAAGTGCCTGAGGTAAGCGCGTGAATAATTTTTACAAGTATAACATCCACACTTACTATCAATGATTTCAAAATCGTTCTTATATTTTGCATTACGCATTGAAAGCACACCTGATGATGTAAACAACTGAGCATTTCTTGCATTGCGGGTGGGCATAACGCAGTCGAACATATCCACGCCGCGATCAATTGCTTCGAGTATGTTCTCCGGTTTACCAACACCCATTAAGTATCGTGGTTTATCTTCAGGCATTAAAGCCGTTGTGAACTCAACCATGTCATACATTATTTCAATTGGTTCTCCGACGGCTAATCCGCCAATTGCGTATCCATCAAATCCAATCTGCACCAGATCTGCTGCAGATATTTCTCTCAGGTCTTTATAAACGCTGCCTTGAATTATTCCGAATAAAAATTGTTCGTACCCATAAAGCGGCACAGTGTTTTCAAATGACTGCCTATTCTGAACAGCCCAATCAGATGTGAGCCGGGTAGATTTCTTTGCATATTTGTAGTCGCATGGGTAAGGCGTGCATTCATCCAGAACCATCATGATATCCGAGCCGATACTTCTCTGAATCTTTATAACTTTTTCAGGTGTGAAAAAGTGCTTTGAGCCGTCAATATGTGACCGGAATTCAACACCGTCGAGTTTCAATTTTCTCAAATCTGTCAAACTGAATACCTGGTATCCGCCACTATCTGTAAGTATTGGTTTAGTCCAGTTCATAAACCTGTGGAGTCCACCGGCTTGTTCAAGAATTTCAGTACCCGGGCGTAAATACAGGTGATAAGTATTAGAAAGAACGATTTCGGTACTTATTATTTCAGAAAGATACTGCTGGTTTACAGCTTTCACAGTTCCCTGTGTGCCAACCGGCATAAATACCGGGGTTTGAACGATTCCATGACCTGTTTCGAGAATTCCTGCTCTTGCTTTTGAATCGTCAGCTTTACCTAAAACATTGAATTTTAACAACTAATCCCGATAATTATTTAACAGGCAACTGATTTTCTTTGTGCAAATTTCGTGAAATTCCGCCTAACTACCAAGATGAACCGGATATTGGTGATTATCATCAGAGAAAAAAACGGATTACTCAAAGCCCGGGTTCAGCAGAATACACCAACGTTTCTTTTACTAGGAGAATTCAATTACGTAGATATTCCCGGCAAATTTTTCAAAAATTTTTCGGATG
The DNA here is from genome assembly GCA_037447335.1 of Ignavibacteria bacterium. GTDB lineage: Bacteria > Bacteroidota > Ignavibacteria > Ignavibacteriales > Ignavibacteriaceae > JBBIGV01. Next base: position 51,353 of record JBBIGV010000015.1, on the reverse strand, counting down.
AATAAAATCTTTTGGCTAAAAACAGTTCACTTAAAATAGTTACAAAAACTTTCTTCTCTCCTCTTCAGAAGGTATCCTGCAGCTTTCCCTCTTTCCAAAAAATTTGTACCGGTATTTGGCTATAAGCTCGTAAATAAAATTCCTCACAGGCGATGGAATGATGATGAATAAATAGAATAATTTTAGCGGACTGCTTAGTTCCTTCAGAACCATTAACCCGGCAGTTGATCTTGTAAAACATTTTTCGTTGTGAAGAAGAACAAAGGTATCAAAATCCTTTGTTGAAAGATTAAATTTTTTTAGGTATCCCTGCCCTGTTTCAGATTGCAGTGCTGCAAACCTGAATTTATCTTTTTTATCCCTGTCAATTATAAAGTTCACCCAGAAGTTGCAGAAATTACATACACCATCAAACAGAATTATTTTATGGTTCAATGTGAATCCTGTTTCAACGTAAGTTTGACAAGCTCAATTTTAATAGAGGTTGCACGTGCTATTAAAATATTAAAATTATCTATAGTTACGGTTTCACCTTGTGCGGGTATCCTGCCAAGTTTCGAAGTTATATACCCGCCAATTGTTTCATAATCGCCATAGGGAATATCGAGCTGATATTTTTCATTGATATGATCTATTTCAACTTTTGCGCTTATAAGATAAGTGTTGGGAGATATTCTTCGGCAAATATCTTCTTCAGTATCGTACTCGTCTTTGATTTCACCAAAGAGTTCTTCGATTATGTCTTCAGTTGTTACCAGCCCTGCCGTCCCTCCAAACTCATCAATCACAATAGCAATTGAAATTCGTTTTTCAAGAAATTCATTAAGCATATCTATACTCTTCTTTGTTTCCGGAACAAAGCTCACCTCTTTGATTATGCTTTGGAGGTCTTTAGGCATTTTAAAGATATCATAAGCGTAAACAACACCCTTTATATTATCTAGATTCTCTTCATAAACAGGGAGCTTGGAAAAACCAGATTCAATAAAAACTGTTATAACATCATCTATGCTTTGCACTATTTCAACTCCAATTATTTCGGTTCTTGGTCTCATGGCTTCATAAACTTTTTGGTCGCCAAGTGCAATTACCTTGCTGATAATATCACTTTCATTTTTGTTAACTATTCCGGCTTCGTGGCTTTCTTTAACGAGAGTTTCAATATCTTCCTTACTAAAAAGATAACTTATGCTCTCAGAGGTAACATTTGATGAGCGGGTTAATAACGCCGAAAGTGAGGCGGTGATCTTAACAAAAGGATATATGACAAATGTAAATATGCGCAGTGGAAGAGCTGTAAGTATTATCAACCTGTCGGCAAGTTCCCTTGCAATATATTTAGGTATCAGCTCTCCGAAAAACAAGAGTATTAATGTTGATACTATTAATATTGTAAATTCATTCCATCCAAAGAAAGCTGCAAAGACTACCGCGCAGATAGAGGCAAGAGCAATATTAACAATATTATTCCCTATAAGAATAGCAGAAAAAAACTCCTGGGGATTATTAATGAAATGTAGTGCGCTCTGTGTTGCCGGATTTTTTTTCCTCGCCTTAACTTCAACCTTAATTTTGTTTGCAACTACATAAGCAAGCTCGGAGCTGGAAAAAAATCCGCTAAGCAGCAATAAGATAATAATTAAAAGGAATTCGGTCGTCATTTATTTTTAGTATGCTTTTTCAATTCTGATATTTTCTTCGGTAACGCAAAACACTTTACCGTCTGCTGTAAATTCAAAAAGAACATCTATGTTCCTCTCGCTGTCAAGATCAGGATTTATTTTTAAATGATCTCTAACGAAGAATTTATTCGTTCGTTCTTCATTACTGTTCAGAGTAATACTTTCGAATTCGCCTGCAGGTCTGAATGAATACAATTCATTTCCACCCTGAATAACTTTTATGCGGCTAATTGTAACATCACTAAAATCAGTTGGTTCATTGTTCTTTACGCTGTATTCTCCGGTAATGTGAAATGACCCGGGACCACCGGGCATTAAATTCAGCCAGCAGTATACATCTGTAAATTGGACGGTCAATTTAATTTCATCAACAGCCGCTTTGGACGCACAACAGCCTTGCAGCATAATTGCTATCATGGAAAGCAATAAATGAATTGATATAAATACTAACTTCAAAATATCCTGTACACAATTAATACGGTTGCAAATATATAGGCTATGACGGTAAGAATCATGGGAATATCAGTAACCATAATTTCCGATGTGTTTTCACCCTGGCGATGAAGATAAACAAGGAACATATACCTGAAAATACCAAAAACAACAATTGGTGTTGTATAAATCATATGCTCGGTACCGAACACATTCACAGTTCTTTCTGCCACGGTATAAAGAGCATAACAAATGATTACCGCTGCCGCAGCAATTGTTGCCACATGCATTGCAAATTGTTCAGTATAATCTGCTAACACTTTTCGTGTAGCACTTCCATTTTCAATTGCAAGATTTAGCTCAGAATAGCGTTTCATTATACCAAGGAACAACGATAAAAACATAGTTGTGAGAATAAGCCAGCTTGATATTTCCACGTTTATTATCAATGCGCCGGCAATAACTCTTATCATGAAGCCTGCGGCAATAGAGAAGACATCAAGGATAACTAAATTTTTTAATTTAACAGAATACAGAACGTTTAGCGTTATGAATGCCGCAACCGAAAGTATAAATTCATTATTAAAGTATCGAACTAAGAATGCCAGTGCAGAAAGTAATATTACCGCTGCAATTAAAGCTGATTTGACCGTAATCCTGCCGGACGGTAATGGTCTGTTTTGTTTGGTTGGATGAGCGCGGTCGGATTCAATATCAATTATGTCATTTATAATATATACAATGCTCGAAGCAAGTGAAAAAATCAGGAAGCCGCCTAAAACCTGTAAAAAATAATCATGTTCAAACAAGTGTTTCGAGAACAGCAGCGGAACAAAAACAAACAGATTTTTTATCCACTGTAAAACCCTGAACAATTTTATGTAATTACGAATCATCAGAAGACGACAGTTTCTTCATAAGTACCGAAAACCTGCTTCAGTTCATCAACCATTTCGCCGAGCGTAACATAATTTTGCGATGCTTTTACAAATACCGGCATAAGATTTTGACCATTTTCAGCAGCATATTTTATTTCTGCCTGGCTGTCTTCAACTGCCTGTTGGCTGCGGTGGGCTTTTAACTCTGCTAAACGCATCCTTTGTCTTTTTTCCACCTGCGGTGAAATTGTAAGAATGGGAATATCAATCTTCGTACCTTCCTCTACAAATTCATTTACCCCGACGATAAATTTTTCTTTCCTTTCAACTTCTTTCTGATAACGATATGCAGCATCGGCAATTTCCTTTTGGAAATAACCTGCTTCAATTGCAGGTATTACACCGCCGATTGCATCAATATGGTCGAATATTTTATTCGCTTCACTTTCCATCCTGTCAGTTAGTGCCTCAACAAAATAACTGCCGCCAAGAGGATCAACTGTATTTATAACACCGGTTTCGTACGCAATGAGCTGTTGAGTACGCAGTGCAATCTTAACAGCTTTTTCGCTCGGCAATGCAAGTGTTTCATCCATGGAATTTGTATGAAGTGATTGTGTGCCGCCTAATACTCCGGCAAGTGCCTGGAAAGCAGTTCTAACAATATTATTTTCGGGCTGCTGTGCAGTTAAGGTGCAGCCTGCTGTTTGTGTGTGAAACCTTAACCACCAGGATCTCGGATTCTTAGCACCGTATCTTTCCTTCATTCGCTTAGCATATATTTTTCTTGCTGCACGAAACTTTGCTATTTCTTCAAAGAAATCTAGATGAGAATTAAAAAAGAACGATAACCTCGGAGCAAATTCATCCACATCCATACCGCGCTCAATACATGCTTCAATGTAGGCAAAGCCATCAGCTAAAGTATATGCAAGCTCCTGTACTGCTGTTGAACCAGCCTCGCGAATATGGTAACCACTGATTGAGACCGGATTCCATTGTGGAACTTCCTTCGCACAATATTCTATCATATCAACTATAATTCGCATTGAAGGCCTTGGTGGAAAGATATACTCTTTCTGTGCTATGTATTCTTTAAGGATATCGTTCTGAAGTGTTCCTCTTAGGTTTTTAAAGTCAACGCCCTGCTTTTGCGCTACTGCAAGATAAAAAGCAAATATCATTGCAGCGGGAGAATTTATAGTCATTGAAGTAGAAACTTTATCAAGCGGGATTTTATCGAAGAGAATATACATATCCTCAAGCGAAGAGATCGCCACACCGCAAATACCTACTTCACCTTCGCTCAATTCGGCATCGGCATCCCATCCCATTAATGTTGGAAGATCAAATGCAACAGACAGACCTGTCTGACCATGCTTTAATAAATAGTGGAACCTCTGGTTGGTATCTTCGGGCGAACCAAATCCGGCGAATTGTCTCATTGTCCAAATTTTACCACGATAACCGTTTGCATGAATACCGCGGGTGTAGGGATATTCTCCCGGGAAGCCTATTTCACTCAGGTAGTTAATGTGTTCAATGTCGTCGGGGCCGTATAAAACATTTATACTTTCGCCGCTTACAGTAGTGAATTTCATCCCTGTAGTTTTAAGGGATTTTACCTTTTCGTCGTATTCAGTTCTTCTTTTTTTATAATCAGAATTAAGCATATAATTCCTTATAGATTAGTTAGCCTTTAATTATAACCCGTTTAAAAATTTTATGATATAATTAGTTAGTTCCGTTGTTAATTTAAGTTCTTCCGAATCTTCTGTCAAACTCATCGAGTGAAATTTTTATTACTACCGGTCTGCCGTGCGGACAAACATAAGGCATAGTAGTAGCGAACAACTGATCGATCAGCAGCCGCATTTCGTTATCCGACAGTTTGTCGCCTGCTTTAATAGCTGTTTTGCATGAATAAGATTTTGCAATATTATCACGCTGCTCCAGTTTTTTTTCTCTCTGATTCTGAGCGTATTCAAGGATCATTTCGCTCAAAACCACTTCTTCTGTTCCGGGTCTAACATCTTCGGGAACACCTTCAATCACCACTGTATTCTTGCTGAAGAATTTAATCTCAAAACCAAGTCTGTTAAGATAAGAATGTAATTCTTTCGTTATGGCATAACTTCCCGGGTCGAGTTCAATAGTTTTCGGGAAGAGAAGCTGCTGTGAGAATGGCAGATTTGCATCGAATCTTCGCAGGGCTTTTTCATACAGAATTCTTTCGTGTGCAGCATGCTGATCAATAATCATCAAACCTGATTTTATCTGAGACAAAATATATTTATTGTGAAGCTGAACAATAAAAGTTGTTTCCTCACCCATCCGCTCCGAAGCCTGTTTGGATTTATGAAGAACCTCCCTTTCAAAGTGTTCCGGTTTATCTTCCAGCTCAAAAGGATGGGTTTTGCCGGTACCGGGTGACATCGGGAAGACATTATCAGGGAGTGATGAAAAAATTAAATCTATATCCTCTTCCGAAAACGGTGCAGGTGATTTTTTACTCTTAAAAAAACCCGGGCGATCAGAAAAATCTTTTGCAGGGCTTTTTGTGAAACTATTGATTTTTAATTTTTCCTCTGCGTCATCAACATCAGTAAAAACCATTGTAGGAACAAGATCATTCATTCCTAAACTTTTTTTGATTACTGCCTGAACAAAGTTGTAAATATCCTTCTCGTCTTCAAATCTTACTTCAAGTTTTGAAGGATGGATGTTAACATCAATTCTGTGCGGATCAATCTCAAGAAATAAAATGAAGAACGGATAGTCTCCTTTTTCGAGGTAATTTTCATATGCGGAAAAGACAGCATGATTTATCTGCCTGCTCGAAACATATCTTGAATTAATAAACAAGTACTGCTCCCCTTTACTTTTTTTGAGCATTGTAGGCTTCCCGATATAACCTTCTATATTCATGAACTCGGTTTTTTCTTTTACCGGTATAAGTGCATCGAGCATATTATCAGCAAACACTTTTAAAATCCGGTCTTCAAGTGTGCCGCTTTCAAAATCAAAGATAAGATCGTCTTCATTGAAAAACCGGAAATGAACTGATGGATGGCTTAGAGCGATCCTGTTAAAAGTTTCGATAATATGCCGTAATTCAGTTGCATCGGTTTTTAGGAAGTTACGCCGGGCAGGAGTATTATAAAAAATGTTTTTTACAGCTATGCTTGTTCCCTTCGGGAATGAACCTTTTTCTTTGAGAACGGTTGAGGAGTCATCAATTCTTATAAGCGTACCAACTTCTTCGCTGCGGGTTTCTGTTTTGATTTCAAGCTGGCTTACAGCAGCAATAGAGCTTAGTGCTTCACCTCTGAAGCCGAGAGATTTGATAGCGTCCAGATCTTCATAAGTGGAAATTTTACTTGTAGCATGTTTTTGGATACACAAAAGTGCATCATCTTCCGACATGCCCGCACCATTATCAACCACCTGTATCAAAGCTTTGCCTGCACGTTTAACGATAAGTTCAATGGTATCGGCGCCTGCATCAATCGAGTTTTCCATCAATTCTTTTACTACTGATTCCGGTCTTTGTACTACTTCACCAGCAGCAATTTTATTTGCAAGGTTTTCCGGTAAAATTTTTATTTTGTTAGCCAAATTATTTCCTGACATATCTTAAAATTTCAAATACGTTCCTTTTTTCCCGTTCTTTCATTTCCCATTCATCATCTGATATTTCGGGGAATTTAACTTCGCCGTCGGCTTCATAATCCATAATGGATATCAGCAATTCATCCACAATGGGCATTGCCTGTTTGTAAATCTGTCCTCCGCCAATAATAAAAATCTTTTCCGGTTTTTCTAATTCAGCAAAAGATATTGCTAGTAAAAGATCGTTGAAGACTTTAACATCTTCATGGCCGGGATTAAATTGTTCATTTCGCGTCACTATAATATTCAGTCTTCCTTTAAGCGGTTTACCCAAAGTCTGAAATGTTTTTCGTCCCATTATAACCGGGTAACCGAAGGTTGTATCTTTAAAATGCTGAAATTCTTCCTTAACATGCCAGGGCATTTCACCGCTGGTTTTTCCGATTACTCCGTTTTTTGCTGCAGCAGCAATAATGATCTTTTTCAAACGGCAACCTCAAAGCGGATTTTTTCATGATGCTGATACCCTATAAGTTCAAAATCTTCAAATCTTAATTCATCAATGGGTTTTCGGGCAATTTTTAATTGTGGCAAAGGCAGCGGTTTACGTTTTAGTTGTTCCTTCAGCCCTTCAAGATGATCGAACCTCTCTGTCGGCGATCCTTTTTCGGCTACATAAATATGTGCATCTATAATTGTATGAGCAAATAGCCCTAATTCCAATCCGACTTCCTGTGCAATGATTTGAGTCAGCAATGAATAAGCTGCAAGATTAAACGGAATTCCAAGCGCAATATCTCCCGATCTTTGTGTAAGATGGCAATTTAATTTTCCATTGCTCACATTAAATGCAAAAGAATAATGGCACGGCGGAAGTTTGCTTACTACAGCATTAGCAGGATGCCATGCAGAGATAACCAATCTTCGTGAATTAGGATTAGTTTTGATTTCGTTTATCACCCAAGCGATCTGATCGAAAATAAGCGCTCCGTTTTCTTCTTTATGAACAAAAGGATTTTTTTCATCAACGTAAACTTCACCATCGAGCACGGCATTGTCAGACGGCACAGGATATCTGCGCCAAAATCTTCCATATGCAGTCTGAAGTCTTCCGTCTTCATCTGCCCAGGCATCCCAGATTTTAGTATGCTGCTGTAAATTTCTAATATGATGTTCGCCGGACAAATACCACAATACTTCATTTAACAATGACTTCCACTCCATTTTTTTTGTTGTAAGAAGAGGAAAACCCTGCGATAGCTCAACCCTGTAAAACGCGCCGAAGTAAGAAATTGTATCAATTCCTGTCCGGGATTGTTTTCGAACGCCCTCATTAATTGTTGTTCTTACAAGGTCTAAGTATTGTTTCATTAAGAATTTATCCGGATTGGTATATTAAAATTAAGATTTTACGAGTTTTGACGGGGCAATTTAACAAAAATTGTCAATGGTATGAAATGCTATTATTGGTAAGATTGAGAGGGAATTTTTACTAAATCCGGCGCGATTTCAATTTATTACTGATTTATAGACCTCCTCAATACTATCCACCATTTTTTCGAGGGTAAACTCATTCCGGAATTTTATCCTTGAATTCTGACCCATCGAACGGCGTAAATCTTTATCGGTTATAACTGAATTCATTGCATCGGCTAATTGATTTACATTTGAAGGATCCAACAGGATTCCATTCACATTGTTGTCAATCATGTAACGGATATCTCCTACATCACTTGCAAGAATTGGTAACCCGACGGACATAGCCTCAAGCAGTGATACCGGGAATGTTTCGCCGCCAAAATCTTTTGATGACTGAACAATCACATCGAATGAGGATAAAATATCCTGAACATCCGAACGATGACCTGTAAAAATAACTTTGTCAGTAAGCCTTCTCTCTGCAGATTCAAGTTTCAGATTTTTTTCTAACTCTCCTTCACCAACAATTATTATTTTAAAATCAGAATTTGCTGCTAATAGTTGTTCTGCTGCCTGAAGTAAATATGTATGTCCTTTAAAATCTACCAATCGGCTCAGTGTTCCGAATAAAACAAGACTGACAGGAATGTTAAACTCTCTTCTTATTTTATTTCTACCTTCAGCATTAAAAAAAATTTTATTTGCCGGAAGCCCGATATGCACAACAGAAATTCTGCTTTCATCAATTTTATCTGTTTCAGTCATAATCTTCTTTGTTGAATGACCGACCGGAGTGAAATGATCAATTAAAAATCTGTTGCGGAATGCATGGGTAGGATTACGCCGGATTGATAAGCAGGAATGAATTGTTGTAATGTTTTTAGACCCCATAAGTTTACCTGCAAAGGCAGCTATTGTCCTGTCAAAATTTGAATTAGAATGAACTATATGAGGGTTGGAGTGTTTTACTTTTTGATAAAAGATTCTTATTGCATTAAACTCTTTTCCTTTATCACCGTAAGGAATTTCATAGGTTTTAAATTTTCTTTTATTTGATTCATCCGCCAATTCCGAGCCTTGCATTGGCGCAATCGAAACACTGTGACCTTTTGCTCTTAATCCTTCAGCAAGATACAGAACATAATTTTCACCTCCGGCAATTTTTTGTGCATCGTTGGTAAGTACAATGTTCATCCTGCTTCCTGTTCATTTTTCTTTAGTTCCCACATTTTCATATACGTCTGGACATTTGTAACAGCATGCAGAATTGATATTATCAATCCCTGCGGACCATCTCTGAATCCCTGTTTAACAATGTAAGATTGCAAAAACGCAGCCAGCGGATGAAGTATGAATGAAAGAGGTGTGACTTTTTTCCTTTTGTATTTTTCCTGTGCTTCCAGGGATGAGTAAATGTTATTCTTTACCATGGCATCCCGTATCGACCGGTATGAATAATGCTCAATGCCATTTTTGAGTAAACCAACTATGCCATCAACCTCAAATGATTCGTGAACCAACCGGTTTGTGACAGCAGATTTTGATTTTCTGAATAATCTTAACTGCTTGTCGGTGCCCCACCCGCAGTATAATATTCGTCTTCCCAAAAAATAATTTATGCGGGGTATCTTATAGCCGTCATAATTATTTAATTCGCCCGAAAGAATTTCATCTTTTAATTCAGGTGTAGCGCGTTCATCTGCATCAAGACTCAGCACCCATTCATTTTGCGCCAGTGAGAGTGCGTACGCTTTCTGTTTTGCATATCCTTCCCACCTTTTTGTATAGACTTTAGGTGTAACAGTTTTTGCAAGCTCAACGGTTTTATCAGTACTCTCCGAGTCAACTACAATAATTTCATCTGCCCAGCTTACACTTTTAAGGCAGTCAACTATATTCTTTTCTTCATTGCCGGCTATTATGATTGCGGAGATCTTATTCATTGTTATGGATTATCATTTGGGATTAACTTTTATTGAATTCGAATTATCAGCCTATAATCTTTCCTTTTTTCTGCTTCAGGTTTATACCAAGAATCCGGGAATTGGCTATAATAAAAATAAGAAAGAGCAATAAATTTATTATCAGGCTTTCATTATTGTATCCGAAATAAATTATCAATGCAGACAATATTACAAGTGATATTATTCTTGGATATTCGTAGTGTATTTTTATATGTAAAGAAGTAATAATTATAAGATAAACCGCGCTCAGTAAAAAAGCCGCTGCGGTTGCGGCTGCTGCACCAAGAATTCCGATTTGCGGTATCAGCCACAAGTTCAGCAAGAGATTTGCAAAAAATGCAATCGCATCCGAAATAAGTATGTGATAACTTTTATTTGATACGTAAGGATATACATAATAAAATGATGCTATTCCATTAAACATATATCCCAGCAGAATAAACGGAAGAACCACGAGCCCTTCCTTGTAAGCAGGATTGAAAAAATGAACCCCGCCAATTTTCAAATCAAAAAAATACCCTGTAAAAATTGTAAACATTACCAGCACCACACAACTTACACCAATAAGTTTTGTAAGTATGCTCCCGAAAACGCTGTAATCGTTATTGAAAAATTTATTCATAGAATGCGGCAGCCATGCAGCGCGAAATGAAATCACAAGCAGGTTCATTATCATTCCGATACGGTACACAAAGCTGTAAATACCGACAGCCTCCCTTGATAGAAAATGGTCCAGGAGAAAGCGGTCGATTACATCCGCAAAAGTTGAGAGCAATCCGCCAATCATTAAAGGAATTGCCATCGGTGCAAATAATTTTATATAACTGAGATCTATCCGGAACTTTAATTCAGGTTTGATACGCGGGATAACAATTAACACAAGCAGCACCGAAGAGGCAAGCTGAGAGATGAATATTCCTTCAATACTCATTCTGAGCAAATATACCAGCACTAAGTTAAGTGCAAGGTTAAACACAGCGCCCATAGCTGAGTATTTTACAATAATCCTGGATAATTCCTTTGTCTTGAATAACTGCAGCAGAAATACAGCAATGTTTTCAAAGAACAAGGCACCGAAGGTTAGCTTTACAAGTTTACTATACTCAGCAGAACCAAGCGCCAACGCAGAAACATCAGCCGCGAATATTAGTGCCGTTAGAGTTAATACCAGGCTGATCATAAAAACCGAATTGACTGCTGAGGAAAATATTATTTTTCTTTTTGATTCATCTTTTTCTTCAAGGTAGTACCGTGTAAAAACGGAATGCAAACCACCGTGATAGAATACAGACATAACCACGTATACTGACATAAGCAATGTATATGTACCAAACTCTTCGGTTGTGATAAGGTTTGAATAAAGCGGAAGGAGCAAAAAACTTACCGATCGGACGAATAAATTACCTAATCCGTACCATGCGGTTGATTCAAAAACAGAGGGAGTTTTATTCATCAGATTATGCCGTGCTGCTTGTAAAGCTCTTTGAGCTTACTGTTCACATTTTCGAATCCATGATACTTATTCACCCAAATCTTTCCCTTCTTACCAAGTTCATTTCTAAGATTCTCATTATCAATTAAGTTTATTAGTTTTTCAAATAATTCGGCTTCATTATTTGCAACCACAAAGGGATTTTCCGGCAGCCAGGCTTCATACTCAGCGGTCATATTTGTGATGGTGGGAATACCCTTTGCAAGAGTTTCTAATCCGGCTTTACCATACCCGGTGCCGCCCATTGTTCCGCCAACCTGGTCAATACAAACGTCACATGTTCTTTTAATTTCAAGCACTTGTTTGTAAGGCATATTTTCGAGAAGAAGAAAATCAATTTTTCTTTCTTTCTTTATTTTGCTTATCACTGAAAGAATCAGTTCTGTGCCTTTAAATTGTCTGTTGGTTGGTGAGTGGACAATTCTTATTGTATCCGATTCATTTGGTACTTTCTCCTCAAGATCAGAGGGATCGTATGGATAGAATAAATATTTTAAATCCGGTTTTAAGGCAAGATGATCGTACTCGGAAGTAATGTTCAGATCAGAAAGTTCATCCATTTCTTTAATTATACCTCTGATCCTCAAATCACTTCCATAATAGCAGCATATAATTTTTTTGCCCTCAGCTTTCCATTTTTTTGCCTGAGAAGAGCTGCGATAAAAATCCAGACCTGTGTCGTAATGGATAATATCGAAATCATCGAGATCATACTGCTGAATAATTTTATCGAAGAAGGGCTTTCTGAGTTTGTCCGTAATTTTGTAATAAGTCTGCTCAAAAATATTTTTTGGTTTGAATAAAGGTGCAGAGCTGATTTTCTGTTTGCTTCGTTCTTTTACTCTTAACTGTTTCCGGAAACTGAAGAGACTCAGAGATGGTCCTTTTAAATTCAGACAAATATCTTCAGGCAAACCGTGAGGGTGATGGTAAAATGTAATAATCCTTGAGTAATCACCGACAGAATTATGCATCCGGAAAAAGCTATAAGGTACACCCGCGTAATTCTGAGGTGCAATGTGAAGTATCTTTAACATCAGATGACTTTATAGAAAGTATCTCTGAAAATTCCCCTAGCGCCAAAATTTTCTTTGAATCTTCCGAGCCCCCAGTTAGGTTCCATATTAACGGTAAATATTCCGAAATCAAGAAAGCGAAAACCTTCATGATTGTACTGCTTCATGATTTCATAAAAAAGAAGATTAACCGGACGGTACTCCTGGAATTTTTCATTGTGGCTAATGTAAAAAGCAAGCACTACATTCTGATTAACAGAGAAATTACAAACACCCGCCATCAGATCATCCTTATGATTGAATGCACCCCACAATCTGATTTTATCAGGAAATAACTTCACAAGTCGTTTAAGCTCTTCAAGTGTGTGCGCAGGATATACATTATGCCTTAGCTTAAGGTTCTTTTTCAGGATTTCGTAGTATTCATCATAACGGTCAGTCTCTGCTATTTTCACACCAAGTTTTATTGCTTTTTTTGTTGCAGTACGGGCTTCAGAGCGAAATGTGCTCAGCAGTTTTTCAGGATCAAAATCGAGTTGAACGATACTTGAAACATCACGCTTCAGGTAAGTAAAGCCCTTCCTGACCATTGCAAAGTCAATATAGTTGGAATATTTTGTTTGGTAAATTATTGGCGGAATAGTCATCTGAACCCTGTCAACATTTAATCTTTCAGCATAATCAATAAGAAGGTCAACGAGTTCATGAGCTTCTTTAAAATTAAGATCGGATTTATAAACAAAACCGCCGTAAGAAGCGCCGGGATGCGACCAAAGAATCTTTTTACCGTCTCGTTCAATAAGCGCGGCAGTGAACAATGCCAGAATGTTTTTATCTTTAACAAAAGCTAAAGAGGAGTCTTTAAATTTATCCTTGGCATGATAGGATAGGAATTTTCTTTTATGGAAGATTGTTCCGTTATCGGAACTATTTATAAATTCATCCCATTCTTCATCAGATAATTCCGAGTTTTTGAATTCTTTACAGATTGTCATAAAAGCGGCAAAAAAGATTTCTGATACTTACTTCAGTAAAAATACAATTTAATTAATGATCAAAGATAATATAAGAGATGAATAAATAGCAGGACTTGATTAACAGAATCTGTTAACGGGTCATCGCTGAAATAATCTAACCAATAAGTTCCGGCTCATTGATCCTGAGTCAGATCATAAGCCGGAGCTTATATTCACCTGGAAAGAAATAATTAAAATGCGATTTATCCGGACACATACCTCTGGATAATTCTATTTTAACAACATAAGTTTTTTTGATTCGATAAAGTTATCGGTCTTCAGCCTGTAAATATACATTCCGCTGGCAAGGTTATCTGCAGTAAAATCGACAGTAATTATGCCTGCGGGCGCCACACCATCAAACAGACGCTTTACTTCCTGCCCTAGCATATCATAAACCACAAGCTCAACATGCTGATCTACCGGAATTTCAAATCGTATTGTTGTAACGGGATTAAACGGATTCGGATAATTCTGATATAATGTGTAGCTGAACTCACTTAACTCTAAACCGGGCACTGAAACAACAGGCACAATGAAAGTTCCGGTTCCGCCCAGTTCATTGTATCTCTTTTTAAACTCCTGCATATACTGATTAGCAATATAAACGTCTTTCAGAATCAGCATATTTTCATCGTTGTCATTTTCACCGGCGTTAGACCAGTTTTGCGAACCGGTTAAAGCAGTCGGAACGCTGTACGGATACGATGCATCAAAAATTGCATATTTGTGATGCAAAGTTGGCGACTGATTATGAAACATTTCTGCAAAATTTTGTAGTTGGGTCCACTGGCTTCCGGTAGTGTTTATATTATCAATAATACCCCTTTGTTCGGTAACACCTAACTGAAAACGATTAAACATTGCTTCTCTTATATCAGCCCTGGTAAAAACCAGCAGTGCAAAATAAATTGAATGATGAGCATCGTTAACATTATTAATGATTTCTTGAGTAGTTCCGTCAGACGGGCTGAAATACAGTTCAACCTCTCTGCCGCCAATTACGAAGTGATGAGGCGTATTATCGGTCTTTTGAATTCCGAATTTAGCGTTGCCGGGGTTAGGCAGGTCTCCGCTTCCTCCCCACATTTCTTCAAATTCAATTGTAAATGCCTGTGCAATAGTAGGATCATTTATTTCCACAACATTATTTTTCCATCCAACCTCCAAAGAAGTTACGTTCCAGGAACCGGTCCAGATCCAGTCGTTCGTAATAACAGTATCCCTTGCGTCAAAAATGAAAAATTTATTATGCATAATACCACTTAAACCAGCATGTCTTTTCAGAACGGGTATTCCCGCGTTCATAAGTGCCTGCATGCTGTTTTGAGTAGTACGGTTGTCATAAACCACACGAATTTTAACACCGCGGTTTTTTGCAAGAATTAATGCATCGGCAACATCCTGCATTCCGAAAAAGCTGTACAGTGCAAGATCAATCGAAAAATTTGCGTTATTAATTCTTTCAATTAATTTTTCCACGAAGTCAATATTACCATTTGCTTCATTACCCGGAATGGCAACCGAAGGATCAACGGAAAAATTAAAATAAACATTGATAGCGCCTAAAGTTGGATCAGATGAAGCTGTTGATACTGTCTTTAAATCACTGAAACTTGTTCCATACTGATTGGTTGAATAAGCTCTGAAATAATAAAGTGTTGCCTCCTGCAAACCGGTAACAGGAACAACATGCTCGGTTGTATCAGTATTAATAACTACGGAATCGAGTTCAAGGGCAGGCGTTAAACCATACTTAACCTGGCTGTTTCCGTTTCTTGCTGTGTTGAAGTATACAGTAAATGAAGATGTAGTAATATCAGTAGCAAGCACGGGAGTTAAAATCTGCGGTGAACCATCAAATATCAGATCCTGTATAAATCTTGGCAAAATCTGGTAGCCGCTGTTATAAGGAGGATTAAATTTAAATTGCCCGAGAATCCCTACAATATCAATTGGACCGGAGGGAATCGGAGTTCCGATAATAGTAGATACATCGTTATCAATCCTCAAGCCATTAACAAGAGTTCCGGTAGGATCTGTAATATTATAATTTGTTCCGCTTGCAAAGTTTCCTGAACCGGATATGGTTACATTGTTTATTCTGATCAGTAATCCTTCATATTCTTCAAATCCGTTCCATTGCTGATTTGCGATTTCCGTAATTGTAAGAATTGTTGGTTCAACATGATGACCCGATGAGTGTACTGTTACCACACCAATAGGCAGCCTGTTAAAGTTAAGCTGGGTTAAACCTCTGAACTGATTAAGCAATCCGGTTGCTGTAACCGAATCGCCAATGTTAACCGAATTAGCAAACCCTCCTCCATAAATGGAAATGCCGGCTGTATTATCCTGCATTGAACCGGGACCCTGGTTACCAAATTCATTTGATGAGGTTACAATTCCGCTGATGGTAAATACCTGCCCGGTATCAATAGGTACTCCATTGCTGTCATTCCACCGCAGGTCGGCAATAGGTACGACAGTTTGCGCCACAGATAAAGATGAAAGAAATAAAACAAAGGCAAAAAATAGTTTTTTCATTGTATGTCCGTTGATAAAATGAATCTTAATATCCTGTTATTTCCCGTATCCACTACATAAAGAGTCTTATCAAAAAATCCCACACCGTGCGGGCTATTAAAAATAGCCGGACCACCGAAGGATTGTAATTCATCACCAAATGAGTTGAATTTGTAAATGCTGTCCTTACCTGCATCAGCTATAAAAATGTTGTTGGAGTTATCCAGGCAAGCCCCTTCAGGCTGAGAGAATTTATTTACTGACATTATATCAGCATTAACCGGCGAAAGTCTGCTTTCAAACCCGGGAGTTTCTGAACCAAAATTGTAGAAGAGCCACTGCGCTTTGAAGCTCGTGTTTCCGGTAAGGGTCATAATAAAATCATTATTTCTTCTTTTAAATGAAGTAAGAGAGCTGATGCGGTTAGCAGTCAGAAGACCGGTACCCAGAGGCTCGAGCTGCGGAACGCGACCGATAAGTGTGTCTTTTCGGCTGCCATCAGGATTAACCTTATTTTCAAAAATAAGGATAGAATTATCCGGGTCTATAAAACTGGAATTGTTGGGCCCTCTTCTGCTAACAAAGAAGGAATTATTAAAGAAAACACAAACACCGGTAAATTCAACTGCTGTTTTCAGATCGGATGATACACCCGGACGGGGCATAATTCTTATCAGTTCTGCTTCTTCAATAACGTGGTTAGCAGCAAACATATTTATCTTAAATACAGCGCTGAAAGTTCTTGTTATTCCATCCGGAGAAGTAATATCATCCTGTCCACACACAATAAGATTGAGCATATAATCCTGCGCAATGGCAACCGGTTTTTTTACTGATTTTGTGCCGAGCACCTGTCCGGCAAGATTCAGCATTACAATCCGGTCGTTATCGGTATCTGCTATGTAAACAAACGGCTCATTACCGATAAGTATTGCGGTTGGGTTATTAAATCCTTCCCATGCCGGGTTTAGCTGCACGTAAACAGTATCACCTGTTATGTTACCTGGGTTATCACTGGTAACAGGTATCTGAAATTTGTCCATACATCCTGCGAAAGAAATAAGCGCCAGGAAAACCCAAACAAAAATTCTGTGTTTGAGAAAAAATTGATGTATAATCCCATATTTATAAAACGGTAAATGGCTGAATGAATGAATGCACGGATTTTTAATGGTTCCTTCGGGCAATTTATCATCCGATCGCTTTATCTTCGAGATTATATAACTGAAACTACTCATAATTATTTTTTTACTGTTTATTAGAATCCAAGAATGATTGAAAATCTGTGAGCTGAGCCTAATCTTGAAAAATTTGCATAAGCATAATCAAGAGTAAACCTCGCAATATTCAGCGGTACGTTTACACCGGCGCCAAAGCTGTAATTCATCTCTTCAACATTGAACTTATATCCTCCCCGGACAAAGAAAGTATCTTTCCATTTATATTCAATTCCCGAGGATACATTTTCACTGTTATCGTTGGGGTGATTCAACTGAACTGAAGTGGTCAGCTTATGTTCTTCTGTTTCATAAGGTTCAAATGCAAACCCGATTCTGAACATTGTGGGCGGCGCAAAAGCCTGCCATTCCGATTTTTTCCGGTTGCCTACAAGAACAACTTCACCATCCGGAGCAAGGTTGTTGCCGAAGTTAGTTACAGCTACTGCAAATCTGGTTGAACCAAGTCCTGTCCAGTAATATGTACCGAGGTCTATCATTATGCCCCTCATCTTAAGTTTATCGAGGGTTTCCTCAATGTATCTTACGGTTCCGCCAAAACTGAATTGATCTGTCATTTTTCGTGAATAGCTGACTGCAATGGCAATATCTTTGAAACCGAAATACTCGCCTGTTCCAAAAGGGGCAAACTCTGTAGTTACGGGCATATCTGCCATTGTAAGTGATGTAAGTGCAACTCCGAAACTATTTGTCCCGTCAAGATGATAGACAGCTCCAAGAAAATTATGGTCAATATCCACAACCCATTGATTGTATGAAAACATCACCTGGTTTTCATTGAATTGCGTTAGACCGGCAGGGTTCCAGTAAAGAGCCGAGGCATCATCGGCTATTGCGATGAATGCATCGCCAAGTGCAGCAGCTCTGCCTCCAACGCCGATTTTTAAGAATTGTGCAGTGGAAATTCCTGCCCTCTGTCCACCAAGTATGGGGAATAATTGAGCTTTCGCTTCAAAAAATAACGAGGAAATTATTATTAGCAGAAAAACTTTTTTCATATTAAAATCTTACACTAACTCCAAATTTTATATTTCTTTTTGTCAGGTAACGGGCAGGGTTCAGCGGATATGGCGAGATCGGAGCCTGAAGGTCGGGGAAATTCGGGTCATTCCACAAATTCGGAACAGGGTCACCAAACTCGTACGCCTTGCCGGTTACCGGGTTTATAATTGCAGGATTTTCTGTATCAAGAAGATTATTTATTTCCATGAACACGGAGAATCGTATCTTATCGATTGCAAAATACTTTTCGAAATTTAAATCAATCCAGAACCAATTCTCACCAATTTTGGAATTTCTTTCAGTTCTCAGAAATTCATATTCGGGTCTGCCCTGTGCATCAATGTTACCTGTAAATAAAGCTGGTGTATATCGTTTACCCGATTGGAAAAATGCACGGATGTAAAAGTTATAGTCATCAAGAATTCCGTTACCAAATCCGAACAAGGCATTGCCTTTCTCAACATAAAAATTTGTGCTTATTGAAGCGGTCATTGGTCTGTCCCACGTCATATACTCTTCTTTAATTGATTCGTCAAGATCGCCGCGGAGCACCAAAACACCTTCATCTGCAGATGAGCTTTTACCGGTTATAATTGCATAAGAAAAATTAGCTGATCCGGTAAACCATCTTCCCATTCTTTTTTTATATTCAAGTTCAACACCACGCGAGCGCGCATAATCCGAATTCACATAAGTAATAAACCTTTGAGTTGCAAATCTCGCCGAGGTTACAATAGCCGAGCGCGTGCTTACATAATCAAATATATCTTTATAGTAAGCAGTAATAGTAAGAACATCGTCATTAGTAAACTGATTTCTTAAGCCAAGCTCGTAGGCAACAGTAGTTTCAGGATTAAGGTTGGGATTTCCAAACCTCTGGAAAGATGACTGCGCATTGAGAGGGTTTAGCTTCGCATATACAAATTGCGGTCTGGGCCATTTACTGAAATGACCGTACGAGAAGAATAACGTCTGGTTATCGGAAACAGGATGAGATATTCCAAGACGAGGACTCAATCTTGCTTTCCACCTTCTGTCTCCAAACCAACCGAACGTATCATTCTTATAATTTTCGCGAGTTTGATCAGGAATGGTGACAACATCCGGATTATTAACTGCATCGTCAACATATTTTCCAGGAAACCAATAATCGAATCTCAACCCGAAGTTCAGAATCATTCCCGAGAAATTAATATTATCCTGTGCGTAGAAGGAACCGATGGCAGGATGAACTTTATATACATCATTATTTAATCCGAATTCACCCACCCAGGGTTTAAAAATATCAATTACCTGCATTTGCTGAAACTGCAGATTAAAACCGGCTTTAAATTTATTCTTTTCATCAAAGAAACTCGTGATATCCCCACGAATTGAGAACTCCTCCATAAAGTGATCCCGCCATGTGAACGGGTTGCCATAATCCCAGAAACCATCACCGGGTATTACACCGATAGTATCCCTGTCAGGATTATAATATTCAATCGGGAAATTTGCGAAGTCTTTGGGTTCTTCATATTCATACCACATTTTCCTGTTTGCATCTGCGCGAAGATTGGTGAAGTAATGATTTATTTTAAGCTCATAAAATGTTTTAGGATTAAGTGTGTGGGTTACACTGAATGAATTATACTTGTTAACATGTGTAAAAGTATTTGCATTATCCAGAATATTTTGAAATTCGTACTGATAACCCGGACTCGGCTCAACATATTCGAGATTTGCCTGCAGTGATTGTGAGTTCTGATTTATGTTAACCGATTGATTATACTGATAACCAAATTTAAGAGTCGGAGAATACTTATAGGTTAATTTTCCAAGCCAGAACCAGCTATTTTCTGCCCTTGGTGCAAACCTCGTTCCGTGAAAGGTTGACGAATAAAGCTGACTGGCGGTATTTTTGTAATAACCTTGTGTAATGCCGTCGCTAATTCCCATATAAAAATTTCCGAAGAAGGTTAATTCGCCGGGAATATTCAATCCTATAGCAGGAAGAATGGTATTTGTGAATGGATCAGGTCCTGAAAAATTTGCTTCAATAATATCAATGTTAAAAACATGATTAGAAGTTCTGCTGCCAAAGTTATCTCTTTTATAAGAGATATAACCATGATAGTTAGCGCCGCCTTCCCTTGTCCTTACGTTCACAATACCGGAAGTCGCCTGACCATATTCAGCATTAAAACCGCCGGTAATAACTTCAACCTCTTCAATTGAATTGGCGCTTAGCTGAAGCCCGAAACCGGTTCCTGCAAGCGGATCCTGGATTGACACACCGTCTAGCAGGAATGCATTTTCGTAAGATCTTCCACCGCGTATGTGTATTGCGTTATCAGATTTTATTATACCGGCTTGCTGCACAACTACATCAGCGATATTCTCTACGATGGCAACTTCAAGCTCTTCTCTTGTTACTGTTCGCCGGCTTTGGGTTTCTTCGGGGTCAAGCAGAGGCTTATCACCAATAACTACAACATCCTGTCCAAGTGTCAGCACGGTTTCTTCCAGCTTAACATCAAGATTTGTGGTTTTGTTGGCTTCAATCTTCACACCGGTAAACTGCATTGACCTGTAGCCGATAAGAGATACTTCGAGCAAATAAGTGCCGGGACTTATACCGCTTATTTTATAATTTCCGTTTATATCACTGGCAGCTCCATAGTAAGTACCTTTAAGAATAATATTAACACCCGGCAGCCCATCTCTTGTAGCCGCATCTGTAACTTTTCCGGCAATGATGCCGGTTTGAGCTAATGATATAGTGCTAAAAAGAAAAAGTAAAAGAATATTTTGTAATACTACACTCATCGTGTTACTCCGAATTCATCAAAGAAAACTTTTTCAAAGAATCCCTTAATATTAAAGGGATCACCATTGGCTCTGTGTAAGGGGATACCCATAAAAACCAGTTTAGAATCGGTAGACTTGAAGCCGATTATTTTGTTCTGATCATTATCAACTACATATAAACTTATGGCAGAAAACGGGCTTGGGTAAAAATTCCGTATAAAACCCATTTGCGAACCAGCCCTAAGAAAAGGATAGCCCAATGCTGAAGCCTGACTAGTGGGATTTATTTCCGTACCTGAGAAAAGAGGCAAGTCGAACGCACTTCCAACGCTGTCAACAGGCAAAAAGTCACCAAGCCTGCTGCGTTCAACATCCGGTGGAAATATCATTGAAAACAGGATTCTGCCGCCGCTGCTAAGATAATTCTGGGTTGCCAACTGAGCGGCGTCAAGTGTGGGATCAACATCGCTGTACCAAAAAACATATTTAAAAAGTTTCAATGTTTCAGTGAACATTGGTGAGAGTATGCGCGGCAGCAATAAGGGAGGTGTTGACTGGGATGTTTTTCCAAGCTTTATATCCCAAATATCTGTTTTATTTAATAATCCAAGCGAATCAAAAACAGAATAATAAAATGATGCAGCAGCATCCTGAGCGGCATAGTCATCCACTATAAGAATTTCGCCTTTGGGTTTCCGGACAAACCATCTTTTTTCTGCAGTTGCTGAGGGCATCTGAATCATCTGGCTGATGCTTCCTGCAATATCTTCAGCAAAAACAAAGAATACATTTTCAGAATCAAGCCTGAAATTTGGCAGCTTAACTGAATATGGTACTGTTGAAGCACCTATGAATATTTCTGCTTCAACTATATCAGAGGCAAACGGGGGCGCTGCTTTAACAGTTATAAAACGTGTATTGCCCGGGAGTGAAATTTTTTGCGCTGTATCATTCAGCGCAATGTAAATATTGCTTATGGTTTCGTCACCATCAAGGTCTGTTGCAGTCCAGCCAAACGACGCAACTGAAAAAGTAGTTTCAGGTATAGCAATTGTGTTTCCGTTCAGGGCTTCAAGAAATCTCACAACCGGCGGAGTATTTTTAAGCGGAAGCAGAATTGTTGCCGGCTCAGGGTCAAATAAACCGATATCTATAAATGGTTCGCCATCATCCCAAACTCCGTTATCATTAAGGTCTGTAAAGGGCTCGGGCCCAAAATTTATTCCATTCTGAAAAACCTGCGTATCATATCTTTGATTGCCTGAATTATCTACAGCAGCTACTCTGAATATATATGAGGTATCTGAACCAACAATCGGAAATGAAATAACGGAATCATTACTTGTAGTGAACTGCCAATGGAGACCATCCATGGAAATATAGTAACCGATAACCAATCCATCCGGGTCATCGCCCCACCAGCTTAACCTAATACTGCTTTGCTGCTGACTGATAGAACTATCCGGAAATAAAAATACAAAAGTTCTCGGAGGCTGGTTTTCTGCCGGAGTTACCGGCGGAACTTCATAACACGAATATATAATGCCGGTTACTGCTATAAGAGTTATATTTAGTAAAAGTTTTTTCATTACTGTTGAAAAATCCGATATAAAAATTCAGAAAATGTAAAAGATATGCCGGAAGAATATTCTCCGGCATATCTTAGCTAAATATTATTTCATCAGAATCATTTTTTTCGTCTCAAGAAAGTTTCCTGCTTTGATCTGATAGAGGTAAACACCAGAACTCAGATCAGATGCATTGAATAATACTTTATAATTTCCGGGGGATTGCTCCATATTCACAAGTGATTTGACTTCTCTGCCAAGAATATCAAAAATCCTGATCTGAACAAATCCCGCCTCCGGAATTCTGTATTCAATAGTTGTAACAGGATTAAACGGATTGGGATAATTCTGCATTAACTGATAACTCCCAGGAGTGTTAGAAATAAGACCGCCGGCAGATGAAGTATAACCTATAAAATCATCAACTTTTCGAGGAACAAGTTTATAATTTCCAAACGAATAAAATAAAACACCAATCAGCTCGTCACATTTATCACCTTCCCAAATTCTGATGTTACCGGGGATGGTATCGAGTCCGGCAATCCATTGGTTATGATAGCGATGATTTCCTTCCTGAAGTTCAACGCGCGTATTAACATTACCGGGGTCTGCGACAAGAATTTCACCAAAGTTGCTGTTTCCGCCGCCGCCTGGTCCGGACTGTCCATCTGCATTATCATCAGTTACGGTTAAGTCTTCATACTTTATTAAAACGCCTTCCCACTTTTCAGCAGTAACAGTACCTTTAGTTTTTGTTCCTATATCAGTTGTTGAAACATAGTGCGGAGGAGGAAGCGGATTATTACCGGAGTTAATAACCAAGCTGGTTATACTATCAATACGGGTATGATTGAAGTTTTCTACTACCTTTCCGCTCACAGTAACATGCTGCCCTCTGACTAATTGATCAGTGATCAAACCGAAAACCCAGATACCGCTCCAGGGTCCTTCTCCGTTCTGGATATAAACACGTCTGCTTATCTGATTTCCATCGCCCTGCAAGTCAGAAGTATCTGCAGTAACCACACCGCTGACAGTTACCCAGTAACCCTGGAAACTGTTATATCCGTGGTATCCGCCGTAACCTCCGCCAAAGGGGCTGTATTGAACGTCCTGAATTTGTGGGTTTCTGTTAAGAACTAAATAGAAAAATTTATTCTTTGCAGTATCAATCGGAGCTATTGAAACCATGTTATCATTATCTTTAGCCCAAATGAAAAAGTTAACTAAAGCAGAATCAGCATTAACACCAGGTATTGTACCTGACCATTTATTATCAAGCCCTTCAACCATCGAAACTTCGTTAGGCGCACCCGAGTTTATCCTGTAAATTAATTTTGCTTCAGAAACAGCACCTCCGGGGTCGTTATCAGCTATAGTTGCCGAGATTGTAACAGCCTGGTTCGGCGCAATTAAATCTGTGTTTCTTCTTATGCTGGATATTGCAGGAGGAGATTGCCCGATAAGAATATCATCCGGGTACATTGGTCTGATAACATACCTTGATGGATTATTAAAATGCCCGATTACTCCTCTGATATACTGTATTGTGGTACCATCAATTGGCGGATCCCAGGTTCTTAATTGATGAGCACGCCTGGTAAAATATCCGGACTGGTCGTGGATGAACATCTGATTGCCCTGTCCATCATTTATCGCAAATGTTCCGTTGGTGGTATTTCTGTCTGAAGTAATTACATTACGAATGATTACATACATCACTTCATACTTTTCACCCGTAAGCAGGTTACCCGCAGGAGGCGTTCCTGTATTAAGATCAGCAATTGTTAATTCAAGAGGCTCTCCCCTGTTAGGTTTTAGCGAATGAAATTGAATTTCTGAGGTTGTAAGAACATTTAATTGTGTTTGCTTCCCGAATTCTGCAACAACGCCTGTGATGGTAACTATACGTGCAGTATCCAGAAAATTCATTAACGTACCCTGAGCAGGCAAAGAAGTGTCATTCTGAATAATGTTTAAGCCGGCCCAATCTACAGATGCAAATGATGTGTCCCTCAAATACGTTTGCCATCTTGCGCCTGCCCACATTATTGGTCTGCGGTCATTAATAGGATGAACGACCGGTGCAACCATTACTACGCCGGTTACCTGAACGGTATCACCTACATAGAGAGATTGGTCCTGCCCCTGTATTAACAATGAATCAGGAACAAACTGAATGTCGCGTATGCTTACATGCGGATAATTTTGCGCTTGAATGGCTGCTGCGCCAAGTATCAGAAAGAGGATAAGTAATTTAATTTTCATAGCATCACCTTTTTATTTAATAACTAAGAATTTTCCTGTTTTTATATTTCCGTTTGAAGCATCTTTTACAGTAAAAAGATACAAACCAGTAGCAATAGCCTGGTCGTTATCGGTAATCAGATCCCATGCATGCTCACCACCTGACATAATCTGGTTGCCGTCTTTCGAAAATGTCTGGAACCATCTTAAATCTGAACCGTTGCTGAATTGGTCGTGATTTAATCTTTTAACAATATCTCCGGCAAGGGTGTAAATTGTAATTTCACATCTTTCAGGAAGATTGTAAAAATATATTTTCCTCAAACGTTCTCCGCGTCCATCCCAATATGCACTTCCGTAATATGGATTCGGATATACACCTATCTCAACATTCTTATCTGAAGTTGGTGTAACCCCGGGAATTATTTTTACTGCATTTGCAAGAACACTTGATTCAAGACTTTCAAGATTAAAAACTTCATCACCTTTATCGAATGCAGTTACGGAAAAAACGTAAGACCAGCCGTTAAGCAGGTTATCTACTTCAAATTTGTAATAGTATTTTGTAGTATCACCGGGGAATGTTACCGGCTGTGATAGTTCTATAAACGAGAACCCGGTATTAAAACCAATATCGTTGCCTGCACTATCAAACTCAGCCATTCGTACCAGATCCCTTTGAAGATCCTGTGTAACTGTCAGATCGTAGCCTGCATTGGTTCTGTATAGTCTGTATCCTTCAAAATCCATTTCGCCCGTAATCGGATCTACAGATAACTCAGCTCTCTTGTCCGAATATATTGTTGCTTTCTGACTTTCGGGAACAATCTTTACCCTTGGAGAATTTGGCGGTGTAGGTAAAATGTAACGGGTAATTTTTCCGTCACCATCAAGGTCTTCGCCCGGATCAAGGATTCCATTTCTGTTCCGGTCCTCGCCATAATATGCGCGTAATGCCCACTCGGCGCTTGTATATAGATTAAGTTTTTGTTCTTCGGTATCAAGAGAAGCCGGGTCTGT
Organism: Ignavibacteria bacterium; assembly: GCA_037447335.1. Taxonomy (GTDB): domain Bacteria; phylum Bacteroidota; class Ignavibacteria; order Ignavibacteriales; family Ignavibacteriaceae; genus JBBIGV01. The sequence goes on along the minus strand of JBBIGV010000015.1, from coordinate 25,451 downwards.
TCCGAATTTCTTTGCGGCTACAATTGCGAATACAACATTTATTGAATCGCCGGGAGGTATGGTTTTAATTGACCCAAGTGTAATCAGCACAGACCTGTTTGAAGGCTGGCGGAGTTGTTCAGGGGTTATGTTCCAGGGAAAACGGTTTCCCCCTCCAAAATATCCTTCCATTTTTCTGTATCGTTCAACATCATTTTGAGGAGCAAAAAGATTAGGATCGGAAGTATTTCTGAATTGCCATGAGTTAAAATTAACACTATCGAATTCTGTAGGGACTTCAAGATTGTTTTGAATTACAGAGGAACCTAAAAATTGTATTCCTATATAGCTGTCGGTAAAACCTATGTCTCCTATTGCATCAAACTCGTAAGCGATTTTAAGTGAATCGGAATAACCATTTCCGCCTTTATCATAAAAAGAACTGCCTGATGGTCTGCCGGTAACAAGTGTGTTTCGTACAACTGCATCTGTCCACAATCCGATATAAATACTGTCAATATATCTTGTTCCTACATTTTTTATCCAATAGTTCATTATAACGAAATTATTCGCGAAGGAATAATTCCATGCATAAGATTCCTGCCTGATAACAACCCCCAAAGGGTTGTGATCAAGTATTGGTTCGCCGCCCAAAAAAGTTCTGTTTGTATCGGTATAAATTGCAACAAGGTCCTGATGTGAAATTGCATCAGGGCTGAATAAAGGAGATTCAAGAAGTGAAGAACGCTCGATAACTTTACTGCCGGGATCGTTTGTATATTCAAAACCTCCGCCTCGTGCAGCAATTGATGCAGCATCAACGGCGCCTGTGGTAACGAATGGTCCCTGCCTGTTAGAACCTAATGAGTCAATACTCAAAAAACCACCAATCCACAATCCACCGTCAAACAAATGTTCAATACCGCTTCCGAGGGGATATTCGGCGCTTGGCTGCTGGGGCCAGCGGGTGAACCCATGACCATAGGTGCCGAAGTTCGTAATTGTCAGCCCGAAATTTCCAACATTTGTGAACTTTGAATTATCATCATCAAGTTTCTTTCTTAGCCGGGGATCATCATTATTCGGATAGATTATGAAGGCTGTTGTAACAGAAAAAAAGGATAGTACGAATAGTAGCTTTTTTGTCATTCACTTAAATAATTGATAATAATACTTTTACTTTTCTTAATGAATTTTCCGTACGGAATTTAATCACAATTTACTTAATAAGAAAAGTGAAATCGTATTAACTAAAAGTTAAATGTTTGTTGTTAATTATATTTGCCTAAATTGGCTTGAAATTTTATTCAGACCGATTTTCAAATCCGGAAAAATCTTTGAATTAACTGATTCAAACCCTTCAGGATAAAATGCCTCAAAAAATTGCTCTGGCGTGTCTATCAGCATGATAAGAACTCCGCACAAGTGGTGAAGATTCAACGATTTTAAAACCCATTTTTATTCCTTCATCTCTATACATTCGAAATTCTTCAGGTGTAACATAACGATCGACCGGCAGATGCTGTTTTGTCGGCTGCAAATATTGACCAATTGTAAGTATATCGCATCCATAATCCACAAGGTCTTTCATTAATAACAGAACTTCTTCGGGCTTTTCGCCAATGCCAACCATAATACCGCTTTTGGTTTTAAGCCCTTTTTCTTTGAACCATTTAATTACTTTCAGGCTGCGGCTGTATTTTGCCTGCGGACGAACGGCATGGTAAAGCCGCGGAACTGTTTCAAGATTGTGGTTTAGAATATCAGGCGGGGCTTTCATTATTGTGAAAAAGGCTGATTCAACACCACGGAAATCAGGGATTAAAATTTCAACTGTTGTTTCAGGCATCATTTCGTTTATCAGCCTTACGGTTTCCATGAAAATTGAGGCTCCACCGTCTTCAAGCTCATCGCGGTTAACAGATGTTATTACAACATGCTGCAACCCTAATTCAACTACTGATTCGGCTACTCTTCTCGGTTCATCCGGATCGAGTTCATTCGGCATACCAAGTTTTACGTTGCAAAAACCACAGCTTCGCGTGCAGGTATCGCCAAGTATCATAAATGTTGCTGATTTGGCTTCCCAGCATTCTGCAATATTCGGGCAGCGTGCTTCTTCACAAACTGTGTTGAGATGCTGCTTTCTCATCAAGGAAAGAACATTGCTGTAGTTTTCACCTGTTGGCAGTTTAACTTTCAGCCAATCGGGTCTTTTACCAATATCTCCCCTTGTTGATACAGCCGCTTCAGCGAATTGTCGTTGGTGCTGGTTTATTTTGGGCATTCTTATTTCCTGAATATTTCGTCAGGCGTTTTTCTGCCTGACGAAGTTTTAGCATGAATGAGGACTGCGTATTGATCCTTGGGTGGTAATTTTCTCACTATCCCGAATAATACTTTCATCTTCTCATCAATCAAATTACATCTTTCTTTCGTCAAAACTTTCTAAGGTATCCTTAACAAATTTAAGAAACCTCCCGCCAAGCATTCCATCCACTAATCTGTGGTCATGAGAAAGAGTGAGTGCCATCATAGGTTTTATAGCAATGGTATCAACTCCATCTGCCTCAACTACTACGGGCTTTTTAACAACAGTGCCAACACCAAGAATAGCAACTTCAGGTTGATTTATTATCGGTGTGCCTAATATTGTACCGAAAACACCATAGTTGGTAATCGTAAAAGTTCCTCCTGAAATATCATCGGGGCTTAACTTTTTATTACGTGAACGATACGCGAGATCATTTATTGCTTTAGCAAGACCAAGTATATTTCTTTCACCTGCACCTTTTATGTTAGGAACAATTAAACCGGTTGGTTCAATTGCCACAGCAATACCGAGGTTAACATAGTGCTTAACAAGAATTGAATTTCCTTCAATAGCGGAGTTCATAAGCGGAAATTCCTTTAATCCTTTAACTACAGCATGCGCAATGAAGGGCATATAAGTTAGCTTAATATTTTCACGTCTCATATATTCATCTTTATTCTTTTGGATAAATTTGTGAATTCGGGTCATATCAACTTCGAGCATTGCGCTTACATGGACAGACGTATCACGACTTGCAACCATATGCTGCATGATTTTCTGGCGAATATTATCCATCGGTATCTTTTCAACTGAATCAGAGAAAGCAACTGGTTCCATTTTAGGTTCTGATGGTTTGTAATCTGCATCAGATTTTGATTCGACTTTTTCTGAAGGTTTTGCGGAACGATTTTCTAAATAACTCAAAATATCTTTCTTTGTAATTCTGCCGTCTATACCTGTTCCTTTAATGGATTTAAGTTCATCGGGTCTGACTTTTTCTTTATTGGCAATACTTAACACAAGAGGCGAAAGAAAACCAACATCTTCCTTTAATTGTTTTTCTTCATCGTGCGAAACTGATGCAGATGCAAAGTTGTCGTGCATAGCAGCCGGTTCTTCTTTTGGTTTTTCCGCTGCGGGCTGCTGTTTTTCTTCTTTTTTCTTTTCAGCCGGTTTGGATTTTGAGATTGAGCCGGATACAGAAAGTTTTGCAACAACTGTACCGACTTCAACTGTTTCCTGTTCGTTGACCAGAATTTCGGCAAGAACACCGGCTTCGGGAGATGGAATTTCAGTATCAACTTTATCTGTGCTTATTTCAAATATTGTTTCATCCTTCGAAACTTTATCGCCAACTTTTTTATACCATTTAATGATAGTTCCTTCCATTACCGATTCACCCATTTTCGGCATGGTGATCTCAACGATCTCATCAACCGACACTGTTTCCTTCTTTTCAGATTCCTCGGTTTGAGTTTCTGTTTGTTCTTCTTCTTCGGATTGCTCAACCGGTTTTTCGGAAACAGCTTCATTTTTTTCTTCAGAAGTATCAGACTGTTCGCTAACCTCGCCGTTAGCGTCAATAATTGCTACTACAGTACCGACTTCAACAGTTTCGCCTTCCTTCACTTTTATATCGGTAAGAACGCCATCAGCAGGTGACGGGATTTCGGTATCAACTTTATCTGTGCTTATTTCAAAAATTACTTCATCGCGTTTTACGGTATCACCTTTTTTCTTATACCATTTAATGATGGTTCCTTCGTTTACGCTTTCGCCCATCTTGGGCATAATCACTTCCATTTAAGTATTCCTCCTGTTTAAGGATAAAACTGAATTTAAATTTTAGGCTGAGACTAATACTTTAGCAATTCTTTAATTGACTGATAAATCTTTTCACGGCTTGGCAGAACGGCAGTTTCAAGAATTGGTGAATAGGGAATGTGCGAATCGAGTGCTGCAATTCTTCTAACCGGTCCGTCGAGGTGTTGAAAACATGTATCGGCAATACGTGCTGCAACTTCACCGCCGAATCCGCCTGTAAGAGTATCCTCATGAATAATAATCGCTTTGTTAGTCTTTTTTACAGAATTAAAAATCGTTTCTTCATCAAGAGGAATGATGGTTCTGAGATCAATTACTTCGACAGAATGCCCATCATCTTCGAGTCGTTTTGCAGCCATAACTGCATCCCAAACACACAATCCATAACTAATAACAGTAAGGTCGCTGCCTTCCCTCACAACTTTGGCTTTTCCGAAAGGAAGCAGATAATCTTCATCAGGTTCGGGTGTGATTGCATAACTTTGTCTGTAAAGACCTTTATGCTCGCAGAACAGAACCGGATCTTTTATCCTGCACGCTGTTTTAAGTAAACCTTTGGCATCAGCAGCGTTTGAAGGGAAAGCAATATAAATTCCGGGAACATGAGCAAAAGTTGATTCGATATTCTGGCTATGGTATAAGCCACCATGTATGTAACCACCAACGGCAACACGCGTAACTACCGGCGCTTCCCAGGCATTGTTAGAACGATAGCGGATGGTTGTAAGCTCATCTCTCATCTGCATAAATGCAGGCCATATATAATCACCAAACTGAATTTCAACAACGGGTTTAAGCCCGGCTAGAGCCATACCGACAGCCACACCCAGAATACTTGCCTCGGCAAGTGGTGAATTAAAAACTCTGTCATCACCAAACTTTGTCGAAAGCCCTTTAGTAGCAGTGAAAACACCGCCTTTGCCATCAGCTATATCTTCACCGAAAATATACATCTTGTTGTTTCTTGCCATCTCTTCGTGGAGTGCATGGTTAATAGCATCAACCATCACGATTTTAGCTCCTGAAGGTTCAGATTTTTCATATTCAAGTGAATCAATAAAACCGCTTTCGTCAAAAACAAACTTTGCGGCGTCTTCAGGTTTCGGGTCAGGCATTGATAATGCTTTATCGGCTGCTTTGTTTATTTTATCTGCGGTCTCTTTTTGTAACTTTTCGTAAGCATTTTTTGTTAAAAGCCCGTCTTTGATTAATTGGTTAACAAATTTTTCAATAGGACATCTTTTCAGGTCTTCTTTCAATTCATCTTCATGCCGGTATTTTTTCTGATCGTCGGAAGAAGAATGTGACTGCAATCTTACAACGTCAGCTTCAATGAGCACCGGACCTTTGCCTGCTTTAATATAATCAACAGCTTTGCGGACATTTGCAAGTGATTCAAAGAAATCCGTTCCGTCAATTCTCATCCTTAAAAGATTATTATAACCAGCCATCATTTCAGCAATTGAACCGCCCTTACCGCCGGTTTGCATATGAACCGGAACGGAAATAGCATATTTATTATTCTGAATTACGAACATAACCGGAAGCTTTTCACGGCTTGCCCAATTAACAGCTTCATGAAACTCACCCTGGCTGGTAGTTCCCTCTCCACTGCTAACGTATGAAACTGATTTGAGACCTTGCCGTTTTGCTGCGAGTGCTGTTCCAACTGCCTGCAGAAATTGTGTGCCGGTGGGGCTGGATTGTGAAGGAATATTTAATCTTGTAGAACCCCAATGTGTCGGGAGCTGTCTTCCCCCGCTAGCAGGATCATCAGCTTTGGCAAAACATTGTAAAAAGAATTCTTCCGGTGTTACTCCGGCGGTAATTACAAGTGCAATGTCACGGTAGTATGGAAACAACCAGTCTTTTTTCGGATCAATCATTGTCCCGATGGCAACCTGAACAGCTTCGTGCCCGGCGCCGGCAATGTGAAAGAAAGTCTTACCCTGCCTGAGCAGATTCATAGCCTTATTATCAATGGTTCTGGCAGTAAGCATTAACCGAAGAATTTTCAGCAATTCATTTTTTTTCAAGCTTGATTTAATTGTTTTACCTGAATCTTTTCCGTTGCTTCCGTTTGCAGTTTTATTTTTCGAAGTTTTTGTCAGAGTATCTGGTTTAGAATTCCTTTTAGCCATTTTACCCTTTCGTTCTTAGGTATTTAATAAAAAGTTTGAAGTGAAATATTCTTGATCTGACACTATTAATTCACTGTAATTAAAGAGGTTAACGAAATGTTTTACAATTTTTGATTTCACATCATGGATGTTTATTCCGTGCTTAAGTTCCTTCTGCAATGAAGTTACTTCTTTATCTGAAATTCCACAGGGAATTATCCCGTTAAAGAATGAAAGATCCGTATTCACATTAAAGGCAAAGCCGTGCATTGTAATCCACCTGCTAACCTTTATCCCGATGGCGGCAATCTTTCTGTTCTCTATCCATACACCGGTATAAGAAGGATTCCTTGAAGCCTCAATTCCATAATCATTGCAGGTCAGAATAATAACCTCTTCAAGTGCACGCAAATACTTGTGAGTATCTTCCTGCCAGTTTTTCAGATCAATTATCGGATAACCGACAATCTGACCGGGACCGTGATAGGTTATATCCCCGCCGCGGTCAATTTCATAAACAGAAATTCCATTCTCGTGTCTGTATTCATCAGAACTGGTAAGGTGATTACGGTCGGCTGTTTTGCCTAAAGTATAAGTATGATTATGCTCAAGCAAGATCAGCGTATCATTTATTTCGTTATTCAGCCTCTGGTTGAAAAGATTTTTTTGCAATTCCCAGGCTTCATTGTAATCAATCATTCCTATATCTGAATACCGGAGGATATGTTCTTGTGAATTCATCTTGCTGTTATTTATCCTGTAGTTCTTTTTTTAAGAGCTTTATTTTACTGAGTATAAATCAAATGAATAGAAATGCAGTATTTTTTTGCGTAATAAAAAATCAAATGTGGATAACCTCGCCGTATGCAGCAGCAGCGGCTTCCATTACAGATTCCGATAGAGTCGGATGAGCGTGTATGGTTTTTATAATAGAATGCCCTGTTGCACCATGAGATTTTGCAACACCAAGTTCAGCTATCATTTCGGTAGCTTCGGAACCAATTATATGAGCACCGAGAAGTTCGCCATATTCAGCATCAAAAATAAGTTTAACGAAACCGTCTCTTTCTCCAATGGCAAAAGCCTTTCCGCTCGCAAGAAAAGGAAAATTACCTACTTTAATATCATAACCTGCTTCTTTTGCTTGGGCTTCAGTTAAACCAATGCTTGCTACCTGCGGCTGGCAGTAAGTACAACCCGGTATGCTGTTGTAATCAATATCAGGATTATTTATCCCTTTGATTTTTTCAACACAGTGAATTCCTTCGGCGGAGGCAACGTGGGCTAACCATGGCGGACCAATCACATCGCCAATAGCATAAATTCCCTTTACATTCGTTTCATAAGTTGATTTGTTTACTTTTATGTGATGCTTTTCAATTTCAACACCTAATTTTTCAAGTCCAAATCCTTCAACATTTCCAACAACACCAATAGCATTGAGAACTTTATCGGGGGACATCTCAAGTTTTTCACCGTTTACTGTGAATGTTACTTTAACTCTTCCGCTTTTTACTTCAGCTTTTTCAACTTTTGCATTAGTAAAAATTTCCATTCCCCGTTTCTTAAAAATCTTTTCAAGTTCCTTCGAAACATCCGGATCTTCCATAGGCAATATTCTGTCCATCATTTCGATCAGAGTTACCTTTGTACCAAGAACGTGATAAAAGTAAGCGAACTCAACTCCAATTGCACCGGCACCAACAATAACTATTTTTTTCGGCTGCTTCGGCAGGTTCATAGCTTCGGTACTTGTGATAATATACTTATTGTCAACGGGTATAGAATCAATTCTTCTGGGACGTGCACCTGTAGCAATAATTATTCTTTCGGCATTAAAACTATCTGTCTTTGTTCCGTTATCATCAAAAACGTCGATCTGATTTTTTGAAATTAGTTTACCATAGCCTTTTAATCGTTTTACTTTATTCTTTTTTACAAGAATTTCAACGTTGGATGTAATTCGCTGAGAAATATCTCTGCTTCGCTGAATAATTTTAGTAAAGTCATACTTCAAATCTTTTACATGAATACCAAAATCATTTCCATGATTTTTTAAATTATCAAACATTTCTGCGTTTTTCAGAAGGGATTTGGTTGGAATACAGCCCCAATTCAAACAAACTCCACCAAGTCTATCCTTCTCAATAAGTACCGTGCTTAAGCCCAATTGAGTGGCTCTGATAGCGGCAACATAACCGCCGGGTCCGCCTCCGAGCACAGCAATCTCATACATATTAGACATATTAGACATATTAGACATAAAAAATGAATTCCGAATTAGTGAGAATTAGTGAACAAATATAAAGAAGATGCCCCTAAAATGAAAACTACACAGAGACACTATTACTTCAGAACTTAAGACTAATTTAAAGTATGAACATACCGATTCAGAATCTTAATATTTTGATAAACATCATACGCAGCATAAATTAGCAGCAATTTTCAAAACTATAATTTCTGATCAAATGGAATTTCTCGGCTATTTTTCTGCTGTAGTTATAGGCATATCCCTTGGTTTAATTGGTGGTGGAGGTTCGATTCTTACCGTCCCCGCCCTGGTTTATTTAATGGGGATTGCGCCTGTACCTGCGACAGCTTATTCTTTGTTCGTAGTAGGATTGACAAGCCTTGTTGGTTCACTGAGATATTTTAAGAAAGACCTTGTCAGTATCAAAACTGCTTTTGTATTTGGAGTGCCTTCACTGATTGCGGTATTCATTACAAGAAAATATATCTTACCGGCAATCCCGGAAAACTTATTCAGCATTAATACTCTCATCATTAATAAAGATATTGCAGTTATGATTTTGTTTGCAGTGCTGATGGTAATGGCTTCAGTTACTATGATTAAAAACCGAATTCCTCATACTGACGATCAGATCCAGAAATTAAATTATGCACTTATTTTTGTTGAAGGATTTATAGTTGGAATTTTTACAGGATTACTCGGAGCCGGCGGAGGTTTTCTGATAATACCTGCACTTGTAATATTTGCACGTCTCCCTATGAAGGTAGCAGTCGGAACTTCACTTCTGATAATTGCGGTTAAGTTTCTCATAGGTTTTATGGGCGATCTGATGGGGACATATCAATTTGATTGGTTTCTGCTTGGCGGGTTTTCTGCTTTTGCAGTAACCGGTATTTTTATCGGAAGCTATTTTTCAAATTTTTTATCTGATGCAAAATTAAAACCTGCTTTTGGCTGGTTCATTTTGTTGATGGGGATTTATATAATTATTAAAGAATTATTAAACAATACTTAACCGGAGATTTCATGAGCTTTGAACAAAAACAAGCAAATACGATTTCACTTATTAATCTTAATGCGAGTGCATTTGCGGAAAGACTTAAAAATGATCCCGGTGCTGTTTTAATCGATGTAAGAACCAAATTTGAATATAACAACGGTCATATTCCTCAATCGATTTTAATTGATATTATGAATCCTGCTTTTCAAACTGAAATTGACAATCTTGACAGACAAAAAAATTATTACCTTTATTGCAGAAGCGGCAACAGAAGTTATCACGCAGGAATGTTTATGACCAGGGCAGGGTTTAAAAATGTTGTTAATCTTGCACCAGGAATTCTCGGTTGGATGGAGCCCTTAGTAACAGAATAGATTTATGAGGAAGGAGTAATCAGCATGTTTTTTGAAAGGATATATGACAAAGGATTAGCTCAGGCAAGCTATATCATTGGCTGCCAGGCAACAAAAGAAGCAATTGTAATGGACCCTAAAAGAGATATTCATACCTACCTTGAGGTTGCAGCAAGGGAAAGGTTAAACATAACACACGTAACAGAAACTCACATCCATGCTGATTTCCTTAGCGGATCACGAGAACTGGCTGCTTTAACCGGCGCTAAAATTTTTCTCTCTGATTTAGGTGGTGAAGATTGGGCATATCAGTTTGACCATACTGGCTTAAAAGACGGTGATTCATTTTTTGTTGGCAATCTGAGATTTGATGTAATTCATACTCCCGGTCATACACCCGAACATATTTCATTTTTACTAACTGATTTGCCTGCAAGTGAAAAACCAATTATGATTTTTACCGGTGATTTTGTTTTTGTTGGTGATGTCGGAAGACCTGATCTTCTGGAAGTTGCAGCCGGTTACGAAGGGTCAATGGAGACAGGAGCTCGTCAGATGTTTGCTTCACTCCGGAAGTTTAAGCAGTTGCCTGATCATATTCAGCTTTGGCCCGGGCACGGCGCCGGATCAGCATGCGGAAAAGCTCTTGGAGCTGTTCCCGGCTCAACAATCGGTTATGAAAAACTGGTGAACTGGGCACTTCAAATAGAGGATGAAAATAAGTTTATCGAAAAACTTCTTGAAGGGCAGCCAGAACCGCCAAAATATTTTGCGATGATGAAAAGGATGAATAAAAATGGTCCCAAAATCCTCGGCAGCATTCCACACCCTGCACGCTTATCTGTGGCTCAATTTCAGGATGCAGCAGGAATAGGAATGACGATTGTTGATACCAGAAAGAAAAATAAATTTGCTGAGGGTCATATTACCGGCAGTCTGAATATTCAGGATAATAATTCTTTATCAACATGGGCTGGCTGGCTGCTTGATTATGAAAAACCATTTATCCTTATCGCTTCCGATGATAGAATAGAAGACATTACCAAATCCTTAATAAGAATAGGACTCGATAATATTTTCGGTTACTTCCCTGATATTGAAAAAATTAATCTTACAGGTCAGAATCTGAAAAAACTTTCATTGATTTCTGCAGAAGAACTGCATCAAAAACCGGATGATTATTTCGTTATTGATGTAAGGGGCAAAACCGAATTTGAAGAAGAAAGTATCCCCGGTTCATTAAACACTCATGCCGGTAGTATTCCCGATAAACTTGACTCTCTCCCTTCCGGAAAACCAATTGTAGTTTATTGCAATAGCGGCGACAGATCAAGTGTTGCAGCAAGTTTGCTGTTAAAATACGGATTCAATGATGTATTAAACTTTACGGGGGGAATTGAAGCCTGGAAAAAGAAAGGATTTAATACTCACTCATCTTTAACGGAAAAGGTAAGTACCTGAAATCTGATTTATAACGATTGCTGTATTTTGATGTTTTGGAGCAATAAGAGATTAGTTTTATACTGATTTGTTAAACCGCTCGTTTTTTGTTCTCTGAGAAACTCTTAATGGCTGCTTCCTTGTCAGGAAGTATTTCGAGAACTTTAGAGGTTCCCGTCAATTCCAGCAAAGACTGCACTTCGGAACTCAACGACACAACTTTAAGATGTCCGTTTACTCCCGATAAAACTTTTAATGCAGAAACCAATGAACTTAAGAAAGTCGAATCAACAAATTCGCATTTACTCAAATCCACAACAATACTTCTCCACCCATTATCAATATCTTCTTTTAATATGCGCCTGAACTCTTCGGAATATTGTGCAGTTGCACGGGTAATGTTAACCGTTTCAATAATCACATCACCGTTAATTTCTTTTGAAAAATTCATCTAATACCTTGTTGTTGTTTATTAACCGGGTCGAATATAACAAAATTATTTATATCAAATCCAACAATGTTAAAAATTTTTACCTGATGCCGGCGATAAATAAGTATGTTATAATTTGTCAATAACAAATGATTTTATTGATTTGCAGCCATCAGCATAAAACCTCCGGCTAATCATTAAGTTCAGGCAGTGTATAAAACTGTTCAAGCGCATGGGGATTGGCAAGCGCATCTTTATTATCGACATTTTCTCCGTTAAGAATTTTTGTTACAGCAAGTTCAACTTTTTTGCCGCTGATTGTGTAAGGAATTTCTTTTACCTGAATGATTTTAGCAGGAACATGACGAGGTGTTGCTGATGTTCTTATATTGTTTTTTATCTTGTCCGTTAATCCTTTGTCGAGAATAACCCCATCTCTTAGAACTACAAATAATACAACACGTACATCATTTCCCCATTTCTGTCCGACTACGAGACTATCAGTAATACCTTCAACTCTTTCTACAATTCTGTAAATCTCAGCAGTCCCTATTCTCACTCCTCCTGGATTTAGTGTGGCGTCAGATCTGCCATGAACAATGATTCCTCCTTCACGCGTTATTTCAATGTAATCACCGTGTCTCCATATTCCGGGAAAGTGATCAAAATATGCTGAACGATATTTGCTTCCATCCTTCTCATTCCAGAAATAAACGGGCATAGAAGGAAATGGTGCAGTGCAAACCAATTCACCTTTTTGTTTTATTATTGGCTTACCTGTTTCATTATATGCTTCCACCCTCATCCCTAATCCCCTGCATTGAATCTCTCCGGCATACACCGGTAAGATAGGATTACCAAGTATAAAACAACTGATAATATCAGTACCGCCGGAAATTGATGAAAGCTGCACATCCGCTTTTATATACCGGTAAACATACTCAAAGTTTTCAACTGACAGGGGCGAGCCGGTTGAGAGAATTATTCTCAGTGAAGAAAGATCAAATTCATCTTTAGGCGATATCCCGGCTTTCTGACAGAACGAAAGGTATTTCGGGCTTGTACCAAAGATAGAGATTCGTTCCAGTTCTGTATTCTTCCATAAGACGCGAATATCAGGATGCGATGGATTGCCATCATACAAAAAAACTCTTGCTCCCACCTGTAAAGAGCTAACAAGCCAATTCCACATCATCCAGCCGCAGGTTGTAAAGTAGAAAATTACATCGTCGCGCTTTAAATCGGTATGCAGGTAGTGTTCCTTGAAGTGTTGGAGAAGTGTGCCCCCTGCTCCATGAACGATACACTTCGGTTTACCGGTTGTACCGGAAGAATACATTACATACACCGGATGATCAAAATCCAACTGCTCAAATTCAATTTGTTGTGAAGAATTGTCTATTAACTCACTAAAATACAATGACTTACCCCGTATTATATCATTAGTAATATTGCTTCCTTTGAAGTCGAAATATTCATCGAGAAGGATTACTTTTTCAGTATCAGGGAGGTTTTCCACAAAGTGCATTATCTTCTCCGAACAATCAATCCTCTTTCCTCCGTAGTAGTATGATTTAACGGCAAAAAGAACTTTAGGCTGAATTTGCCCAAACCTATCCAGTACACCCTGCAATCCAAAATCTGGGGAGCACGATGACCAGATTGCCCCTATACTTGTTGCAGCCAGCATACCAATAATCGCTTCAGGTATATTTGTAGTGAATGCCGCAACCCTGTCTCCCTTTTTTATGCCGATGCTTTTCAGTCCTTGTGCGCATCTGGCTGTTAGCTCATAGAGTTGTTTGTATGTAATCTTAATAGTCGGGTAATTTTCTCTGAGACTTATTATAGCAATGTTATCGTCTCTGAACTTGAGGAGATTCTCAGCAAAGTTTAATTGTGCACCTTCAAACCATTTAGCTCCGGGCATTTTATTTTCAGAAAGAACTTTCTCATAAGATTTTGAATGAACAATACCAGACAATTCCCAGATTGACTTCCAAAAATCTTCTATGTGGTTAACTGACCAGTCATATAATTGTTCATAAGAAGAAAAATCTTTACCGGTTTTCTTCCCTATTCTCTTCATATAGTTGAAGAGATTTGAGTTGTGAATTTTTTCTTCTGATGGTATCCAGAGCGGTTTGTTCAACTTACACCTTCCGAATAATTATCAATGCAAAGACCCTGCATACAAAGCGGCAATAAGAGCTAATTCCGTATCATCATTTTCTATAGCACATTTAGCGGAGAGTTCGACAAATATTCTGTTGTCAGGATGTGATAATTTTATTAAACCAAGCGCAGTATAGAACATTTGTTTGTGATTTTTTATCCGGTAGTAACGGTAAAACAATTCTTTGGTCGGCTCTTCAGGAAGAAGGTTTTCTTCAAAAATTTTATTGACGGCGCTGGTCACTTCATCGGAACCTGGCAGCTTCTCGGTGTTTCCGAATTTTGCCAGATTATTTGCACTGTAAATATGCGACTGTTTAATAAAGTCTGGCAATTGATCAATACCAACGCACTTTTTCTGCTCGGGTTTTCGGACAACAAAAATCGATTCACCACTTGCACGGCAATAATAATCGCCGGACATTCTTGCAACAAGATCAATAAGTTCCGGTTGAATAATTCCGTTTTCAATTATATCATCAGCAACATGAAACTTTATAACTTCGCAGATAGCTAAATTTGCCGATACTCCCTGCTCGCCAAAACTTACCATTTGTTTTAATTTACATTCCATTTGAAAAGGTGATTCTTTAACTCTGCTGGCTTTCACTAAATCAGATGGTATGGGTGTAAGCCCGCTCTTAATAAATTCATTTACTTCAGGCGGGTATTCAGCAGAAGCAAGGCTAACCTGTTCGACCATTGCATAGGTGACTGCATTTATCACGCATTCTTTCGTTGCTAAAATGTTATTATAAGTATCTTTCACAGAACCATCTCTTGCACGCCTGTTCGGTGAAAAAGCAACTATGGGCGGGTTTGCACCAAATGCGTTAAAAAATGAAAACGGACTTAGATTCGGTATTCCATCTGCCGACAATGTTGAAACTAGTGCAATGGGGCGTGGAGCTACTCCACCCAGAAGTAACCTGTGAACATCTCTGACACTTAAATCTTTTGGTTCGTAGTGATTCATACTAAATTTTCTTTTTAGCTAAAATTGAATAACTGTTTTTTGCTTTGAATACTTTATTTCTGAGTTTTCCCAAACCGGATATATCCAATTCGATTTCATCGCCATCATTAAGCCAGACGGGAGTAAAATCCTCTCCTTTTTCTTTTGCTTCTATTGCCCATGTTCCGTTGAGTTCAAGATAACAGCCGGTTCCGACAGTACCCGACCCGATTACATCGCCCGGGAATAATTCTACACCATAGGATGCGCGTTCAATAATTTCTGCAAAGGTCCAGTTCATATCTTTAAGATTTCCTTCAGATACCTGATTACCGTTGTGAAATGCTTTCATTGTTAAATCATATTTATTACCGACAGGAGTTTCGATTTTAAATTGTTCAAGTTCATCCGTTGTTACAAGCCAAGGACCTAAAGTAGTTGCAAAATCTTTACCTTTAGCCGGACCCAGGTTCAATTTCATTTCTTCCATTTGAAGAGTTCTTGCGGAGAAGTCATTCATAATTGTATACCCCGCTATGTATGAATCTGCTTCCTCTGCACGAATATTCTTACCTCTCTTTCCAATAACTATTGCACATTCAAGTTCAAAGTCAAGCTTCTGAAAATGATCTTCTTCGAGAAGAATTTCACCTTCACCAAAAATTGCATTATGATTGGTAAAGTAAAATACCGGATACTGATCAAATTCGGGGATCATTTCCACTCCCCTGTTTTGTCTAGCTGCAGCCACATGCTGGCGAAAAGCATAGCCATCCCTGCATGACGGTGGTTCTGTAACAGGTGAAAGCAGCTTCACATCATTCACATTCATTCCACCTTGAACAGTTCCGTTTATTACCGCGTCATTAAGCAGTTTTGCCTGCGGAAAATAAGTCTGAAATCCTTTTAATAATTTTTTCATCTTTGACGGCAGCTTCAAATTAATTTGAGCTCCCGACTTTTTCATGTCATAAATTTTATCTTCAACAATCAGAGCAAGTCTTTCTTTTTCACCACTTTGATATGTAACTAATTTCATTTTATACTCCAATAATTCAGATTACACTGATAATTAAATGATAAGAATTAATTCTATGATTGAACTGATTCCTTAAATTTTTCCTTTAAAGCGGGATAGAGCTCTTTAATAATTTTTAATGCAAAATCTGTTTCCTCTTCAGTACCTGAATTTATTCGTACGCCGTTTGGAATGCCAAATGTATTTACGTGTCTTAATATCAATCCACGATTCAGACACTCTTCATTAAAAGCTGCTGCGAATTGCTCCGTAGGAAAAACCAGCATAATAAAATTTGCCGCCGTCGGGACTTGTTCAATCCCAAGCAATTCAAAACAAGATTTCATTCTTCCGAGTGATATGCTGTTAGTCTGGATTGTTCTCTTAATAAAATCATCATCATCGAGAGCGGCAATTGCAGCTTCCTGTGCGAGAAGGTTAGGTTCGAACGGGAGTTTAACTTTATAAATTTCTTTAATAAGTGAAGGACCTCCAACAGCAAATCCTATTCGCAATCCCGCAAGTCCGTATGCTTTTGAAAGAGTTCGTGTGACAATAAGATTCCGGTTATTATAATTCAGTCCGTTTGGATAATCATCTCTGTGTTCAGCATAAATTGTATAAGCCTCGTCAAGAATGATCAGTATTTTTTCAGGAATTTTATTCAGAAACAGCTCAAACTCCGGTTTGGTAAACATTGTACCGGTTGGATTATTTGGATTTGCAAGATAAATTATTTTTGTCTTTTCATTTATCGCATCAGCAATCGCAGATAAATTATAGTGATAATTTTTTAACGGAACTAAAGCAGATTTTCTCCCGTACTTATCAGCATTAACATACCACCCGATAAAAGTTCCCTGTGAAGTAACAATCTCATCGTCCTCGCCAGTAAAAGCGGTAATCATGTATTGAAGCAAAGCATCCGAACCGCTGCAGGCAACAATCTGTTCGGGTTCCTTATTATATTTTTTTGCGATTGCATCTACAAGTCTGAAAGCTGACGGATCGGTATACCGGTGCAGATATCCAACATACTTTGTCAGTGCTTCTACAGCTTTGGGTGAGGGACCGAGCGGATTCTCATTTGATGCAAGCTTAACTATTTTACTTATACCTTTTTCTCTCGCAAGTTCTTCAATCGGTTTACCTGCCTTATATGGTTTAAGATTCCGGATGTGTGCAGGGATTTTAATCATATCTTTCTATCTGTTGACAAAAAAATCATAAATTTGTTTTGCAGCGTTTTCTGCCCTTAATGCATCAGCTTCTGTTGGTTCTCCCTCTGGCAGTAATCCAATATCCGGTGGGTAACGACTTTCAATATAAATTGTTGATAGAAACTCCATGTCATTTTTATTAATCGGTATTTCAAAATCAAATAGAGATACCAGATATGTTATATTGTGAGTTCTTGGTACTTTAATTCCACCTTCATACAGCGCTGCTTTGATAATTTTTTCAGCTAGTTGCTGAGAGTGAAAACATCTAACTCTGTATAAATGGGTATCAGTGATTAAGTTTATTGTTTCATAATCTTCACGAGCATGAATATACCAGGGATTATCCTTTCTCATAGAGAACAGTCCCTTTTTCAAAAATCTCCTGAAGAAATTCTGATTCATTTTGCATAAGAAACTGAACCTCTTCAGGAGTTAAAATTAACATATCTACAGGTTCTTTAAGAAAAATACCATCCGTAGCTTCTTCTCTCCTGTTCATACGCCGGGTTGACGTTTCCTTTATAATAAGTAAATCATAATCACTATCTTCCGAGTAATTCTCTGATGCACGTGAGCCGAATAGAATTACTTTTTCGGGATTATAATTCTTTATGATATTGTCAATATCTTCTGTAATCACTGCTTCTCCAGCCATGAATGCGAATAGTCTTCTACCATAGATTCTTTAACATTGCCGGTAACCTGAAGCGGCTTGAAGGTATCTATCATGATTGCATATTCTTCTGTATCTTTTTTCCCGATCGAGGCTTCGGTTTTACCCGGCTGCGGACCATGCGGAATTCCCATTGGATGCAAGGTTATTGAGCCTTCTTCTACACCTGACCTGGACATAAAATCACCCCATACGTAGTACAGCACTTCATCGCTATCAACATTTGAATGATAATAAGGTGCAGGAATTGCCTCAGGATGAAAATCAAACAAACGCGGAACAAAGTTACAAACAACAAATTGCTCGGTAACGAATGCCAGATGCACAGGAGGCGGTAAATGAATCTTTCCCACCTTCGGCGCATACTCTTTTATATTGAATGCATATGGATAAAGAAATCCATCCCAGCCGACTACATCGAAGGGATGATGCGGAAGGTGATATTCGAAATATCTGTTACGAACTTTCAATATCAGCTGAAATTTACCGAGCTTGTCTATTGGCTCCATGAATTCCGGGGCGCGAAAATCCCTTTCGTAATAAGGAGCATCTTCTGTTAATTGTCCGTATTCATTTCTGAAGTGCCGGGGAATATCATACGGCGTATCAGATTCAACAATCAGTATTTTAACCTTATCATAGTTTTTAAATTTCATCCGATATGTAGTTCCCTTTGGAACAATGATGTAATCCCATTGATCAAATGGAATTTTTCCGTATTCGGACAGGAATTCCCCGCTGCCGTGATGTACAAAAATAAGTTCGTGTGCATAACTGTTGCGGAAGAACAGTTCAGAATCTTCTGTAATGTTGGCAGTTGAGATAACACAATTATCATTCTGAAGAAAGATGTTACGTGCAGTAAGGAAGTTTCCTTTGGATTGTTTCTTTTCCGTTTTGAAGTGATAATACTGAAGCGGTGCATCGCTCCACTCAGGTGTTGTATTGTAGCTGACTTCTTTAATACTCTCCACCTGCGGCGGCATATAAATGTGGTATTTGTTCGAATAAATACCTGAAAAACCTTTTGTGCTGAAAAGCTCTTCCCGGTAAAGCGATTTACCATCTTCTTTATAAAAAGTTATATGACGTTTCGGCGGTACTTTTCCTGCTCTAACATAAAAAGGCATAATGTTACTCCTTTAAGTTTTTTCATATTTTCAATCTGATTATTTTTTTCATCCAATCATTCACTTTCTGTAATGAAAAAGATTAATCGAAAGTAAGAACCGAATAACCGGGGTTATAATTATTCTTCCTTATCAAAATTACCTCTTAACATCTGATCACGTTCGATTGATTCGAATAACGACTGGAAATTTCCCTGTCCGAATCCTTCAGCACCTTCTCTTCTCTGAATGATTTCGTAGAAGAATGTTGGTCTGTCTCCAATTGGTTTTGTAAATAACTGAAGCAGGTAACCTTTGCCTTCAAGATCACAGAGTATTCCGTATTTTTTTAATTCATCAATGTCTTCTGTGATATTAAGACCTTTTTCTTTTAACATTTTATAGTAAGCATCCGGTGGTGTACTTAAAAACTCTACACCGTTGTTTCGCATTGCGCCAATAGTTTTCATAATATTATCTGTTGTGATAGCGATATGCTGTATCCCTGAACCCTGATACTCATCAATATATTCTTCTATTTGTGATTTCTTCAAGCCTTCAAAAGGCTCATTGATCGGGTTTTTAATTTTAGCTTCTTTGGATCTAACAACTTTTGAAAGCAGTGCCGAGTATTTTGTTGAGATATCACCCACACCAAATTCAAGAAATGTTTCAAAGTTCAGGGTTTTGGCAAAATAATTCTCCCAAAGGTTCATTTCATTTATACGTACATTGCCAACAATATGATCAACTTCCAGCAAACCGGTATCTTCACGCACAATATTTATATTCTGAACAGGTTTGCCGAATCCCGGTCTGAAAATTCCCTTATAATTTTCTCTGTTAATAAATACTACCTCGGCATCGTCATAAAGCTTTATTGCAGCTTCCTCAATGTATCCATGTTCATCTTCATACTTCTTTGGAGTTTTAACCGGAATACCACCATTTTTTACGGCAAGGTCATAAGTTTTTCTTACATCTTCAACCGCGAGCGACCAGCGCTTTACTCCATCGCCATGCTTCTGAACAAAGGATGAAACCTCATAATTTCCCGGCTTGATGGCTGAAGTAACAACAAATTTCAAGTTGTTTTTGGTTAGAAAGTACGAAACCCGATCTTTTACGCCGGTTTCCGGTCCGCTGTAACCGGTAATATCCAATCCCATAGCTTTTGCGTGCCAGTAGGCACATATTTTCGCCGAACCGACGTAAAATTCTACGAAATCGTACCCTTTTAATCCTAATTTCTCAGACATTAAATTCTCCTGTAGGTTTATAAATGTGACTTTGTGGCTGCAAATTTAAACCAAAATCGATTGATAGTAAAGTGCAAGTTTGAGAAGCAGCAAATTAAATATTATCGAGCAGCATAAAGCTGTTTGATTTGCTTTTAGCGGCTGCGGCTCGATTTTTATTTTTAAAATTACAAATGTCGAGCAACGGACAAATACCACAACCCGGATTTGCAGGCTTGCAAATTTCCCTTCCTAATCTTATAAGATTTGTATGGAAGGAATGTGCTGTTTCTCCGGGTAAATTTTTGTTCAGCAGCCGGAATGTTTTTTCGGGGTTGTTGGCTTCAACCAATCCAATCCGGTTAACCGTGCGATGGACATGTGTATCTACCGGGCAGACATTTCTGCCAAGTGAAAAAAGCAGTACACAACTTGCAGTTTTTACACCTATGCCATTGTAAGAAGTTAATTCTTCAAGAATTTCACTATCCTGTTTCTTCTTTATATAATTGAGAGAAATTTTCTTATGATTATTCTTCAGCGAGTTAAGCAATTCGTAAATTGCTTTTGATTTCTGTTTCCCCAGCCCGGCCACTCTGATATATTTTTCTATCTGCGATGGTTTTAGTTTGGCAAGCTCATCCCACGTTCTGAAATTATCTTTCAAATTGCGGTAGGCTTTGTAAGAATTCTGATCGTTTGTATTTTGTGAGAGAATGGTGCCGATTATCGTATCCAGCGGATCAGGCAGCCTTTTAGCTTTAGGCGGAACTCCGAAATAGTTGATTAAAAGCTTATTAATTTTTTGAATTTTGTTTTTCAAGAATGTATGATGTCAGATTTTTAGTCGTATTAAATAATAATAAATCAAACCAAACCGCTTAAAAATTTACCGGCAGAGATTATCCTGATATCATCTGTGATAATATCAACATTTTCTTTTTTAATTACCTGATAAGAAAAAGGAATATTTAATCTCTCTTTATAATAAATTAAATTCTTTGATGGAGCAGTATCTGACAGTTTAACTTCCACAGCAAACCAGGGCTTATTGTTAACAGCAACTAAAAAATCCACCTCTTTCTTATCAACATTTCTAAGGTAGAACAATTGAGCTTTAAATCCTTCCCGCTCATAAATAAAATCTGTAAATTTTAACAGATGAGATGCAATTAAATTTTCAAATTTAGCGCCTTCGTTTGAAACTTCAGACCAATCTATTAAATATAGCTTGGGTTCTTTTTTAATAGTTCTGACTGACTTAGCTGTGTATGGATAAATTCTGAACGAGTAGTAAAATGATTCAAGAATATTCAGCCAGCTTGTGATTGCACGGTGGCTTATATCCAGATCCTCTCTTAATGAATTCAAAGAAAGTGAGCTCGCAGCTTTTGAAGGCAGCATATCGCCAAATAATTTCATGTTGCTTATATCTCTGATATTTTCTATATCCCTGATGTCTTCCCTGAACAGGCGTTCCAATTTCTCGTTATGCCACCTCCTCAAAGTTCTTGGATTCTGTGAAATCAATGGTTCCGGAAAGCCGCCAAAATCCAGTAATGCAATTAAAGCAGATTGATAATTTTGAGTCTGAAAGTTTAATTCCTCAAATGGCTTCCCAGGATCTCTGATATTTTCAATCTCTGCCAGAGAAAATGGATGAAGAGTGTAATAGTGATATCGTCCCTGAAGAGAATCACCACTTTTTCTATAAATGTTTAATCGTGCAGACCCTGTAACCAAAATGCTAAACTTATTTTTATGCGTATCATAAATTCCTTTGATTAAATTTTTCCATTTTTTGAATTTGTGAATCTCATCAAAAATTAATAGCCCGCTTTCACCCGGCAGCTCGTGTGCGGTAATCCTTTTTCTATCCGGAGTATAATCCCAATTATAATAAGCCGAGCAGCTGAAGTTTTTTGAAATAATATCCTTAGCCAAAGTTGTTTTCCCGACCTGTCTTGCTCCCCCTATAAACACCATTTTGTTTTTGAGGTCGGAAGTGATGCTTTCTTCCAGGTATCGGTTTTTCTGCATTTTTAGCTCATTTTTTGACAAAACATACTAACATTTTTGCCTAAAAGCAAAAGTATTAGCGATCATTTTTGCTTTAAAGCAAGATAAAGTGGGAGGGTATAAAGCGTACCGGATAACGAAAAAAAATCGCAGCTCATCGTTTTAAGCTTTGTGTGCAAAATACAAAATGATCGATATCGGGATCAGTAAAGTTTGCACCCGATCCGGAAAATCACTCACCTGAATAGTTGTGAACAAAAGATCTTTGAGCAAGTAATGAAATCCACTATCGTAAAATTTGTAACTTCAAAAAAAATTCGGCTTAGACTAATCCGCATCATTTCATTATTTTGGGTTGCAAATTTAAGGAGATTTAATGCCCACTTTAATGGTTAGTATATCCGGCATAAGAGGGATAGTCGGAAGCGGATTGGACCCCGATACAATAGTAAAATATACGGCAGCCTACGCAGATTTTATTGGTGAAGGTTCTGTTGTAGTTGGAAGAGATGCCCGTATCACCGGCGAAATGGTAAACTCATTAGTAACCGGAACACTGCTTGCTAAAGGATTAGATGTTATTGACATTGGAATTTGTCCAACGCCAACCGTGCAGTTTACTGTAAAGGCTCTTAAAGCCGGCGGGGGTATTGCAATTTCCGCAAGTCATAATCCTAATGAATGGAATGCCCTCAAATTCCTGAACAGTTCAGGGCAGTTTATGACGCCTGAAGAACATGAAACTCTCAAAAAATTACTTAATGAACAAACCGCTTATAGAAGCTGGGACGGCGTAGGTAAGAGAACTGTTTTTGCCGAAGGAATTAAAAACCACATCGATGCAATTCTGAAACTGCCGGTTATAGATATAGATTTAATTAAAAGCAAAAAGTTTAAAGTTGTTGCTGATTGTGTTAACGGAGCCGGCGCTTTTGTAATTCCTGATTTGCTTAAAAACTTCGGCTGTGAAGTGATCGAAATGAACTGTGAAAAATCCGGAATATTCCCCCGGATGCCGGAACCTCTGCCTGAAAATCTGACTGAAACTTTGAAAAGAGTAAAAGTTGAAAATGCTGACCTCGGTATTGTTGTTGACCCTGATGTTGACAGGCTTGTGTTAATCACAGATACCGGTGAACCGTTTATCGAAGAAAATACAATCACACTTATTGTTAAATTCTTACTTTCAAAGCAAAAAGGTGACGTTGTTGTAAATCTATCCACCACACGCGCAGTAGATGATGTTGCGAGTGAAGCCAGTTGTAAAGTGTATCGCTCTCCGGTTGGAGAAGCAAATGTTGTTAAGAAGATGAAAGAAGTTAATGCAGTAATAGGCGGCGAGGGAAGCGGCGGAGTTATTTACCCGGCATTGCATTATGGACGCGATGCCTTGGTTGGAATCGCTTTAACGCTTCAATATCTGGCAGAATCCGGAGAAAAACTTTCACTGGTAAAAAATTCTTTACCCTCATATTTTATATCAAAGTCTAAGATAGATATAAAGGACACAAGTCCCGATCAGGTTTTGGATAAGTTGAAGCATAAATACAATTCTGAGAAATTAAATTCAGAGGATGGAATCAGGATTGATTTCGATGATCATTGGGTGCATTTTCGAAAATCAAACACTGAACCGATTGTAAGAGTTATTGTTGAAGCAGATACTGAAGAAAAATCAAAAAGATTAATAGAAAAATATTTAAATGAAATAATTGATCTCATAACCTAACCCTATATAATCTTGCAATTTAATAAAGCCTGCTTCTCTTCTGCATATAGCTGAATAAAGCTTTATCAAAAGGAGTAGATGTATCAAGCAAATTATATTCTATGTTGGAATTAAGACATTCAGCTTTAATTTTTTGAATGAATTCATTCATCGCCTCGTGATACGCTTTCTGAATTTGATACGGCTGAGTGGTCATTTCCTCTTCACTCTCCATATCTTTAAATATAGCATCTCTTCCGAAAGAAAAGGATCTTTCTATAGGATCCAGAATTTGGAAAACAATAACTTCATTTTTCTTATAACGAAAATGCTTAAGTGCATTAAGCACAGAACCGATCTCATCAAAAAAATCTGATATGATAATTACCA
The DNA here is from genome assembly GCA_037447335.1 of Ignavibacteria bacterium. GTDB lineage: Bacteria > Bacteroidota > Ignavibacteria > Ignavibacteriales > Ignavibacteriaceae > JBBIGV01. Next base: position 1,232 of record JBBIGV010000015.1, on the reverse strand, counting down.
GCCCCCTCCGTGTAATTTTTTCAGCAATCGAGCTTAAACACAAGGCAGTATTTGTTTTATCTGAAGCAGTAAGCGTTGAAAGATTTTTAAGAATTTCCTGCAGGTAAGTATTTGTTGATTTTGGCGGGAGATATTTATTTATTTTATCAGAATAAAGTGAAAGTCCAACCGCATCCTGCTGCTTTATCATCAGGTAACTTAAAGCCGCAACAAGAGTGGAACCATATTCAAGTTTGCTTACATTATCTCCGGAGGAAAAGTTCATGGATTTGCTTGTATCGAAAAGAATGTAACTTTTTAAATTTGTTTCTTCTTCATACTGTTTGATGTAATACTTTTCGGTTTTGCCGTAAACCTTCCAGTCAACATCTTTAAGATTATCCCCCTGGATATATGGACGGTGCTGTGTAAATTCAACACTGAATCCATGGTAAGGACTTTTATGCAGACCTACCATAAATCCTTCCACAACCAATCTTGCCCTCAGTTCAAAAGAGCTCAGTTTTGAAATTGTGGACGGATCGAGGAATTTTTTTGTATCTCTGCCCCAGGCTTCCCTGGAGAGTGTTTCAGCCATTACAAATCCGTTGCGATTTTTCTTTTAAGAATTTCTTCGGGAGTAAGCCCCATCATTTCGAGCTCTTCTTTTGCAGATGAAGCAAGCTCGTGATTGCTGAATTTTTCCAGGAAAAGATTGTAAGTCTGCGTAGCTTCATCAAATTTTTGCAGTTCATTGGCAAGGAGAAAACCCGACATAAATAATGAAACCGGAGCCGCTTGATTTTCGGGATATTTGTCATAAATTGATTTATAATAGCTTACTGCTTTTTCAATTGATTCCCTTTCAGAAACATTCGGAACTAATTTATTCTGATATAAAGAAGCAATCTTTGTAAGCGCCTGGGGAGCATATTCACTTTTCGGGTAATCACTTACCACTTTTTCGTAAGAGGAAAGCGCATCGGCAATATTTTGTTGACCCAGAAAAGCTTCAGCCTCGTTAAAGTAGGCTTCAGCGCTTTTACCCTTGCACCCGATGAATAACAACGCGGGTATTAATAACAGTGTTAAATATTTCATTTTATTTCCAATTAATTATTAAAAGCGCCCCAAACATATCAAAACTGTTATGAATTAGCAATGAAGTTCGAATCGGATTGCACAATATAAATTCATTTTAAAATCATCCCTTTCATCAATAAAAGATAGTTCCCCCCATCATTACTTGCTTA
>JBBIGV010000014.1:0-55157 GCA_037447335.1 Ignavibacteria bacterium | reverse complement strand
CGAAGATTATTTATTATACCAGAACTACCCCAATCCCTTCAACCCGTCAACAACCGTCCGTTATGATCTCCCCAAACCAAGTATTGTTGAATTAACCATCTTTGACATTCTTGGTAGAAAAGTAAAAACGCTTGTCAATAACGAGTCAAAACAAGCAGGCAGGTATGAGGTAAGTTTCAATGCAAGCAGCCTGCCATCCGGTGTATATTTTTACCGCATTACCGCCGGTGATTACGTAAGTACGAAGAAGATGCTGCTGGTCAAGTAATCCCCGTGCAAATTGTGTTGTGGACAGATTAAAATCTGTCCTACTGAAAAAACAGACAGATTAAAATCTGTCCTACTGAAAAAGCAGACATATTAAAATCTGTCCTACTGAAAGAGGCTGCTCAATCGGGCAGCCTTTTTTGTTGTGCAGCCATTAAAGTCGAAGCAAACAGAAACCTTCGCGGCTAAAGTCAAGGTATGAGTGTCGTAACCCCCGAAGGTTAGCAGGCACAATTCCCTAACCTTCAAGGTCTTATGAACTTATACATACCCCTGACCTTGAAGGTTAATGACCTTATACCAATTCAAAAAGGTTCCACAAGCAATATAGAGGCAATATCAACTTCAACACTTTCTTCAATCGTTTCGACAATTCTTCCGATTTCAGATTGATTCCTGTAGAAAATTACGGTTGGAATTCGTTCAATTGCCAGCATATCAGCTTCACTTCCAATGCCTTTCTTTTGACGATCCACTGCAATAAGAGTGATTCTCGCGTGCGGAAAGAATAATCCATCAAGAACTTTATACAACCTCGGGATAAGCATGTGTGTATCGTCGCACCACGTGCCAAGCACAATTACTACTTCAACATCTTCAAGTCTTTGCGGAACACCGTCAAGGTCTTCAGGATTTATTTCGTATGATTCATATTCACTGTTGAACCAGGCGCCGAATGTGCCTTCGGTAAGATCGCTGAATGAACAGATACCAATCAGCATCGGTTCACCTGTCTTTTCATCAGTAACAATTGCTTTATCCTGCGCAGTTAAAGAAGAAGAAAGTAACAACATCAGCATTAAACTTTTTAACATTTTTTACTCCGGATTGTTTTGATCTTTGTTGCGGAGGTCTATTCCCCACAGCAATTTATTTCTCAACGTCTCAAAATAATTTGTGATTGATGTGTGCACAAGCTTAAGCGAGCGGTTGCTTTTTGAAATCTCAATTTCAAGCGGGGGCGGGAATGAAAAGACTCTTTGTCCATCGCAGTTAACCTGTACTTCTTTGTGATGGGACCTGGCTATCACAAGTATTTTTTCTTTGCTCGAAAGAACCAGAGGACGCACGGAAAGACTATGGGGAGAAATCGGGGAGAGTGTGATTACATCCGCTCTCGGATTTACAATCGGCCCGCCAACCGAAATAGAATAACCTGTCGATCCGGTTGGGGTGGCAACAATCAATCCATCTGCGGAAAATGTTGTAACATATTCATCGTTAACATAAACTGTAAGTTCAATCATTTTGGGCCAGCCGCCTTTATCAATAACGATATCGTTAATAGCAAAAAGTCTTTCGACATTATGATTGCAGCAGTTAGCAGTGATTATAATTCTCTCTTCAATAGTATGCTTGTTATGTTTTATTTCTGAGATCATATCGTCAATCTGATTCACATTTGCTTCAACAAGAAAGCCCAGCTTGCCAAGATTAACGCCAAGCACGGGCTTATCATACAATTGCGCAAAGAAAGATGTTGCCAGCATAGTTCCATCGCCCCCGATTGAAATTATCATGTCACTTTTTTTACAGAGCCGGTTGTTATCAAGAAACCGCGATTTGTTCACTTTAGGAATAAGGTTTTCGATGAAGGGAATAAATGCATCACTAATGAGATAGTCGAAATCATGTTCCTTTAAAGTCCGGATTAAATCAGACACGACCTTAAAAACATTTGCCTTTGTGAGGTTAGCGATTATTCCGATTGTTAAACGGTTCTTCTTCTTATTCATAGCTGAAAAAGGCTTTATTGAAAAGAATTAACTGTGTAATTAAAACGCGTAAATATCTAAGCGACCTTTGAAAGGAATGTGAGCTTTTCATCTTCTGTCATGTTTTAATTTCTCCGGCATTGCACGGCACAAAGATTTACCGATAATTTGTTATTGCTTTTCTTTATCAGATTCATCAGCATAATTAAGTTTAAGCTCCTTAATTACCTCTGACAGAAATTTTTCTTCGTAGTCAGAAAGATTGCCTTTGGTTTTTACGGAAACCATATCAAGTGTGTCTATTACCAGCCTGGCATATTCAAGATTTTTTTCGATCTTATCAGAAACCGAGTTTTTGATTTTACCAAGCGACATCATCCCGATTTGCTGATGCTGAATAACCAGCTGCATAAAAAGCAGATCGTTTCTGTTATCCTGCGCCATAACATTTTACTTTAATATTAACGAATGCAATTTACTACATTGGCAATCGTGAGTCCACACAAACAAGAGATGCAATTCATTTACCGGGTTTATTCATAAAAATAATGAAAGCGTGTTTCGTCGGTTAATTTAAGGTTCTGTGTGATAAAATCAATAACAGGGTTTTCTGCAGGCGGTTCAATTCTTCTTGATATGAATTCCGCATCATATTTCTGAAGGACGAAAACAACTTTTCCTCTTTTGTCTTTAATATCATTTATGATTCTGTCAACAAGATAAGGCTGGTTTAATTCAGTTCTGAAAATCCAATCAATACTGAGTGGATTTTGGTGTTCAGCCTTTACCCAGAAGCCTGCATTCTCCGGGATAATGGCGTACTGTTTACCGTCTTTAACTATCTTATTTATTGCAGAATTCAAATCAGCAAGAACCTTGTAAGTATTAGCATTTGTCCGGATGTTTTTCATTCCGTGCATAACCTCAGACAATTCTAAGGTAATTAATGAAACAGGCGCTTCACGGTAAATGTAGTTAAACCTCCCATATACAAAAGAAAGAAAAATTATGATTGAAACAGCTATTACAAAACCGGAACTTAATTCTATCTTCAGTCCTTTCTGAAAAATGAAACGAATAAAAAGCATAAAAAATCCTCCTGCCACAAAAACCGGAAACGGATAACCAAGCGAAAGCGAAACAGATAAAGCAAGCAATGCAACAACCAATTCCGGATATAATTTGGTTAAGAGATCGTCTTTATTATCTCTCGCAACAAAAATAAATGCTGCTACGAAAACTCCGAAAAGAAAGAGTGATGTTTTGTGAAATATACCAGTCAGCAAACTAACAACAATAACAAGCAAAACAGCAGCAAGCAGATTGTAGGTCGCGATATTGCCGGCGTTTCTGCCGCGCTCAATTATACTTATAAGAAGAAAACCTGTAACCAGACCAGCAGGAAACCACAAACTCACCACATAATATTTTACCACACTTAATAATCCTTTTTGCGAAAGCAATTGAGATGCCCCTTCTGTTAAAGCAGCAGCGCCATTTAACAGAAGATATACGGCGTAGAGTAAACCCGGAGTGATGAACGCAATCCATCTGTGAATATTTTTAAACTCTTTGTTTAAAAACAGCATTCCAATACCAACCGGCAGAAAGCTTTGCTTACACAAATATGCAAGAGCAAAAAAGATGTAAGAAAGATTTTTATTTATTTTATTTTCTGAAACTGTGAAAAGAAGTCCGATCGAAATAAACATTAATCCGTCAATTGTGTGCCATGCTGTTAGTGGAAAGGTATGAGCAGCGGCAGTAAAAGTAATCAATGAAAGAAAAACAAATTGAAGCGGTGGAAAATAACTGCCCATCATTCTGTTTATGCTGAAAGTAAATGTCCAGGCGATGAAAGATAGCTGCATCCATACAACAAATCTTGAAAGATAAAAAATATACTCGCCACCAAAGGCAGCCACAGGAACATGCAGTAAAGGAGACAGGAATGGTCTGATGATTATAAAGTCAAGATGAGGAATTTGCCCCTCGAGTATCCGCCGGCTGTAAGCGAGGGTAAAGCCGTCATCGGTAGGGTTATAACCCAGATGCGAAAAAAGTAAATGGCAAATACCCGAAACTACAATTACAAAAAAGAAACCGGCAGTGAAAGGTTTATTAAGAACAAAATCATTTATGGAGTTTTTATACGGCATCAGAAGATGTATTTGTTAAAGTGCAAATTACAAAATCCCCCCTTTTTTAGATATATTTGAACCAAAATAAAAAGCAGATTTTATTAAGTGAACAGCAAACCCGCATCAAAAACAGAATCAAATATCTTCCTGGAAAAATTAAAGGAAGCAAAAGATGCTGTTATCAGCAAGGGCTTTGTCCATCTTCTTCTTTCGAATGCATTTATATTTTTTATCGGGTTTATAGTTCAGCTTATTGTGGCATATCTGCTTCCGCCCGAAGACATTGGAAGGATTCGGTTTCTGCAGGTATTTATTGTTACAGGCGGAATAGCCGCCAGTCTTGGATTCAATACTGCAATTCAAAAGCTTTGCTCGGAACAAAGACCAATCAGCGAAAAATATTTTTTGCTGCAACAGGCTTTAAAGATTGCTCTGATTACTTCTACGGCAGGATATTTTTTAATACTCGGTCTTTCATCTTTCAACCTCATATCGAATGACGCCGCATTAAACAGAATTATGCCTCTTTTTGCAGTGGCATTAATACCCCAAGCTCTTTACAGCATTTATTTTGCATATTTTGAAGCATTAAAGCTTGTAAAGAAATTATCCGTTGTTCAGGCGCTGACAAAAATTATTTCCCTGGTGTTAATAGTTATTCCAACGATCTTCTTTTTGTTTAAGGGATACATAATCGGATTTACAGCCGGGATGATTGTAACTGCATTTGTATCTTTTATTGTTCTTACCCGTGAAATGAACGAAGTGCAGCCAACGGCAGTTGATGGAGCGTTTAAGCTGCAATGGGATTATGCCAAATATTCTCTCCTGCTTAACGGAGTAAATGTTATCAATCTTAATGTTGATATCTTTCTTATAAACTATCTTATCGCCGACAGGGCATTAGTAGGACAGTTTAGCTTTGCCGCCACATTGCTTGTAGCATTGTATCTTATTACAACCACAATTCAGCAGATCACAACACCGTATTTCTCCGAGCGCTCATCAAGCACAACTGAGTGGAGAAGAATTTATAATAAGTACAATAAGTATCAGAACCTGTTTGCGCTTTCCGCGGGCGCTGTATCGGTGATTATCGGACCGCCGCTTATTTCATTCATCTTTCAGGGCAAATATGATGAATCTGTACCATTCTTTATTATGCTTGTAATTGGCTGGTTTGTGAGAAATCTTTATACGCTTAAGGTCGTCGCTCTTTTCGGAAAAGGTAAGATAAAACAACTCTCATTGTATTTTTTAAGTGCGACTGTCATTGCATCGGTTGTATCATACACCCTCGTGTTAAATTACGGAATTAACGGCGCAGGATACTCCAACATAGCTGCGGCATTAATCACGTTTGTAATAGTTTCTGTTCTCTTCAGCAGGATACAAAAGAGATTATGAAAAACAGTTATGAAAATCCTCTGATAACAGTTCTGATTCCGGCTTACAACTCGTCAGATTACATCGAAGAGACAATTAATTCTGTTTTAAGTCAAACATATAAAAATGTTGAACTGATTGTAATTGATGATGAATCAACTGATAATACCTTAGATATACTTGAAAAGTTAAGTAAAGCAGACAAACGCATCTCATATTTTCAGATTAAGCACAGCGGCAGACCGGCTATTCCGTTCAATCATGGTTTAAGAAAAGCAAAAGGTAAATATGTTGCTTTCCTCGGAAGCGATGATTTGTGGCATAAGGAAAAATTAGCCGACCAGGTTCGCTATCTTGAAAAGAATCCTTCTAAAGTTCTTGTTTATTCATTGAGCATTACCTTTGGCAAGGTGAATATATTTTCACCGAATTATGAAATGCTTCCTTTACCGTTCAGGGCAGCAAAAACCCGGACAGACCTGATTAACATTGGCAATACAGTTCCCGCTTCTTCTGTTCTTGCCCGGCTTGATGTTGTAATGAAAGCAGGCTGCCATGATGAAGACCCAGAACTTATGCTTGAAGATTATCACCTTTGGCTTAAGATGAGTGAATATGGTGATATGGGCTTCATTCCAAAGATACATCTGTATTACAGGGTGCACGATAAACAGTTTTCCGGTGATTGGGAAACGAAACGTAAGCGACTAAAATATCTTGCGGAAAAAACCGGATTACCCCTTCCCGAGTATAAAGAGTTCAGGAATAGAGGGCTTGTTATCCTCATGGTAAGGAATTTTTTTCATTTTGGTATATACTTAATTTTCAGTTTATATACTTCTATTTGTATCATTCCGAGATCACGTAGAATTGTCAAAAGTTTTTTAAAATGAAAATAAAAATACTTTCAATTAATTAGAAACTTAGAAAAAATTGCGGGTTTTTATGTGAATATTTTTCATGAACTTGAGTTTTACATCGATAAAATATATATTGACACATAAAAATTAGCCTACGGAAGGAGGTGTAAAAAAGGATATATTAATCTTAGGCTATAATTCATCTCAAATAATTTATAATCAAAACAATAATTGGAGGTATGATATGGTTTTTTCTTCAAAAAGACTTACTATAATAATTTCTGCAATCTTTATCTTTATAAACCTCGGTTGTGTAGACACACCAAATGAACCAACATCTAATGCAGACAACAATGTATTAAGCAAACGAACTCCACCTGAATCAACAGGTAGTTGGCAAATTGATTGGGCTAATCAAGGAAGTGGTTAAATAGGCGAATGGAGAGTGAGCACGAGCGATAAGTATTCAGCTGCACCTGATGTGACTGGTGACGCAATATTTGCCTGTAACTCAAATAACTGGGCTGCTATATTGAAACATGGAGTAGTTGGCACCCAAATCAACTTTGGAACTATTTGGGCAAACAATGGTACTGGTAAAATAGGCGGGTGGAACATAGGTTTTTCTGATCGATATCTTTATTTTAAACCCGGTTACGAATCATATTTACTCGCTATTAATCCCAATGGTTTTGCCGGTGTTTATAGACTATGGGGTAGCTCATCAGTCACAAATTTGTGGTTTAATAACGGTAGCGGGTATATAGGAAGATGGTCAATTGGATCAAATGATAAATATTTTGCTGGTTTTTTTGATCCGCTGCACCAATATCAAGATATATTGATTATTAGTCAACCGTGGGCAGCATTATTAAGGTTTACAGGGAATCAATGGCAAGTAGTTTGGAATAATCAAGGATCAGGGTATATCGGTGGATGGAATATCAATTTGGCCGATCAATTTGTTATTGGCGATTTAGATGGGGATGGTAAGGATGAAATTTTGGCCGAAGCAACTTTTGGGAATTATGCCGCAATAATAAAATATATCAACGGAAATATGCAGGCGTACTGGGGTAATGGTGGGAATAATTATATTGGTAGTTGGTTAACAAATTACCAAGATAAATATCTAATAGGTAATATTGATAACGTTGGCAATCGGCAAAAGTTTTTTGCCGCTAATTCTTCATCAAATTGGGCAAGCTTACAAAGATTTAGTGGTGGAGGATGGGCTGGTGTTTGGGCAAATGGTGGAAGTGGGTATTTCGGCGGATGGCAACTGGGTGCAGGAGATAGGTATCTAAAATATCACTCCGCGTATTTTCAAAAAGAATATATACTAGCTATTACACCAAATTGGTGCACTATGTCATGGTATATATCTGTAACTGAAGAACCAATTGCAATTGACTAGACAAACTACCAAATATTTATTAGTGAGAAAGCTTTGGGTTATATACATAATCCAAAGCTTCTATTTTTATTAGGTGCAGTTGCCTTAATTCAAAGATTTAATTTAGCAAAAAACTTGAATAATAAAACAATATTATGTGTTACTGTAAGTAAAAATTGGGGCGGTGGAGAGCAATTCATTTTAGATTTATGCTCCAATATCAGAGATTATGATTTTTTTATAGCCGCCCCTGAAGGTAAAGCATTTAACTCATTTGATAATATCGGCTTTGATGTTATTAAAATTAATTCCCTTAAAAAAGTATACAAAACCTCCGGGAAATGGAATTTTAACTCCTATCTGAAAATCCTTTTTTATCTTAGTCTTTCAACTCTAAACCTGATTAAAATAATAATTTATACAAAACCTTGTTTGATAATTGCCAACGGAAATCTTGCTGGTTTATATTCTTTACCGGCATCTATTATATTAAATAAAAAATTACTTGTAATTCAGCATTTGATTTATACAAATAAATCAGTTGAAGCAAAAATATTAAACATCCTTAAGAAAAAGGTAGAAAGGTTTGTGGCTGTCTCAAATACAGTTGCGGAAAATATTAAGAGCATAATTCAGAATGAAAGCAAAGTGGAATTAATTTATAATGGAATTAAAATAAATGAAAATAACAGCATCAGCTTTAATGTAAGCGGAACCATGAAATTAGGGATGGTTGGAAGCCTGCTTCGTATTAAAGGCATTGATTTGGTTATAAAATCATTCTCAGAAATCAATCCAAAAAATAATCTTTTGTTGAATATTTTCGGTTCGGCAGCCGATGATTTGGACTCTATTAATTACGAAAATGAATTAAAATTACTTGTTAATAGACTTGGTTTAAACGATTATGTTCTTTTTCAGGGGCATGAAGATTCAAGAGCAAAAATTTATTCTGAAATTGATATTGCGATAATATATTCTTTGATTCCGGAAGCATTTTCCTATTCCGTTGCTGAAGCAATGGGATACGGTAAAATAGTTATTGCCACAGGTTTGGGAGGGCCAAAAGAGATCATATCCGATTCCTACAATGGATTTCTCGTTGAACCTGATAAACCTAAAATGCTCAAAGAAAAAATTAAATATTGCATAGAGAATTTTACATCGGAAGAATTAATTCAAATAAGAAGGAATGCGAAAAAGACTATAGAAGAAAAATTCAGTATTGAAATATTCAAAAAACAGTATGAAGAACTATTTAATTCATTATTGTGTAAAAAATGAGGGCAATTCTCAGCTTCGGCTGCATTGATAGGAATTTGTTACAAAAAGGTATTGATGTCGTATCCCGTAAAGACATTGATGTAGTTCTTGGTTTTAAAACATTATGTTGCAGGTAATTAAATGAAAACCGCTATTGTTCACGAATGGCTTGTTAATTACGCCGGGCAGGAAAACTGCTTGTAAGACTTTAAGAAAATCCTTTGTCTGAAATATCTTTATTTTCTACCTTTTCAGAAATTCAACCAATTGCTTCATCAGCATAGTTGAAGACAGGTAATTTCACAGTTTTTTGAGCAATTACTTTCTTACGTGCAAATCGCAGTAACTCATCTGTTACTTCAGGAGCGTATGTCTTTTCTCCACATTGAAGACATACTTCAGCAGGAACATTTTCCACAAGAAAATACTCTTTATCATAATCGTAAATAAAAGTAACTTTACGCGTGACAGCCTTACCGCCGCAAAAAATACATTTCATAATTATTTTCTCCTGGTTCTTTGATCAATCCATTCTTCTAAATTCGGTTCATATAAAGTTACAATAAATACGCGGGGCGGAAATGATATCTGAATATGCAAATCCCGCCCATTTAAGGTTCTACCGTAGATCAGACAGCTAGGCGAATATTTATCATCAGGATATTCTTCAATTATTTCGCCATGCATAATAGCTTCCTCTACCTCAATTCTCTCAACCGACCTTTGAATCATTCTTTTTACTGCATGATCTGTAAAGCGATATTCACTTTTAGAAAATTTATCTTGTATATCGCTAATTGCTGCAGACATTTATAAAACCGTAATATTATTTCGCTGTTAAGCTAAAACATTTTCATTTAATCATCAAGTATAAGTTCTTTGCTCAGTATAATTAAAATTATCCTGATTTAATTTTGATCCGGTAATTCGTCTATTAGGTATTTTATGTATATTTTTCATAAAAGAAAAATATTATTAAAAAATATTGTTAATGAAAACCGCTATTGTTCACGAATGGCTTGTTAATTACGCCGGCTCGGAAAGAGTCGTGGAATCTTTTACCAATATTTTTCCTGATGCGGATGTGTTTTCACTTGTCGATTTTCTTAACGATGAACAACGACAAATCATCTTAAAAGATAAACGCGCCAATACTTCGTTTATTCAAAAGCTTCCGCTTGCAAAGAAAAAGCACCGGTACTACTTACCGCTCTTCCCGAAAGCAATTGAAAAGTTAGATTTATCCGGCTATGATCTTATGCTTTCAAGTTCACATGCTGTTACAAAAGGTATAAGGAAAAGTTCAAACCAACTGCACATAAGCTATGTTCATTCACCAATGAGGTATGCGTGGGATCAGCAGGAACAATATTTATCCGATGCAAAACTGAACAAAGGGATGAAAGGAATGTTCGTACGATCAATAATGAGTTATTTAAGAAAGTGGGATATCTCAACAGCATCCCGACCTGACTTCCTGATAGCAAATTCAAATTTCATTGCCGGGAAGATTAAAAGAATTTATAACAGGGACTCGCCAGTAATTTATCCGCCGGTTGATGTTGAGAAATTTCTATGCACACCAGAGAAGGATAATTATTATCTTACAGCATCCAGAATGGTTCCTTACAAAAGGATTGACCTGGTTGTTGAAGCATTTGCAGAAATGCCGGATAAAAAGCTTATAGTTATTGGTCATGGTCCCGAATTGGAAAAAATTAAATCCAAAGCGAAAAAAAATATTGAGATGCTTGGCTATCAGCCTGATAACGTATTAAAAGATTATCTTCAAAAAGCAAAAGCATTTGTGTTTGCTGCAGAGGAGGATTTCGGAATTATAATTGTTGAAGCAATGGCATGCGGAACCCCTGTTATTGCTTTGAAAAGAGGCGGAACCGCAGAAACTGTAATTGATGGTAAAACCGGAATACTTTTCGAAGGGCAGGATGTAAATGCAATAAAGGATGCTGTTGACAGATTTGAAAATACAGTGGAAGGTTTTTCGCCGGAATTTCTGAGAGAGCATTCGGAGAACTTCAATCGTCATAAGTTCGAAGAAAAAATTTTATTATATGTAAATAATAAATGTGATATGTTTTTTAACAGGAAGAATCATGATCGTTAATAAAAGATCTCTTTATTTATTCAGACTGATAAGTGATCTCCTTCTGCTTAATGCCGCATTCATACTGGCGGCAATTGGTGCTCAGTCCTGGGATATTCTGATTGAGCGCGATCATATGTTCATACTTCAGCTTGCATTGAACATTGTGTGGTTTTTTTTCTGCAAGGTTTTTAATTTTTATGACGATACCAACTCAAGATATTTTGCTTTCCAGTTTGTAAATATTATTAAAAACGTTTTTATACAGGCTTTATCATCAATCATTTTTATTTTCCTGGTAAAAGAAGACCTGTTCACCAGGAATTTCATTGTCTTTTACAGTTTGCTGCTAGTGGTTTTTGTTAGTTTAAGAAATATTGCTTTCAGAAAAGTATTAAAGTTTTTGCGTAAGAAGGGGAAGAACATCCGGAATCTGATTATAATCGGAGCTGGTGAGATTGGAATAAATTTTCTCCAACTGCTCGAACAACATCCCGATTTTGGCTACCGTTTTATAGGTTTTTTAGATGATAAATACGACGCTTTAAATAATGAAAAGATAATCGGACAGATTAACAGACTTGAAGAAGTGATTAAGCACCATAAAGTTGAAGAGGTGGTGATCGCTCTTCCCGACCATTCCGGCAAACAGTTCGATGAAATGATTGATATATGCAACCGCAACGCTGTAAAAACTCATATCGTACCGGATTATTTCCGCTACCTTGCAAAAAAATTCCGGGTAAGTATGTTAGGAAATTTCCCCATAATAACTGTCAGGAATGAACCACTTGATGAAGCACACTGGAAATTCGTAAAAAGGTTATTCGATATAATTTTCTCTTTACTTATAACTCTATCTGTTTTGTGGTGGCTGATTCCTATACTTTCGCTGCTTATAAAACTTGATTCGAAAGGAGCAGTATTTTTTGTTCAGGAAAGAATCGGAATGAAGAATAAAAAGTTCAATTGTTATAAGCTGCGAACAATGAAATCAGTGCCGGAAGGTGAAAATGATAAATTTATACCTGCAGCTAAAGATGATCCCAGGATAACAAAAATTGGCAGTTTTCTCAGACGTTCCAATCTTGATGAACTTCCGCAGTTCATAAATGTGTTGAAGGGTGAGATGTCAGTAGTGGGTCCGCGTCCCCATGCAATTCCATACGACAGTATGTATGGTGAGATAGTTGATGAAATCAAACTGCGCAACAGTGTTAAACCGGGCATTACCGGCTGGGCGCAGGTTAATGGCTTAAGAGGCGATGTGAATGATGAAGCAGAAAATCAAAAACGAACAAGGAAGAGAATTGAATACGATATCTGGTATATTGAAAACTGGTCAATATGGCTTGATGTTCAGATTATACTTCTTACTGTCTGGAGGATGCTTAGCGGCAGGGCTAAAGGAAACTAAGCCGTTCCGCGCATTGTGATCGCTGCCGTATCTATTTCAAACCCAGAAGTTTCCTGATCATAATAACATCGTCACCGGAAGTTACCTTAAAATTAAACGCAGATCCCTCAACGATATGAATTTTTTTCCCCAGTCTTTTAACCAGCATTGATTCATCTGTCCCGATAAATCCTTCTTCATAGGCCTTTTTCATAGCATTCATCAGCACTTTGTAACTGAATATTTGCGGAGTCTGAACATAGTAAATTTTAGTGCGGTCTGTGTATTCATGCATGATCTTTGTGCCTTTAACAAGCGTGTCTTTTGCTTTTATGCAAACCACCGCGTTGTCTTTTAACCTTGCAGTATAAATTGCGTTATATAAAACAGAAGAAGGAAGCAGTGGTCTTGCGGCATCGTGAACCACAATTAAATCATCACCAGAAGCCGAAAGGGAAGAGAGTGCATTAAAAACGGAATCCTGTCTCTGCTTCCCTCCTTCGACAATGTATTTGAGCTTTGTCAGATGGTACTTTCTCCTGAGCCTGTCAATCAAACCGAAATAGGTTTTATCAACGGCAACCGCAATTTCATTTAAAGCCCGGTTCTTCTGAAATATTTCAATGGTATAAATCAGAAGCTCTTTGCCGTTAATTTTGAGAAATTGTTTCGGAGCAGAGTAACCGCTCCGTAAACCTTTCCCGCCTGCCGGTATGATAGCAATTGTTTTCATTAAATTATCAGCATTGCATCGCCGTAGCTAAGGAATCTGAAACCTTCTTTAAGTGCCTTTTTGTATGCTTTAAGGACTAACTCAGTCCCGCCAAAAGCACAGGTTAACATAAGCAAGGTGGATTCCTCAGCATGAAAATTTGTAATCAGCTTGTCAACTATTTTGAAATCATAAGGCGGATAAATAAACTTATCTGTCCATCCACGGTTTGCTTTCACAAATCCGTCAGCCGTAGTGCTTGTTTCAAGCGCTCTTACAGCGCTTGTGCCAACCACAAAGACGTTACGCTTGGCGTGCATCGCCTTATTTATTATTTCGGCAGACTTTGGAGCTATTTCAAAATACTCTGAATCCATTTTATGCTTCGTGAGGTCTTCAACTTCAACAGGGCGGAAGGTGCCCAGACCTATATGAAGAATAACAGACACGATGGCTACACCTTTCTTCTTGATTTTTTCAAGAAGTTTCGGAGTGAAGTGAAGACCAGCAGTGGGTGCCGCTACCGAGCCGTCAACCTTAGCATAAACAGTTTGATAATTTTCTTTATCGGAAAGCTCCGGTTCTCTTGTAATGTAAGGTGGAAGAGGTGTAAGCCCGATCTTTTCAACTGCCTTAAATACATTTCCCGGCTGGTTGAACCGCACAGTTCTGCCTCTTGAAGTTGTATTATCAATTACTTCACACCACAATTTATCGTTGAAGTAAATCTTATTACCAATCCTGACCTTTCTTGCCGGATCAACTATCACATCCCAGATGCATTCCGTAGCGTTAAGCTCGCGCAGCAGAAATACTTCGATCTTGGCATTTGTTTTCTCTTTTTTACCATACAATCTTGCCTGAAAAACACGGGTTTCGTTTACTACCATCACATCCCCTTTTTGCATATAGTCCACAACATGGCTAAACGTTGTGCTTTCTATCTCCTGTGTCTCACGGTTAACTACCATAAGCTTTGCCTTATCGCGCGGTGTAACAGGATATTTTGCGATGGCTGATTTAGGGAGATTATATTTGAAGTCTGATAATTTCATTCTTCACTACCTTATTTAGTTAATTGATGTTCTTTTTAATTATTTAAAGCAGCACAGGTTATTAATCTGTGCTGCAAATTATTATCGCTTTTTACTTTTTGCTTTAGATGCTTGTTTCTTTGAAACTTCTTTCTTAGCAGGTTTTGCTTTGGCTGCTTTTTTAGTTTTAGCCTCTTTTAGTACTGCTCTTGCTGCCGCGAGCCTTGCAATGGGAACGCGGAATGGCGAACAACTTACATAGTCGAGTCCTGCTTTATGACAGAATTCTACCGAAGATGGGTCTCCACCGTGTTCGCCGCAAATGCCAACTTTAAGGTCGGGTTTTGTTGAACGACCTTTAAGCGTTCCCATTTCCACCAGCAGACCAACACCATTAACATCAATTGATTCGAACGGATCATACGGAAGAATTTCATTCTCCACGTACAGCGGGAGGAATTTGCCTGCGTCATCTCTTGAAAGCCCAAATGTAGTTTGTGTTAAGTCATTAGTTCCAAAACTGAAGAACTCTGCACGCGCTGCAATTTCATCAGCAGTTAATGACGCACGCGGCAGTTCTATCATTGTTCCAACAAGGTAGTTTATCTTTCTTCCTTTTTCCTGCATAACTTCAGCGGCAACTTTACGGACAATATCTTCCTGCAATTTGAACTCGTTAACGTGTCCTACAAGAGGGATCATAATTTCCGGTTTCACTTTTATTCCTTTTGCAGCGACATCACAGGCAGCTTCAATAATTGCACGTGCCTGCATTTCTGTTATTTCAGGATAAATAACACCCAAACGGCATCCTCTGAATCCAAGCATCGGGTTAAATTCATGCAGACTTTCGATCTTTTCATTTAGTTTCTGAACAGGAATAGAAAGTGCATTTGCAAGCTCCTGCTTTTCGCGTTCGCTGTGAGGAAGAAATTCATGCAGCGGAGGATCAAGCGTACGAATAGTTACCGGGTAACCGTTCATAACTTCAAATATTCCGGCAAAATCTTCTCTTTGTGATGGAAGAAGCTCATTCAATGCAGCCTTTCTTTCTTCAACAGTATCGGAAACGATCATTTTACGGACAGACATGATTCTGTCGCCACCGAAAAACATATGTTCAGTTCTGCATAATCCGATACCCTGCGCACCGAAAGCAATTGCATTTGCAGCTTGATCCGGCTGATCGGCATTGGTTCGCACTTTAAGCCTTTTAATCTTGTCAGCCCATTTCATCAGGCTTGCATAGGTTTGGTAGATAGATGATCCTTCAGGCTTTAACGTTTTTGTAATAAGCACCTGTATAACTTCTGAAGGTTTGGTTTCGAGCTTACCTGCAAGCACTTCACCGGTTGAGCCGTCAATAGAGATGAAATCACCTTCTTTAATAACAATATCATCACGACCCTCAACGGTCATTTGTCTTTCTTTATAATTGATTTTTAATGAACCACATCCGGCAACACATACTTTGCCCATTTGCCGTGCGACCAATGCAGCGTGTGAGGTCATGCCGCCTCTTGCGGTAAGTATGCCTTCAGATGCGTCCATACCTTTAATATCTTCCGGAGATGTTTCAATTCTAACCAGAATTACATTCTCTCCTCTTGCAGCCATTTCTTCGGCATCCTGTGCGCTAAGCGCAACCCTTCCTGAAGCTGCACCAGGGCCTGCATTTAATCCTTTTGCCAGCAATCTGCCTTCATCAATAGCTATTCTTTTTTCTTCGAGATCAAAGATTGGTCTTAGTAGTTGATTAAGCTGGTTAGGATCAATGCGCATCAAAGCTTCTTCTTTAGTGATCAGCTTTTCTTCAACCATATCAACAGCCATTTTAATTGCGGCAAATCCGGTTCTTTTACCAACGCGGCATTGAAGCATCCAAAGCTTACCCTGCTGAATCGTAAACTCGATATCCATCATATCTTTATAGTGCTTGTCAAGAATTTTTCTGTAGTTATCAAGCTCTTTATAGATAACGGGGTTTTCTTTTTCAAGTTCGGCAATCGGATGCGGTGTTCTGGTTCCTGCGACCACGTCTTCGCCCTGTGCGTTGAAGAGATATTCACCATAAAAAACATTTTCGCCTGAGGCAGCATCGCGGGTAAAGGCAACACCGGTACCTGAATCTTCACCCATATTACCAAATACCATAGACTGAATGTTTACAGCAGTTCCCCAGTCAGCAGGAATATTATTCAGTTTTCTGTAAACAATTGCTCTTTGATTCATCCATGAGCCGAATACTGCCCCGATAGAACCCCAAAGTTGTTCCATCGGATCAGTTGGGAAATCTTGCCCGGTTTCTGTTTTAATAGCAGCTTTAAATTCTTCAACCAGTTCTTTAAGATCATCGGCAGTAAGATCGGTATCGCGTGTAATTCCCTTTGCATGTTTCTTTTGTTCAAGAATTACTTCAAACGGATCTTCATCGTGTTTATCAACAGGTTTAAGCCCGAGAACCACATCGCCGTACATCTGGACAAATCTTCTGTAAGAATCGTAAGCGAAGCGCGGGTTGTTTGTTTTTCTGATTAATCCCTGAACAGTTTCATCGTTCAGTCCAAGATTAAGCACCGTATCCATCATTCCGGGCATAGAAGCGCGGGCACCGCTTCTTACGGAAACAAGCAGAGGGTTTTCGGGATCGCCGAATTTTGCGCCCATTTCTTTCTCAACTTTTTTTATAGCAGCAAGAACCTGCGCTCTTAATTCCTTTGGATATTTTTTATTGTGCTGATAGTAATAAGTGCAAACTTCTGTTGTAATTGTAAAGCCTGCGGGAACCGGAATTCCAATATTAACCATTTCTGCAAGGTTGGCACCTTTGCCGCCAAGCAGAGATTTCATGCCAGCTTTGCCTTCAGCTTGTTTTCCGCCGAAGAAGTAAACATATTTTTTAGCTTTCGCCATATAATTTTTCCTCCTGATTATATATATCATTATTTCGTAGCATCACCTGTTACGATAGTTTATTTAACATGAATTTTTTAAATGATTCTTCATCATCCATTACTAATTCAATTTTTAAGTAGAAGATATCGATATCGTCAAGCTCTTTAAGAAAATGGATTAGCTTAACTGCATCTTTCTCTGTTGTTACAACCGAATATGAGTTGGCTGCATAAAATTCTTTCCGGATTTTTTGAACGTCTTTGTTCGTATAGTTTTTATGATCTCTGAAAATAAGCCTGTTGCTGGTATCAACCTTGGTTTGTCCAAGCACATTCAGAAATGAGTGTGGATTTGCAACTCCTGAAACAACAAGACTTTTCTGACCGTGAAATTCACTTATTTCATATTTTGTTTTTCTAAGAAGATCAACGAAATACAACGCCCTGTAATGGGCGGTAAATACCGGTTTATTTTCAAAATTCAGCGGCACATTTTTTTTCTCTGAAAATTTCCTGTTAAGAATTATTGCATCTGCCCTTCTGAATTGAGAAAGCGGTTCGCGCAGATATCCAACCGGTAACAGGTTCTTTTCAAAAAATCCTCCTTCTCTTAAAAAGCGCTGTTCGAAAATCAGCAAGTCAATATCACGGGCAATCCATCTGTGCTGAAAAGCATCATCCAGAACAATCGTATCAATATCAGTTTCTTTAATAAGTCTTTCCGCGCCATAAACTCTACGCTCACTAACTGCGGCGGGGACTGAACAATCAAGCACCGTATGATACATTTCATCGCCGCACTCTCTTACGGTAGTGAAGATTTCTTTGCCATCCGATACTAATTTATATCCGACAGATTTACGTCCGTAGCCGCGGCTTAAAACCCCTGCCGTTCTTCCCTCGCTTTTTAAAAGATTGGTGAGATAAATAACAGCGGGAGTTTTTCCGGATCCTCCGACTGTAAGATTACCAACGGATATAACTTTTGCGGAAATCCTTCTCGATTTAAGTATATTTTTGTCAAAGAACAGATTCCTCATTGCAGCAACTGCTGCATAAACAGGAACCAACGGAAGTAATAAAACTCTAAAGTATTTCATGCTTAAACAGAAAACTTTGCTGCTTCATACTGTAATGAATTGAGTTGTTTTTCACATTCTTCAATTATACGATTCGTCTCTTCGTATTGCATGTTTTTGTCAATAAATATCTGGTCGGAATAAATTATTTTTGCCCGGCTGAACGGCAAAGGCACTTCAAAACGGTCCCAGTTTTTTAAAATTCTTTTCTTTTCAAAACCCACACCAGCAAGCACAAGCGGAACATTGCTTTTCTTTGCAGTTATTGCAGCGCCGGCTTTGAATTTATGGATCGGACCGCGTGGTCCGTCCGGTGTTACAGCAACAGAGTATTTATTTTTTGCATAGTCTATCATAATTCCAAGAGCAATGGCTCCGCCCGAGCTGCTTGAGCCGCGAACAACTGTATAATTCCATTTTTTCAATATTCTTGCCAGCAAGTCTCCATCCTTACTTTTACTGATCAGTGCGGCACATTCTTTTCTGCCGTGAAGAAACCAGGGCAGAATCATTGTTCCATGCCAGAATGCAAGCACGTAATTTTTATTGTTCTTCTCAAGTTCCGTAATCGTTTCTCTGTTTTGAAAATTAACCCGGAGCGACTTGCAGAGAAGTGTAACTAAAACCGACGCAAAGTTATGTCCGGCAAACCTCAGAACATCCTGTCTGATTTTTCTAATTTTCATTCATTATAGCATAAATTGATTTTGCAGCTTTTGCCGATGCTCCTTCAGAATGAGAAGGAGTCAGTTTTTCTTTAACTTTTTCGAGCTTTGTTTTGATGGATGAGCAGGTAGTATCATCATCCAGTATCCGGCTGCATTCATTATAAATCTTCTCCGCGTTTACATCTCTTTGAATAAGTTCAGGGACTACCTTTTCACCTGAAATTATATTTGCCATGCCGATGCTTTCGAGCTTAACAAGTTTTTTTCCGATCAGATAAGTGAGGGAACTCGTTTTATATACAATAACCATCGGCAATGAGAATAATGCAGCTTCAAGTGTAGAAGTGCCGGATTTTACTATACCGAACTTCGCATGCTTCATTAAATCGTATGTAAGACCTTTAACTACTTTTAAGTTTTCGGAGCCGCTTAATTGATATATAAAATTTTCGTCAATGTTTGATGCACAGGCTGTTACAATTTGCAGG
Source organism: Ignavibacteria bacterium (assembly GCA_037447335.1). Classification (GTDB taxonomy): domain Bacteria; phylum Bacteroidota; class Ignavibacteria; order Ignavibacteriales; family Ignavibacteriaceae; genus JBBIGV01. The sequence goes on along the minus strand of JBBIGV010000014.1, from coordinate 35,754 downwards.
TTAAAATCTGCTGCAAGTTTTTTTGCTGCTTTTAAACAATGCGGAAAAATCTTAACTATTTCATTTACTCTGCTTCCGGGCAGTAGAAGCAGTATTTCTTTGCCTTCATCAATCTGAAGTTGAGTATATAATTCCTGTTTACTCAAAAACCGGTAATCATTTATGCGGTCAATTAATGGATGTCCAACAAATTCAACGTTAACGGAGTTCTCTTTATACAAAACTTCTTCAAACGGAAAGACGACTATCATCTTCTTAACGAGTCTTTTAATCTTTTTTATTCTTGCGGCGCCCCATGCCCATATTTGAGGCGATATATAATAGATAATATTTACATTCAGTTTCTTCATTTCTTTGGCAATGCTGAGATTGAAACCGGGGTAATCAATAAGCACAACATTATTTATACGATCAGCTTTCACTCTTTTAATGATATCGGCTTTTACTTTCCTTACAAGCGGGAGGTGCTTAATGATTTCGGTAATACCAAGGAATGCCATTTTATTTATGTGATAAATTAATTCCATTCCTGCGTTTTTCATTTTATCGCCGCCAATACCGCAGATAAGAAGTTCGGGACTTAACTTTTTTAATTCATCAATTAAATTTGCGCCGAGCAAATCACCCGAAACTTCACCGGCAATTATCATAAGCTTATTATTAGTATTCATAAATATATTTTCATAATCTCCGTAGGAACCAAAGAAGCAGCAAGGTTATAATGATAAATATAATAGCCTGAAGGGATCGCTTTTCTGAACGCAATCCGGCTTTTAGGCTGAATGACGGCTGTATAAGATTTTCTTTTTTATATGGAGTGAACCGCGGAAAGAACCGGGTTACATTTTTTACGTATTCATCATAATCAGCGCCATATGTTTTAAGAAGATATGATTCTTCTTCTTTAACTATTAAATGATATTGAATGGAGAAGAATAAAAATCCCGCTATCTGAAAGTATGGAAATACAGCAAACGACATCACGCCTAATCCGGTATATATCAAAATATTTCCAACATAAAGCGGGTTGCGAACGTATGCAAACGGACCGCTTATTACCAGGTATGAACTGCCAACGGAACCTGTGGTTCGCGTTTCACTTCCCGCCCAGCTAACACCCCATAACCGTATAAGCTCTCCTATTACAACGGGAACAAACCCTCCGATAAGGCTCCATATATTCGCGTTATGATAAAGAAACATTATCAGTACGAAAGGAACCGGTGTATAGCTCCGGTATTTAAATAATGTTGATGCGAATGCCGACATATATCTTTTTATTCTCTTGTATAAACTTCACGACGTTTAAGCTCTGCCTGATGACTTTTTTTCAACCGTTTTTTAGAACCAAGCTCTGTAAGCCTTTTTATTACTTCATTAAAATTTTTAAAAGGAAAATATGAAATCCTTTCCCGCTCACAGAAACGAAGCAGATCATCTTTTGCAAAAATATAATCACAGAAAGGAGCAACATATTTATCGGAGTTGCCGTCTCCTATATAAATTGTGTAATCATCATCGCTGCTGAGATTTATAATATGATTTCGCTTGCAGTTTGCAGAGCTGCGGCAGTCGGTATCTGAGTACGGAAATGAGGGTATGAATCTGCCGTCTTCAGTAACTGTTAACCGGTTGGCAAAATAATTTATGTCTTCCAAGCCTTCTTTTGCAAATATTCTGTTTATATAGTAATCAAAACCATCACTTAAAACGTAAAATGGTATTCTGTTCTTATTGCAAAAAACGGCAAAGTCACAAAAGTAAGGGTCAATAGAAAATGAATCTATATAGTTGTTCAGTTCGTTACGGTCAATTCCGTTTACAAGATCACACAACATTTCCCAGCATTGCTGAGCACTAATATTATCCGAAAGAAGATCAGTTATGATATTGTTTACCTTGTCAGTATCGCAATACTTAAGGAAGATTGCATCACCAACATCCTGCTGCGTAATAGTACCGTCGAAGTCAACAAATATTTTTATTCGGCTGTAAATCATATTTTGTTTAACGGATTGCCGCACCATTAATTTGCTATAACCATTTTCTTAACTTCCACAAAGTCTCCTGCCTGGAAGCGGTAAAAGTATATTCCGGGCGAAAGTCCTTCGGCTGAAAAAACCAGCTCATTATTTCCCGCCGGATAGGTTTCATCTTTATGCTCAAAGACTTTTTCCACTCTGCTGTTAAAGATTTCAATGTTTATTTTGGTTTCGTGCGGCAGATGAAAATTTATAGTAGTCTCATCATTAAAAGGGTTTGGCACGTTCTGGAATAGAACTATACCGCTTGCGTCATCCATTCTGTTAACGCGAATTACATCCGATACAAACAAATTGCCGTCGATATCACTCTGAACAGCACGATAGTAAAAAGTGCCGCTTTCACCGGGATGGTCATAGTGTTCATAATATTTTGCTTCACCGCCTCCCTCCGAAAACAGAATGCTTACATGCTGCCATTCAGCAATTGCAGTGTCGGTAACGGAAGTTCGTTCTATTGTATATTCTGTAGTTGAGGTTTCATTGGCAGCATACCATGAAATACGTACCGAATTTCCCTCAACCTGAGCATCAAATCCGATAATGTGTGAAACAAAAGTGCCGGTATTAAAAATTTTTTGCGCAAGAATTTCGTTTTTTCCTTCTCTCTTTTCATTAAAGAACATCATCGCCCCGCCTCTTTCATCAGAAACCATCGAGAGATAACTTTTTGGATTATTAAAACCCGCAGCAACGATAACACCTGCGGAATCCCAATCAGGTTTACCTTTAGAAGTAATTCTTTGCGCGTATATATCAGCATTGAGGGTATCGATCCTGCGGTCAATCCATCCAATAATTGCACCGCCGGTGCCGTCACTAATCATGCGTTGCCCGAACTGGCCGCCGTGATATCTTATTACAGCAACGCCATTTTCAGTCCAGAGAGGTTTACCTGTCTTGCTGAACTTCTGAATGTAAATATCCTTGTCTTTATTGCGTTCATTTGTCCATGATACGATAATTGAAGAGTCAGGTATTATTACCTGCGGGTTGGTTTTTTGCCCGGGTATCAGAGAAACTTTCTTCCCCCATCCGCTCACCATAAACCTTCCTGATGAATTTAAAAACTGGTGGTAGAGGTCTCTTTCCGGATGTTTTGGCTGCCAGATAATATGAATAAGTGATGGATTGATCTTTTTTACTGAATAAGAAATTATATCCTGTTCAGGAGCAGTAACCGCAATATTTTTTTTACCCCATATTAAATTTCCATCACTATCAATTTTCTGAGAATAGAGCACCATTCTGTTGTTTATGCTTTCAAGCCAAAAAATATAAGCGCTGCCGCTTTCATCGCTTAACACCTGCGGGTTGCTTTTTCTTGCAGGCGATTTATATATCAGAGCCTTTGTTGAATCGAGAAGCATATTTCCGTCGGATGTAATCTTTTGGATTTCAATTCTGAAGTTGGTGCCCGGATGTGATTCTCTTACAACATAAGTGATATACACATTTCCAAAGCGATCGGTGTCTAATGAATAATCAAAAAGTTCTTTATCAAACCTTGTTATCTGCAAACCGGAATTTGACCAGTTCAGATTTCCGTTGTTTTGAACTTTTTGAGCAAAGAGGTCGCCCGCTTTATTCCTGGTGAAGTCTTTCCAGATAACAACAGCAGTATTAAACAGATGTGGTGAAGAAACAGGATTTTGTTTTGCGCCGGGCAGCTCGGAAACTCTTTTCCCGTCGGAACGGAAGCTCACTTTACCGTTTGCATCAATGTGCAGAAAGTAAACATCGCTCTGAAACCCGCTTTTGTTATCTTCCCAGAAAAGAAATGCCCCGCCTTTAGAATCACCGGTGGATGAGATGTGAACCGGATCAACAGTGTCAAAAACAATCCGCGTGTTTTGTGCAGGATTGTTAACCCATTGAGCTTGCGCCTGCAGGCAGAAAAAAAATAATATTGCAATTAGTATTTGGATTGATGTCTTAAGAAGCAAAGCTAAGGTCCTCGTTAAATCTTACACTAACAAGCTTCGATACGCCTTCTTCCTGCATTGTTACTCCGTATAATGATTCAGCAGCTTCCATTGTTCTTTTGTTGTGCGTTACAATTATGAATTGGGTGTCTTTTTTAAACTCATTAAGAATACGCGTAAATCTGTCGATGTTTGCATCATCAAGAGGTGCATCAATTTCGTCGAGGATACAGAACGGGCTTGGCTTAACAAGATAAATAGCAAATAACAGCGCTATAGCTGTTAGTGTTTTTTCACCGCCTGAAAGAAGTTCAATAGAAGTTGGGCGCTTGCCCTTTGGCTTTGCAATAATTTCTATTTTACTTTCGAGCGGATCGGTATTGTCTTCAAGCCTGAGATCTGCTTCGTCGCCTTCATCAAACAGAGTCCTGAATATCCGAATAAAATTCTCTCTTATTTTTTTAAAGGTATCCAGAAAAAGTTTTTGTGCAGTGCTGTTAATCTCTGCGATAGTTTTAAGGACATCTTTTTCAGATTCAATCAGATCATTTCTTTGTCCCAGCAGAAAATCGAGCCGTTCTTTCTCTTCTTCAAACTCTGAATAAGCAAGAAGATTGATAGGGCCGAGGTTCTTTATCTGCTGTTTCAGATTATGAACCTCTTCAGTTCTTTGTGCAAAGTTAAAACTGTCAAGATCATCAAAATGCTTTACTTCAAGTTTGTGCGAATAGCTTTCATTTATATTGTCAGAAAGATTGTTGATTTTTATAGTAAGCTCGCTGATCTTCATCTCTGCTGAATGGATGAGGTCTGAAATCCGATCCCGTTCTTTTCTTAGTGCCGCCTGCTGCATCTCGATATCATCTATACGTGCTCTTATTGCATCGTGCCTGATATTGATCTGACTCTCTTCCTCAACCAGGAGCTGTTTGGAATCCTCAAGCTGCTGCAGTTCTGTTTTTTTCTGCCCGATCAGTCCGGCAATTTTTGAAATCTCTTCTTCGGATGATGAAATATCAAGCTCACGCTTTGAAACAGATTTCTTTATATTTTCAATTGAATCCTGAGCGCGTTTAATTGAATTTTCTGTGTTGCGCTTTTCGCCCTTTAGTCTTTCAATTCCAAGAATGATCGAATTAAGCACAGAGGATACCCGGTTATATTCATCTTCTGAGGCTTTAAAGTCTATCTCAAGAGCTTCTTTTTCTTTCTCTGCTTTTAGTTTCAAAGAATTGAGCGACTCAAGCTCTGCCAGCAGGCTTTGCCTTTTGTTATCAATCTGATTTGAATCTGCTGCAAGCTGTTGAATTTCCTGCCTTGCTTTTTCAATTTCATCTGAAGCTTTATTTTTTTCAAACTCAAAACGGGCAATTTGTTTTTCTACATTTGAAAGATCATTTATAAGCATCCTGCCGCGTTCCGAAAAAACTTTAAGGTCAATGTTAGAAATAGCAGATAGTGTTTCTTCGATTTGCCGGCGGAGTCTATCCATTTCAACCTGTTTTTGCGGAAGTTCTTTTTCAAGCTTTTCAAGAAGCTGCTTTCTTCCGAAAAGCGAATCATCAATCTTTGGTTCCGAACCGGCATCAACAATACCATTTGAATCAATCATATCTCCGTTAAGCGTAACAAAGCCGAAGCCTTTATACTTGCTCGCGAGAGCAAGAGCGGTGTCAAATTTATCTACCACTGCTGTTTTGTTCAGCAGGTTATCGAAGAATAGTTTCCATTTATCTTCGGTACGGATAAAGCTGCTGCACCAGCCGATAAATCCTTTCTCAAGGGATAATTTTTTCGCTTTCCGTTTTAATGTAAGTTCAAACAGTCTTTCAAATACACCCCTGTTCTGATCGACAAGGTTTCGTTTTAAAAAGAATGACGCTCTGCCGGTTTCATTTTTCTTCAAATACTCAATACCGTTCTTCAGGTCGTCGAGGGATTCAATAAGAATATTGTTAAGATTATTTTTTAATGCTGCCTCAACTGCAAAACGATATTCTTCCTTACAATTGCCTGAATGTGCAAGAAGAATTTTTTCTCCTGCAGCCCAGCCGGTATTTTCAATCAGGAATTTTGCCCCTTTGGAGACACCTTCAAGGTTATCAATCAGATTGCGAATGAAGTTTATTTTATTTGAAAGGCTGTTAATTACACTCTGAACTTCAAGTTCTTTTTTGCGGAGTTCATTTAATCTGTTTTCGAGTTCTGCTTTTTCTTTCTGCTTGGTTGAATAGAGTGCTTCAGCTTCGGACAGCTTTTTGTCAGCTTCTGCTCTTTCCTGTCCGAGCTCTTCGATGAAGCCAACAGTTTTCGCAATAATGCCGGTCAGGGTTTGTATCTTTGAATTAAGCCGGGCAATTGAATCATTCTTTTCTTCAAGGTTCCTCTCAATATTTGAAAGATCATTCTCTTTGCCGGTAATTTCTTTGAAGCTTTCGAGCAACTTATCCGAATAGATTTTAAGAGCACCTCTTTTATTTTCTACCTGTTCCTTAACGAGGATTACAGATTCCTCACTGTTTTTAAGATTGAACTGATTTGATGAAAGCTCAACATCAAAGTATTTAAAGGCAGTATCTCCCTGCAGAATGCTTTCTTCCGCATCATGCAATTGTGAGTGAAGCTCTTCAAGCTCTTGTTTATACCTCACGATATTTTTATCGAGCGAATTTTTTCTTTCTTCGGAAACGGAAATTATTTTCTGAGCGTCGTAAATGTTTTTCGTAACGGAGGTAATTTCATTACGTTTGTTCTGAAGCAGAAGTTCAATTTCGCTCAACGATGCTTTTATTTCCTTCAGTTGATCATCATGCCTGTTAAGGTCCGATTCGATAGCAATCTTTCTTGCAAATTCTTCTTCCTTGATTTTCTTCGCTACGTCTTTCTGCCGGTTGAAAAGAGCAATCTCACGTTCAGCAAGATCGAGCTCAAGCTCTTTTAAGGTTGAAGAAATGCGGTTATATTTATCTGCCCGCTTCGCCTGACGCTCAAGAGAGTTTACTTTTTTTTCAACTTCAGAAACAATATCATTTACGCGGGTAAGATCTGATTTAACCTCATCAAGTTTTCTGAGAGCAAGTCTTCTTCTAAGCTTATATTTGTTAACCCCTGCAGCTTCTTCGAACATTATCCGGCGCTCATCAGCTTTATTGCTGAGGATAGTTTCAACCATCTTCAGATCAATAACCGAATAGGCATCAGCTCCTATGCCGGTATCGAGGAATAAATTTGTAATATCTTTCAGCCTGCAAATATTCTTGTTAAGAAGATATTCGCTTTCACCGGAACGGAAAATTCTGCGGGTTATTGTAACATCGGTGTATTCTGTATCTAAAATTCCCTTTGTGTTCTGGATAGTTAAAGAAACTTCTGCCATGCCCATTGGCTTGCGGGTTGCAGTGCCGTTAAAAATTACATTCTCCATCTTATCGCTTCTGAGCGCGCTGCTTTTTTGTTCGCCAAGCACCCACCTGATAGCATCGACGATATTTGTCTTACCGCAGCCATTGGGTCCAACAATAGACGTTATGCCGGGCTTAAACTGCACGAGAGTTTTTTGAGCGAAGGATTTAAATCCCAGTATTTCAACCTTTGACAGATACAATTTCTATCCAAAAATATTATGAGTAGCCATAGTTAGCTTAAGATAACTGATAACGGAATTAATCATTTCATAGTAAAGCAGTATTCCTCCTGCAGCAAGGACAATGAACAGGAAACTATAGAAGTATACACCTCCGAGATTTGCATCAAAGATCACGTAAATTCCTTTTAGCAGACGATAAAAACACCAGAAAAAGGTTAAGAGCAGAAACAGATAAATATACATATTGGCAACGTCTGCCTGTAGTAATCGGTATAATACAATCCCTACTGGAATAAGCAGGACAAGTGGAAGAAAAGACCAGATAACCGTGAAGAAAACACTTGAAATGTAAACTCTTGTACGAACAAAGAATGAAGCTGCCCGGATGAGCAAAGTTAACAACAGCATTAAAATTATGATCGCATCAGTTATCCAGACAAGTGAAAGAACGGGATGCCAGGATAAATAGCTAAAGACCAGCAGCAGGTTCGGGCTTCCGAACGCCAATAAAAGTTTTTCAAACAGAATGTTTGTCTTCAGGTGAAAGAGTACATTCCCGATCAACAAACCGGCAATACATGCAATAACAAGCCCGAGAATAGTGGAATGATAGCCAGACATTATACGCTGATCACGTATATCCGCAAAGAAGTTATAAGGACGAAGCAAAGCACGTGAGGCATCTTCACGAAATTTTTTACCCGAGTTAACCAATATGCCAATTACAAGTGCAAGCGCTAATCCGAAAATTATGAATACCATAGGTGCGTCATCGCGTTTGCTTCCGATCGGGATAGTTACCTTTTCTGTATTGTTAAGCTTTGAGTATATAACGCTGTATCCGAGCCTGTTGGCTGACCTGTCTTCACCCATTACACCTATGTTATATAGTCTTTCCGGGTTGTAACCTGATATTATAGAAGTAAAGTCACCACGGTAATCAAACATTGAATTAATAAAGAAGCCAGACATTTTCTTATCTGCAGAAAAATCAATCAGGTCTTCAAAGTATTTAGCCTGAGCTTCGTAAGAAAAATCATTAACATATCCGTTAGTATGACCTGCATTTACAACATAAGCAGCTTCACTGATAAAAATCCTTCCTCGTCCAAAATCGTTTTGAAGTCTGTCAATCAGAATAAAATCGTCATGAAGGATTGAGTTGATAATCTCCAAACCGTAAAGATCGAGGCTTTCAATTTCATAAAGATCAAATTTGCTGAATGCAGCATAGGTAAGAACATCCATATCGCTTTTCACCTGGCTGGCAAGGCTTGAGATCATTAACTGATGATTCTGAATCTCAGGCAGGAAGCCGCCTCCAACTCCAACTGCCGCAACATTATACTTTTTGTAAGCTGATATGAAGTTTGAAAGATAATTTCTGCTTCTGGCGATAAAGTTCGGTTCCTGTGAAATATTAGCGGGTATTGCATTCAATGGTAATTCGATAAATGCAAGCAAACCGTATCTCTGACACAATGCAAGTAAATACGGGTGAGGAACATCCTTTGAAAATCTGACCGCGTTGAACCCGGTCTCTTTTATTACTGCAATATCCTTCTCCATTTGTTCATATGAAGTCATACTCCCGAAATCTTCATAAGAAGGAATGAACGTTACACCGCGTATTGAAAAATTTTCACCGTTAAAAATCAGTGAATCAGGCTCTGCCTGTAAAGAATAGATTGATAACGGCTGTGTTGTTTTATCGATCAGTTCACCACCGCGCCATAATTCAATTACAGCAGTGTAGGAGTTTGGTAATGCGGGTGACCACAACAATGGATTGTTTACCGTAATCGTTTGACTGATTGACTTATCTTTGTTAAACGGGAGATCAAATGTTGATTCCGGAAAGGTTATTAATGTTCCTGCAGGTGAAATTAATGATGCTTTTAAATTAAAATTAGTTGATACAGGGATTGTATTTCTGGTTGTTCTGAATGCCCTGTTCTCAATTTTTGCATTGATAGAAACCTGTGCCGAGTTATTTGCCGGGGTAAATTTGCTTTTTATCTGATAATCGGAAACTGAAATATTAGGTGTAAGATGTATGTAAACATCTCTGAAAATTCCACCAAAATTTTGCGGGAATAAAAATCTCTGTTTTACAGGGATAGTATTTTCAGAATCTAATTTATAATACAGTTGAACTGAGAGAAGGTTTTTATCGGTTGAAGTTAGAATATCCCTAGGTAAATCAAGATGAAAGGGGACTTCTCCTCCGGTATGCCGGTAAATGATCACATTGTTTAAAGAAATATCTGCGCTATAATTGAGTCCGAGAAAAACGAGCCTCATTCTGCCCGAATTGATTTCATCAATGCTTAATGAAAACTCCTTCTCAAAAACAAGCTCTGCATCACCTTCAAAGAGCGAGGGCACTCCCACAATCACACGTTTTTTTTCCTTGTCATTTGCTGAATAGACCTGCCAGATACCATTAAGCGGGATGATCTTCCTGGTTTGAGAAATATCAAAAAACTCTTCCTCGGATAATTTCATCTGGTAGCGGGGCAGCTCCTTGAAAACAATTTGTCCGAAAATTAGCTGACTGGCAAATAATAGAAGGAATAAAATAAGTGGAATGTATTTCGGAGGCGTCATCCGATTTATTTACCTGGATTATAAAAATTAAACTATAAAATATATCAAAGAAAGGGAGGCAAATCAATCTAATTTTCTGTTTGCATGGTGAAGTTCCTTTTCAGTTTGACCCCGCTCAAAATCTTTTATCTAAATAACTTACGCTGATTTGATAATTGAGATGAAGGACTCTGCATTCAGGCAAGCGCCGCCAACAAGTGCGCCGTCAATATCATTTTGAGAAAGCAGTTCTTTTGCATTTTCCGGCTTTACGCTTCCGCCATATTGAATAATAATATTGCGGGCAATAGTGTCTGAAAATTCATCTTTTAATACAGCCCTGATAAAAGCATGAACTTCCTGTGCCTGTTCAGGTGTTGCAGTTTTTCCCGTTCCGATTGCCCAAACCGGTTCGTATGCTATAATGATCTTTTCCACATCCGCGATAGATAGCTCACTAAGTCCGCCGGTTAATTGAGTTTGGACAACTTGTTTTGTTACATTTTTTTCCCGCTCTTCAAGCGATTCGCCAATGCAGAAAATGGGTTTAAGCCCCGCTGAAAGCGCTCGTTTTATCTTTTTATTAATTAAACTGTCGGTCTCACCAAAAATTGTACGTCTTTCTGAGTGACCAAGAATTACAAACTCGCAGCCCACACTTTTCAACATCCCGGCAGAAATTTCGCCGGTGAATGCACCACTTTCTTCAAAATACATGTTTTGCGCGCCGAGTTTTATTTTTGTGTCAATAGTTAGCAGGTATGCTTCTCTGAGTGATATGAATGGCGGGCAAATTATAACATCACAGTTCAACTTTTCGTTCTGCAACCCGCTTATTAATTTGTTAATCAGGTTTTGCGATTCTGTAAGATCATTGTTCATTTTCCAGTTGCCGGCAATAACTTTTTTTCTCATTTCGTTCCTGCAGTTTTAAAATTATTCTTTAATCACGTTCCTAAATTACGAAGGCTGTTTTCTACTTCAAACAAAATATGACCATAATCCGGAACGAATTCATTTTTTTAACCATCTTTACATTCAAATAATTCTTTTCATTCACAAAGTGTAAAACCTGACCTTTAATGTATAAACGGAATTGTCTATATTTAAGTAGAATTTAATTGTGTTCATTATGACTGAAAATCTCGCTGTTGTAGCTGTAAGTGGCGGCATGGATAGCTGTGTGACTGCCGCTATTGCACATAAAAATTATAAGACTGCCTTTTTGCATGTTAATTACGGGCAGAGGACCGAGGCAAGAGAGCTAAAAGCGTTTAATGATATTGCAGATTATTATGGTATAAAAGACAGATTGATTATCGATTTTACACACCTTGCTAAAATCGGGGGCTCATCTCTTACAGATACCTCGATTGAAATAAGTAAAGCCGATCTAAGCAGTAAAAATATTCCCGCTTCCTACGTGCCGTTCCGTAACGCAAATATTCTTGCTGCGTGTGTTAGCTGGGCAGAGGTATTGAATGCAAATGCAATTTTTATCGGTGCAGTTTATGAAGATTCGTTCGGATATCCGGATTGCCGTCCGGAGTTTTTCGATGCATTTGAAAAAGTTATAATGCTTGGTGCAAAACCAGAAACGAATATGAAAATATTCACCCCGATAATTCATCTGCCCAAAAGCGAAATTATTAAAACGGGTTTTGAACTTGGCGCTCCGCTTAATCTTACATGGAGCTGTTACAAAAGTGAAACGGAAGCCTGCGGAGAGTGCGATAGTTGTGCCTTAAGATTAAGGGGTTTTCAAAAAGCCGGTATTGAAGACCCGATAAAATATAAAGTAAAACCAGTGTTTATTTGACCAACTAATTACAAAAGAAGATGAAAGACAAAATAAAAATACTCGAAATCTTTAAAAACGAACACCCTGACAGAGATTATCTTATAACACATATTGCGCCGGAGTTTACATCACTCTGTCCGAAAACCGGACAGCCTGATTTCGCAAAAATTACTCTTGAATACATACCGGACAAACTCTGCATTGAATTAAAGTCGTTAAAGTTCTATTACAATTCGTACCGGAACGACGGGATCTTCTTTGAAAGCGTTACGAACAAAATTCTTGATGATCTTGTAGCTGTATGCAAACCGCGCTATATGCGCATCGAAGCTGAGTTTAATGTCAGGGGTGGCATTTCTTCCACAATAGTTGTCGACTATATTAAGAAAGGATATAAGGGTATAAAGGTTTAGTTGGTTATTTTTACTCCACACTTATTTAATAATGCTGCATGAACATATCAGTAAAAACAAAGGATGATTTCAGCCGTAAACGTAACGAGCTGTTTAAAGCATATAATTCAAAAACAGACCCGCTCCGTTTTAGTATGGAATACAGCCTGCTGGTCGAGGATTTTATCCGCAGGTTAGCAGGCAGAAAGAAATATAACTTTGTTGTTGTATCGGCGGGAAGCTTCAGCAGGCGTGAACTTTCATCATTTTCTGATATTGATATTATGTTCATCAATCAATCGGTTGATGAAAATGAATCAGACATTTCTGAGCTTGTAAAAATCTTATGGGATAATGGTATTGAAATTTCTCATACAGTAAGGGATTTTGATGACATACAGAAATTCCTTGTGACTGACTTGCATACATTTACGCAGTTTTTTGAAACACGATTTCTCATCGGTTCTGAAAAAAAGTACAATCAGTGGAACGAACTGCTCTTTTCTTTTCTTAATGAAGACACATCAAAAAAATTAATAAATGATCTTTTTGAAGACATCAGACTTCGCTACTCTAAATACGGCGATTCACCAAAAATGCTTGAACCGAATGTAAAACTTTCAGCAGGCGGTTTACGCGATTTTCAAGCTATCGAATGGATATTTATTCTGAAGCATAAAACTCTTCTTAACAAGCAGGCTGAGCTCACACAGGCTGAAGTATTTATCGATCAGTTAAAAGAGTTTAAATATACCACGCCAAACGAGTGTATGAGGCTGCTGAACAGCTACAGGTTCATTCTTGGAATCCGAAATCAGCTTCATCTCCTCACAGGTCAGAAAACCGACAGGCTCGAATTTGAATATCAGATAAAACTGACAGGCTTGTTCAATCACATTACCGATACGCCGGAAATGTTTATGAAAATGTACTTTGAATCGGCAAATGTAATTAACAGGTTTTCTAAGTCAATGATCAAAAAATTCACTGAAAAAATCTCCTCGCCAATTCCTGATTCGCTTTCAATTGAACTTGATGAAGACTTTATACTTAAAGGAAAAACTATTTACTACACTTCAAACAAAGAGCTTACGCTTTCTGATGTTCTTCGCGCTTTTTATTACAGGGGGCTGCTCAGCGCGCATTTTGACGAAAGCCTCCGATCACTGATTGTTGAGAAGACCGATCAATATAAATCTGCAAGACATCATGATGCCGAATCGTCAGTTTTCTTTCGTGAAATAATCAAACTGAATAAAAACGTCGGGCAGACTCTTTCAGTGATGAACGAGTTGGGTGCATTGGGTGCCTTTCTGCCCGAATTCAGAGACTTAGCCGGATTTATGCAGCATGGTGTTTATCATTGCTACACTGCCGATGAACACACGCTTACAACTATTAAAAATGTTGAAAAGCTGGAGAGGGACTCAGGTCAGTTAGGAAGGATTTATAATAAACTTAAGAATAAAGAAACTTTATTTTTAGGGCTGCTATTTCATGATATTGCCAAGCCCATCAATATTTCCGGGCATGAAATTATCGGCGCTGAAATGGCAGAATCAATTATGCACAAGCTGGGTTACAGCGACCTTGAAATTGACCAGGTAACTTTCCTAGTGAAAAATCACCTTCTTATGGAGCAGGTTGCATTCAGAAGAAATCTGAATGATCCCGAAACATTAAACAACTTTACAGCAAAATTTTCTTCCATAGAAGATCTTGACCTGCTCTATCTCGTAACTTATGCTGATCTTTCAGCAGTTAATTCGGCTGTATGGACTTCATGGAAGAGTGAACTGTTAGCAGAACTCTATAGAAAGTCACACGCAATGCTTACAGAACAGATCACCGGAGAGGAACTGTTGATTTCGAGTACGTATATTATACCGAAAGAGGTGATAAAACATTCGGACAGTATAAGTGAATCGCATATTCAGGAACATATGGATTCAATAAATGACATTGGTTACGTACATCATTTTACGGACGTCGAAATTGCTCAACACGTTGAGGAAATACAACGAGGTATTACTATTTCTGTTTTATTTAAGGAATTAAGTGACTTTACAAATGTTACGGTTATAACTAAAGATTACCCGGCGCTTCTTTCAAAGTTGTGCGGGGTATTTTCAATAAATGATGCCAACATTCACGATGCAAAAATATTTACACGCAGAGATGGTATTGTTATAGATACTTTCAATGTTACCGATTTCAGATCACACAAAAAGCTGGATGAATCAAGATACGATAAAATTAAAAATGATCTTGATGCGGTTGTGGCTGGAAGACTTCAGTTGAACCAGGAATTTGCAAAGTTGAAATCAAAATGGTGGAGGATCGAAAATAAGTTCTTTAAGAGATCGGGTAAAGTTAAGGTAATGTTTGAGAAGCATGAGAAGTATACCATAATTGACGTGTTCTCACCTGACCGGTTAGGTTTTCTTTACCAGGTTACTCACAAAATGAATGAATTGGGGTTATCAATATATTTTGCTAAAATTTCCACAAAGGGTGATGATATAGTGGACTCTTTTTATGTGCTTAACAGTCTGGGCAAAAAAATCTCACCGAATGATTATGAATTAATAAAAGCAGAGCTGACAAAAACCATTGAACAGATTTTATAGGATCACACATTGAATTTCATGGAAAAAGAAAAACCAATCGGGGTATTCGATTCCGGTATTGGCGGGCTGACGGTTGTAAAAAGGATTGTATCTGCATTGCCAACAGAGAATATTGTTTATTTTGGCGATACTGCACGCGTGCCTTACGGTTCAAAATCAAACAGCACTGTGATTGAATATTCTATACAGGATGCTTCTTTTCTTATCAGCAAAAATGTAAAAACAATTGTGGCTGCGTGCAATACAGCTTCATCAGTCGCAATTCCTGCGCTTAGACAAAAGTTTGATGTCCCTGTTATCGGGATGATAGAACCCGGTGCAAAAATGGCTGTTAAAGAAACCCGGAACGGAAAAATTGGGGTAATCGGAACCCGCGCAACAATAAATAATATGGCATACTCAACACAAATTAAAAAGTTAAATCCTGAAGTTGAGGTATTTGAGAAGGCATGTCCGTTATTCGTTCCGCTTGCCGAAGAAGGCTGGACGACTCACAAAGCTGCTTTCAAAATAGCAGAAGAATACTTAAAAGAACTTCGTGAACACAATATTGATACTTTGGTGTTGGGCTGCACGCATTATCCGATTCTTGCCGATGTAATACAAAAAGTTATCGGCGAAGACGTAACTCTTATAGATTCAGGAATCGCTTCTGCTGAAGTTGTTAAAGCAGAGTTGACGAGGACAGACCTTCATACAAATAAATTCTCAATTGGTAATCAACATTTTTATGTGAGTGATATACCGGCAACATTCAAAGAAGTAGCGGAATTGTTTCTTGGTAACCCGGTAAAGGAAGTGATAAAGGTTGATCTTGAAATGCTGGTTTAAGCATTAGGGTTCAAACATTTTTTTTAGAGCCTCCGGGTCTTTGGTCTTACCAAGAGCCAGCATCAGTTTGACTCTTGCTTTTTGCCCGTTGAGATACTCTGCAAATATCACTCCAATATTGTGAAGGTGCTTTCCTGCACCGGGATATCCATAGATATAATCAGTTTCACCTGCAGGGCAGCGCGATGTTAAAACAACAGGAATTCCTTTTTCTACAACATACTTAATACCATCAAATGCAGCAGGCGGCACATTTCCGACACCAAGCGCTTCAACAACCAGACCTTCTGCATTACTGTATGCACAAAATCTGAAAAATTTTTCATTCATTCCGGCATAAACCGAAAGCATATCAACATTGGAGTTTATTTTTTCAGTTTCGATGGTTTCAAGTTTTCTTGGAAGCCTGTTGAGAATTACTTTTCCGTTTTGTACAAAACCAAGAGCGCCAAAGTCGAGGCTTTGAAAAGTATCAACTTCATCAGAATAAATTTTTGTTACCTCGCTTGCAGCATTTATCTCACCATTCAGGCATACCAGCGTACCAATATTACGGCAGTTATGATTCAGACAGATATGAATTGCGTCAATAAGATTTCTTGGTCCGTCCCAATCCGGCTCAGAGCTGTTCTTCATTGAACCAATCACAACAATCGGTATTTCTGTTTGAATTGTAAGATCGAGCAGGTAAGCGGTTTCTTCCAGTGTATCTGTTCCGTGCGTAACAATCACCCCGGCGTAATTATCCTTTTTAATTTCCTGCCTGATTTTTTTTGATAGGTCAAACATTAGTTCCGGTGTCATATGCGGGCCGGGATACTTCCCGAAATCATAACAATCAATCAGAGCCAGCTTTTTTGCTTCAGGAATTTTTTCAAGCAATTCGTTTCCCGAGTATTTTGGAACTGCACCGCCGGTGCTTTCATCAATCATCATTGAGAAAGTACCTCCGGTAAAAACTATTAAAACTTTATTCATGTTTTATAAAATTATTTTGTGATTAATTAAATAGCTATTTGAACTAAAAAAATGAGTCCCCCGATATACTTATACAAGTAGTATGGAAAAGGAAATCTCCAAAAGGTGAACAAAGTTTACTTTAAATAAATCATCTTGATTGTCTTTGTGTTAAAGCCGGTGCTTAGTTTGAGGAGATAGATTCCGGTTCCGATGCTGATACTTGAACTTTCAGTGTCGAAAAGAATCTCATGGTTTCCCTCTTCTTGTTCAGCATTTAATAGTTCAATCACTTTTATACCCAATACATCATAGACAGATATGTTTACCAAGTCAGTTTTGCTGATTGAATACCTTATTTTAGTTGCTGAATTAAAGGGGTTGGGATAATTCTGGGAAAATGAAAAATCCTGATCGACATTTGTATTCTCAATAATTTTGCTCGAATCCAGGTATTCTAATTTATAAAAACCACTATCAGGAGAATAGCTTATATGAGGAAGTATTCCCTTATCTTCTGCATATATTCTGTAATAATAACTGAACCCATCATTCAGAAGATTTTCCTCCAGATTAATATTAACATTGTAATGGTTAGTTGAAGTGTTATATGCATTTATATCCGGTGGTATTATTATACTATCTGCGCGCTGATAAAATCTTTCCAATCTCACTTCTTTTATAAAATTCAGATCTAGTGAAAAAGGGCTTGGCGGAAAAAATTTAGAAAAGTAATGATCAACTCTGAAAGTTAAAGGATTAATCAGCGAATTGGTTACCAGCAAGGGCGTAATTATTATCTCCGGATAAAAAGGATGTGAAATATAAATTGGTGTATTTGTAGAATCGAAAATTATACCATTTATGAGAGCCCTGTGACCTTCATATCCATTTGGAACATAGATGTATGTTCTGACCAAACCAAAGCCGGATATAAATCTTTCATGGGTCCATCCGTATTTATATCCTTTAAAATTATATGGAGTTCCCCAAAAACTGTGTATACCGGCTGTAACTTCAACCATTCTGAATTGCAATGATTTTGAGAATTGATTAAATGTTGCCCCCGGCGGCAAAGTGAAATCCATATAAACATAATCACTTTCATTATACCTGATGTAAATAATTTGTTTATCAGTATTATACCTCATAAGAAAGTTCTAATCGCTGAACTTGAAATATTCATGATCATTAATAATGAATGAAGTATCAATTCGTGATTCAGGAATTGAATATTGAATCATACCCATTGAGCCTGACCGAAAAAATACTGCCAATGGTTACCGATTGCCAGCGGGAAATAATTAGTTGTGTCTGTATTTAATAACGCAGGCATGTTTTTATCGGTTACCTGGGGTGTGGAGGCAGAATAAATTCCATATATTATGATCAGGATAAGAAACTTGATTTTAATCAATGTTCTCACATAAGCCCTGTTTTTTGTGATTAAAATAACTGATTAAAAATACTAAGGCAAATTTTTAGAAATTAAACCGACTTGAAGTCTAGATTATATTACACTATTTTTGCACACAATTTATGAATATGGAGTAATTATTATGTTAACTGTTGAAGATGTTGATTTAACACCAAATCCTCATGCATTAAAATTTATTTTAAATGAAAAGCTGTTGAATTTTGAGACAAGACAATTCTCCTCAAAAGAAGATGCAGAGCATGACCCCTTCGCAAAAGGAATTTTTGATATTGATGGAGTAGCCTCGGTTTTCTATATGGATAAGTTTGTTACTATCGAAAAGCAGAAGGAAGCCGGCTGGGCTCAGATTCAAAAGCCTTTTATTACATTCCTTCAGAATTTTGACAAAGCTCTGATTCCACCCCAAAAAGAAATTGCTGGAATAGATGAAAATGCAAGTGCAATTCTTAAGCAGATAAACACAATACTTGATCAACGAGTAAGACCGGCACTAGCCGGTGACGGCGGTGGGCTTGAAGTGCTAGGACTTGATGGCTACACTGTAAAAATCAGATATCAGGGTGCTTGCGGCAGTTGTCCGAGTTCTATCAGCGGAACATTAATGGCAATTGAAAATTTATTAAAACGGGATATTCATCCTGCCATTAGGGTAGTTGCTGCGTAATTTAATTTCATTTGAAGAACATTATTCAGGGGAATACCAGTATGATCACAAGACATAAAAATAAAGCTCTTATTCTTTTTTCGATTGTTGGCTGCGCGTTTATACTTACAAGCTGCTCATCGGGTAACAACTTTTTGCCCGCCAAAATCCATGAACTTACACTCAAAGAGGTGGTTTCGGCTGACGATGCCCGGAAGATAGTTGATGAGCTTCATTTCCAGCCGGTTGCCACTGCAAGTAATGAAATCGGGTTTTATGATAGCAGAAAGGGTAGAGCTGTAATTTATATAACAGTTTATGAGGATCAATCCCAGGCGCTTGATGCTTATGAAAAAATGACTCAGAAAATTTCTCCGGAAAACTCAGTATTCTTTTCCGGTGAGTATATGAAAATTTCTGATAAAGATGTGTACAGATGTTTTGGTATGGGCCAGACTCATTATGTCTTTTATCAGGGGAAAAGATTATTCTGGATTTCAGCAGATACCCACATTGCCAGGCTATTTCTCATAGAATACCTTCAAATGATCCGATTGTAAATTATTTGCAAAAATTTGATTATTTGTCAAAAATTTTGCCTATATTTTCATAAAATAAATTTATTTTATATATAATCTTGTTTTTTAATCTAAGTTGTAAAAAACTTTTGCCGTGTTTTTATGATCACCTGCTTCAACTATTCACTAAATCAAAGGAGAGGGCGATGAAAAATTTCATAGCCGTTATCTTTCTTCTGTTTTTTATTACTTCAGAATCTTTTGCACAAGGATTTAGATTTTTTGAATCACACCCGTTCTCGGGTAAACTGATTCTTACAGCAGAAGGAGGTATTACTGTCGCTGATACCGATTATGAAGGAATTGGTTTACAAGGCTATGGCAGAGGCACATTAGCATACTACTGGGAATCCAGCTCAAACCACGTTATAGGTCTAAAAGCTTTTGGCGGTTCGGGCTCACTAAGCGGTTCCGACAGAACCAAAACACCTGATGAATTCAAAACACATATTATTTTCCTTGGCGGGAAGGTAACCTATAGTTATAATTTGTCCGAAAATGTTATTCCGTATCTTGGCGTTGGCATGTCAAACCTTTGGTTTAACCCGAAAGATTTAAAAGGAAATAAACTTCTGCCTAACCAGAGAACAAAAGGGAATTATTTTTCTGCAATTAATTATAATGCTGAAGCAGGGCTTAAGTTCTTGATTACCGACAGGCTTGGACTTGACCTGGTTGCTAATTTCAGCATTAACCCCAACGATAAGTTGGATGGATTTGTAAGAGAATTCACAGATAAAGACGTGTTCTATACTTTTGGAATGGGAATTTCTTATTCGTTTATTGGTGAAAAAGATTCGGATGGAGATGGTGTGCCGGATTCACGCGATCTTTGCCCGGATACCCCATTCGGTGTAAAAGTTGATGAATTCGGATGCCCGATTGACAGTGATGGAGATGGTGTTCCTGATTATCTCGATCTCTGTCCGAACACTCCCTACGGTGTAAAGGTTGATGAAGACGGCTGCCCGCTTGATAGTGACGGAGATGGTGTCCCCGATTATATGGACAAATGTCCCGATACTCCGGTTGGAGTTAAAGTTGATATACACGGATGCCCGATTGACAGTGACGGAGATGGTGTCTCCGATTATAAGGATGAATGCCCGGATACTCCGCCCGGTGTTGAAGTCGATCACAGAGGATGCCCGAAAGAAAAACCTGAAGAGCCGTTTAAATCTGAACCGGGTGAAAGTGAAGTTACAGGTACTTATAACTTCCAGGCTGAAAGATTAATCGGCAATAATGTTTATACAGATGGAAGCCTTTATTGTGTGCAGTTATCTTCCTGGCAGTTCAGAGAAAAAGCAGAATCTGTTGTTAGAGATCTGGTTGCAAGAGGTTACAGAGCTTTTGTACAACCTGCATTCATCAATAAATGGAATCAGACCTGGTACAGAGTTCGTGTGGGGTACTTTAATTCAAAGGCGGAAGCCGAAGCCTATGCGAGGGGTATGCAATAATAAATCTTAATTGTTATTTTATTTCTCAAAGGCTGCCCGGAATTGGCAGCCTTTTTTTAGATTGGTCTGCCCCAATATCTAATTTCCATTAGAAAATAATTTTTTTGCAGACACTTTTTTGTATTTTCTCCCACTTTATTACTTAAATTCATACCCGTCATCACAATTAAACATTCAGGAGATGTTATGAAAGGATCACTTTTTACTCTCATCGTTATCTTCTTATTTGTTTCAGCAGCGGAAACATTTTCACTTCCCCGTTTTTCATTACGAATGGGTGGAACTTGTATGGATTGTCATTCAAATCCAACCGGAGGAATTATCCGGAATGATGGTGGATGGTCATTTGGGAAAAATGTGCTGGCACTGGTTTCACCGCGTGAAGAAAATGTTAAGCTAAGCAATCGTATTGGTGAAAATATTCGCTTTGGCTTCGATCTCCGCGCACAGTATCTGATGAAACAAACCGACTCAACCACTCAAACTGATTTTCAAAGAATGGCTGCCTCACTTTATGCGGACGTGGATTTCTCCGATGATATAAATGCCATAACACGTTTTGACTATCTTAATGCAATCTGGGAAGGTTATGTGGTTGCGAGAATACTTCCAAACAACAGTTATGTTAAAGCTGGTGTGTTTACACCAAATTTCGGAATCAGAACAGATGACCATACAGCTTACACCCGTGGAGGAGACCTTGGTGTTTTATTCGCTACCGGCAGAGATCAGGGGCTTATTTACGTTCCGACTTATCTTGAAACAGGCTTAGAGCTTGGAGCATACATTTCGGATATTGCACTGTTAACCGCAAGTGTCGGGAATCCGCGCAATCAATTATTTGTTACAGACCCGACTTATACTACAAGCTTACAATTTTTCCCGATGGTCAGTGATAACTTTAACCTCTTCTTTGGCGGATCTTTTGTTAATTTAAAGAAGAGACGTATTACTACCGGCAGTTATGAGAATGTTAATATGATGGGCGGTTTTGCAGGATTTGGTTTCAGGGGCTTTACTTTAATGGGTGAATATGTTATTGCTAATGACTTTATTGTAAATGATCAGAAATCCACAGCGCTCATGGTTGAGGCGGCTTACAGGCTGATGAAAGGATTGGAAGCAATTGCCCGGCTAGACAGGTTCGATCCGAGTGATAAGGCAGCAAAGGACGAATTTACGAGAATTGTTTTTGGTTTTGAATTCTTCCCTTATTCATTTATTGAGATTCGTCCGCAGTACCGGATACAGATGGAAGAGCCGAAAATTAAAAATGATTCGTTCGTACTGCAGTTTCATTTTTATTATTAATCAAAACCCCGGTGAGCTTTGTGCTTAGAGTGAAAAAATATTACAGTACAGTTTACGCTAAGCACACAAAGATATCGCTGCATAAAATATTTTCAATATTTATATCTCAACCACTTAACAACTTCGCTCCACTTTGGCTTTTTACCGGAGACGAGTATCCCAACGCGATATATCTTACCGGCAGCCGGGAAGATTGAAAGCATTACTGTAATATTCACAGCTATTGAAACAAGTATTTGCCAGACTGGAACGTCAACAAGAGTCATTCGTGCAGGCATTACCATCAGCGAAGCAAACGGAAACATTGATGCAATACGAGCAAAATCACTTTGAGGATTTCCCTGTAAGCTCAGAGCAATAAAGAATGGTATCATTATCAGCATCAATAAAGGCCATATACCGGATTGTGCATCCTGCGGGTTATCGAATATCGCACCCACTGCTGCGAACAATCCCACAAAAGTAATTAACGCTATCAGGTAGTTGAACAGAAAATAAAAAACGTAACTTCCGTCAATGCTGAAAATAATTTCTGCGGGCAGCACAAACCATGTAGTTGAAAGAACAAGAAATACCGGCAGCATCCAGATTGACATTTGCAGCACTCCGATAATAACTGTCCCGATAATTTTTCCGGTCATAAGCTCAATACTGCTGGCAGAAGAAAGTAATACCTCAACTATTTTACTGCTCTTTTCCTCAACAACAGCGTTCATCGTCATCTGCCCTGTAAATATCAGAGCCATATAAAGAAGAAAGGAAAGCAGAAATAAAAGGATCATGTTCCCGATACCTGCCTCTTCCACCTTATCATCCTTTGTGATACGGAAGCCGCTAATATCCACGTCCGTTCTTGCAAACTCAATGTCATCCCTGGAAAGGTCTTTATCTGCAAAATAAAGTTTTATCAATGCTTTGTTTATGGCGGGACGTATTTTCTGGAACAAAGTTGTATTAGCCGGATTGGCAGAATAGTATTTTATTTTTTTATCACTTAAAGAAAGAGATGGGATATAAAGTACGCCGGACAATCTCTCTTTGAGGATTTCCACGCGCAAATCACCCAATCGTTTTTCAAATTTTTGTTCATCGCCGGTTTCGTACATAAAGACAAATCTTCCGTCCTTTGATTCAGGCAAAGACGAAAGCTCATACTCAACAGCATCCATCAGTTCGATTGATTCGGTAATAACAACAAGCACAGGATTCTGCTCTTCGGAAAGAGAATAAATAAGCGCCTGTATTCCGATTATACCAAACATGAACAGGGGAATGAGAAAAGTCATCAGCAAAAAAGTTTTGCTGAAAAGCCTTACCCTTAATTCGCGTTTTATTAAAGCGAGAGTTCTGTTATTAACCATTACCGTTCTCCTTTCCGGCAAGCATCACAAAAATTTCATGCAGTGAAATATCATCCGCATTAAATTTCTTTATCCGGATATTATTTTCAACCAGTATTCTCAAAAGCTCCTGCACGTGATTTTCGTGCTTAAGCTTTATGCCGGTAGCATTGCCAAAATCGGATATGCTTTCAACAACGGGATGATTTCTGAGAAAAGAAATATCCCCTTCATAATTTAAACTTACGTTACGCTGGCTGTATCGTGCTTTAATTGAATGAAGTTCACCGTTCAGAATAATTTTACCATGATCAATCATCGCAATGTGATCGCACATTTTCTCTGCAAAGTCCATAAGATGAGTAGAAAAGATTATCACCTTACCCTGTTCTTTCATTTCAAGAATTATTTTTTTCAGCAGGTCGGTATTGATGGGATCGAGCCCTGAGAATGGTTCATCAAGGATCAGAAATTCGGGGTCATGAAGAATAGTTGAGATGAACTGCACCTTTTGCTGATTACCTTTGGAGAGGTCTTCAACTTTTGAATTCTTTCTGTCAGACAAATCAAACCGTTCGAGATAAGTGAGAGCTTTCTTTTCAACATCCTTTCCTTTTTTGCCTTTTAGTTCAGCAAAGAAGAGCAGAAGATCGAGCACCTTCATTTTTTTATAGAGACCCCGTTCTTCCGGAAGATAGCCGACCGAATCTCTGAACTCCTGCCCGATTTTTCTGCCGCGAAAGATCACCTCTCCGGCATCGGGAAGATAGATATTCATCATAATCCTGATGGTAGTGGTTTTGCCCGCGCCGTTCCTCCCTATAAGCCCGAACACAGCGCCTTCAGGCACAGCGAACGAGGCATTATCCACTGCGATAAGCCCGTTAAATTTTTTTGTGAGGTTTTTAGCTTCTACTGCATTCATACAACAACAATATTATTAGTGTGATAAAATTAAAAAAAAATTAATCACACTTCCCAACCGTTTGTATAACTATAAGACCATTCAAATTTTTTAAAGTGATGATCGGGCGAATAAAATTTGCCGTTAAAACATTTATTCACCCGACCACAGGAAATGAAAGATTGCAGCGAGGCTTTTCCGGAGAATGATTGATTTAAATCGTCATTCATCCATTCAATCACAAATTCATTCCAGCTTTTTCAGAATAGATACTGCGCCGCGAAGATCACCAACAGCAAAGCCGGTTGCTTTATCATCAGTGTATCGCCTGCTGATTATCATTTGCACATCGGGCGGAATTTGTTCTTCGCCGCCATGGCATGTTACACATTCACCATGTAAAAAGATGGGCCGCATAAAGTGAATGTATTTTTCACCATTGCGCTGCACTATCATGAAATGCTCGGAAGATTCGTTCAGATTACCTTTGGAAAAATCCTTCTCAAACTTTTCCAGCACCGGTATTTCAAATTCATCAGGATAATTTTTCTCATTTCTGTTCCTGAATGAAACCCGTCTTATTTCAAGCCCTTGTTCAGAACCAAACGTTTCTGTTAATGTCTGTGCGGTGTCGGCACAAACAGCTACAGCCGCATAAGGACCGTTGTTCTGAATTTCTTTTATAAGGACTTGCTTGAGTGATTGCATAAAATTTCCGCTTGCCTGTCGCAGCTCTGCCTGATCTTCATCACTAACCGGGATTTGTGGTTCTATCTGACAGGAAGTTATAACAATCGAAAGAGACAGCAAAAAAACGAATGTTTTGATAATGGTTTTCATGGCATTTCTCCTTTCCGGTCTAACATAATGAAAAGTTTGATGTTGTTCCACTAAAACCGTACGGAGAATTGATTTTCTATTCCCTCAATATTAACAATGCACCGGCAACCATTATTGCCGTTGCAATTGCTTTTCTGAGTAAATCCTTTTCATTAAACAGTTTTCCGCCAATAAGAGTAGCAAAGAATACGGAAATTCTCTTCACTGAAAGCACAAGAGCAACATTAGCAATCTTTACTGCCTCTATATGCGTATAACGGTAACCAATGGTTAATACAGCAATGAGGATTATCCATACCCACAATGACTTATCAACCGAAGGAAGTATCGCCTGCTTTTCCTTCCTGAAAAACAGAACGATTATGAAAAAATTAAATGCCATAAAGATATGCTGGAAGCCCATGAAAGCATAAGGGGTCATCATATACCTGCTGACGAGAACCTTGTCGAGTATTGATGTTGCCGTGAAAAGCAAAAGCGCAAAAATTATGTAGTGATGATGCTTCGACTTTACAAAAACCATAAAGGGAGTCAGAAGCTCTTTGGTTTCTTTGCTTTCGAGAATGTATGTACCGGCAAGCAGAAAGATCATGCCTGCAATTTCTGCCTGAGTAAGACTTTCACCAAGCAGCAGAAATCCGAAGAAGGCAACAAATCCGGGCGTCAGAACCATTAAAGGAAGGGCTTTACTTATTTCCAGATTTTTTATTGCGAGCATTATGCAAAGAAAGGCAAGTGTTCCTAGTATGGTTTTTAAATACAGCACAGCAATGGATATAGCTGATACTGAACTTAATTCAACTCCAATGAAGAACGGCAGCGAAAAAAGCAGGTTGAACAGCGAAAGAAAAAAAGAAAACTCCAGCGCACCTATGTTAAAAAGAATTTTCTTCTGCGAGAGCGCTGCCGCTGCAGATAGTAATGCCGATATGAATGCAAGCAGGAACCAGTCCACAAAAAATTTTTACCTTTTTACCATGATATATTAATTCTGGCAAAAATATTTCTGCCTGGTTCACTTAAAATAAATCCCCTGTTTGTTGAAAGATGATTGCGATAACTTCTGTTGGTAAGATTTTCAGCGCCGGCAAATAATCTGAATGACACAGCGCCGACATCAATCTTTTGTGAAGACAACAACAAGTCGAAATAAGCATAACCCGGTGTAGCAATTTCTCCCGCAGCAGTTTTCTTCTGGTCAGCAAAAAATGAAGCTGAGAGATCAACGTTTAAATAATCCATTACCGGTAATCTTACACCGAGCATCCCGTTAAACGGGGGGATTTGCGGAAGGTCGGAGTTATTGCCGGTATCTTCACCACGAACAAAAGCAGCGTTGCCGTAAACCACAAAACCATTATATAAATTTCCTTCAAACCCGAGGTCGAAGCCGTACAATCTTGCTTTGCCAATGTTTGTTTTGATAAGTGCATTTTTATTTTCGTATGTACCGGGTATTTCTGCAACAAGGTCTTCCATTAAATTAAGAAAGATGCTAAGGTTAAAAGAGTATGAGGGCTGCCAGATTCTTAAGCCGAGATCAAAGAAGCTGCCGCGTTCGGGTTTAAGGTTTGGATCACCAAGTCTTACCAGGCTGCCGAGATCAATAAACTGGTATCTTTCTTCAAGTCCGGGAGAACGGAATGATCTTGCAGCATTAAAGCTAACGTCAATATTCCTGAACAGCTTGTAAAGAATACCTGCGTTGGCGCTCCAGGAAATATCATGAACTTTTTCAGCTTCCCACTGAAGCACAGAATTTGAAGGATTATCATTTCTGTTCCCGTTAACAACAAGGTAAACCGGATTGCTTACCTGTTTGTTCTGAACATTTATACGGTCAATCCTTCCACCGATTGTTAAAGTCAGCTTATCCTGTAAAGCAGAAAACTCATCCTGGATAAAAAATCCCATGCTCAGATATTTGGATTCAGGAAGAGGGCGCTCACCGATTATCTGATTGATAGTATTAACCACATTAGTACCGGTTGAATCAAGCACTTCAATTTTAAGATGGCGCTGGCGTCTGCTGTCGAGTTCACGCTGCCAGATATCAACGCCGGCAATCAGCAGATGGTTAGTACCGATAAGTCCGGTAGCCTGAGCAACAACACCGTTAGTATAGTGGCGGGCATTGGGAAGAATTTTCAGCACGTTTATTCGCCTTGGCGGCTGCCCTCCGCCAGCCGGCACATTCTGAACTATGTAAGGAATATTCTCCACATCACGGTAAATGTTCTGGTTATAATATTTCAATGAAAAATTAAAAGATGATTCGAATACTCTTCTGAAAAAATATTCAGCGCTGAACAAGTCGCGCTGCTCAAAAGGATACCTTACATCCGCTTTATCAGGGAAAAGCGGAGCGCCTCCGGGTATTCCTACATCCTTAGCATAAAATCTCTGATAGTTAATTCTGAATTCATTATTATCGAAAGGTTTATATCCGGCATAGACAGAAAAATACTCATCAGAGAAGCGGCTGTTTTTGATAGTTCCATCCGGCGTCTTTGCATCATTAGCTTTCCTTAACGTGCCGGTAAGTTTTGCGAACCAGTTGATGCTGCCGGAAGATAATGAGATACTTCCGGTCCGACCATCATTAACCGAATTAAAACCCGAAGTAACAGATCCGTTAATTGAAAAGCTGCTGTTATAGCCGTCATCTTTGGTGATGATATTTACCACACCGCCCATTCCACCGGTACCATACAGTGAAGAAGCCGCACCCTTTATCACTTCAATTCTTTTAACATCATTAAGGTCTATCATCGAAAGACCGGCAGCTAAATCAGTTGCAGTTTCGATACGGTTTCCGTCAACCATCGTAACAAGACTTGACCTGCTAAGCCCTCTTATGCTTATATGCGTTCCCCATATTCCGTCGCGGGCAAGTGTAATGCCCGGCTGCTTGTTAAGCAGATCTGATGGTGTTGCAGAAGGGCTGGAGATTATATCATCCGATTCAACAACTGCCATTGGGAGAGCAACGTCTTTTATCATTTTCATGTAGCGAGGACTTATCACATTAACTTCTCCAAGCTTAATAACAGCGGGAGTCATAGTTATGTTAAGTTCTGCTTCGGTTCCGGCATTTACAATAACATTTGCGGTTTCATTCCTGAAGCCGATGTGAGAAAACACCAGTACATATTCACCGGGAGGCAGTTTACGTGCTGAAAAGAATCCGTCACGGTCTGTGGTAATATTAAAAGATGGATCGGAAAAAATGATGTTAACACCTGCAAGTCCTTCACCTGTTCCGGAACCGGTTACAATGCCCGAAACCGAACCTGTCTGAGCAAGTAAAAAATTGCTTAAAAGTATTGCTGCGATAAGAATTAAACGGAACATATTCTCCTCCTTAATTATATTAAATCACAGTGTTAAGATAAGGAAAATCATTCTGGTTATTAGTGTAATCCGGAAGCATATGTGACGGATTTCACTACGCTTTGAAAAATTTTGGATTATGTTTCAAACAGCCGGCTGATTAAATTTAAATAGTTAAAAACTTAGTAAAGAAAATGAAAGCATCATTATTGTTGATCGGGTTAGTCCTGCTCGCTTACCTGACGTGGAAACTGCTGCTGAATGTTACATATACCGTACAGGTGAACAGCGAGGTAACACCGCAGGACACTACCTCAACAGAATTTGAAAAACAACCGGAGACTGAAATGAATAAAAATGAAAATGAGTGGAAAGAAATTCTTTCTGAAGAAGAATATTGTGTATTGCGGGAGAAAGCTACCGAAAGAGCCTTCACAGGAAAATATTACAAGCACAATGAAAAAGGAATTTATCTCTGTGCAGGCTGCGGTAATGAACTTTTTTCTTCAGAAACAAAATATGAATCCGGTTCAGGCTGGCCCAGCTATTGGGCGCCGGTATCGGATAAAAATATTATTCTTGAAAAAGATTTCAGTCATGGTATGATAAGAACAGAAGTTATGTGTGCAAAGTGCGGCGGGCATCTGGGTCATGTTTTTGATGACGGACCCCAGCCAACAGGGCAGAGGTACTGCATAAATTCTGTTTCATTAAAATTTAATAAAGCAGGTGAAGATTGAAAACAGCCGATTTTTTATGCGCTTCATAAATCTCAAATTGTTAATCATCAATCTTTAAATAACGGATGCCGGATAGCGGATACCGGATGCCGGATTAAAGCATAAATCTTAAATCTTCATTCGTTAATCAGCAGAATTTCGAACTAGGAATACTGAAATCTGAAGTTTAATTAAGACACAACAACCCACCTCCAACCACCTGCCTCCCGTCTCTCATTTCCCAATAATTTCTTATTTTACTTTTATGAAAATCTCCAAACTAACGACAAACGACAGAAGATCATTTCCCGCAAAGCTGCGGAAGAAGTATGGGCTCCATCCTAGAAGAAAAGTAAAATTCGAAGTTGAAAAAGATGGAATTACAATTATTCCACTCGCAACATCAGAAGAGATTCACCCCGTTAGATTAATATCTCTTAAAAGTAATTCATGACTAATTTATCTAACAGGGTAAAAGCAAATGCAGGTGTTTTTGGAATGACCAGGCAAAAGCCTGGTAAAAAGGGAAAACTGCAGAAATCTTAGGGGCTTCGTCGCTGACTACGCCCCCTCAAGTGATGGAGGAAAAGAAGAGGGAGAGGGAGTTGTGATAAGGCTGCTTAATTTTTTACAAAATGATATTTGCAAAGGCGGGGTTGAGGAAGTGAATTGATGTGGTTAAGTTTGTATACAGTGCAAAACACCAATTCAATAAATTCAAAACAACAAAAAACTTAATCAAATAAAAAAACAGCAACTGACAAAGACCGACACTTTATTTAAAGATATTGCTTCTTTAATAAACGAAAGCAGATCACTGGTTGCTTATACTGTAAATTCAACGTTGACAATTCTTAATTGGAAAATTGGTAAAAGAATAAAAGATGATGTATTAAAGAGCAAACGTGCCAAATACGGGGAAGAAATTATCTCCTCACTTTCAAAAAGACTTATAGAGTCTTACGGAAAAGGCTGGAGTAAACAACAATTGTGGAATTGTCTCTACACTGTAGAGACTTTTCCTGACTTTCAAATTATCTCTACACTGTCGGGAGAATTATCATGGTCACACATCAAAGAATTGATTTATGTTAAGAAGGACCTTAAAAGAGAATTTTACCTTCAAATGTGCCGTATAGAACACTGGAGTGTCCGCCGACTGAGAGAAAGAATAAACAGTATGCTTTTTGAAAGAACGGCAATTTCCAGAAAGCCGGCCAAGCTGATTAAACAAGAACTTAAAGCACTTAGTGAAAAAGATAAACTTTCAGATCGAATTGCTGCAGCTAGATAAATCAGGAATAAAAGTAGCAGAGTACCTTACAGAGCTGCCTGATAAAAAACTTCTGCAGCAAAAGCTGCATAAAGCAATTGAAGTCTCTAAAAAACGTCTGGAGATTGAATGAAATTTGTAAAACTAACATCCAACGGCAGAGTAACTATTCCCGCAAAGCCGCGGAAGAAGTATCGACTCCATCCCGGAAGGAAAGTAAAGTTTAAGGTTGAAGAAGATGGTATCCGAATCATACCTCTTTTTACTGCTGAAGAGATTAAAGTAAATGCAGGTGTTTTGGGAATGAAGAGAAGTTGTTGAAAGCTTTGATGGAGGAGAAGTCGAAGACCCGGCTTTGACGGAAGAGAGAAAGGGAGTTGTGAGATAAGATACCAAGCTGCATTACAAAATTATTATTGCAAAAACGGGCATAAAACAACAATATCCCACTAAAAAATTTTTGTCTTACAAAATATATTTGACTTACATTTATATAATTTCTAACTTTGTAAAGAAAATATTACAAAAAGGATTTATAAGTAATGGAAACAGGATATGTAACTACAAAAGGACAATTAGTGATCCCCTCAAAGATGAGGAGAAAGTATGGGATTAAACCGGGAACCAGGATTAATTTCTTTGAGGAGAAAGATGGAATAAAGATTATTCCTGTTACGCCTGAAATTATTGATGCTAATAAAGGTTTTCTCGGGACAGGCGGAAAGCTTCTAAAAGCATTGATGGAGGAAAAAAAGAAAGAACGAGAATTATGAGGCGATATGTGTTAGACAGCTATTCTCTTTTAGCATATGCAGAAAGAGAAAAAGGTGTGGATGAAGTTGGAGATATTTTAAAGAAAGCTTTGAATGACCAGGCTGAACTTTTTTTATGTGTTATTAACTGGGGAGAGATGTATTATATTGCTTTAAGAGAAGGAGGAAAAGAAAGAGCGGAGTTGTATAAAAACACATTTGCCCGGTATCCCATTACAATAGTTGAAGCAAATAAAGAACTAACTCTGCAGGCAGCACAGTACAAAGCTTATCACAAAATTTCTTATGCTGATGCTTTTGCCGCTGCTTTGGCAAAGATGAAAAAAGCACAGTTGGTTACAGGGGATAAAGAATTTAAGGCACTTGAGGGAGAGATTAAAATTATTTGGTTATAAAGGAATAAAATTATGAAACAAAGAAAATTTGATTTGTCAAAACCAATAAAATTCATTAAGCCACTGAATGAAGCAGAAGCAAAACAGATCTTCAAAGTGGTTAATTATAACGAATTTACAAACAGGGTATATATTCAACCGCTTAATATTAAGCTTGCGTTTCCGCAGCAGCAACTTGTTTCAATAGAGGATATTGAGAATACGGAGATAATTAAATGAACATACAAAAAATCTTCGATGCAGTCAGAAATGAACCAGATCAAATTACAATAATAATTGTAGTTGAAGAACTGGAAAGGCAGGGTTATGATGTTATAATTAATAACAAGTACTTTGGTGCTAAAGAGCTATGGGTTGCTGATGAAAAGAATGAATTGAAGTATCTAACATCAATAAATGGAGTAATACTCAAAATAAAAAGAGAGAAAGAAGAGCAAATTTTGAGAATGCATTTTTTAGATATTGATTCTGTTGCATTTACAGATATCAATACTCAACCAATACAGTATAACCCTGACTATACTATAAAATTATTTAAGGGAAACTAATAGAGGGAAATTAAAAATGGAAGATGGAATAAAGTCAAATTTTGAGGAATTGGAATATGCTCATATGCCTCAAAACGACAAACAACAGGTTGAACAGGTCATTAGAGAATATGAAAGTGATCCCGCTAAAGGATTAGCACATGGTGTTCAGAAAGATGCCATTCAAAATGCCTTTGGTGCAAGATTATTACAAGATGAAGTTAAAGCCTGCAAGACAAATTGGAAATGCTGTTTCGAGCTGTTCAAGATTAAAGGAAAATATGCTTTAACTTTTTGGGATGAAGGTACAACCGGGCTTACAGGAGATATTTTATCAGTTGAAGAAATAGAGAAGAAATCTGCTGAAGGATTACTTGGCGAAGAGAATGCTGACCAGCGGCTTGCACGTTTCCTTACTAGGTTTGAATCTGGTGGGAATATTGGACCCGGTTTTTTTGGTCGTGGGAAATTAATTTTCCAAGGTGCGTCAAATGATTATTCTATTCTTGTTGACTCTCTTAGATCTGATGATAATAAGTATATAGCATTTGATAGAAAAATTATAGGCACACAATTAAAACAAAGAAAAAAAGTTTTTGAAGAAGAAAAAGCTAATAACTTTATTGCAGAAAGTACGGAGGGAGTTTTAAAACCTCTTGCAGTACCTGGGACAAGAATTACCATTCTCAACGTGAATGATGAAATAATAGATTCTTTCAAAAAGTCTTTTGATCATGCAGATGGAGCTGAATATGCAGAAATGTTTTCTCGTATGATAGAAGAAACCTGGTGGGAGATCATTGAATATGAAGCAAAAATACTACTCAAGATTGATAAGCAGGAAAAGCAAATTACATTAACAGAACCATTGAAATCATTTTTGGGAGCCAAAGATAAAGCGAATGGATTCCGTGTTTATGAGAAGAAAAATGTTAATGTAGTGGTAAACTCTTCAGTAAAACGGATTAAACATTTAAAATTTATTGTAGCACCAAATCCAATTGAAGAAGAATTTCGTGAAATATGGGTTCAAAGAAAAAGAATGAAAATTGGCAGTATTTCAAAAGGGATGTCTTTGCATCATAAAATTCAAAAGAATTTTTTAGGGTATGTTATTCTAGAACCTGATTTGGAAGAATTATTTGAAGAGAAGGAATCACCAACTCATTATGGTTTCGTTGGTTCAAGAGGAAGAGGAGGTGGAACAATAGGTCAAGTTCGAGCTATCCTTAGAAGTCACATAGAGGAATTTCATAAACAGTTAGGACTTAGAACTCAAAGTCCAGAAGCTAAAGCCCGGCAAGATATGCTTGATACCTTAAAAGAATTAAATGAAAAAGCGGATAAATTGGGGTTGCCCACAGAATTTTCAGTTGGAAATCCAAAAAAGGCAGTGGAGATATCCATAGAGACATTTACGCTGCCTAATCCACTAACAACCCGTGTTGAGATGGGAGATAAAATAGGGCCAATTATTTATGGAATTAAGAACAATACCGATAAACCACAATTCATAAGGTTAGAAATAACTGCAGAACAGAGAAATCGTCCAGATAATATTTTATTGAAAAAGGAAATTGATCTCAATACAAGTTCTTTACAAAATGAAAAAGTATTGTTTGAAATAACTCCTGCCGATTTTATAAATGGTGAGGGCGTACTTATCAGAGCGAGGGTTGTTAATAACAATTCTAATGAGCAAATTCACCAAGTTTCTCGTATGCTGTGGATAGGAATGGACCCACCGATTAAACCTAAAGAGCCAGTTACTGTTACAAGCTATTATCCGCTTTTCCCTCGACCCCAATCTAGGAGAGTTGAAAAAGGCGAAAGCATTAGAAATGTTCATTTTAAGATTACCAGTAATACATCAATACTACTTAAAATTAATCTTGATATGGTGGTCCGTAAGGCAAAAAGTCCAACGCAAGATGTTAAAGAATTGAATAAACTTATTTCACATCGAAGTTTTGAATTGCCTGCTTTAACAGATAGAGACTTTGTAGTAAATGAATTAAAAATATCTGAGGAAATTTTTGGCAGCATTTTCGATGATGAACCTCCTGAAGCGAAAGAGAGAAAATGTGAATTTTTTTTCAGCATAAGAGCAGCAGAAAATTATCCTGAATTAAATAAAAATATCGGTGAGCATCTGGGAGCTAAAAAAGCAATTCCTTTCTATTGTGGTGTTGATCCAACAGGAATGTCAATCTTTAAAAATCTTGATGAAAGCGATGCACCAGAAAATGGTAAGCGTTCTTGGGTAGAAGGGGATCGTGCATCAGGTTATACTTTTATTTTGAACGTAGGTCATTCTTCATATAGATTAGCAGACGATTTAGGCGACGATTACCGTAAAAATTATATCAGAGAGCAAATGCTTTTTCATGCTTATCTTATATCTGTTGAAGAAAGAGTATTCAAAGGTCCTGCTGAAACCTTCGAGGATGTTTTTATAGATGATAATTTAGCTCCTCTTGATGCTGTTCGATACTTAGATGAAATTGTTGGTATAGCATTAAATCAATTGTGTTAAAATATGGCAGTAATTGTAAAATACGATCAGCATGGAAAACCCCATTACAGATCTGCTAAAGGTATTGGGTCATCAGAGTTAGAAAGAGAAAAAGCAAAAAAGCTAGATGATTTATTAAAAAAAGAATTAACAGAATTTAAGAAGAGAGTCATTGATATAAACAAGAATGATGTTAAAAAAGGAAATGTAAGTTTATACTGGGAACTAGGAAAAATTTTGCGTAATATTTTTTATAAACCTACACTAATTGATCCTCTAGAAAAGCATCTGTTTTGGTTAAATGCAAGAATTCATGCACCTGAAAAGCTAATTGCTAAAGATAGAAGCCCAAATAGAATTCATCTTGAATATTGTTTTCGTCTTGCTGGCTTTCCGAAAGAAAAATCCTTAAAGTTAAACTGGGGTGAATGGGTTTATTTATTTGATTCCCCCGGAATTAATCGTGAATCAAGGTTTGATAGCTGGCTAGAAAAGAAGATGAATACTGATGAAAATAAATTTACACGGGAAGATATTAGAATGCTTGCTCAATCAATAAACAAGGTTTTAGGAAATATAGAAACTAAAGACTTATCTGATGAACAGCTTTATAGAGCATACGATGCAGTTTGGATTACTAAAAATAAGGTCATTAGTAAATACTCAACAAATAAAGAACTTAAAATCTCATTAATAGAATGGATTAAAAAAAATCGCTTGAAAATCGGCAAAGTAATTAGTGGTGAATTATCTTTTGATGAATTTGAAACTTTCTTAGATGAGATTTAATTACAATTGTTTCTTAATTGCTTTTCCCACAGCTTTCGCCAACAATGGCGGCACTGCATCCCCAACTTGCTGCTGCATTGATGAAATCCCTCCTTTGAAAATATAATTATCTGGAAATGACTGCAGTCTTGCTGCTTCTCTAACAGAAAGCAATCGATCT